>NZ_JAALJH010000068.1 GCF_011064615.1 Aquisphaera insulae | reverse complement strand
GTAGGCATACGTCGTGACCTTGCCCAGCTCGTTGGTGGCGGAGGCGACGTTCCCCTTGGCGTCGTACGACAGGTAGGCGGAGGCCGGGCCGGGGTAGGTGACGGTGAGTAATCGGTCCTGCGAGTCGTAGCCCAGGCTGGTGGTGTGGTTCAGCGGGTCGGTGACGGTCGCCAGGCGGCCCGTCGCCGAGTACGTCATCGTCGTCAGGTCATTGAGAGGGTCGCGGACGCCGATCAGGTTGCCGTTGAGGTTCCCCGAGACGCCGCCGCCGCTGTCGTAGGTGTAGGTCGTGATCTTGCCGCGCGGGTCGGTCGCCGACGTGACCTCGGAGTAGGAATTGTAGCTATAAGCGATGGTGCTCCCGTCGGGCCGGGTCTGGCCGGTGAGGTTCCCCTTCGCGTCGTAGGCGGACGTCGTGACGCGGCCCAGGCCGTCGATGCTCACCTTCGGCAGGCCGTTGGCGTCGATCAGGCTGGTGGAGGCGTTGCCGGCCGGGTCCAGCGGCTGGCTGCTGACGCCGAGCCCTCGCCAGTCCGGCCGGATCGACCAGGCTCGCCCCAGCGGATCGGTGTACGTGGAGGACGACTCGCTGAAGATGTTGTAGCCCGTCGAGCCGGTCGAGGAGTACCCTTGCTCCTGGAAGGCGGAGAAGAGCTGCGTGCTGCTGTCCGATCGCGTGATCGTCCCCACCCGCCCGGCGGAGTCGTACGCGATCGTCTCCAGGTTGGTGCGTGCGTCGGCGATCGACGTCAACCGATGGGAGGAATCGTACGTGTACGTGTTGACCGCAAGGTCGGGGTACTTGACCGTGGCGAGGTTGGCGCCGCTGTGCGTGAAGGTGGTGATGCGGCTGGCGGGGTCGGTGATCGTCTGGAGCTTGGCCGATCCGTCGTAGGCGAAGGTCGTGATCTTGCTATAGGGGTCGGTGATCGTCGTCAGCTTGCCATTGGTGGCGTCGTAGGCGAAGGTCGTCCGCAGCCCGTTGCGATCGACGACCGACGATTCGTAGCCGTCGGCCGAGCGGAAATTCAGCTTCGTGCCGTCCTTGAGCGTGCGGGTGAAGCTGCCGTCGCCGTTCTGGACGAGCGTGGAGAAGTCGCCCGAGGGGGTGACGTAGCTGCCGCCGCTGAGCGCGAACCAGAGGCTCGTCCCGTTGCCGGTGAGCACGGCCGCGCCGCTGCCGCTCGAGAGGACCCGCTGCCAGCCCGCGAGCGTCCACCCGGCGCCGAAGGCGTTGGCCGACTCGTTGATCACGGTCATCGAGCCGCTGTACGTGGTCGTGACGAGGCTCGTGTACGAGTCGGCGATGGTGGCCGTGTAGCTGTAGCGGCCGGTGCTCAGCGAGCTGACGTCGTCCTGGAGGCCCATCTGGAGGATGTCGCCCCCTTCCAGGGCCGAGGTCCCGGTATACGTGGTCGTCGAACCGGCCGCCGCGCCCACGGTCACCTGGCCGGTGACCTGGGTCGGCGGGTCGGGGCTCTCGTTGATCGTGTGGCGGGCGACGAAGATCGGCTTCGGGTCGGCCGAGAGCGAGTTGTACTCGAGGGAGAGGCCCGCGATGTTGGGGTTGTACGAGGGGAGGTTGATCGTCGTGTGCAGCGCCCCGGTCTGGCTGACGATCGATGCGTACTGGGCGGGGATCTCGTCCCCGCCGGGTAGGACCAGGTCCGACGGCATCACGTCGGAATAGGTGGGGGTGGTGATCCCCGTGGCGCCGCTGACCGCCGGGACGTAGATCGGATAGCTCTTCGTCGCGATCGTGCCGTTGTGCGCCGTGATCGTGAGGACGATCGTCCGGATGCTCGCGACCGAGTTGTTCGCGGCCCAGGTGAATGTGAGATGGGGCGAGTTGGCACCGGAGATACTGCCGGCGACGACGACCGAAGGGGCGGCCGTGAGTGACGAGGTATCCCAGCTATAGGTGTTCGCATAGTACGTGATGGGGAACGTCAACGTCCCCCATTTCATGGCCTGGGCGCGATAGTCGGCGGCACCGCCCATGTTGGCGATCTGCTCGAAGCCCTCGAAGAGTGTCGTGCCGCTGACGTAGTCGACGCTGTGCCACGTCTTCCAGACGTAGATGGTGTTGGGATGGATCTTGTTCCAGCGCCCGTTCAGCAGGCTGGACGCCGAGTCCTGGCCCGAACGAGCCACCGCCGATGAGTCCAAGGCCGTCGAGGCGGACGCCGCCGCGGCGAGCGGGGCCGCGGAGGCCGGCGCCGTGATGTTGAGCCGGGAGATCACGCCGGTCGAGGTGGTGGGGAACGAGGCCGGCGCGGAGACCTGCGAGCCGACGGCCGGGCCGCCCGCGTTCCCGCCAGTCCTCGCCGGCACGGCGGGGCCCGAGATTCCGCCGGTCGGCTCGGATGGGCGAGGAACCAGCGTCAGCCAGTCGCCATCGGAGGCTGGCCTGTTCACGCCGACCGCCGGAAGTGGGGCCCCTCTTCCGGCGGATGGCACACCCGACCGGGATCTCAGCATGGGGACGAGGTCGATCGTCCGCGCGGGGCTTGAATCCGCCACGGCCGGCGCCTGGCCCGCCGGGGCGGTGGGCCGACCGATCCGGGCTGTTGCCGGTGCCGCGCCGGCCCGGTCGTCCTCCCGGCCGAGGATCGTGCTCAGGCCCAGCGGGATGCCCAGGCTCAGGGCCGTCAGGCTGATGGGCTCGGTGACCATCACCCGCTGCTCGATCTGGTCGAGCGTGTCGAACTTGAGCGCCATGCGCGCACGGCGGCGCTCGGTGAAGGTCAGGCGCAGCTTGCTCATGATGCGATCCCTCGGCCTTCGCGGACCGTTCCCTCATCACCCCGAACGCCCCGGCGCATGCCGCGTCCGCGGGGTGACGCCCCAGTCGGTATCAGTCGATCGAGCCGAGCCCCGTCCGGACGGCCCGGTTCCCCGGATGCCATCCCGCGAGCTCGCATGAGAAGTTAACGATAGGATCAAATCGAAAGAGGTTCTTTTGGACGGGTGGCGATGATAAGCCAGATCCAGGCCATGTCAAGAAATTTGTCTCCGCCGGCTGGTCGATTTCGACCATGTTTTGCCGACGGCGGGGCGCCGATGAAATCCTTAAGTCCTTGCCGGATTGCGGCTTCGAGGGATCGTTAACGGCGGCACAAAATCCCGGAAAAATTTGTTTCGAGTCATGAAGACTCGCCTTCACTTTTGCGCGTATTTCCGACCATTCGAGTCTTGGGGGAATGAATGAGCGCTTGTTTTTTGACAAGGAAGAACATGAGAAGACGGAATGTAATGGTCATGGGTCAGGATGGGCGATCGTGGTTCTGGATAGGATGCAGCGCATGCTCGAACTGCCCCGCGATCTCCGCGGGATCCCAGCGGCGGGATTCCCGCAGGGCGAGCTCGCGATGCCGTGCCTCGAAGTCCGGGTCGTCCCAGAGCCTCTCAAGGATGGCCAGCCAGGGGGCGACCTCGCGGGCGGTCGGGATCTCCAGGGAGCTCGGCATGTATTGTTCAGGAATGGTGAAGAGGAAGCCGGCGTCGCCGAGCGTCTCCGGCAGCGCCCCGCGGTCGCTGGCCAGCACGGGGATGCCGTTGGCCAGGGCCTCCACCGGCACCCGGCCCAGGGATTCGCGCCAGAGCGACGGGACGAGCACGGCCCGGCTGACCTTGTAGAAGTCGCGCGGGTCGGGCGTGACGGCCATCCGGTGGAGGTTCGCCAGCCCGGAGAGGTCCACCGGCAGCCGGCCCAGGGCCTCGGCCGTGCCGCGGCCCTCGACGACCAGCAGCGGGATGTCCGGGCGGCGGGCGTTGAGCTCGATCGCGATCCGGGCGAAGACGGTCATCCCCTTGGCCGGCTGCGGGTTCACGAACGTGACGTAACGAGGGACTCGCTCGGCCTCGGGGACGACCACCCGCGACAGGTCGATGGCGTTGGAGATCACCGGCCCGTCCAGGCCGAGGAGCCGGGCGTGATGGCGGCGGGAGAACTCCGAGGGGAAGATGACGACGTCCGCGTCCTCGAAGGCGATCCGGTCGCGGTAGCCGAAGTTGTGCAGGTGGAACGCCACCCGGATGCCGCGAGCCCTCGCCCGCCGCATCAGCTCGAGGCTCGCCGGGTGGCCGCCGTAGGTGAGCAGGGCGTCGGGTCGGAAGCGGTCGAGGACCTGCGTGGCCAGCTCGAGGAAGCTCGCCGATTCCTCCCGGTCCGGCGATCGCTCCGCGCGGCTCGACCGGGTGGCGAGGATCGTGCACCTGACGCGCCCCGCCTCCACGTCGATGACCTCCGCGGCGCGCCCCCCGCCCAGGTCCGCCGCGAACCGAGCCGTCGGCAGCCCGAGCGTGCCGAGGGCCTGGCCCAGGGACGTCTCCTCCTCATAGTCGAGCACTCCGGCCGTGAACGCCCGGCACTCGGCCCCGCGGCTCGAGAGCAGCTCCCGCGTGGCGATCGCCGCGCCGCTGGAGGGGTCGAGGAGGCAATGGGTCGAGGAGAAGAGGAGTCGCATGGGGGAGGCGCCTGTCCGGATGTGCCGATTGCCACGGCGCGATTGTAGAGGCACGCGCGCCGATTTTCTCCATTTTTGTGAAACTCGGAACGGGCTCGTCGGGACTGTATTGAGTAGGGAGAGATTCTTGCGCGCCGTGCGTGCGGGAACCTCGGAAGGCTCCTTGACAATTCGGTCTCGGTGAGGAACGCACCGGCGCCGGCCCGCGCGGAGGACGCGGGCCGGCGGAATTGGCAGAAAATGGGGGGCAAAGCCAATCGAAAACCAGCGCCTAATGCATTTCAGGATAAGGATTTGCGGATAACATTCAACGTCGGCGATCCGACAAACGAAGCCAATCGCGACCGGGCAATCCGGGCCTGTGGGCGAGGGGTCATGTCGGGGTCCGGAAGGGGATGTCCGCTCACCCGGACTGGGACCGTCACTGGCGGAATTCCTTCATCGCTTCGATCCCGGCGCCCCAGGTGAAGCGATGGAAGGAGTTCTTCCAGCGGCTACTCGAATGGACCTGGAAGCCGGGGCCGATGGCGATCACGGACGCCGCGATGATCGCGATCGACGCGAACACGAGGACGAATCGAGCCCGGGGGAGTTGAGGCAGGATCGCGTGACTCGTTAAGTCTGATGCGGATGCACGACCCATCAGCAGCAGGAGGATCGCGAGCACGACGCCGGCCGCCGAGATGGCCGCCCCGGTCATGAAGCCGGCCGGGCGGTATCGGAAAATGACCCGGTGCGGACCGGCGGGGAGATAGACCGCCCGGAAGGCGACGTAGGCGGGGCGGATCTCGGCGGGCTGGCCGTCCACCGTCGCGGACCAGCCGGGGTCGAACGTGTCCGCCAGGAGGAGGTAGGAAGGGCCCTCCGATTTCGTCTCCACGGCCACGAGCTCGGGGAGATCCTCGACGATCTCCGCCCGGCCGGATGCCTCGACGGCCTCCGACAGGGGACGCGTCGGATCCTCCACGATGATCCGGTGACGGTTCTCGGCGCCCAGCTTCTCCAGCAGCGCCGCGGCTTCCGCGTCGTCTTTTGCATAGGCGGGCAGGCCGAGGAGCCTGGCCCGGGGGAGGGCCCGCGTGTTGCGGTGGAGGAAGGCCGAGCCGACCGGCTTGCTGGGGGTGAAAGCCTCGCGCTGGCCCCGGCCCACGACGACGTGGGTTACGCTCTCGAGGTCGAATCGGCCGCAGCCCGGATGGTTCGCGGCATCGAAGTAGTCGAGGAGGCGCTTGGACCTCATCGGTGTCTCGCCCTTGTCACCGCGCAGTCCCCAGGCCGCCGAGAGGCTCCAGTCCAGGGGATCTCGGACGCGGAGGAAGTCCACCGGCTCCGAGGCATAGCCCGGCTCGCCCGAGTGCTTGTCGCCGTCGCCGAAGACGCGAATGAAATCCGGGTCGGACCGGAGCCGCTCGACGGTCGCCGGGGGCTTCGTCCAGTATTCGGGGGCGACCGTCGGCGCATCCCAGGCATGCGCCGAGGACAGGTCCATGAGGACCAGGATCGGCAGGATCCAGGCGAGCCTCGAACGGAGCGGCTCGCTCGCGGATCTCGCCATCCTCGATGCCACGATCAGGCCGGTGACGACGATCGCGAGGTTGCGGGCCACGCCCCGGAGGAGCTCCTGCCCGAGCCATCGGTATCGCTCGAGGTGGTAGGGCTGGCTCCATCGCCGGGGGGTCGTCCAGACCGGGGAATAGATGTACGCCAGGATCAGGGCCGATGCCACCGCCAGCACGAGCAGGAGCCGGACCGCCCCGCCGAGCCGGACGGCGCCCGGTCGCGAGAGCCGCTCCACGCCGACCGCCGCCATCGCCGCCACCGCCAGCGAGACCCAGAGGACGAACCGCGCCGGTTCTCGGGAACTGCCCAGGATGGGGATCCGGTGGGCGTGGTCGAAGAGGAAGGTGAACTTGCCCAGCATGAGCAACCCGCCGACGACCGCCAGCCCCGACCAGAATCCCGTCCAGCGATCATGGCGCCCGGGCCCGCCGATCCCGACGAACGCGAGCGCCAGCCCGAGCGCCCCCAGGTAGGCATCCATCTCGTGATATGGATAGAAGCCGTCCATCCAGTCCGTGTCGCGGGCGCGGCTGCCGTAGGCCTCACGCATCAGGAGCGTCGGCAAGAGCTCGGGGGACCACGACGCATAGGTGAGGTCGTTGTAGCTGAGCCCCCCCGCCCGCGGCGATCGGTCGAGCAGCTCCTTGGACGGGATCCATTGGATGGCCGAGAGCAGCACGCCCAGGATGACGAGCGCGGCGGCCATGGCCGGGTCCCGCCACCGGGCCGGGCCGGCGCCGGCGGTGAGGCCGCGGAATCCGCCGTAGCAGGCGACCATCCCGGCCGTCAGGAGGACATCCTGGAGGTGGCCGGCAAAGACCTGACAGGCCATGGCCACCGCCCCGATCACGACCCCGCGCCAGTGGCCCCGGTCCCACGACCATTCCAGGGCCCAGATCATGATCGGGACGCTCGCCAGGGCGTTGATCATGCTGGTGTGGACCAGGTGCGCCCAGGTGAAGCCGCCGATCCCGAAGATCGCGCCGCCGGTCAGGGCGGCGGCCGGCCCGACATGCCGCCGGAGCCAGCCGTACGTGCCGGCACCCGTCAGCCAGATGGACAGGATCGTATCCAGGTTGAAGGCCTTCCAGGTCTCGATCCAGGGATAGAGGATGTACTTGAGCGGGTGGAGATACCCGGCCTGGCTCTCGCTGTAGAGGGGCAGCCCACAGTAGAGCCAGGGGCACCAGCGGGAGAATCGCCCGGCGCGAAGCTCCTCCGCGAAGAAGGCGCGGTAGGGGTAGTTGATCTCGGTGATGTCGAAGTAGAAGAGCGCACCGTGGAGACGCACCGCGTCCCAGAAGAGCCAGGCGACGGTGGCGCTCCAGAGCGCCAGCGCCAGGGCGTCTGGCCAGCCCCAGGCCGTCTTGCGGAACCAGGTTTCGGCGGGGTCGGCCGCCGGCACGTCATCGCCCACGGGCATTCCTTTCCGACACTTCGACGCGGCCGAGGGCGGCGGTCAGTGGGACTCGAACGGGTCATCGCGCGGGATTCGGCCCGCGGCTCCCGGTCGCGGGCCAGTCGAGGATCGTCAGGCCGCCTTCTCGGTGGAGCACCCTCGCCCCATCGCGGAGGGCCGCCTCGACGAATGGCCCGCCTTGGGGCGTCCGGCGAGCGACCAGGATCCGCGGGCGGTTGCCTGGCAGGCCCGCCGACCATTCCGGGAATCGGTCGGGGTAGATGGAGTACGGCACGCCCCGGACTACTCCGCCGCGGAGGAACGAAAGCCGATAGACGTCCCAGTAATCGCCGAGGATCGCCGACACGTCCGGATGCTCTTCCAGCCACCGAAGCGCGGGGTCGTCCACGCGTCTCCGGGTCGGCAGATTCCGTCCATCGAGCCAGCCAAGTCGACGATACCATGAGCCGGCGTCCCAGGTGAACAGGATCGCGAACAAGGCCGCGCACGAGGCCGCCGCGACGATCCGGCCGGCGGAGCTCCGGGCCCAGTGGTCGAGGAGTAGCCCGAAACCGAGCGGCCAGGGGATCAGCCAGAGGACGAGGTATCGATAGTTGTCCGCATTGAAGATGTTCCGATTGATCACGAACGCCGCCGCGATGGCTGCCGAGCAGGCGACGAGCCCCGCCGACATCGACCTGGCCGCGGCATCCGGGGCCGACCGAGCGGCGAGGGCGAGCGCCCCTGCCCCGGCGGCGAAGAGCCCCAGCGACAGGGCCGTCAACGGATAGGCCGTCCAGCCGACGGCCTTCCGGGCCGCGACTCCCGTCCAGAGCGGTCCCCCTTCCCCGAGCCTGGACGGGTCGGGATCGGCCTCCAGGCCCGGCAGTCGATGTCCGGCGATCAGGCGGGGAACGCACTCGAGCAGGAGGATTCGCGCGTGCTCGCGGAGCAGTCCGGGCTCGAGGCTCCCGACGAACTGCTCGTGATAGGGGTCATGCGGATCCACCATGGCCCCGATCCAGCGGGGCGCAACCCCGACCAGGAAGCCCAGGGCCAGGACGAGGACCGAGGCGGCCCGCGAGCGGATGCTCCCCTGGCCGACCGGCCGGCAACCCCGGAGGGCCGCCAGCCCGCCGGCAAGGCCCAGGCCCAGGAGGGTCATGAGGAACATCGAATCGCCGTAGAGCCCGAGCCCGCACCAGATCCCTAGCCAGGTCGAGCGGAACAATCCGCCGCGGCGAGTGAGCCCTAGCCAGAAGACCCAGGCCCAGGCGCTCCAGGCGGCGACCAGGAGGTGGCCGCCGGTGATCCGGCCGGAAAGCCAGATCATGCCCGTGGACGAAAACGTCAGGGGGACGAGGCTCCAGAGCGCCGGGCCGCGGCCGTAGGCGAGCCTGGCCAGTTGAAAGACGCCGACGAGCAGGAGGACGTGCGCGACCGCACCGCCGCTGACCAGCGTCATCGCGTTCGCACCCCAGATCGACGCCTGCGGCAGGCTGAGGAGGACCGCGAGGGTGCCGCTGAAGGGCGTGCCGGGATAGTGCCAGCGCCCGTGCCCGTGCATGGCGTGGATCAGCGTCAGCCCGTCCACGGCCAGGTCGCTATCAAGATGGGAGGGTGCGTTCAGGATCAGGGGGGCGCGGAGCAGGAGGCACCAGGCCGCGGCGCCGAGGAGGCAGGCGACGACAGCCGCATCGATCCGTCCCTCGGATTGGCTCGTCGGTCCGTCCGGAAGAGTCGGCGGCACTCAGACCGCCCCCGCCATGGCCTCGAGCTGGACCACCGAGCGATTCTGCTCCTTGGCCAGGTAGTCGCGACCATACTTGATGTGGATGTGGTCCCAGGGCAAGACCTCGTCCACCGCCCGCTCGCGGTGGCTGTAGAAGGGGACGTCGATGCCCATGTCCTCGAACGTCTTCCACCAGAGCCTCGAGTCGAAGTGCTCCGTCCAGGCGTCGAGCCGGGCACCCCGTCGCCAGGCCTCCTCCACGGCCGCGGCCACGCGCCGGTCGCCGCGGGTCAGGATCCCCTCGAGCATGCTCCGCTCGACGTCGTGGTACTTCACCGAGACCGACCGCAGCTTGACCCGATTCCGGAGATATCGATGCGCCCAGTGGAAATAGTCGCGGGACTGCATGCCGTTCCACTGGTAGGGCGTATGGGGCTTGGGGACGAAGTTGGACACGGCGGCCGTGACGTCGGCGTATCGCCCCGTGACCTCCTTGCCGATCCGGGCGATCGTCTCGGCCATCTCGACGATGCCGTCGAGGTCCGCTTTGCGTTCGCCGGGCAGCCCGCACATGAAGTAGAGCTTCACCTTGCGCCAGCCGCGACGGAACGCCTCGGCGCAGCCTTCGTAGAGGTCGGCGTTGTTGATCGGCTTGCGGATCTGCTCGCGCATGTCGTCGCGTGCGACCTCCGGGGCGAGCGTCAGCCCGCTCCGACGTCCCTCCTGGAGCAGCGCCGGTATCTTCTTGAGCGTCTCGGTGATCCGCAGGCTGGGGAGCGAGATCTTCACGCCGAGCGGGGTGAAGACCTCGCTCATCCGCGTGACGAGCTCCTCGAAGTCGGGGTAATCGCTCGTGGAGAGCGACAGGAGGCTGATCTCGTCGTACCCGGTGTTCTCGTAGGTCTCGAGCGCCGCCCGGACGATGGTCTCCACGGTCCGGTAGCGGAGCGGGCGCTTGATCACGGTGCTCTGGCAGAACCGGCACTGCCAGGGGCAGCCGCGCATGATCTCGATGGCGATGCGGTCGTGGGCCGTCTCGACGAACGGGACGATCGGACGCGTCGGCAAGGGGGTCCCGTCCAGGTCCTGGATGACGCACGGGCGGATGCTCGCGGGGACGTCCTCGCGGAGCCGGCGGATCTCCACGATCGTCCCGTTTTCGCCGTAGATCGGCTCGTAGAACCTCGGGACGTAGGCCCAGGGGCACTCGGCGGCGATCCTCGCCAGCTTCTCTTCTCGGGAGAGCCCGGTCCCCTTCATGCCCGTCCAGAGCTCGCAGACGACCGGCAGGCTCGGCTCGCCGTCGCCGATCACGAAGAGGTCGATGAACGGGGCCAGCAGCTCGGGATTCTGGCCGCCCGGCCCCCCCGCTAGGACCAGCGTGTCCTCCGGCCCCCGATCCTCGGCGCGGAGCCTGATGCCGCCCAGGTCCAGCATCGTCAGGACGTTCGTGTCGCAGATCTCATACTGGAGGGAGAAGCCGAGGACATCGAAGTCGCGGAGCGGCGTGAACGTCTCCAGGCTGTACAGGGGAAGGCCGTGCTCGCGGAGGCCCGCCTCGAGGTCCGGGAGCGGCGTGAAGACGCGCTCGCAGGCCCACTCGCCGGCATTGAGCAGGCTGTAGAGGACCTGCAGGCCGTGGTGGCTCATCCCGAGTGCATAGGTATCGGGGAAGGCCAGGCAGACGGTCCCGCGGACCGTCGCATGGTCCTTGACGACGCTATTCAGCTCGCCGCCGACGTATTGCCCCGGAGTCCTCACGGTCGGCAGGACGCGTGTCAGGACGAGGTTCTTCAGTTCATGGTTGAGCATCGCTGACCCGCAACGTCCGATTGGGCAAGGGGGGATGGAACCGGCCCATCGTACCCCACGTCACGCCCGCCTGGCCAGCATTTCGGGAACCTCGCGCCGGACGAGCGGGGAAGCCAGGCTCCGCCGAATTGTTCCAGATTGAGACTTGCCGTCGACGCAGGACGCTGCGCATGTATGGAGTCAATTACCGCTCCCGACGCGGGTCGTCCACTTGCGAGGTGAGATCGAACATGTCCGCAGCCGCAGACCGCCCGAGGGTCGCGCTCACGATGGGGGACGTCGCGGGAATCGGCCCCGAGGTGATCGCGCGAGCCTGGTCCGACCCGGTGCTCCACCGCCTTTGCGCCCCCCTGGTCATCGGCGATCCCGGCGTGATGCGACGGGCGATCGCGCTCGTCGGCGCGACGGCCGAAGTCGCGACGATCTCCGATCCCGGCGAGGCCGAACCTCACGCGGAGCGGATCCCTTGCCTCACCCCCCCTGCCCTGCTGAAGGCGGGCACGCTCGCGGATGTGCTCGCGGGCCGGGTCGACCGCCGGGCCGGTTTCGCCGCCCATGAATTCCTCAACCTCGCCATCGATGATGCACTCGGCGGGCGGATCGATGCCATCGTCACCCTGCCGCTGAACAAGGAGTCGCTCCGCCTGGCGGGGGTCCGACATCCCGGGCACACGGAGATCCTCGCGGAGCGTTGCGGCGTGAAGGAGCACGCCATGATGCTCTTCCTCGCGTCGTCGAAGGGGGAAGAGAACGGGGAACAGCACACGCGCGGCAGGCCGGGCCTCGGGGTCGTTCACGTCACGCTCCACGTGGCCCTCCGACAGGTCTTCGACCTGCTCACGACGGACGCCGTGGCCGAGAAGATCCGCCTGGCCGATCGGGCCATGCGCCCCCTCACGCGCGGCCAGGCCCCGCGCGTGGCCGCCTCGTCATTGAACCCCCACGCCGGCGAGAACGGCCTCTTCGGCGATGAGGAGATCCGGATCATCGCGCCGGCCGTGAAGCGAACGCGCGGGGAGGGGATCGACGTCCACGGCCCGTTCCCGAACGACACCCTGTATCCGAAGGCGCTCGCCGGCGCCTATGACGCCGTCGTCGCGATGTATCACGACCAGGGGCACATCGCGCTCAAGACCGCCGGCTTCCGCCGCGCGGTCAACGTGACCCTTGGCCTGCCGATCATCCGGACCAGCGTCGCCCACGGGACCGCCTTCGACATCGCCTGGAAGGGGCTCGCGGATCCGTCCAGCCTGATCGAGGCCGTCCGGGTCGCCGCCCGGCTGGCGGCCGCCCGGTATCCAACCGGGTCGCCCCCTTGAGGCGCCGTGAGGCCGTCAGATCCGGATGATTTCCAGCGTTTGCCATTCGGTTTCGAGGATCCCCGGCCAGACCGATCGGAGATCCGGGTCCGACCAGCCCAGGCTTTCATCGGGCTCCAGGACGGCACGCGCCCGGATCATGCCGGGGCGATCGATGGTCAGGCCCCCCGGATCGCCCAGGGCCCCGATCGGGACCGTCATCGTGTCGGCCCCGTGGCCGCTCAGGACGACGCTCCCGGCCGCGACGGTGCCCTCAATACCCTCGAGCTGGATCCGTATCCGGTGCGCCAGATCGCGCGGCAGCGGACGTCGGATCCGCAGAACCGGCGGATTTCGGATGCCGAGCGATTGATTCAGGGGGAGGATCGAGAGGGCTTCGGATCCGTCGCTCGGGGCCGGTTCCAGGGTCAGTCCCGCCGTCATGGCGCGGCCGTGGGCTTCATCGGGGGCGGCGAGCATCGAGCCCGGTTCGAGCCGCGGGTCGAGCTCGATCGGGAACGGCACCTTGGGCAGCTCGATCTCCCACGGCGTGGTCAGTCCGCGAGTCCGAACCCGCGTCTCCAGGACGAGGCGATGTGGCCCGATCCCCTCGAAATCGCCCGGCATGATCTCGAACGCAAGGCGTCCCGGGCCGGCGACCCAGGGGGACCATTGCTCGAGCGAGGCCCGATGTGCACCGAGGACGCGGTGGGACCACTCGAGGTTGTCCGGCCGCACGCCCGGTCCCGACGGGCGGAGTGCCGGCACGCCGTATTCGACCGCGATCGGGAGCGGACCGCCCAGCGCCCGGGGATAACGGCGGCGGGCTTTCCAGTTGACCGCATAGCCGCGGCGGACGAATCCCTGCTCCTCCTCGGAGACGAGCTGATCCTCGGCCCAGAGGGTGGCGATGGCCGTCGCGGCGGCTTCCCGATGGGCCGGGCCGAGCAACGAGGCGGGATCTCCCATGATCCGGAAAAGCTCCATCAGGCCGGCCCGCTGGAATCCGGCCGCGGCCGCGACCTCCTCCGGTGTGACGTCCGCCTCCAGCAGGCGGGCCACTCCCCGCCTGGTCCTCCACGCCAGCAGCAGCTTCCAGGCGATGCCGAGGATCGTGATCGAGCCGAGGACGATCAGGACGAACGATCGCGGATCCTCGAGCCAGGCGCGGCGGCCGGGCATGTTGGGGCGGCCCGGGCCGACGGGTCCGGAATCCACGTTCGATCGATCTTCTGGGCCTGGCTGCATTCGGCGGCTCGGTTCTTGGGGGCGAATCGGATCGATGCGGCTCCATCAGGCCCGACGTCGCGGATGGCCCGCGGGGACCTTGGGCAGCTTCGGCTTCGCCTCGAGCTCGGGATCGGCATCCCTGGACCTGGCGGGGGCTGGCTCATCCTTGTCGGGCTTCGCACTGGGATGCTCGGGCAGCTCCTCGATGATCGTCGGCTTGCGGAGGCGTGCCCCTTCCTCCGAGGGATCGCTCAAGAGGTCGCGAAGCTCGTCCACCCCGTCCTGGACGTCGTGGACGTCTCGGTGCAGCTCGCGCACCACCTGGCCCAGGCGCTCGACCGGATCATCGGAGCCTTCTCGGTCCGTGAGGATCATGAGGTTGTCTTCCGGCACGGTCCGGTAGGTCAGCGAGCGCTGATCGAGCAGGAGCTTGAGGCCGGTCTTGAGCCGGACGCCACGGAGGTCGAGCTGGACGGTGTCCTGGGGCTTGATCTCCAGGCGGTCCAGGGCCGCAAGATCGAGGACCACGGGACCGCCCAGATCCTGCGACAGCCTGGCGGCCACTTCCGCAAGCGTGGTCGGCTTGGAGAAACGGAAGTCGTAGGGCCTGAGCAACGCGTCCTGGATCGAGGCCGGCGAGCCGGATGACGCCTTGCTCGAACCCCCGGGCTCCGGCTGGGCGCGAAGGGGCCAGTGGAGCGTGAGGGCGATGCCGATGATCAGGCCGGCGGTGAGAGAGAGTACGTTCAGGCGACGCATGCGCCGTCCCTCCAGGGCAGAGATTCGTCCAGCCGAGATTCTAACCAGGCCGGCAAATCGGGGCCAGGTCCGGAGCCGGCGCCGCTCCAGGCAATCGAGAACGACCGCCGTTGCCGCCGGCCACGGGCCCCAGCTACACTTGTGCCTCGACTTCCGACGAAGTGACGTCCTTGTCGGCGAGAGGGCGCGGCCGTCGCGAATCGTCGGACAACCCAGCGGACAATCCCCGGCGCCCGACACGCTATGCCATCGATCGAGAAGACAGCCACGCTCGAAGCCCCTCCTCCGAGGATCAATCGCGACGAGAGTCGGTCCGACTCCAACTGGAAGGAACTGGATCTCCTCCGCGGCTGGGCCGCGTTCCTCATGATCGCGAACCATATCGCGGTCCACTGTCCTGCGGTGGAGACCTCGAGCTTCGTCGGCTGGATGGCGTTCCTGGGCAGCATGGCGCCCGTGATGTTCTTCACGATCACGGGCCTTGGATATGGGGTCCAGTCCGAGGCCCGGAGGCCCCGATCCTGGTCGCAAGTCCTGCCGAAGATCGGCATCCTGCTGGTCGCCGATTCCCTGATGTGGCTCTGGCCGGGCCGGGTGATCGGGCTTGATTTCCTGGGGTTCATCGCGCTGAGCATGCTCCTGCTCGAGTTCGTCCGCGGCCGGCGACACAGTGGCAAGCTCGCGATCCTTCTCTGCGTCCTCGATTTCTCGGTCCGGTTCGTGCTCGGGCCCCTCTGGAAGTCGAAGATGGGCGAGCCGGGCACAGGGCTGGGATTCTGGCTCGGCGTCACGTCCCTGACCGGCTTCTCGTATTCTCCTTCACCCTGGCTGGTCTACCCTCTATTGGGTTACGCGACCGGGAGGCTCGCTGCCCGACAAAGGCCGTGGCTGACTCAGAATCCGACGCGGGCGATGATGGCGATCCTCTCGTGGGCCGTTGTCATGGGGGCACCCGCCGCTTACATCTTCGCCAAGGGCGGGGTGCTGTTTCGCTACGGCACCATGTCGATCGCGTTCTTCCTCCTCAGCCTCGCCTTCCTCGGGCTGAGCCTGGCCGCCTCGCTGCTGCTCGGCCGAGCATCGATCCTGGATCGTTTCACACTGAGCGGCATCCGGAGCCTGGCGATCGTCCCCATCCACTACCTGTACCGAGACCTCCTTGATGTCATCGCGCCGCCGATCGGGTCGGCACCGGCCTACCTGCTGGCAACCGCCGCGGGCGTGGTCCTGTCGTTCATGGCCTCGGACTGGGTACGCCGCGGCTGCGACCGGCTGAGGACGACCCCCCGGCGTGATCGCCTGATCCTCGTCATCTGGCTGGCCGTTGCGTGCTGTGTCTGCGTGGCTGCAACCGGCAAATCGGTCCTGTTCCCGGTCTGGAGCTTGAGGTGGACAGGGCAGATTCTCCTCTGCTTGCTCCTTGGGGCCAATCTCCCCTCGAGACGGCCTGCACCAGACCCCGCTGCAACCTGATTGCCGGGACCGGCGTCGGGGCACTCAGCCCGTGGCGGGGCCCCGATCTCGATGGGTCTCGGGCTCGGCCCGCCGAACATCAAGGCGGTGGTGCGGGTCTGTAACTTGCCAGCGTCGCTTCTCGGTCGGGAGCCGCCGGATCGGGCCTCGCTCGAGGTCGTCCGACGGCCCCCGAAGGGACCCGGCGGCGGCACGCTGGAGGAAACCTGTGCCGTATCGCCGGGATGGGTTTCCCCATTATAATGTAGGGTTCCCGCAAGTACGACGGACTCTTCCGTCGCAGGGTTACGTGGTTTTCAGTCTGTGCAGGAGAGATCGCTTGGCGACCGAACTGGAATCGTCCGTGGAATCGCTCGACCATCCGGTGGACAACGCGCCGGTCCGATCTCTCGCGCACAGGGGACTGACCATCGAGGGGTATTCGCGTGCGGCCGTGCAAACCTACTGGCGGGTGCCGGAGCTGAAGATCGGCTTCGACCTGGGCGCGCAGCCCTGGTCCTTCATGACCACGCCCAACTGGTTCGTGAGCCATTCTCACCTCGACCACATCGCAGCCCTGCCCGTGCTGATCGCTCGTCGCCGGATGCTCAAGATGGAGCCGCCCCGAATCTATTTGCCCGAGGAGGCGATGGAAGGGGTCCAGATGCTGCTTCGCGCCATGCAGCGGCTCGACCGCGGGCGAATGGCCGCGGACCTGATTCCGGTCCGGGCCGGCGACGAGATCGAACTCTCCCGCGAGCTGGTCGTGAAGGCGTTCCCCACCAAGCACACGATCCCGTCGCTGGGCTTCCTGGTCTGGGAGCGTCGGAGGAAGCTGAAGCCCGAGTACCACGACCTGACCGGCGACCAGATCCGGGACCTGCGGCTCTCCGGCGTGGAGGTCTCCGCGGAGATCCGGATCCCCAAGGTCGCCTACCTGGGCGACTCCGCCCCCGCCGGGCTCGACGTCCTGCCGGAGGTCTACCGCGCCGAGATCCTGATCATGGAGATCACCTTCGTCGCCCCCAACGAGCGGCCGGCGCTCATCCACAAGTACGGGCATACCCACCTGGACGACATCGTGGCGCGGGCGGATCGGTTCGAGAACGAGGTCATCATCGCCTCGCACTTCAGCACCCGCCTCCACCCCGACCAGATCCAGCGGACCATCGACCGCCGCCTGCCGGACTCGCTCCGGGGTCGGCTCAAGGTGTGGCTTTGATCGTCGGCGGGGACGATCCGGCCGATTCGACCGGACGGCCCTCCGGTCGATCGGCGATCATGGCCCAGGTCCGTACTCCGAGGACATCGAGCTCGCGGATCGTGGTGAAGCCGAACCGCTCGTAGAGCCGGACGTTTCGCTCGGATTCGGTCTCCAGGAAGCACGGGAAGGCGGGCCGACCGACGCCGATCCGATCCCTGAAGTCGCTCAGCAGGGCGGAACCCACGCCGCGGCCCTGCCAGGTCGGCTCCACGGCGACGGGGCCGACGTGCCAGTGCGGCTCCATCGGATCGTAGGCCTCTCGGGCCTTCATCCAGCGGACCAGGCCCACGGTCGAACGGACCCCGAGCCCGGCGAGGAATCGAGCCGCGAGCCGCAACTGGACGGCCGGGGGGACCTCGCAATGGCCCGGCAGGCTCGCGCCCAGGCCCCCGAGGAAACTCCCGTCGCGATAGGCCCCCAGGACCAGCCCGTGGTCCCGAATCATGGGCAGGACGGCCCCGTAGAACCGCTCGCAGCGTCGCAGCCGCAACCCGGGATCGGGGCCGAAATCCCTCACATGATTCGGATTTCCTGCCATGGCGCGGGCGATCACGGAAGCGGCGTCGGTGATCTCACTCGGGCGAATCTCCCGGATCTCGATGGGGTTCATCGCGGGCCGCTCACGATCTGGGCTGGATCTCGTTCGCCATCGAGTAGATCCCGTGCCCTTCCTTCTTGAGCTTTCCGTCCCTGGCCAGCTCGTCCCAGATGCCGGGGGGATGGCCGGGGGGCGGGGTGATGCCGCCGATCTTCGAGGTCTTGCTGCCGGGGCTGAGGCCGGACTGATCGTCCAGTCGCATCAGCTTCAGGCGCTTCTTGAAGGCCTTGTACGCGTGCTTCTTCTCTTCCTCGGTGGCCATCAGGTCGCCTCCCCCACGAAAATCAGACAAGGACCCAGACCTCATCGCCCCGCCGCTCCGCCGGGAACCGATGGACCGACTGGCCGCGGATCGTGGTGCATCGGCCGTCGGAGACTCGGAACCGCCAGCGGTGGAGAGGACACACGAGCTCGCCGCCTTCCATCCAACCCGCCGCGAGCGAGCCCCCGGCGTGCGGGCAACGATCCGAGAGGGCGACGATCCCCTCCCCGCAACGCAGCAGCGCGAGCCTCAGCCCGGCCACCTCGCGGAACGCGGGGCGCCCCTCGTCCAGCTCGTCCCCCGCGCAGGCGGCATGCCATTCGGCCATCGGGATCAGCCCTCGCGGAGAAACACTCGAGCCGACACCTAGGACTTGCGTCAGAGGATCGCTCGCCAGTAGATTCTAGTCGGCGGCTCGCCCTTTCGCGAGTGCCGGTTCCGCCGGGTTGCGGCCGGGGCCTTGGGTGCACGCTTCGAGGTCCCCCGGCGGGGGTTTCCCGAGTGAACCGACGGAGCAGGGCTCGACCGGGACCGCACATCGCGGCCGTCGTCATGGTCGTCGCCGCCGCCTCGGCCTTCGGTTGCGGGGCCGGCGAGCGGTCGACGCCGGACCTGGTCTGGGGGATCCACGGCACGAAGCCCGGCTGGCTGCACAAGCCCCGGGTCGCCGCATTCGACGATCGCGACGAGCTCTACCTGGCCGACCTGACGGACCGGATCCAGGTCTTCAGCCGCGACGGCCGGTATATTCGCGGGTGGAGGACGCCCGACTTCAACGTCGACGGGCCGAGCGGGCTGACGATCGACCGCCTGGGCCGGCTGCTGGTGGCGGACACGCATTTCTACCGGGTGCTCGTCTATTCGCAGGCGGGCGAGATCCTCTTCCAGATCGGCGACGGGGTCCAGGGGACCACCCCCGGTCGGTTCGGCTATCCGACCGACGTGGTGATCGATCGGGCCGGGAACTTCTACGTCTCCGAGTACGGCGAGAACGACCGGATCCAGGTCTTTTCACCCGAGGGGGAATGGCTCCGCCAGTGGGGCGGTCATGGCTACGAGCCGGGCGAGTTCCTCCGCCCGAGGGCCCTGGCGATGGACGAAAACGAGCAGCTCTACGTCGCCGATAGCTGCAACCACCGGATCCAGGTCTTCGACACCGAGGGGAAGCTTCTTCGTCTTTGGGGCTCTCGGGGCGCGGAGCCCGGCCAGATGAGCTATCCTTATGACCTGGCCATCGGCCCGGACCGGATGCTCTACGTCTGCGAGTACGGCAATCATCGCGTCCAGAAGTTCACCCTGGACGGCCGGCCGATGGGGACGTGGGGGCACTCCGGCCGGGGGCCGGGCGAGCTGAACAACCCCTGGGCCCTGGCGGTGGATAGCGGCGGCGAGGTCTCGGTGATCGACTCCAACAACCACCGCGTGCAGAGGTTCCGGATGTGAGGCGGGCACGAACTCCACGACGGAATCCGGCGCGGGCGGGAGGCGACGAAGGCGATGTTCGGTAACACGTCGCTCACCTTCGGCCAGCCCTGGTGGCTCATCCTGCTGCCGCTCATCCTGCCGCCCCTGGCCTGGATGAGCTACCGGAGCCTGTCCGGCCTGGGCCCCGCGCGGCGGGCGCTCGCGATCCTGCTCCGGTCGGCGGTGATCGCGCTGGTCGTGCTGGCACTGGCGGAGCTTCAGTCCGTCCGGCGGTCGGACCGCCTGACCACGATGTTCGTGATCGACGCCTCCAACAGCGTCCCCCGCGAGCAGCAGAAGGCCGCCATCGAGTACGTCACGGACGCATCCCGGAAGCGCCGGAAGGATGACCTGACCGGGGTCCTCGTCTTCGGCAAGACCCCGCGCGTCGAGGTCCCCCCCGCACCCAGCGAGCTGAACCTGCTGGGGGTCGAGAGCACCATCGATCCGGAGAATTCCGACCCCGGCGCCGCCCTCAAGCTGGCCCTCGCCACCTTCCCCGAAGACACGGCCCGCCGGGTCGTGGTCCTCTCCGACGGCAACGAGAACCGGGGCAACCTGCTGGAGCAGGCGCTGGCCGCCAAGGGGCTGGGAGTGCAGGTGGACGTCCTGCCGATCGAGTACCGATACGAGAGCGAGGTGCTCGTCGAGAAGGTCTCCATCCCCCCCGACGTGAAGAAGGGGGAGACGGTCAACATCAACGTCGTGGTCCGGGCCAGCGAGCCCACCCGCGGGACGCTGCAGATCTTCCAGAAGACGGGCAGGTCCTCGGTGCCGGCCGCGGGGAACGAGAAGCCGGTCCCGGTCGAGCTCGAGCGGGGGGTGAACGTCTTCACGCTCAAGCAGCTCATCACCGAGCCGAACTTCTACACCTTCCAGGCCGTCTTCGTCCCGGGCGAGGAGAGCGGCGACCGCAAGACGGTGAACAACCAGGCGGAGGGATTCACCCACGCCCGCGGCAAGGCCCAGGTCCTGCTCATCGAGGGGACGAAGGACGAGCACGCCGAGCTCGTCAAGGCCCTCCGCGAGAAGGAGATCGAGGTCAAGGTCCTGAACGCGCCCCGGGTGGACGGCGGCGGCGACGTGGGGGGCGACCCGATCCCCACGGACCTGGCCCAGCTCCAGCCTTACGACGCGGTGATCCTGGCGAACGTCCCCAAGGAGTCGTTCACCGAGGCGCAGCATCAGCTCCTCGCCTCCAACTGCCACGAGATGGGGGCGGGGCTGATCATGCTCGGGGGGCGCGACAGCTTCGGCGCCGGGGGCTGGATGAACACCCCGGTGGAGAAGGCCCTGCCGGTGGACATGCAGATCAAGGCCCTCAAGGTCCAGGGCATCGGCGCGATGGTCCTGGTCATGCACGCCAGCGAGATCCCCGAGGGGAACTACTGGCAGAAGGTCGTCGCCAAGGCCGCGATCAATGCACTCTCGACGTACGACTACACGGGGATGCTGCACTGGGAAGGCCAGGAAGCCTGGTTGTTCACCCTTCGGCCGATCGGGACGGGACGGGGGACGATGCTCCGGGCGATCGACCGGATGACGCCCGGAGACATGCCGGACTTCGACCCTTCGCTCGTCATGGCCATGCGGGGGCTCAACGGCGTCCGCGACGCCATGTCCAAGCACATCGTGATCATCTCCGACGGCGACCCGACTCCCCCCACGAGCAGCGTCATCAACCAGCTCATCCAGAGCAAGATCACCGTCACGGCCGTGCTGACCGCCGCCCACGGCAACGACCCGGGTGCGCAGAGCGTGATGCGGAACCTCGCCCTGCGGACCAAGGGCCGCTTCTACAACGTCACCAACCCGAGGGCGCTGCCGCGGATCTACCAGAAGGAAGCCCGGACGATCTCCCGGCCGCTCATCTTCGAACAGCCGACGCCATGGGCCCCGCGGCTGAACAGCGCCACCAGCGAGCTGGTTTCGCGGATCGGCGACGACCTGCCGGGGATCTCCGGGCTGGTCCTGACGTCTCCCAAGGAGAACGAGCTCGTCGAGACTCCGCTGGTCTCACCGCTGCCCGCCGGGCAGGTGAATCCGGTCCTGGCCCACTGGACCTACGGGCTGGGTCGGTCGGTCGCGTTCACGTCGGACGCCGGCCGGCGCTGGGCCAAGGCCTGGCCGGACTGGCCCAGCTACGCGGCATTCTGGTCGCAGGTCGTCCGCTGGTCCATGAGGCCGGCCGATCACGGCAACCTGTCGCTCTCGGTCCGCCGCGAGGAAGGTCGGATCCGGATCGTGGTCGATGCGCTCGACAAGGATAGCCAGTTCCTCAATTTCCTCCGGATCCAGGGGAACGTCGTCGATCCCGAGCTGAAGCCCTCACCCGTGGAGCTCGTCCAGACGGCCCCCGGCCGATACGAGGCGACGGTGGAGAACGCGGAGGCGTCCGGCAACTACTTCGTCAACCTCGGATATCAGGGGCCGGAGAACTCGCACGGCGTGATCTCGTCGGGCGTCTCGGTCCCGTACTCCGACGAGTACCGCGAGCTGAGGTCCAATCCCACGACCCTCGAGAATCTCGCGAGCCTGACCGACGGCGAAGTCGTCCGCTGGAAGACCTCGGCCGACGGCCGCGTCGACCCGGGTCGGACCGCGGACGCCGCGGACCACTTCCGCCGCGACCCGGGGCTCGTCAATCCGCGATCGTTCGCGGCGCTCTGGCCCACGCTCCTCTGGCTGGCGGCCTGCCTCTTCCTGGCCGACGTCGCGGTCCGCCGGATCGCGCCGGATACGGACCGGATTCGACGGACCATCTCCGATCGCTGGAGGAAGCTCCGGGGCCTGGAGCCCGCCCCGGCGAGCGACTACATGGAGAAACTCCGCAGCCGCAAGGCCGAGGTCGGCGAGCAGCTCGACCGCCCCCGGTTCGCCTCCCGCTTCGACGCTCCCGCCCCGCCCGAGTCGGGCTCCCGGCCCGTCGACGAGCCCCTCCTGGAAGGCCGAGATCCCGCCGATCGGCCCCGCCCTGCCCCGCCCACGGGGCCGTCCGGCGCGGCCGGGGGCGGCCTCGCCCCGGAGGCCCGGAAGGCCGATGAGGCCGGCTACACCAACCGGCTGCTCAAGGCCAAGCAGCGCGTCTGGGAGGAGCGCGAGAAGGACAAAGAGAAGGACAAGGACAAGGGCCCGCCTCGGTGAAGTCGACCCGGGCAGGCCTCGATCAACGCCACGAACACCGCCTCATCCCCCGAAAGGAACCCGCGATGGCCGACGCCTCGCCCGACTCGATGGAAGCCCGTGCCGAGGATTTCCGGGCCCGCTACAACCAGGTGAAGGCGGAGATCTCCAAGGTCATCGTGGGCCATGACGAGATCGTCCACGGGGTCCTGACCTGCCTCTTCATCGGCGGACACGCCCTCCTGGAGGGGGTGCCGGGCCTGGGCAAGACCCTGCTGGTGCGGACGCTCGCCGATGCCCTCTCGCTGGACTTCAACCGGATCCAGTTCACCCCGGACCTGATGCCGGCGGACATCGTCGGCACCAACGTCGTGATGGAGGGCCCGGACGGCCGCCGCAGCTTCCAGTTCCAGAGGGGCCCGATCTTCTCGCAGATCGTCTTGGCGGATGAGATCAACCGGGCCACGCCCAAGACCCAGTCGGCGCTCCTGGAGGCCATGCAGGAGCACTCGGTCACGGTCGGCGGGACCATCCACCGGCTGAAGGAGCCGTTCTTCGTCATGGCGACGCAGAACCCGATCGAGCAGGAGGGGACCTATCCCTTGCCAGAGGCCCAGCTCGACCGCTTCCTCTTCAAGCTGGTGGTCGGCTACTCGACGCGCGACGAGCTGGCCACGATCCTGGATCGCACCACGCGAGGAGAACGGCCCAAGGCAGAGAAGGTGATGGACGGGGAGACCCTGCTCCGGTTCCAGGAGCTCGTCCGCGAGGTCCTGGTCGCGCCTCACGTCCAGGACTATGCGATCCGCCTCGCCCTGGCGACCCACCCGCGGGGCCCGTTCGCCGCGGCGGCCACGAACCAGTACATCCGCTGGGGGTCAAGCCCTCGAGGCGTCCAGACGCTGGTCCTCGCGGCCAAGGTGCGCGCCCTGCTCGACGGCCGGTACAATGTATCGTTCGAGGACCTGAGGCGGGTCTACCTCCCGTCGCTCCGGCATCGCGTCCTGCTCAACTTCGAGGCCCAGGCGGAGGGGATCGAGCCCGACGAGGTCCTGCTCAAGGTGCTCGAAACCGTCCCGGAGAAGGCCGAGTCGAGGCCGGTTGCCGTGGCCTGAGTCCTCCGATTCGCGAGTGTCCCTCAACCTCGAATCCCGACCATGCACGACATCTACGACCCGACACCACGACCCGAGATCGACTGGGAACCGCCCAGGGAGGAGCGACTGAGCCTCTCTCGAGGGGACGCGCTCGCCCTGGCGGGGTTGTGCGCGGTCCTCTTCGGCGTCGCCTTCCTGGCGTGGCGCGACGAGCCGTTGCTGGCGTTCATCGCGGCGGCCGTCGGTGCGCTCGTGGTCATCGAGAGCTGGCTCACGACCGTCGGGTTCCTGAACCGATGCCCCCCGGTGAGCCTCCGGCTCCGCGGGACGATCTTCCTGGC
Organism: Aquisphaera insulae; assembly: GCF_011064615.1. Taxonomy (GTDB): domain Bacteria; phylum Planctomycetota; class Planctomycetia; order Isosphaerales; family Isosphaeraceae; genus Aquisphaera; species Aquisphaera insulae. The sequence goes on along the minus strand of NZ_JAALJH010000068.1, from coordinate 25,745 downwards.
CGCCCTGATGCCCTGGATGGTGGGGCTGAGCGTGGCCGTCGGCTTCATCCTGTCCCTCTTCTGGATCTACGACCACCTTTCCTGAGCGCCCGGCGAGGTCACCCGATGAGCACAGCCGATCCGCTCGCCGCCGCCCGGGCCGCCATGGCCAACCCGCCGGCGACCGCCGACGGGCCCGCCGGGGGTTCGGGCCCGCTGCTCGATCCCGAATTCCTCCACAAGCTCGAGCAGCTCGAGCTCGTCAGCCGGAAGATCATCGTCGGCCGGATGAAAGGGGAGCGGAAGAGCAAGCGGCGAGGGACCTCGGTGGAATTCGCCGAGCATCGCAATTACTCGGCGGGCGACGACCTCCGGCACATCGACTGGAACGTCTACGCCCGGCTCGACCGGCTCTTCCTCAAGCTCTTCCTCGAGGAGGAAGACCTCCACGTCTACACGCTCCTGGACACCAGCCTGTCGATGAACTTCGGCACGCCGACGAAGCTCCGCTACGGCAAGCAGGTGGCCGCGGCGCTCGCCTTCATCGGCCTCGTGAACCACGACCGCGTCATCCTGGATGGATTCGCCAGCCGGCTCGACCGCGGCATCCCGAGCCTCCGCGGGCGGTCGCAGATGTGGCGGATCATCGAGTACCTGGAACGACTCGTCCCGTCCGGGGAGAGCGACCTGAAGGCGGCCGCACGCGAGTTCGCCATCCGCCACCCCGGCAAGGGGATCGTGGTGGTCATCTCCGACTTCCTGGACAAGCACGGGTATGAGGATGCGCTCCGCTACCTGCTCGCCCGCAACATGGACATCTTCGTGATCCACCTCCTCAGCCGGGAGGAAGTGGAGCCGGAGCTCGTCGGCGACCTTCGCCTGGTGGACTCCGAGGACGACGAGATCACCGAGATCACGATGAGCGCCCCGCTCCTGAAGCGTTACAAGGACAACCTGAACGCCTTCATCGGCGACCTGAAGGAGTGGTGCACGCGACGCGGCATCACCTACATCTTCACGACGAATGCGGTCCCCTTCGACCGGCTCGTCCTCAATTACCTGAGAGAGCGGGGGCTGGTGAAATGAGCGGCTGGTCGGTCACGAGTCCCTGGATCTTCTTCGGCGTCGCGAGCGTGGTCGTGGCGTACATCCTGTTCATGATGGTCGCGCGGCGGAAGGGCGAGCGGGGCGGCGAGTTCGGGCGTGAGAACGACCTCTGAGGCGGGCTCCGCGCCGAGGCGCGGCCTGGGAGACGCGGCATGTTCGGGGACGCCCTCAATCGATTCGGGTCGCTGGGCGGGGCCATGGAGCTGACCTCGCCGCTGGGCCTTGCCCGGTGGTTCGTCCTGGCGGGCGTCCCGGTGGGGATCATCGCCCTCTATTTCCTCAAGCTCCGCCGGCGGCCGGTCGTCGTGCCGAGCACGCTCCTCTGGAGGAAGAGCCTGGAAGACCTCCACGTCAACAGCCTCTTCCAGCGGCTCCGCCGCAATCTTCTCCTCTTCCTCCAGCTCCTGGCCGTGGCGCTGGCGATGCTCGCGCTGGTCGGCCTGCGGACGTGGGGGAGCGGCGGCCAGAGCCAGCGATTCGTCCTGATGATCGACAACTCGGCCAGCATGGCCGCGACCGACACCCCTCCCAGCCGGCTCGACGCCGCCAAGGCGAAGGCACGCGACGTCGTGAACGCCATGGGGGGCGACGACCTTGCCATGGTGATCTCGTTCGCGGAGACGGCCCGCGTCGTCTCGCTCTACACCGGAGACAAGCGGGCGCTCCTGAATCGGATCGACTCGATCGCACCGACGCAATCCACGACGTCGCTCCGCGAGGCCCTCCAGGTCGCCGCCGGGCTCGCCAATCCCTCGAAGCAGATCGGCGAGGGCGTCGTGGCCACGATGGCGCCGGCGACGCCGAAGCTCTTCATCTACACCGACGGCGGGTTCCCCGACGTCGAGGGCTTCAGCCTGGGGAACCTCGAGCCCGAGCTCGTGATCATCGGCCCGCCGCCGCCTCCCCATGCTCCGGCGCCCGCGACGCCCGAGGCCGCGGAGCCGGAGAAGCCGAAGGCGAGCCATCCCTCCGACAACGTGGCGATCGTCGCCCTCCAGGCCGGGACCAACGAGGAACGGCCGGACGTCTTCCAGCTCTTCGGCCGGATCCACAACCATCGCGAAGTGGACGTCGAGACCGAGGCCCGGCTCATCCGCCATTCCGCCGATCGTCCGGGCGCGGAGGGGGACCTGGTCGACGCCGTGGCCCTGAAGATCCCGGCCGGCAGCGACCAGGCGTTCAAGTTCGACATCCCCGACCCGGGCCTCGCCGAGTTCGAGGTGAGCCTCCCGGTCAAGGACGCCCTCGACGTGGACAACCGGGCCTTCGCGATCGTGGGCAACGCCCGCAAGGCCCAGGTCCTGGTCGTCACGGAGGGGAACCGCTACCTCCTGGACGCCTTCACCACCCCGACGGCCCAGGCGATGGCGGACATCCGGATCGCGTCGCCCGAGGAAGCCCGCGGCGATTCGCTCCGCCGCGAGCTTCGCGGCGGCCGATTCGACATGGTCATCTACGACGGATTCCGCCCCGACGCCCCCCCCGAGGCGAACGCGCTCTACTTCGGCTCGCTGCCGCCGGGCGCCGCCTACGACAAGCCCCGGGCCGTCGAGCAGCCCGTGATCCTCGACTGGAACATCGGCCATCCGCTGATGCAGTACGTCCGGGACCTCGGGCTCGTCTTCGTGGCGAAGGCGAGCCTCGTCGATCCCCCTCCCGGCTCGACGACCCTGATCGAGAGCAACAAGGGCCCGCTGGCCTTCACGGTCCCGCGCGAGGGGTACACCGACACCGTCGTGCTCTTCCCGCTCCTCGACGCCGGCAAGCCGAATACGACCTGGTTCCGGAACATCAGCTTCCCGATGTTCCTCCTGAATGGCGTCCAGGGGCTGGGCAACACCCGCGACGTCGCCGGCGAGCCGTCCCGCTCGCCGGGCCGGCCGATCCCCCTCCGGGCCGAGGCGCCGGGGAAGGAGATCACGGTGACCTCCGCCGACGGCAAGTCCACCGAGCGCCTGTCGAGGTCCCCCCAGGGGACCTACGTCTACAACAAGGCCGATCGCACGGGCCTGTATCACGCCCGCTGGCAGCCCGACGGCCTCCTCCCGTTCGCGGTCAACCTCTTCGATCCCCGCGAGAGCGACCTCGCGACCCGGGGCCTCGTCCCCGACGGGACGCCCGAGGCCCAGGCGGAGAAGTACCGGATCAAGATCGGCTACAATCCCGTCGAGACCACCAGGCAGGTCGAGGCGCGGAAGCAGGACTGGTGGAAGACGTTCGCCCTGGTGATGCTCGCGGTGCTGCTGCTGGAGTGGTACATCTACAACCGACGTGTTTACGTCTGAGTCGATCGGCCCGCGGCGGGCGGCTCGCCGGATGCCTGGATTCCCGAGCGTAGCGCCTGCTCCACGGCCTCCATCAGCCGGTTGGCGCGGAAGGGCTTGTAGAGGATGGTCTGGAGCCCTTCCTGGCGGGCCTTGACGATCGAGTGGGTGGGGTCGTAGCCGAAGCCCGTCATGAGGATGACGGGGGTCTCGGGATGGATCTCGCGGAGGCGGTGGTAGATCTCGTAGCCGTCCATGTCCGGCAGCCGGATGTCGACGAGGATGGCCGCGTAGGGGGCCTGGCGGGTCATGGCGATCGCCTCGTGGCCGTCGCGGGCCGTCTCCACCTCGGCCCCTTCCTCGCCGAGCAGGTGGTGGGCGGAGCGGCGGATCGCCTCGTCCGCGTCCACGACGAGGATCCTCCGATCTCCCAGGCGCGAGGCCGCGGCGGTCGCCTTGCGGGCGGTCGCGGGGGCGATCGCCGATCCGACCTTGGTGATGAGGCCCCGGATCTCCCTGGCCCGGTAGAGCAGATGACGGAGGCGGGCGATGATGTCCTCGTCATGGCCGGCGTACCGGTCCAGGACCGTGGTCGCGTCGCTGATGATGTCGTCGAGCGGCAGCGCGACCTCCATGCTGATCGCCTGGACGGAGGCCGAGGCCGCGCTCTGCTTCTCGGCCTGGAGGAGCTCCAGGGTATTGAGCGCGGCCGCGATGTTCCGGCCGTAGATTTCCAGGAACTGGCGATCGCGATCGTCGAAGTTGTTCGGTTGCGGGCTCTCCACGTTGAGCGTGCCGACCACGTTGCCGTGGTAGACCAGCGGCACGGTCAGGGAGCTCCGCGCGTTGGCCGCCCCCTCGATGTAGATCGGATCCTTGGTCGTGTCCGGGCAGACGTAGCTCTGGCCGGTCGCGGCGACCAGGCCGGTCACGCCGTGGCCTTCCTTGCGCGCCAGCAACTCCCGGTTGGCGGCGGTGGGGGACATCCCCTCGCTCAGGAGGGGAAGCAGTTCGCCCGTCTTGCGGTCGAGGAGCCGGATCTCGAGGAAGTCGAGGCCCATCAGGTCCTTCATGTGGCGGGCGATGTTGAACTTGAGGAGGTCGGTCCGCTCCTCCGCGCTCATCTGGGCGAGCTCTTCGGGGGTCAGGTCGGCGAGCTCGTCGCCGGCCTTGGCGATGGCGTTGACCTTGAGCTGCTGCTGGGTCTCGTCGGTGATCTCGCGGGTCAGGACGATCAGGTGGGAGAGCGAGCCGGCGGCGTCGAAGACGGGCGTGACGGTGATCCGGAAATATCGACCGCCGCCGATCTTCAGGCCGGTGCTGGCGGGCTCTCGCGAGCCCACCGCGCTGGTGAAGGGGCTAGGGTCCGGGCCGAGGATTTCGGAATCCGGGAGCGCCTGGAAGAACCGCGTGCCGATCACGTCGGCACCGGGCTCGACCAGTTGCAGGAACTCGGGATTGGCCCAGGTGATCCTCAGGTCGGCATCCACCACCGCGACCCCGTCGGAGATGGCGTCGAGGATCTCCTCCGCCTGGAGGATCATGCCGACCCAGCGGACGGCGGCGAGCTGCGCGGCATCGACGTAGACGCCGGCGAACGTGGACTCGCGGAGCAGGCCGAGGGCCCGCGAGATGGACTGCGTCGTGACGACCTCGAAGGCTTCGCCAAGTGCGGCGACCGTGGATTCATCCGGCGATGCGTCCCGATCGATGACCAGGAGTCGAGGCTTATCGGCCACTTCGGGTCCCTTCGACGGGCCGGGGCCTTCGCCCTCGCCCTTTCACTCCCCCCGAGCCGCGGGGGCCCTGATTCGCACGTGGCCAGTATCCTAACGCCCGTGCGAGGGCGGGGCAAGGAGCGGCAGTTCGGGCGAGTCGGCTACGGATTGAACGGGGCCGCCGGCGGAATTAGGCTCGGGGTGACCGAATCGATCGACTCGCCAACCGAGGTTCCCGCCATGCGATCCACCGAACGCCTGACCGCCCGGCACGGAGGTCTCCTCGTGGTCGATATGCAGGAGAAGCTCCTGGCCGCGATGCCGGAGCGAGACGCCCTGATCGGGCAGGTCGAGCGACTCGTCCGCGGCGCCGGCCTCCTCGGCGTGCCGATCTGGGCAACCGAGCAGTACCCCAAGGGGCTGGGCCCGACCGTGCCGTCGCTGGCCGCACTCATCGCCGATCGTCCGGCGAAGCTGACATTCCATTGCTGCGCCGTGCCGCGGTTTATGGATCAGCTCCGGACACGGGAAATCCAGCACGTCACGCTGGCGGGCGTCGAGGCCCACGTCTGCGTCGCACAGACCGCCCTCGAGCTCCTCGACGGCGGCTTCCGCGTCCAGGTCCCGGCCGACGCCGTCGGCTCGCGGCGTCGGCTCGACTGGGAATTCTGCCTCCGCCGCCTCGAGCATGCCGGGGCGACCGTCTCCACCACCGAGGCCGTCCTCTTCGAGTGGCTGGAGACGGCCGATCGGCCGGAGTTCAAGGAGATCAGCCGGATGGTCAGGTGAGCGAGCGGGCCAGCGTCGTGGAGACAGCCCGGACTCAACGAGTCGGACGGTCACCGGGAGTCGCACGGGGCATCCCCGGCGCCTCATTCAACTGCTTCTCTGCCGAATTGAGGATGGCTCGCACGGCGTCGACGCGAGCGCCGATCTGTTTGGATCGAAGCTGAGCCGCGGCCAGGGACGCCTGACGGATCTCCACGCGAGCCGTCGCGGCGGCCAGCTCGGATTCGGCCCTGGCGGCGTCCTCCGTGCTCACCATCCCTGGCCCGTTGAGCTTGAGCAGTCTTTGATTCTTGGAAACGGGCGCTTCTGCGGCTTTCTGCTCCGCCCTGACCAGATCAAGCTCAGATTGAGCACGCCGGATCTCAATTCCCTGCTGCTCCGCCTGCTCGCCGAGCTCCTCCTGGATACCGCGAAGGCGACCGAGCAGGATCTGAACCTGCTCCGCCGGTGCCTCGCATTCCTTCGCCGAGATGCTTCCTTGTAAATAGAGTTGCTTGCATCGGTGGATCTCGGCGAGGCCGTTTCGGATCGCCGCCTCGATCTCGCGGAACGACGTTGATGGAGATGTGCGAGGCCACGTGTCCCGATCACTCTGAACGGTCCCGGCTGGTCTCATACTGGCCGGTGCGTCCTGCTCGAATGGCGACCGGCTCGCTGCCTGCGGCTCCATGCTCGGCGCCAAGTTACTCGGGGACTCTTCAACCATGGAAGGAGCGCGGACTCGCGTGGGCTGCCTCGCCCCCCCTTGGACCTGGGCGGGTGATTCTGGATTCGGCAACCGCACGGTACTAAGCGAAGGATCGGAACGTTGAGCCCTGGGAAGCCTCTCTTCCAGTTCCGGCACGTCGGGTGCAATCCGCGAAAGAGCTGGCTCGTTGTCCGCCGCGGGACCTTCCAGAGGCTGAGGCGAGGTGATCGGCCTGTTTCCCCTGAGTGCAGGGACTTCGTTCAGCGGCGGTGCATCCGGCCGTGGAAGCCGCTCGAGCAGCAGGTCGAGCTTCCGCTCGAGTGCGGTCAGACGCGCGTCGATTCCGGGATCATTCACCACGAAACGGGGATCGCTCCGCGGTGTCGGCGCATTGGCCTGCGGCGGCATCTGGGGACGGGGATCGCTGCGGGGCGTGAGCGGCTCGGACTGTGGCAGTATTGTGGGAGGTGGAAGCGTCTCCTCGGGCCTGACCGAGTCAGCCTTCTCCGGCTCGGGCCTCGGGATCGGCACGGGCGCCCCAGCCTTCTGCTGCCCGGCCGCGGCCGGGCGAAGTGTGTAGGCCCCGGTCCCGAGGCCCCCCACGAGCACGCCGGCGGTAAGGCCGGCGGCGACCAGCTTGATCGGTGTGAACGTCATCGTCGCGAGGACTCCCTGGGCAAGGGTCGTGGCCGACCCGGTTGGGGTCGACGTCGAGGTCAGGAAAGAAAACAGAAACGGCCGCGCCGACGAACCCGCCGCGGCGGCGAATCGTGCGGCCGCCGCCACCGTCGACGCGATCAGGGGGGCGGGAACCGGGATCGTGAATCGACCGAGCAGCCCGCCCGGGGCCAGGCCGATCAGGCTCGCCACGGGCGAGCAGCCGCGGCGGATCAGCCGGTCCCGAAGCAGCGACCGGCCGCGGGCGAGCCGGCTGCGGACCGTCCCCACCGGCCAGCGCAGCTCGGCCGCCGCCTGGTCATGGGTCTGTTCCTTGAGATAGCAGAGGACGATCGGGGCGCGGAACTTCTCCGGCAATCGGCTCAGCTCCTCGTCGATCGCCGGTCCGAGGTCGTCGGCATCCGGCCGCGAGCTCGCGACCGGATCCACGTCCAGGCCCGTCGCCTCCCGCTCGCGACGGCGGAACATCTCGCCCCGGGCCCGGATCGCGACCTTGCAGGCCACACCGTAGAGCCAGCTCGAAAGCGCCGGGCGGTTCCGAATCGACGACGCCTTGCGGGCCAGGATCAGGAAAGTGGCCTGAAACGCGTCCTCGACGTCGCAGCGGTCCCTGAGGAACCGCCGGCAGAGCGAGAGCACGAGCGGCCCGTGCCGGTCGACGATCGTCTCGAACGCGGATTCGTCCCCCATCGTCAGGTAGCGGTCCAGCAACTGGCCGTCGCTCTCGAAGGCCGACGTGCCGTCCCGGTAGAGGCGATGGATCTGGGTCAGGAGTTCCGAACGTTCGAGCCCGGCCATGTTCGCTTGCCCTCTCCCTGGTCAACAGCTCTACCCAGCTTAGTGCGACCTACCCGGCGACCAATCCGGGAAAGTTGGGAAAATTGTCGGGTCGCCGTCCCGCCCGCCCCGGTCGCCGTCGCGACGAACCTTGAATTGCCTCGCCTCGGCCGATAGACTTCCCTTACGACGTTCGTCGGAGCCTCTCTTGCGGTCTGGAGCGTCATGGCTTGGAGGTGAACACGATGCGCGAGCTGGAAAAGCCGGTGGCGCAGGTCTTTCGGCGGCTCCGCCTGCAGCGGTTCCTGGCGAGCTTCGTCTGGACCCTGACCGCGGCCCTGGTCTTGGTCGTGGTCGTCCTGGCGGCGAGCAAGCTGTTCAACCGCGCGATCCCCGGGCCCGAGTGGATGCCATTCGTCGTCGCCTCCGGGGTCGGGCTCTTCATCGCGGCCCTGGTGGCGGTGTTCACCGGCCCAAACCGCCTCGACGCCGCGGTGGCGATCGACCATGTGTTCCAGCTCAATGAACGGCTGAGCACGGCGATGACGTTGCCGGCCGAGCTCCGAGATACGCCTGCCGGCCGCGCCTTGATGGCCGATGCCCGGCGAAGGCTCTCGGCCCTCGACGTGACATCGCAGTTCGGCCCGCGGATCCCTCGCCGGGCCTGGGTCGTCTTGATCCCGGCGACGCTGGCGGTCGCCGTCCTCTTCCTCCCCACCTGGGTGGAGCGGACCGCGGTCGCCAAGTCGGAGACGCAGATCGAGAGCAAGGCGCTGGCGAAGAAGACCGAAGCCCTCACCAAGAAGATCTCCAGCCAGCGGCAGGCGATCGACAAAGAGAAGTTCCCCGAAGCCGACAAGCTCCTCGCCCAGATCCAGAAGAACGCCGAGGACATCGCCAAGGCCCCCCCCGCCCAGAAGGACAAGATGCTGGTCGCCATGAACAAGCTGACCGACGCCCTCAAGGAGCGGCAGAAGCAGCTCGGCAGCCCCGACCAGGTGAACCGACAGCTCCAGCAGCTCAAGGAGATGGCCGAGAACGGCCCGGCCGACCAGCTCGCCAAGGACCTGGCCAGGGGGGACTTCAAGAAGGCCGAGGAGCAAATCAAGCAGCTCCAGGAGAAGCTCCAGAAGGGGGAGATGTCCCAGGCCGAGAAGAAGGCCCTGGAGCAGCAGCTCGGCGAGATGGCCAGGAAGCTCAAGGACGCCGCCAACATGGAGGCCCGCAAGAAGCAGCTCGACGAGGCCCTCAAGAACGGCGGCCTGAGCAAGGAGCAGCACGAGCGCGAGATGGAGAAGCTCAAGGAGCAGGCGAAGGGCCTCCAGCAGCTTTCGCAGCTCGCCTCGAAGCTGGGCAAGGCGCAGGAGGCCCTCAAGAAAGGGGACATGAAGCAGGCCGCCGAATCCCTGGGGATGAGCCAGCAGCAGCTCGAGAGCATGGCGAAGCAGCTCGAGGAGATGCAGTCGCTCGAGAGCACGATGGCGGACATCCAGGACGCCAAGGACGGCATGGACGGTCAGGGGATGAACCAGCTCGGCCAGAACGACAGCGGCATGCCCGGCATGGACAGCAATCGCCGCGGCATGGGCAACGGCCTGGCCCGGGGCCGCGGTGCCGGAGACAGGCCGGAAGCCCAGGACGAGACGTCAACCTACACGACCAAGGTCCAGCAGCAGATCCAGAAGGGCAAGGCCGTGCTCCAGGGCCTTTCCCAGCCGAGCAAGACCGTCAAGGGCCATAGCGTCATCGAGATCCAGGGTGAGACCGATGCCGCCACCGCCAACGCCGCCGATGCCCTCTCCAATCAGAAGATTCCGCGCAACGTCGAGAAGCACATTCGCGCCTACTACGACCAGCTCAACAAGGGCAGGTGAGGGCCGGCAAGGCCTGTCGCTCAGAGGCCGTCGGCCCCCTGGCCACGCGGCTTCTGGATGTCCAGGATGAGGCGGCCCCGCTTGAAGATCGAGACGTTGCCGGTCGACTGCGAGACGCAGACCGCCAGGGCGGAGGTCGTGACCGTGATCGACGCCGCGGCCTCGTGTCGGGTCCCGAGCCCTTGAGGCAGCGGCTCGTCGAGCTTGCCGCGAGGGGCCAGATAGCGCCCGGCGCAGAGGACCACGCCGTCGCCCCGGACCACGAAGCCGCCGTCGATGGCCGAGAACTCCTTGATCGTCTCCTCGAGCCTGGGGTCGAGGATGTTCCGTTCCTCTTCCGGGTAGCCGTGGAACGGATTGAAGACGAGCTGGTGACTCTGCGAGAGCGTCCGCTCGTGGTCGCCGATGACGAAGAGCGTCCCCACGGCCCGCCCCTCTCGACCCTCCACCCCGAGCTCGCTCGCCAGGGTGAGGACGCGCTCGAAGACCGCCGGGGTCACGTCCGGGGGGAGCGGGTCGGCGGCCATCGCGGTGAACAGCTCGATCTCCGTCCCCATGTCCAGGACCATCAGCGTGTCGATCACGTTCGAGCCGTCGATGCCGGTCAGGCAGAGGATCCGGTCGCCGGCGTGGATCAGGCTCTCCGCCGCCGCCACCAGGGTGGCGACCTTGACCTGCCCCGCACGCGTCATGGCGATGTCCGGAATGCGGACCACGGAACACATCTCTTCCAGGCCGTCCGGCGCGTGGAATCCCGCCTTCCGCGACACCAGGATCACCCGGAAATTCACGTCCTCCACCAGCGCCTGGAGCTCGCCCCCCTCCACGATCACGTCCGCGTGGACCATGATGACACGCGCCCCCACCTCGCGGGCGACCGCGTGGGAGTGCCGCACCATGCTTCGCGTCAGGATCTTGAGGGGGCCGGTCATCATGGTTTCTTGGGTGGAAGGCCGGCCGCCGGTGTCGCCGGCGTCCTGGTCGTGGGGCTATCCAGCTCGATCGCGAGCTGCAGGAGTCCCATGTCGTCGAACGAGCCGGGGTCGCTGGCGGTCCCCGTCTGGACGAGTCGGAGCTCGTTCTTTCCCGCCCTCAAGAGGCCGGGCGGCAGGGGGATCCGAATTCGTTCCGGCAGCTCGTTCGTGGTCACGACGTGGTGATTGATGTAGTCCACCCGCTTGCCGTTCAGCTCCACGAAGGTCCGCAGCTCGCCCTTTGCGACGTTCGCCGAGAAATCGCCTCCGACCGTCTCGCCGACAACCTGGACCACGTCCATGACCACGAACGCCGGCCGATTGAGCGGCAGGCCCGCCGCGAGCTCGAACTCGCGAACGAGCAGCCCCCCCTCGGGGAGCGGTGGATCGAGGAGCGGCGGGGAGGTCGAGATGTTGTCTCCCAGGTGGTGGGCCGCGGGGTCCACGACCATCCGCCAGGCCCGGTCGAAGAGACGGAGCCGGGTCAGACGGCCACGCGGGATGACGAGCCGGCCCGCGTACGGGGTCTCCAGCGTGACGCTCCGCTCGTCGAGCGCGACGATCGCCCCCTCGGCGTAATCGACGTCTCGCGCGGGCTCGGGCTCGCCCGTCAGCGGCACCCACTCCACGCGTGCCAGGAGGCCCTCGACCGGCCGCGACGCCACGGGCTGTCGGCGGAAGAAGAGGCCGCTGATCTCAGCCCAGTCTACGCCGACCGCCGTCTCGTCGACCGAGATCTCCACGCGATCGGCATCCGCTCCCCGGATCACGCCGTAGAGCTGATCGCCGACGATCAGCCGGACCTCATCCTGCGAGGGATCGATCTCGAGGCTCGCCGGAGGCTCGGCGAAGCGAACGAGCCGGACTCCGGAGATCAGCCCCGACGGCTCGGCCCCGCCGCGATCGCCGGCTTCCCGCGAGGTCTGCAAGGCGATGGCCTCGAGGGGACCGGCGGGGCCTTTCCCGTGCGCCAGCTCGCGGTCATCCACCGAGAGCTCGGTCTGGTCCGGCCCGAACCGGACCGAGAGGCGTCTCCACTTCTTCGTCCGCGCCAGTCGCTGCACGGCGAGTGTGGGGCCGTCGGACGATTCGACCGCCAGGCTGTCCTCACTCCAGCCCAGGACCACGCCGATCGTCGCCGGGCCGTCGGGCCCCCGGAACGTCAGCTCCACCGCCTGCCGGCGGCCGGGGGCGACGACCGTATCGTCGCGGAAGGCGACGTCCAGTCGCCCCGCGATGAGCGGCTCCCGGAGTTTGTGCCGGAGCGAGGCCCCGGCCGGGGGCAGCCAGAGGCCGCGTCCCTCGGCCTCGGTGCGGAGCTCGGGCTTGCCCTGGACCTCCCATTGCTTGGGATCGATCTGTTCGAAGCTCTCCGAGAGCACCCTGGCCTCGCCGGGCCGCTGCAGGACCGCCTGCACCCCGGGCCGAGCGACCCGGACCTCCTCCGCCTGCCACGGGACGACAAGCCCGATCGCTGATCCGCCGACCTGTCGGATCATCCCGGAGAGTCGCCCGGACTCGCCCAGGATCACCCGGAACAGCGGCGGGATCTGCGACGGCGCGGAGACGCTGCGCGGGAAGCGGACAGTCGCCCCCGCGGTCAGCGAGATGGACGTCTTCTCGCCGGCCGGCTGGAACGTCAAACCGGTGCCGACGTCCCCCCCCAATCGACCCTCGAGCCCCGGCTGGGCGTTGCGTTCGAGGACGTCTCCGGGGGCATCCGGGCTCGCGAGCCCCCGCGGCGAGGCGGCGAGCAAGCCGACCACGGCGGCGGCGACGAGACGATTTCGAAGCTCCAGGGTGATCTTCATGATGTCGATTGTACGAACTGGTTTTCCCCGAGGGCAAGGCGGCGGGATCGCGGCCGGTTCCCGCCCCGGAGGCCCCGCACGCCCGTCCGAGAAGGCCCTCGTCCCGTTCAACGAAAGCAGCCGGCCTCCCGGGTTGACTCCGGGAGGCCGGCTGGCGGGTCATGATCGATCCTTGCCGTCCATTCGCTTCGGTGACGACTCCGCGAGCAAATCAGGGCCTCATCGACGGTCCGACGTAGTTCGCCGCGGCGGCGGCCGGATTCACGCCGATCGGGGCCGGGGGCCGGTCCACGTTGTCGGGCCCGCCGCAACGGCGGAGGTGGTCCTTGTCGATGTATACGACCTCCACCTTGTGGTCGACGTGATTGAACGGGATCGGGTAGTCCGACCAGTACAGCTCGTCGTAATAGATCGTCCCCTTGTAATGGCAGTGGACGAGCTGGCAGGGCCCGGCCAGCGGGTAGATCTTGCAGCCGTCGACCTTCTCGCCGATCTTCTCGATCAGGATCCGGACGTTGTTACGCTGCGTCTCGTAGAAGACCGGGGAGCCGCTCTTGAACTTCGGAACCTTGTTCCAGACCTCTTCCTCGCTCGGCGGATCGAGGCACGCCGCGCCCAGGCCGTCGGCGGGGATCGGGTCCAGGATGGGCACCCGGTCGCGCTCCTCGCGCTTGATGTCCTCTTCCAGCCGTTGCGACTGCGAGGCGAAGATCGGCCAGGCGAACGACCAGCCGGTCGGATGCAACGGGGAGATATCTCGGAAGACGTAACTCAGCCCGCACCCGAAGTGCGTGGTCGAGACGACGGCCAGCATGGCACCCGTCATCAGGCCGCGAACCCAGCGCGGGGTCATCGGGCTCCGGTGCCGCGCGGATTGGAACATTGTCTTTCCCCTCCTTGGAATCATGCGCGAACGCGCCGCGAGGCTCTCCGGCCTCGCCGGCCTACTGGCGCCGGGACCGTTTCTTAGACGGATTCACTGACCGATCGTTCCGGCGACTATCACGATTCACGACGATCGATCTCTGGGACTTCTTATCGTTCGCAAGTCGCCCGGCCTGTGAGGAATTTCGGGATTCCATTGACAATTTCCTGCGACCGGCATCCTCCGCAGACCCAACATTTCGCCACGTCAGAGGACTCTAACGGGTCCATGAAGATACGGATCCGGCAACCTGCGAAGCCTACGCAAAATAGGCATGGACACCTGAGACGGACAACGTCCTCACCGCGTCGAGAATTGGCGTGGCCTGACCTCAAGAGTGGGCCAAGCCCTGGGGAGTCCCCGGCTCGGTTTCGCGGAGCGGCGTCCCGTGGCCCCGCGAGCCAACGCAGACGCCCCGCGGCGTCGGCCGGCGCGAGGCCGGTCAAACGAACGAGGGGCGTGCGGCCGCGGTGGCGGGGTCGTTCCGGGTCATCGCCCGCGTCAATTCGGGCCGGCCGGCGTCAGTGGAATCACCGCCGCTCCGGTCGACGGCCGGATCGGGGTCGACGGGTCGGGGAGCGGCGGGGCGCTGAATGGAGCCGTCGAGGCCGTGGCCGCCGGGGCCGCAGCCGGTGCCGGGTGGCCCTCGCCCGCGTTGGCGGCGATCGTCGCCGGCCGACTGAGCTTGGTCTGGAGGTTCTCCATCGCCGTGTGGAGCAGCTTGATGCCGTTATCGCAGCCCTGAGGGTTGCCGGCATACGAGAACGAATGGGCCTGGAGTCGACCCATGCGCCGCTCGTAGATCACGATGTGAACATAGTCGATGAAGTCGTTCGAAGGCGTGCCGCAATGGCCGCGGACGCGCATCAGCTCGCCGCTCTGGATCGCGTCGACGACGCCCTTCAGGTCGGCATTGGAGACGTGATGGACCCCCTCGGAGTCGATCACGGTGCCGTCCGAGAAGACCTGCAAGAACATCCCGAAGGTGTTCCCGTCGTTGGATTTGCCGAGCGCCATCCGGGTCAGCAGCGGGTCCGCGGAGGTGACGGCCGGGCTCACCCGTGCCCGCGGGCTCAGGCGAGGCTGCCCTCCCTGGGGCGGGCTGACGTCCGGGGTGCTGGGCCCCTCGCCTGTGATGGGGCCGGCGGCCGGGGTCACGGCCGGCGGCCGGGACGGGGAGCCCGCGGGCGGGATGAACAGGTTGCCCGGCGTGGAATTCGATCCGATGTCTCCGAACTGAGACGGCGTGCCGCGCGGGGCCGGCTCGGCCCGGGGCGTGCTGGGCGCCGCGGGGAACGCGGACGAACCGGATGTCCCCGACGAGTTGCCGTTGCCTCCCAGCCGGAAGAGCCGACCGAAGAAGCCGTTGTTGTCGTCGGCAAGGGCCGGGCCAGCGGCCATCGCCATCGCCAGGGCCGCCATGGCGGCCCTCTTTCCTAGACTCGTGCCGTGCATCACCGACCTCCTTGCCGGTTCCCCTCGACTCGACTCCGACCGCGGGGCCGCGCCAGGGCCAGGCCCGCGTGGTGGAATGCGGAGGCGTCCTGCCTCCGGCATCCGCTCAGAACGAAACGACCCGGTAGACCTCTTCGACCGTCGTCGTCCCATCCAGTACTTTATCGACCGCGCTCTGCTTGAGCGTTCGCATTCCCAGATCCACGGCGACGCGCCGGAGCACGTCCTTGGGGATCTGCTGGAAGATCAGATCGCGCAACTCCTCGCCCACCACCATGATCTCGAAGATGCCCGTCCGTCCCATGTAGCCGGTCTGGAAGCAGGCCGGGCAGCCGAGGCCGCGGTGGAGGGTCAGCCCCCTGTGCTCGTCCGGGTCGAGCTCGAGCCCGACCAGTACTTTCTCATCGGCCGGCGACGCGATCCGGCAATAGGGACAAATCCGCCTGATCAGGCGCTGGGAGACGATCGCCAGCAAACTGCTCGAAAGCTGGTAGCCCGGGATGCCGAAGTTGTACAGGTTGCTGATCGTGCTGGGCGCGTCCGAGCCGTGCAGCGTGCTGAACACCAGGACGCCCGTCAGGGCGGCCCGGATCCCGATCCGGGCGGTCTCCTCGTCGCGGATCTCGCCGATCATGATCACGTCGGGATCCTGCCGGAGCATCGCGCGGAGGCCCTCGCCGAAGCCCATCTCCCCCTGCGTGTTCACCTGGGTCTGGTTCACGCCCGGGATCCGGTGCTCGATCGGGTCCTCGATCGTCATCACGTTCCGGAGCGGGGAATTGATCCGCTCCAGGCTGTTGTAGAGCGTGGAGGTCTTGCCCGCGCCCACCGGCCCGGCGACCAGGATCGCGCCGTAGGGCTGGGCGACCAGGTGGTCCAGCAGGTCCGCCTGGTGCTGGCTCATCCCCAGGTGGGTGAAGCCGACCAGGGAGGTCAGGACCTCGTGGATCCGGATGACGATCTTCTCGCCGTAGATCGTCGGGAAGGTCGCCAGCCGCAGGTCGCGGGGGCGATTCTGGTGCATGATCGAGATCCGGCCGTCCTGGGGATGCCGGCGCTCGACGATGTTCAGGTTCGCCATGACCTTCATGCGGCTGATCATCGCGGTGGCGCTCGCCGGCTCCACGAACAGGATGTCCTGGAGCTGGCCGTCGATCCGGTATCGGACCCGCAGGCCCGTCTCCTGGGAATCGAAGTGGATGTCGGTCGCCCGGCAGTCGAAGGCCCGCTCCAGGATCTGGCCCACCACCTCCGGCAGCGGCGCGGTCAGGAGAAGCTCCTGCAGCTCTTTTCGGATGTCCCGGTGGTGTTGCGTCCGGTCCGGCGAGAGCGACGGCGAGGTCGCCTTGGCCGGCAGTTCCGCCGAGCTCGGCGGGCCGGGGGCGAGCTTCGCGGCCGTCGGATCGCCGGCGATGGCCGCCAGCCGCTCGAACGCGAGCTGGTTGAGCAGGTCCGGGGAGATCAGGTTCATCTCGAGGATCGCCTGGCGGAGGTCCCGCCCGCGGTCCATGCCGTACTGCTGGGCGGATCGGATCTGGTCGCCCGTCACCAGGCCCCGACGGATCAACGCCAGGACCAGGGTCTCCTCCTCCGGCGAGAGCGGCGGCGCTCCCGGGTGGGGCGAGTAGCCGGCGCGATCCGGGGGCGAGGCCGGCCTGAGGGGGGGAGGGGTCGGGGTCGGATGCGATGAGTCCACGGCCGTCGGCTCCTCGGTGTGGTCGCTTCGGCATTCCCGGCTCGGGCATGGTCATCGCCCGCCGAGGTTCCGGATAGAACTCGGAGCATTGTTGACCAAACCCACGTCATTTCCAAGCGGCTGGAAGGCCCGCCCCTGGTTTTCCCGGCGGAGAAGCCGGGCACCCGCCGTGGTCCGCAAATGGACGCGGGCCGTCGCCCGGGACCTTGCGGGTCAATCGGGCGACGGCCTGCCATTTGTTTCGGGTTCACGCCCTCCGGTAAGGGCGTGGAGCGTGGAGCCCTGCGCTCAGCGGCCCATCATCTCGTCGAGCATGCGATCGAGCGCCAGCTCGAGCTTCTCCGGGGTCTCATACGCTCCGGACGCGATCTGGCGTCGGATCTCCTCCACCTTCTCGTGGCGGATCTCCGGCAGGCGGCTGATGCCGTCCAGCATCTGTCCCAGCGGCGAGATCTCGACGTGGTCGCGCGGGGCACCGGCGTGCACCGTCTGGCCGGCGTCCACGCTGAAAGCGGCCAGTCGCGGGTAGATTGGCTGAGGGCCCTGAGTCCCCCCTGCACCGAAGATTTCCATGGGACCTCCAAAGTGGTGCTTGGACCGACGGCTCCACCCTTGCGGTTCCGGGTGTTGCTCGAGAGTAGTAATTCGGAGCCTGCTTGAGCGAGTGAGCCGGCTGACGACAGTCGGATCTCCTGACTCCGGTCTCCGTCCACACCATCGACGCCCTCCTCGGGCGTGCTGCCTTTCTTTATCGGCCGGGGTCCGGGTGGGAATTGAAGGAAAATCCGGCTTCTTCCCTCCGCGACGGATTCCGCCGCGGCCTAGCGCAGCCGGCGTGAGCTGCTCACGGGCCGCTTCAGCCCCTCCGCCAGCGCCGACGAGGTCTGGTTCAACCGTTCCGCCAGGGCGAGCGCCTTCTGCTGGAGCGCGGCGACTTCCTGCTGCTGCTCCGGGGTCTTCGCCTGGGCCTGCACCGACTCGATCGTCTTCACCGCATCGTTCAGCTCCTGCGCCCCCTTGCTCCAGACCTGGGCGGCGTCGTAGACCGCCTGGACCCGCAGGTCCTCGTTGTTGGGCTTGTAGAAGGGGCTCAGGACGAACGGGTTGGAGAAGATCTTCTGGACGAGCTTGTTCCCCCAATCCGTGGCGTCCCGGACGTTCGTGATCGATCGCTCGATGTCCGCCCGGTTGTGGGTCACGATCTGAACGCCCTGCTCCGCGATGATGTCCGCCCGGTAGAGCACCCGATCGGCCCGCGCCCGGAGGATGTCCAGGCCGTCGAGCAGCTTCTCCACCTTCACGCGATCCTTGGCCAGGATGTCGTCCGCGGACGCCGTGATGTTCCGGACCGAGCCCATCGTCGCCTGGATGTTCTGGCGGTTTTCGCCGATGATCCCGTCCGCCTGGCGGGTGATCGACTCCAGGCGGACGATCGTGGACTCGATCTTCTCTCCATTGGCGGAGATCCGCCGCGACAGGTCCTCCACGTGCCCGACCGTCTTCTCCACGGCGGGGCGGATCGAGACGCTCAACTCCTTCAGGTTCCCGGTCGTCTCCGTCAGGCTCGCCAGCACCTCGCGGACCTTCGGGCCGACCGAGTCCACCGTCTCGCGGACCTCCGCGATCGTGTGCGCCAGGTGACTCCGCTCCGCCGGCCCGAGCCCGACCTGCTCGATGATCGGGTCGAAGAACGAGCTCTCCACGCCCCAGACCTGCTGCCCGGCCGTGAGCGTCGCCGTGGACTGCCCGGCGGCGACGATGCTGACGTGGCTCATGCCCGTCAGGCCGGGACTGATCGAGATCTTCGAGTCCGCGGGCAGCTTCTCCAGGAGGCTCGCCGGCATCGAGATCCGCACCCGGGCGCAGAGGACGTTCTTCACCTTCACGAGGTCCAGGTCCACGACGTTGCCGGCATCCAGCCCGGCGACGCGGACGGGGCTGCCGACCCGAATCCCCTGGCCGTCCCGGAAGATCACGTCCACGGTCTTCTGGCGGGCGAGGAACCCCGGGCCGTCGCTAGCCATCCCCATCAGCGCCAGCAGGCCCGCGATGGCCGCCAGGACCACCAGGCCCACCGTCACGTCCCGCATCGTCGTCCGACCACTCATTTCGGGAGCCCCCTGGATGCGTGGCCCCTCGCCACGAGAAAGCCAATCGGACCGAGCCGCACGCCTTCAACTCGCCTCGCCTCAACGCCCCTCGAAACGGTCATGGCGTGGGAGGCTGCAAGAGCGATGGGCCGTAGACCGGCACCGCGTGATAGACCATCAGGAACCAGGTCATGTTCAGGATCAGGGTCGCCACCATGGACACGCAGACCGCCCGCGCCATGGGGACCGCCAGCGACTCGCCCGGGCCGGCGCCCTCGTCGCCGCCGCGAAGCCCCTCGAAGCAGCAGATCGAGGCCACGGCCAGCCCGAAGCACAGCCCCTTGACGATCAGGCCGATCACGTCGCGGAACCAGATCATCCGGTAGAACATCAGGAAGTACATGTTGGTGGACAGCCCCATCATCTCGCGGGCCGCCTGCCAGCCGATGAAGCTCCCTACCAAGAAGCCCCAGAACGAGAGCAAGACCGTGGCGATCGCCGCCGCGGCCAGCCGGGGAGCGACCAGGGCGCCGGCGACCTCTCGGAGATGCTCGGCATCCCTCCGGTCCCTCCCCTCGCCCGCCGACCATCTCCCCTCGCCCCTCAACCCGGGGACGTACCGGCAGGCGAGGAGCCCGGCCATGCTCATCCCGGTCGCCATGGTGGCGATGTTCCGGAGCAGGCCCACGCCCACGACGGCCCCCGTTCCGTCCACGAACGTGCTGCCGAAGTACGCCTGAAGGGACAGGGACGAGCCCATCCCCACGTGCACGAGCCCGATGATCGGTCCCCCCAGGGCCAGGATCGCTCCCAGCTCCCGCTTCATCGTGGCCCAGAACGGAGGGGCGTCCGCGGCCCTTCTCCGCCCCCGAACGAGCGAGGCGGCCGCCGCCATCACGAGGATGGCCAGCCCGCCGAAGTACGCCGGGACCGCCACGACAGCTTGGCCGATCCGGCCGATCAGCTCGACGGGCACCGGCATGCGCGATCCCGGTCCCGGGCCGTGCCGGGTCGCGCCCGCGGCCGCGGCCGCGGTCCGGCCCACGGTCGTCGTCGACGTGCTCATGCTCATGGCGGAGATCCCCCCTGGGGCGAGGGCCGGGGCATGCTCTTGCGGGGGGGGGCCGTGGTGCGGCTGACCTCCGCGGCCTGGACGGCGTCCGGCTTCCCCGTCATCCAGGCCCGCCAGCGGCTGGCCGCCGCCGATCGCTCCTCGGGATCGGCCCAGGGCCGGAAGCCGAAGTCGTGCCTTGTCCGCTTCTTGAGCTCCTCGTTGGCCGCCAGCCGGACCACCGGATCCGTGTCATTCAGCCGGCCGACCAGCACCGGGATGGCCGTCGCGTCCGGCTCCATCTCGGAGAGCCCCACCGCCCGCGCCCTCATCAGCGGCGCGGGGTGATTGATCTTCCGGAAGGTATGCGGCCTCAGGCCGCAGCCCGAGCCGCAGGCGAGGCCCATCACGACCAACAGCCATCTCCCGGAATGTCGCGGCCTCACAAGGGTCATCCCTGAACGGACTGATCGGCCGGCCGCCTCTCGTCGCGTGGTTCCATCCACTGCGCAGGCGCCCCAACCCTCCATCGCGCCGGACTCTAGACGAATCCCCCAAAACTCACAACGCCAGTCGTCCGCCCGCAAGGCCCGCGTCCACGTCATCCGCGAGCCCGCCGGTCAACGGCAGGAAAATGGCTTCTTTCGTCGCGGAAAGCCCGTGACACTAGCCATAAAGCTCAATATACAAAAGACTTATGGAATCACGAATTGGCTCTGCCGGACGATTTACCCGCGTTCCCGGCCGACCCGCGGCTCCCTCGCGGGCCGGCGTCTGCTCCTTTTCACCGTCTACCGCGTTGCCAAAGATCGGTCGAGGTTCCGCACGATGCGCGCACCTTGGATCCCTCCCAATAAGTAAGATCCGCTCAAGATTGCCGCTGGTTTCACGAAAACGGAGAAAATGGACGCGACGCCGCACTCCGTGGCGAAGTCCGCGACTCCGGTGGCGCGAACCGGGGCGAAGCGGTGACGTGGACATGGGGGGCCGCGCCGTTAGAATGGACCGCACGGGCCTTCTCGGATGTCGTGCGAATGAGGGGGAGACATGCCCGGATGAGCCCAAACGAGCTCGACGAGATCGCGTTCGCGCGGCTGCTGGCCTCGGCCCGGATGGGAAACAACCCGGCGCTCGGAGAGCTGCTGGAGCGTTACCGGAACTATCTCTCGCTGCTGGCTCGGGTGCAGATCGGTCGTCAGCTCCAGGGGAAGCTGGACGTGGCCGACGTCGTCCAGGAGGCGTTCCTCGCCGCCCACCGCGCCATCGGGCAGTTCCGGGGGATCAACGAGGCCCAGCTCCTGGCCTGGCTCCGGCAGATCCTGGTCGCGATCCTGGCCAACCAGGTGAGGAAATACGTGGGCACGCGCCGCCGCGACGTGACGCTCGAGCGCGAGCTCCAGGACCACGTGGATCAGTCATCGGCCTGGCTGGGGCCCAACCTGGCCTCGCCCCAGAGCTCGCCGAGCGCCCAGGCGTCGCGGAGGGAGCAGGCGGTGCTGCTCGCGGACGCCATGGAGAGCCTGCCGGCCGATTATCGCGAGGTCATCATCCTCCGGCAGCTCGAGGGCCTCTCCTTCCCCGACGTCGCCCGCCGGATGGGGCGCACCGAGGACAGCGTCAAGAACCTCTGGGCTCGCGCCCTGGTCCGCCTCCGCCGCTCGCTCAATGCGCTCGAGGAATCCTGAAGGGCCTTTCCCCGCTGTTTCTCCCTCGGCGGAATGGTAGAACAGCCGGGGTGTTGGGCGCGAATCGAATCGAGAGCCGACGGGCGAAAAGCGAGGCGACATCCATGAGACGACGCGACTTCCTGGCCGGGCTGGGCGCAGGGACAGGGGCCTACACGCTGGCCGTCCGCGCCGACGGGATCGAGCCGACGACGCAGGCGACGCAGGACCGCTTCCTCCGGGTCGCGCCCTCCGGACCCGATCTCGCCTTCGAAGCCGCGGAGCCGCACATGGTCCGCGTCGCGCTCGCGTGCGACGTTCTCGTCGCCGGGGGCGGCATGGCGGGTGTCTGCGCGGCCCTCGCGGCGGCCCGCAACGGCGCGACCGTCGTGCTGATCCAGGACCGATCGCGGCTTGGGGGCAACTCGTCGAGCGAGGTCAAGATGCACGTCGTGGGCGCGTCCTGCCACAAGGCCCGGCCTGGCTGGCGGGAAAGCGGGCTGCTCGAGGAGATCCGGCTCGACGACGCCGTCAACAATCCGCAGCGGTCGTGGGAGCTCTGGGACCTCCTGCTCTACGACAAGGTCATGAGCGAGCCGCGGATCACGCTCGTGCTCGACACCTCGGTCGTCGCCGCCGAGGTCAAGGACGGCCGGATCGTCCGCGCCCGGGCCCGCTGCGATCGGACCGAGCACCTCTACGACGTCGCCGCGTCCGTCTTCGTGGATTGCACCGGGGATAGCCGCCTCGCGCTCGAGGCCGGTGCGAAGGTCCGGCAGGGCCGCGAATCGCGGGACGAGTTCGGCGAGCCGCTGGCGCCCGCCTCCTCGGACGGCGAGAAGCTCGGCTCGAGCATCCTCTTCACGGCCCGCGACCACGGCCGGCCCATGCCCTTCGCTCCGCCATCCTGGGCCCGAAAGGTCACCAGGGACCAGCTCCGGCACCGATCGATCAGCTCGTGGGAATACGGCTACTGGTGGATCGAATGGGGCGGGTCCATCGACGCGATCCGCGACAACGAGCGGATCCGCTTCGAGCTGCTC
This sequence comes from Aquisphaera insulae, assembly GCF_011064615.1. GTDB lineage: Bacteria > Planctomycetota > Planctomycetia > Isosphaerales > Isosphaeraceae > Aquisphaera > Aquisphaera insulae. The sequence goes on along the minus strand of NZ_JAALJH010000068.1, from coordinate 3,162 downwards.
CGGATCGTCATGGGCGTCTGGGACTTCATCAAGAACTCCGGGGCGCATCCGACGAGCGCGAACTGGGCCCTGGAATGGGTCGGGATGATCCCCGGCAAGCGGGAGAGCCGCCGGATCGAGGGGGACGCCATGCTCACCCAGGCCGACCTGATGGGGGCGCACGACTACGTCGATGGCGTGGCGGTCGGCGGCTGGCCGATGGACGACCATGCGAAGATGGACTTCGACCATTCCGAGGTCCCGCCGTACACGTCGATCCGGGTCCCGGTCTACAACATCCCGCTCCGCTGCCTGATCGCGAAGGGCCTGTCCAACCTGATGATGGCCGGCCGCAACGCCTCGTGCTCGCACGTCGCCTTCACCTCGACTCGGGTCATGGGCACCTGCGCCGTGATGGGCCAGGCCGCCGGGACCGCCGCGGCCATGGCCGCCCTCGATCGCGTCGACCCGCGGAAGCTCTACCAGGAGCCCGCCCGCCTGCGACGGCTCCAGCAGCGGCTCCTCCGGGACGACCAGACGATCCTGGACCTCGCCGGCGAGGATCCCGAGGACCTCGCCCGCAAGGCCACCGCGACCGCCTCGGCCGAACGCCCCGGCACCCCCGCCTCGGCCATCCTCGACGGCATCACCCGCGACATCCCCGGCGGCGACCTGCACCACTGGAGTGCGCCCCTGGGCCCGGGAGGCGCCTGGATCCAGCTCGACTGGGACCAACCCCGCCGGATCCGGACGATCCAGCTCACCTTCGACTCCGGCTTCCAGCGGGAATTGACCCTCACCGCGTCCGACGCCATCAACCAGGGGATCGTCCGCGCCCCCCAGCCGGAGACCGTGAAGGACTACGAGCTCCTCGCCAGAACCGGGCCGTCCGGCGACTGGCGATGCGTCGCGAAGGGCTCGAACAACCACCGGCGACTGGTCCGTCACGAGATCGATCCGACCGACGTGGGGAGCCTCCGACTGCTCATCCGGGCCACCCAGGGAGACGCCCTCGCCCGCCTTTTCGAGATCCGATGTTACGCCTGAATCGCGTGCGCGAAGGCGACAGGCGCATCCCCCTTCACCGAACATTCTCCGAACCCTGGCTCTAGCCAGATCGAGGCCGTCGCCGGAACGTGTTACGTTCGGCCGCGATGTTCACAACCGCGTCACCCTCCGACCTGGGATCAACGAGGACCACGAGAAGCATCATGATTGGACGCGAACGAAGCCTCCGACTGCTGGCCGGCACGATGGTCGTGCTCGCCTTCCCTCTCACCGGTCGGGCGCAGGAGCCGAAGAAGGCTCCCCTGCCCGCCCAGAGGCCGACGCACGCCGAGCAGGTCAGCCCCGGGCCTGCACAGCCCGCGCCCATCGTCGGCACGCTCAAACCGGTCAAGGGTGTCGTCTTCGAGGACGCCAACGGCGATCGGGTCCGGAACGAGGGAGAGGCCGGCATCCCCGGCGTGAAGGTCTCCAACGGCCGCGAGATCGCGAAGACGGACGATGAGGGCCGCTACGAGCTGACGATCGACGACGACGACATCGTCTTCGTGATCAAGCCCCGCAACTGGATGACCCCGGTCGATGAGCATCAGTTGCCGAAGTTCTACTACATCCATAAGCCGGCCGGCTCGCCGACGAGCCTGCGATTCCAGGGGGTGGCACCGACAGGGCCGTTGCCGGCCTCGGTCGACTTCCCGCTGCACCGCCGGCCCGAGCCGGACACGTTCAAGGCCCTGGTTTTCGGCGACACCCAGCCCCGCGACGTCGAGGAGGTGGAGTACATCGCCCGCGACGTGGTGGCCCCGCTGATCCAGGACAACAAGGCCATCGGCGCGACGCTCGGCATCACCCTCGGCGACGTCGTCTTCGACGACCTGCGGGTCTTCCCGCCGCTCAACGACGCGATCTCGCTGCTGGGCATCCCCTGGTACAACGTCATGGGCAACCACGACACGAACCACGACGTCGATCATGACTACCAGTCCGGAGAGACCTGGCAGCGCGTCTTCGGCCCCCAGTACTACAGCTTCGACCACGGCCCGACCCACTTCCTGGTCCTGGACGACATCCGCTGGCTCGTCTTCAAGGACGGCAAGCGCGGCTACATCGGCGGGCTCGGCCCCGACCAGATGCAGTTCATCCGCAACGACCTGGCCTCGATCCCGGAGGACCAGCTCGTCGTCCTGACGATGCACATCCCGCTGGTGGAGGCGGAGGACCGCAAGGAGCTCTACGACCTGATCGCGAAGCGGCCCCACTGCATCTCGATCTCCGCCCACACCCACTACCAGGAGCACGTCTTCATCGACGACAGCGACGGCTTCCACGGGCCGAAGCCGCACCACCACATCGTCAACGTGACCGCCTGCGGCTCCTGGTGGCGGGGGGCGAAGGACGAGCGGGGAATCCCCCACACGACGATGCGCGACGGCGCCCCCAACGGCTACTCGATCTTCACCTTCGACGGCCACGACTATTCGATCGAGTACCGCGCCGCCAGCCGCTCACCGGAATACCAGATGAACATCTACGCGCCGGACTCCATTTCCGCGGAGAAGGCCGCCGCGACGCAGGTCCTGGCCAACGTCTTCGCCGGCTCGAAGCGGTCAAAGGTGGAGTTCCGCCTGGGCGAGTCCGGCGACTGGTCGACCATGACGCGGACGGCGGTCGAGGACCCCGACTACGTCGCGACCAAGGCCCGCGAGGACGCGCTCCTCGCCGCGGTGAAGGCCCTGCCCGTGGTTGACACAAAGACGCCGAAGCGGCCGTTCATCACGCTGCCGGAGGTCATCAAGTCGCCGCACATCTGGTCGGCGAAGCTGCCCCCCAGCCCGCCGAAGGGGAGCCACCTGATCCACATCCGCGAGACCGACATGTTTGGGAAGGTCCACGAGGACCGTCGCTGGATCCGGATCGAGTGAGTCGACCTGGAGGATCCAAAGCCTGCCCGGGTCGCGGCTGGATCCTCGCCCTGGCGCGATGAAAAGTTGGCCTGGACGACCCGGGCTTCTTGGCCGGTATTTGTTCCGCGGGAACGAGGCCTGTCGGCAAGCCTCGGCCAGCGCCTGGCTCGGCAGGAGCCTCGCCCTGGCGCGATGAAAAGTTGGCCTGGACGATCCTGGCGTCTTGTCCAGGATTTGTTGCGCGGGAACGAGGCCTGTCGGCAAGCCTCGGCCG
>NZ_JAALJH010000067.1 GCF_011064615.1 Aquisphaera insulae | reverse complement strand
CTCGACAGCGAGACCGAGATCCTGGACAAATTCTGGCCCCGTCACGAGGCCAGGGCCACCGGCTTCCGCCCTCAAAGGAAAGCGGGATAAACCGCCGTCAATACAAACCGTGTCGTGCGCCCCGAACTCTCGGCGATGGATCCGTCCATCTCACCCGTGATCGCTCGGGCCGTCCACGACCGCTTCGACCCGGTTCGCAGGGAGGCGGCCCTGGCCACGGCCATTGAGATGAAGGAGCGTGGCCTCCCCATTGTGGTCGCGGAGTTGAATTCCGAAGACCCCGTCATGCGAGAGGATGCCGCGAGCGCCTTGCAGTCGATGGCCGAGGTCGCCGCTCCCGCGCTCCCCGCCCTCCGCTCTGCGTCTCAGGATCCCGATCCCTCGGTGCGCGAAACCGCCGAGAATACGATCAAGGCAATCGAGACCGCCCTCCGGAAGGAGCCTTCGGGTGAAGGAGAATCCGATCAAGGGTCAGCGAAACCGCAGTGAGGAGATCACGTCCATGCGAGCGCGTGGTCAGGGCCAGATGAAGGTGCAATGTTCGATCCCGCTCGTTCTATTCGTGCTGGTCGCACAGTCACGTGCGAGTCCGCCCGCGGCGAATCACGAGCCGCGTTCACAGGTTCTCGTCCCTCTCCGGCAAGGGGATCTCGGATCGAATCTCGAAGACATGAGCAAGCTCAGTATGCTGGGGAATCGAGCTACGGGAGCGATCCCGCCCTGATCGCCGCGCTCGATGACCTCTCGCCGCGTGGGCGTCTTTAAGCCGGAACGCACCATCTCGCCCAGCAGCGACCGGACCCGGCAGCGAAAGGTCGATCCCGTCATTGTCGAGGGCAGGGCGGGCATCACCACGAGCCCCCGGTCCGATACCGGCTCAACTGCGGACAAGCCCTGAATGACACGGGGGCACCAACCCAAATTCGGAAGCCACGGATTGACAGTGCTGCGCGAGCGTTCTGGACAGGTGACCACCCCAGTGAGCGGGGGGTTCGGACGGGGCGCCGCCCTCCAGCCTCCGGCGTAAGCCGGACCGCCTTCGAGCGAGCGACGGACTGCCCCGCAGATCGCACTGACTTGCGGGGCTGGAGGCTTCGCCAGTCCGAATCACAATTTGACGATCGTGGTCACCCATGCTTGCAGGGCCGTGCCGGCTGTCAACCCTCGGGAGCCGAATCCTCACCGCCTCGGGACAATGCCGACACGGCCGATCGGGTGCACTCGACGATCGTTGTCATCGCCACCGCGATCTAATCCTGCCGTCACCTGAATGCTCCGACATGCTTCTTTCCCTGGCGTTCTGTCCACGGAGTGATGCGAGGCCTCCGAGCACCTCCTTGAGGTGGGTGACCATGGACAGGAAATTGGCCTCTTGCGGCTTTTCCACGTGCTTGTCTATGATCGATCGCCGAACTGAACCGGTTCACCCTGATGAGATTCGATTACCTAGCGGCTTTCGTGTGCATCGGGGGTATGGGCGCTCTGTCGAAACAAGGAGGTTCGGCGAGGGTTGGCTTCCGGCGAACTCCCCAGTCGTTTCGAGTTCCGCAAGCCTGATCGATCAGGTTCTTCACTGGGGTATGGTTGCCCGGTCGTGTCATGCTCTCGCCCAACAGGGGCAGACATCTCATGGAAGCGACGGAAGTAGTCCGCGAGGTCCGGACGCGAGGCAGGCGTGCGGTTGGTCGTCTGGCGAGGACCCTGCTCCCGAGCTGGCAGGTCTCGCTCTCGCACGTCGAGCCGGGCCTTCGCCTGAGGGTCGACCTGAAGCGGAACCTGATGTTCTGGTGGGGCGGCCTCGCGCACTTCGAGCGCTATTCCGTCAGCATCGCCCGTGCGGCGATCCGGCCCGGAGATACGGTCATTGACGTCGGTGCGAACATCGGCTTCTTCACGACTCTCTTCGCACGCCTGGCCGGCCCAGGCGGACAGGTCGTCGCGTTCGAGCCGGATCCGGACAATCTCGCCCTCCTGCTCTCGAATGTCGGCGACCTGGATCCCCGTGATACACGCGTCGAGGTGATTCGAGCCGCGGTCGCCGCCGAACCCGGCACGGCGCATTTCAGCCGCGACAAGGCAACCGGTGCCACGGGCCACCTTGGAGACGACGTGACGATGGGCGGTTCCCTGTATGGGGACGGGACCCCGTTGGTCGAGGAGACGCCCGTCGAGACGGTGGATGCGGTCGTTCAACGTCTCGGGCTGAAGCCGTCCTTCCTCAAGCTGGACATCGAAGGCGGCGAATTCGATGCGCTCCGTGGCGCTCGCGAGACTCTCGCGGCGTCCCACCCGGTGGTCGTCTCCGAGCTCGGAGGAGAGCGCGGGCAGGACGTCCTGGGTCTGCTCTCTGATGCGGGCTACAGGCTGTGGAACATCGAGACCGGGCAGGCCGTACCGGACGTCGATCCCGATCCCGCCATGGTCGTGGCCGTTCACCATCTCGAGATCGACGACGATCGCGGACGACGGATTCTCCGCGCGTTGGAGAGTCTTTCGGAGTAGAGACAACCCAGGTGGTGCCTGTTCGGATCGTCCGCGAACGATTAATATTGCTCCCGGGATCGGTCAGGGAATCCTGGGGGCCAAGGCCTTGAGTGCGAGACGACCCCACGAGCACGACTCGTGCGAGACTCAGTTCCCGGAGACTCAGTGGAGCCTCGTGCTGAAGGCCAGGGAGCCCGGCACGGTCCGGGTCGAGGCGCTGAACACGCTCTTCTCGCGGTACTGGTATCCGATCTACTCGTTCATTCGCCGGAAGGGGAATTCCCCGGAGAAGTCCCGGGACCTGACCCAAAGCTACTTCTGCGAGCTGCTGCGAAAAGACCTCCTGATCCGGGCGGACCAGGAGAAGGGTCGATTTCGGGCCTTCCTGCGGGCCGACTGCTCTCATTTCCTGATCGATCAGCATCGGCGGGAGACCGCGGCTCGACGCGCCCCGGAGAATCCTCCCCTGTCGATCGACCTGGAGACGGCGGAGGGGCTCTACCTGATGGAGCCCTCGCACGACGAGACACCGGAGAGGATCTTCGAGCGGAACTGGGCCTGGACGTTGCTGGACCGGGTCCTGGAGCAGCTTCGGCAGGATGCCGAGCGATCCGGCGATCGAATCCGGTTCAAGGAGCTGGCCGCGGTCCTCGGCGGGTCCGAGGAGCGCCAGTCCTACGCGGTGATCGCCGATCGCCTGGGGCTCACCGAGCAGGCCGTGGCCACCGCCGTCCACCGCCTGCGACGCAAGTACGGCGAGCTCCTTCGCTCCGAGATTTCGGCCACGCTGGCCGATCAGGCGGACATCGACGACGAGATCAAGGCCCTCTTCGACGCGCTGGCCCCGTGAGCTCGCTCCCACTCCGCTCAGCCCCGCTTCGGATCGGGGACGGGGTAGACCACTCGGATCGGCTCGCGGCGGTGCCGGTGGGCATGACAGAGCGTGCCCCCCATGCGCCGGTCGAGGGCCTCGATCGCGGCGTCCAGCACGCCTCGAGCGGTGTCCAGATGGCGAGGTCGTAGTGCGTAAGGATCGCGCGGAAGGCCGGTCCGGGGATAGGTCAGGGTCTCGGTTCGGACATAGGGCTTGAGCGGGCCGGGGACGTTGTGGGGCTCCATCGGCTCATAGTCGCTCTCCCGTCGGACCGCGCGGTAATACGCACGTCGGGAGGTCGGGGGGCCCGGATAGACCCAGGATGTCTGGAGCATCAGGAGCTCCGCGAACTGCGGCCACGGCGGGGCCTCGGGCTCGAAAGGGCGGGTCGGGACCCCGGGCTCGGCGACGATCGCCGGCAGGAGCCGCCAGGCCTCGGCCAGCGGCAGGGGCCGGCTCGGATCGCCGAGCAACCCTCGGAGCTCGGGCCGGCCGAGCTCCGCGGCCGCCTGCCGGACGAGCGCCTCCGCGGCCGAGATGTAGAGGGTCAGGGCCGCCCTCGCCAGCCTCGACGCATCCCCTTCCGACTGGGCCAGACGACTCTGGGTGTGGAAGAAGAGGGCGTCCTGGTAGAGGCAGTGGAAAGGGCTGATGGTCGTCTCCACCACCCACCCCGCCTCGGAGACCTCATGGCCGTTGCCGGCCTCGAGGGGTGACCACGTCTCGACCCCCTGGGCGGCCGACGATCCGTTGTCCCCACGACGGCCGGGTCGATCCGGCGGCGAATGGCCAGGAGGCGATGCGGCCCGAGACGGATCATCGATCATGAAAAGTCCCCGGAGACGAGGGGATGACTCGCAATCCGCGTGGCGGCGCCATTGATGGGCACGTCCGGGCTGCAAAGTCATATATCACCATCATTTTAACATGGGCCTCCCGTTGTGGATAGCGACGATTCGCCGAATCCTCGATCGCCCCGGCGGTTCCTGGGTTCAACGGGCCGTCGTCCCGGCGGCGGGAGAGTCGGCGGAGAAGGGGTGACGGAAGACCAGGTCGCGGGCCCGAAGGAGATTGCCGTGACGCTGCCACGTCGGGTCGCTCACGCCCGTCATGGCGTAGTGCCGGATCGCCTGCCGTTCGTCCCCGAGTGCCTCGTAGATCCTGCCGAGATTCGCGCTCGCCCCCCATCGGAAGGCGACGTAGAAGGGCTTGCTGGGATCCGGCTCCGGGGCCATGGTCAGCACCTGCTCGAACATATCCCTGGCCGCGATCAGGTTCTTCCGCTCGAGCTGGGCGAGCGCCATGTTGACGGTCGCATACAGGTCCAGGCCCTGCTGGATCGGCTGGGGAATCGTCTTCACGGGCTCTTGCTTGCCGGCGGCATTCCTGGCCTTGTTCCTCTCCGAGATGAGGGGGATGTCGCTCATGAGGCGGAATGAGATGTAGTCCTGCAGTGCGCCTTCCAGGTCGCCGCGAAGCTGCTTGATCCTGGCGTAGATGAGGGGGAACTCGGAGGAGAAGAAGGTGAGAGACTGCTTGGTGGACTCCACGAACTGGGCGTTGGTGAAAAGCTCCTGCTCCACCTGCAAGGGCGTGACCCAGAGCTTGACATCCCCGAGCCTGGCGCCCAGGACCTTGGCGAAATGGTCGCGTTGTTCCGCCGGGTTGCGATAGAGGATCGTCCGGTTCTTGCCGGCGAGCTCGCTCTGGAGGAGCTTCATCTTGGGAGAGAAGTAGCCCTTGCTGGAATCGATCAGGACACCGATCTTGGTGGGGCTGGAAAGGAGCGATGCCCGGCTCGTGCCGTAGGCGAACTGGCCGGGAAGGTCCATCCGCTCGAGGATCGAGGCGTCGGACATCGCGTCTTCGAGGGTGGCCACTCCAACTCCCGACGGCCCCGGGATGGGCATGCCGAGCCTGGCGTCGAAGAGGTAGGCCTTGCCGTTGATGAGCGCGGCACAGGCCCAGGGGACGGCCGGGCGAGACGCCGCCTGCGTCGCGGCCTCCGCGGATCCGGCCTGTGCCCGGGCGCGGGGGCCCAGGATGTTGCCGCGGGTGTAGGTCAGCAGGCCCGTATCGATGTCGAGCTGACGGCAGAGCTCCATGAAGAGCCAGGCCCGCTCCGACCAGAACCCCTCGGATTCCGTGCCCATGCCGCGGAGCACCACGTCGTAAGGGCGAGCCGGGACCTGCGGGAGCTGCCGGGAACCGAGCCAACCTGCCGGCACGAGCTGGACCTGCTCCACGACCCAGTCGAAGACACGCCGGACCCTCTCCAGGTCATCCCCGGTCCCCGCAACGCGCCCGGCCACGCTCGAATAGAGCATGCAGTCTTCCAGGTGCCGGGCGTCGCCTCGAGGGCTCCATGACGGGGATTCCAGGTCCTGGAGCATGTGGGGGGGGAGCTGCTCGGCCAGGTATGCGCGAGCATTCTCCTCGAGCGCATAGCTGGTCGCCGGGGTCCCTTCGAAGAACTGGTTGAGCTGCTTGGTCGCCCTGCCGAAATTGTCGCCGCCGGGGCGGAGGACGGAGTTCTGGATCAACTCGATCGAGCTCCCCAGGATCGCGACACGATCGGCCCGCTCGCGCGGGCCGGCGGCATCGACGTTGCGGGGCTTGCTCGGCAACGGCCCCACGCCGGGATTGAACGTGCCGGTCGAAGGCTCCTCGATCTGACGGGAGGAATAATCGCAGCCCGCGACGACCGCCAGGAGGGTGACGCAGGTGATGAGTCCGGGATCGATCCTGTACGGGCGATTCAAAGGTGCAAGCTCCTGGAGGGTGACGACGCGCCGCGCGCCGGGGCGACGAGGTTCAAGTCGGCTCTCGAGCCCAGCATCGGGCTTCGGCCGGCCGGGATCATCCCATTGTGCGGATTTCGCCGGCGCGCATCGAGGGTAGAGCGGCCCGAACGGCGACAGAAGTCGTACGCCTCAGGCCGGCCGAGTGTTCGTCGACGCTCGAACTCGGGCGGGTCGCGCCGCCGTCGCCTAGCCTCGCGATTCAGTCGCCGATCGCCTGGCGGATTCGCAGGCAGGTCCTGAGCAGCGGCTCGAGGTCCTCGAGCCGCAAGGAGTTGGGGCCGTCGGAAAGGGCCCGGTCGGGGTCCGGATGGACCTCGACGAAGAGTGCATCGCAACCCGCCGCGACCGCCGCCCGAGCGAGCGTCGGGATCATCTCGCGCTGGCCGGCCGTGGTGGTCCCGCCCGTGCCGGCACCGGGGAGCTGGACGGAATGGGTGGCGTCGAAGACCACCGGTGCGCCGGTCTCCTGCATCTGAGGGATCGCCCGGAAGTCGTTGACCAGCCGGCCGTAACCGAATGTCGTCCCGCGCTCGGTCAGGATCGCCCCGGCCGATCCGAACGTGATCAGCTTGGTCACCACGTTGTTCATGTCCCAGGGGGCCATGAACTGCCCCTTCTTGACGTTGACGGGGCGCCTGGTCGCCGCCACGGCCTCCAGGAGGTCGGTCTGGCGGGCGAGGAACGCCGGGACCTGGAGCAGGTCCACGGTCTCCGCGATCGTCGTGGCCTGGTGCGTCTCGTGGACGTCGGTGGTTACGGGGAGCCCGGTCTCGGCCTTCACCCGCTGGAACACCTTCATCCCTTCCGCGAGCCCCGGGCCCCGGTAGCTGCTCACCGAGGTCCGATTGGCCTTGTCGAACGAGGCCTTGAAGATCAGCGGCACCTCCAACCGATCGCAGATCTCCCGGAGTCGGACGGCGATCCGCATCGTGAGGTCATTCGGCTCCATCACGCAGGGGCCGGCGATGAGAGCCAGCCGGCTCCCCTTGCCGATCCGCACCTCTCCGACCGCGACGGGATTGGGGATCGAATCGACCACGCCTGACTCCTTTCCCTGCGTTGGATCACGCACCTGGGGCCTCGTGCCCGTGGATGAAGTCGGATTCTAGCCGGCCCGCCCCGCCCTGGCGAGGGGAAGCGGCCGGGCCGGGGACGCGAACCGATCGCCTTACTGATAGTTCATCGGGGCCGGTAACCCCTGGCCAGGGGAAGGGCAAGCCCCTGCGAGGCATCGAGATGCGGCGAGGCAACCAGGACTTGTAGCGCCCCCGGGACGACCTCCATGACCCAGCCTGGTTCGCCGACTGACGTTTCGGTCGCCCGTTCGTCCGGGCCCGATTCAGCACTCAGGGTGCCGGCCGGATCCCCGTCGAGCTGGACGGGGACGGATTCGGCCGAGCTGACGAGCAGTCGGCGGACCCTGCGGTGGAAGACGCCGGGATGGTCCAGGTGGGTGCCGCGGAAGACCCTCCAGAGGTAATAGAGAGCTCGGAACGGACCGGGGTCGCGGAAGATCACCAGGTCCAGGAGCCCGTCGTCCTGCCGGGCTTGCGGAGCGAACGGGAGCCCCAGCGCGTATCGCGGCAGGTTGAAGACGAAGATGGTCGTGCCCGAGAGTTCTTCCTCCGCGCCGACGTCGAGGATCCGGGCGGTGATCGGCGGGAATCGATAGAAGAGGCTCGACCGGAGGATCGGTTCCACGTATGCGGCGCGATGGGTCGGCTTGACGCGTCCCGAGGACGTCCTGGCCCGATGGTGACGGCTCACCACGTCGCCGTCGAAACCGAAGCCGACCATCAAGAGGAACCGCCGGCCCGCCGCGGAGCCGACATCCACCCGCTCCACGTGCCCGGCGGCGATCACGCGCGCCAGCCAGGCTGGGTTCCGCCTCAGCTTGAAGTGCTGGGCAGCCAGGTTCTCGGTCCCGGAGGGGAGGACGGTGATCGGCACCCTGGGCTGATCGTTGACCAGCGCCGAAACCGTGCCGTCGCCCCCGACGGCCACCAGGCAACGGCAGCCGGATGACCGATCGGCCCCGGCCACGAGCGTGCGCCGTTCGTCGGGCGTCCAGGCGATTTCCGTTCCCAGCCCACGCGCGCTCAGCTCGCGGCAGAGTCTCCGAACCAGGGCCTGGCCGGCTCCCCGACCCGAGCCGCGATTGGCGACGATTCCCACCCAGTCACGCGGCGGAGTCTCGACCGATGACCGTCCGGCGCTCGATGGCGAATACTCCAAAGGGTGTTCTCCGGGCCGCCGGGCAGCATCGTCTGCGCTGGCGCCATCTCCTAAAGGACGAGCGGGGCCGATCGGTTTCCCGAACGGTCCCGCGCCTCGATCCCTCCTGGACGTCGCCTCGATTCCGCTCAGCGACGGGTGAGTGCCTCGGTATTGGCCGTCACGGTCTTCTTGAACTGGTCGCGAAGCTGGGTCAAGCGATCCACGAGCTCCTTGTCCTTCGCCTTGAGCCCTTCCACGGTCTCGCGGTCCTTGGCGAGATTCCGCGTCTCATTGGCGACCTCCTCGGCCCGCTGCCCCTGGGACCGCTTGGCGCCCTCGGCGTGCTCCTGGACCACGGAAAGCTCGTACTGGACGCGGGCGAGCTCGTCGCGGACCTTGGACGCGATGCGCTGGACGTCATTATGACGAGAGAACAGGACGGCCGCCTCGCGGTCGATCCTCTCCTGCAGGATGGTGCTCTGATCCTTGAATTTCGCGACGCTGGCCTGTGCCGTCTTCACGTCCAACTGGAGCTGCTCGATCTTCTTTTCCAGCTCCACGAGCGTGTTGTTGGCATTGCGGTTGAGCTCGTCCACTCCGGCCGCGAGGAACATCCAACCGATGGTCGCCAGGACGATGAGAACGATCAGAACCTTACCCGCGGTGGACATCGGTCCTCTCCTACCAGGAGACTGGGAGCAGGAATTCGGTGGATGGTGTCCGAGACGGCATCAAATCTCGACCATGCCTGGATCGGCCGGTGCAGCCAGGGGAGCTCGAGCTTCACTCGGCCCGAAGGAAGACACGGCAGGGCCATTCCGGCATCCCGGTTGAAGTTAACCCAATATACCCTGCTTTCCGGGATCCTGCCAATTCCACGCCCGTCCCTTTTCCGGTCCGTTGACGTTGGGTCCCATTCGGAAGGGGCCGAGGCGAGTCGGTGACGACGGTCGCATCGATCGAACGAGATGCGCCCGTCATCCCGATTCGCATGGCCCGGCCGCGTCGTTCAATACTGGTCGGCGCTCAGGACCTCGCCGCCGGCTCGGGTGGACAGGGCCTGCCAGACTCCGGGCTTGGCCGTCCCGAGATTCCAGTCCCCGCAACTGCCCGCCCAGGAGTTGACTCCGATGGGCGTGGCATACCCGGAAGGGGTATTGTCCACCGGCCAGGAATTGATGCTGTCCTTGATGAACCGCACCGACCCGTCGGCGAACGCGGCGTTGACGCCGCCGGGGTGGAAGCTCGAGGCGTCGAAGTTCATGACCCACCACCAGCCGTTGTTGATCTGATCCTTGAGCTGCTTGCAGGCGTTGGGGGCCAGGGACGTATCGAAGTGCGAATAGTACCAGTACCCGTTCTGCCAGAGGCCGTAATCGCCGCGGCTGGAGGGGCTGATCATGCCGAGGGCCTGTTCCGAATAGGTCATCGTGTTGCTCGATCCGTCGGTGATGCCCGAGTAGCGGACCGCGCTGTTGGGATAGATGACCCCGTAAGCCGAGGCCGAGAGCGTGGGGATGCACGGGTCGGCGGGGTTCTCGCGGGACTCGATGAACCAGAGCCCCCGGCAAGCGGCGTAATTGGAGTGCGCCTGCATGCCGCCTTTGGCGTAATTGGCCGTCAGCGTCGTGAGTTCCAGGGCCGACGGGTCGCTCGGACAGGCGAGCGCGGAGACGACGATCCCCGCGATGGTCGAGTTCTGGGCATCATGGACCGAGAGTGCGAAGTTCATCGCGTTGTAGACTGCCGACTGCTCCATCTGCGGCAGAATATGCGGGAACACGCTGGGCCCCGAATAATACACTCCCGCCCAGACCGGGGCGCCGAGGTGCCCCGGCGGGAACACGCCGGACGCGGATTCATAAGTCGCCGTCGCCAGGCCGATCTGCTTGAGGTTGTTGGTGCACTGCGCCCTCCGGGCAGCCTCCCGGGCAGACTGCACGGCCGGCAGGAGGAGCGAGATCAGGACGGCGATGATCGCGATCACGACCAACAGTTCGATCAGCGTGAAGCCCGAGGAACGCTCGCGACGAGTCAGGGATTGCATGCGCAATGTCTCTCTTGATCAAGGAAGATGAACGTGATCAGCCTGGAACAAGCTTCCGGAGAGGATTCAAGCCCGGCGGGGAAGATACCTGCGTTCACCGGGGCGCGGGGGCGACGGGAGAGGAGCCAGGCTGGCTCGGCCGGGCCGAGGCGCCCTTCTTCGACTTGCCCGCCGGCACCGTCGGGCCGCCGCCTCCCGGGCCGATCCCTCGCTCCGCCGCGATCGCCTTCGACCTGGCCATGTCGATGCTCCCGACCTCCGCCGGAGCACATCCGGCGATGGCCAGGAACGCCCCGAGCAGCACGGCCGGGCGCCAACAGGCGCGATCCGACGCCGGCGAAACCACTGAAGTTCGATCCACCGTCAACACTCCCGCGAAGGTACGTGGCGCGACCGTCCGGCCCGTCATCGTCGGGCGCGCGAGAAGCTCCATGATCCGGAAGTCACGAAAGGAACCTCGACCGCGCCGCGAGCGGGGCAAGCCGAGGGCCGAAGGTCGCTGCTCTGTTCCCTTTCGCGGATCTCGGGCCTGACGAGGGGCACGATACGGCGGGCGGGGCGTGGGCAAGCTCGTGAGGAGAGAATGATAGTATTCGGACTCGCATCTCGGAATGTCAAGGATCGTGCCTCGCACCCCCACGATGAACCCGGCGCCGGGCTCCCTCGGGAGAGACCCTTTCCGTCGCCATCGATAAGGTGTACGCTTATGGATGGAAGTGGACGGCGACGCCGCCGGGTGCTTCTCGAACACGATACTCCGCCGGTCGTCGATGTGGACGCAGTCGTTGACGCTGGAATGGCGACCGGAATCCTGGGCCCGACGTCATGGGATCATCGCCATGGGAATCGCCTGGAACGCCGATCGGATGAGCACCGGTTTCAAGCTGGTCGATGACCAGCATCAGGAGCTGATCCGACGATTCAATGAGTTTCACGACGCGATGGCGCACGGCAAGGGCCAGGCCACCGCGATCCGCCTGCTCGGCTTCCTGGCCGAGTACACGGAGACGCACTTCAAGTGCGAGGAAGAGTGCATGACCCAGCACCGATGCCCGGCCGCCATCTCCAACCTCTCGGCCCATAACGGCCTGCGGCGGGAAATCGCGGCGGTGAAGGGTCATATCACGGAGGGGAAGCTCTCGCTGGCGGACCTGGTGAAGGTGGAGCAGATGCTCGGCAACTGGATCCAGACCCACATCTGCACGATCGATGTCAAGCTGCGCGAGTGCGTCGGAGACCGGTCCCATTCATGACCGGGCTTCCCTCGGCGATGAGCCTCGAGCGATTCAACGTGGGGCGCCGATCGGCCTGCTGGTCAGCAGGGCGATGCCCCGGCCGCCGGTCGGGCCGGGGGTGCCCGGGACGGCGTCGTAGAAGAGATAGAAGGTCTCGTTGCGCGGGTTGAAGGCGAGCGAGGCCTTGTGCGCGTGCTGCCGGTCCAGGCCGCGAGGATGCCCGCCCGCCTTGTAGAGCGGCTCCGGGTGGGCCGTCCAGTGGACGAGATCGCGCGAGAAGGCCGCCATGATATGTGCGGCCCCGCGGCCGACGCCGAAATAGAACATGATCCAGTGATCGCCGTCGCGGTACACCTTCGGGTCGGAGCAGAAGTCGGCGTCGAAGCCCCCGGGATGGTTGCGGAGCACGGGGTTGGCCGGATACCGCATCCAGTCCAGAAGGTTCGTGGAGAGGGCCAGGCCCGACTGCTCGGTCCCGCCGTCGGCCGCGTTGTAGAAGTTGAAGAACCGGCCGCGGTGTTCCACGAGCCAGGGCTGATAGATGCAGCTCCGCTCCCACTCGCCGACGTCCGGATCGTGCACCGAGAGGATGGGTGCCTCCTTCTCCCGCCGCCAGGTGAGGCCGTCCACGCTCGTCGCCACTCCTTCATAGCCCGGGCGGAGCTCGTAGCCTCCCTGCCTCGGGTAGGCGCCGTAGAGCGTCCAGAACTTGGCATCGCGCCTCTTCAAGAGCCGGGGGGATTTCACGTCATAGGACTGGAGCAGGAAGGCCCCGATGACGCGTCCGCCGTGGTCGAATGAGCCCTCCGGCCCGTAGCCCATGGCCAGGCGATGGTGCTCCCAGCGGATCAGGTCGCGGCTCTCGGCGACGAAGGACTGGTAGCCCTTGCCGTCGAAGCCGATGAAGCTCATGAAGAAACGATCATCACCGGGGATCTGGAATATGGTGGGGCAATCCGTGCCCAGGATCCGGGCGGCACCATCGATCTCCGGACTGGACGGGATCACGAACTCGGGGTGGTACGTCCACCCCCGGTAAGGCTTCGACCATCGGTCGAGCGTGGCGCGATCGATGGCCTCGCGGCCATCCTCGGCGAGGAGCGGCTTCCCTGCCGCCAGCATGACCAGGAGGGACACGGCGGCGAGGAGTCCAGGCGGCGATCCGATCGCTCCGCGACCCGTGAATCGAGCGAGCATGAGCAACTCCGGGTTGGGTGGCCTCGTGGCCCGATCGCCGGACCTTAACGCGCCGGCGAGCGAAGTGCCAGCGGCCGACGCGGGGTCCATCGGTCGGCGGGACCGCGTCCGCGCGCCGTTTGACGCTCCGATCGGCACGGCCGTACAATCGGGAGATCAACCGCGACCGCCCGAGGCGAGCGGCCTCCCCCGATGAGGCACCTGCCGAGCCTCGACCTCACCCGGTCGGCCTTGTTTCATCAGGAGTGTTGCGGGACGATGCGACCCACGTATCAGGTCACGGAGCTGCTGGGCGACGGGATCGGCGCCGAGCTCTCGCGGGCGATCCACGAGCTGGCCGCGGCGCTGCCGGTGGACCTGCAATTCCGGCCGGTGGACATCAGGCTGGAGAACCGGCGGGCGAAGAAGGCGGCGATCTACGACGAGGCCGTCGAGGCCGTGACCGAGACGCGAGTGGCCCTCAAGTACCCCACGACCACGGCGGAGGAGTCCCCGAACCAGGTCCTGCGGCGACGGCTCGATCTCAGCGTGATCCACCGGCCCGTCTACACGATCCCGGGGGTCCCGAGCAATTTCCGCCGCGAGCTCGACCTGGACATCGTGCGGATCGCCACCGGGGGCACCTACGACGACCCCGGTCGGATGATCGGCGAGGACGGCGCCGTCAGCCTGCGGATCGTCGAGCGCAGGCCGGTCCTGGAGGCGGCACGGTACGCATTCACCCTGGCCCGGAAGACCGGCAAGAAGGTGACGAGCTCCTCCAAGTACACGATCCAGAAGGCGACCGACGGCCTCTTCGAGCGGGTGGCCACGGAGGTCGCGCGCCAGTTCCCGGAGGTGGCCCACTCCACCGAGCTGTTCGACGCCCTGCTCGGCAAGGTGATCATGGCGCCGGAGAAGTTCCAGATCGTCCTGGTCCTCAACGAATACGGCGATTTCCTCTCCGACATGGCGTGCGGCCTGGCGGGCTCGCTCGGCATCGGCGCCAGCGCGAATCTCGCCTTCGACGCGGCGGCCGTGGTTCGCGTCGCGCTCTTCGACGCCGCCCATGGGACCGCCCCGGACATCGCCGGCCAGAACAAGGCCAATCCCACCGCCATCTTCCTGGCACTCTCCCTGCTCCTCTACCAGGTGGGCGAGATCGAGGTCGGCCGCACCGTCAAGGTTGCGACCCTGGACCTCCTCCGCGAGGGCGTCCGCACCGGCGACCTCGGCGGCAAGGAGACCACCGAGAGCTTCACCGCGGCCGTCGCGGCCGAGGTGAGCCGTCGCCTGGCCGGGACCGGGACGAAGTAGGGGACGGATTCCCTAACTCCCGGAGCTTGCAAGATCTTGCTGCGTCCAGCCCCTTGACGGCGGTGGGTCGCGGCCGTCTAATCACCATCTTCGCAGCGGCCGGAAAGACGGCCCGCACGACTCGCCCGGCACGACCAGTCCGGCGACGCGACTCGCGTCCGCCCTCGAGCCGGGAATGAGCGATGGATCCGCAGGACCCCCACCCCATGTCCGCCGGCGACGACCCCGCGCAGCGCCCTCGACGAGGACCCTCCCCCTCACAGGTCCTCGTCGTCACGAGCGTGATGTTCACGTTCATTTCGTTCTGGCGGACCGCCGCCATCGTCCTCTGCGACCTGGCCAGCACGGCCTATTACATCGGCGGCATCGTCGAGTCCCAGATCGGCAAGGCGGCCCCCTGGTTCATCCTCGCGGTGATGCTCTTCAGCTACGCGGTGCGGAGTGTCTACATCGAGAGCTGCGCCATGTTCGTGCGCGGCGGCGTCTACCGGATCGTCAAGGAGGCCATGGGGGGCAAGCTGGCGCGACTGGCCGTCTCCGCCCTGCTGTTCGACTACATCCTCACCGGGCCGATCAGCGGCGTGACGGCCGGGCAGTACGTGATCGGCCTGGTCAACGAGCTGTTCCACCTCGGCCCGGGCAGCGCGCTCATGGCCGCGCAGAACTGGCTCTCCGTGCTGATCGCGCTGGGGATCACGGCCTATTTCTGGAGGGTCAACACCCGGGGCATCCACGAGTCGAGCGACCAGGCCTTGCGGATCATGGGGGCGACCACGGTCATGGCGGTGATCATGATCGTCTGGTGCCTCGTCACTCTGGCCGTCCAGCCCGAGAAGCGACACCTGCCGCCGATCACGCCCGACCTCTCGAAGAAGGTGGATGCCGAGGGGAAGGCGATCCCGGATCCGTTCGGCAAGCAGGTCGACCCGCTGGGGATCGTCGGCGAGACGAAGCTCGGCGAGCAGCTCCGCCCCAACGAGATCAACGGCAACTGGTGGGGCCTGATCGGGATGTTCGGCATCCTGGTCTCGTTCGGCCACTCGATCCTGGCGATGAGCGGAGAGGAGACCCTGGCGCAGGTCTATCGCGAGGTCGAGAGCCCCAAGCTCACGAATTTCAAACGCGCGGCGTTCATCGTCTTCCTCTACAGCATGCTCCTGACGACCCTGATCAGCTTCTTCGCGGTCATGATCATCCCCGATGACGTGCGGATGTCGCAGTACAGCGGGAACCTGATCGGCGGCCTGGCGATGAGCGTCGTCGGCCCGCAGTGGGCCAAGCTGCTGCTCAACATCCTGGTCGTGCTGGTCGGCTCGCTCATCCTCTCGGGCGCCGTGAACACCGCGATCGTGGGCTCCAACGGCGTCCTCAACCGGGTCTCCGAGGATGGCGTCCTCCCCGACTGGTTCCTGAAGCCGCACCCCAAGTTCGGGACCTCGTCGAGGCTCATCAACCTGGTCGTGATCCTCCAGGTGGTCACGATCGTGCTCAGCCGGGGCGACGTGCTGGCCCTGGGCGAGGCGTATGCGTTCGGCGTCGTCTGGAGCTTCGTGTTCATGTCGCTCTCGATGCTGGTACTCCGCTTCAAGAAGCCGGGGCATCGCGAATACGAGGTCCCGCTCAACTTCACGGTCGGGAAGTACGACATACCGCTGGGCATGACCCTGATCTTCCTGGTGCTGGCCCTGTGCGCGATCACCAACCTCCTGACCAAGGAGGTCGCCACGATCACGGGCATCCTGTTCACGGCCGCCTTCTACGCGGTCTTCTGGATCAGCGAGCGTTGGCATCACCGCCGCCTGGGGAGGGGGCACGGGGAGCACGAGCACCTCGAGCAGTTCAATCAGAGTGAGGCCGACCAGCTCAGCGTCGCGTCGCTGAACCTGACCCATCCCTACCGCAAGCTGGTGGCGATCCGCTCGCCTCACAACCTGGGGATGCTCGAGCAGTGCCTCAACGAGACCGACCCGGAGACGACCGACGTGGTCGTGATGACGGCCGTCGTCCTCCCCAAGGGCTCTTCCGACTTCACCCCGACGATCACCGAGTACGATCGCCAGCTCCTCACCGCCGTGGTCAACATGGCGGAGCACGTGGGCAAGACGGTGAAGCCCCTCATCGTGCCCACTAACGAGCCCTTCTACGCGATGGTCCAGACGGCCCGGACGATCGGCGCCCAGGAGCTAATCATGGGGATGTCCAACAAGTTTCCCCCTGAGGACCAGCTCGACCAGGTGGCGCTCTACTGGATCAACGCCTGCGGCAAGAAGGCCGACCCCCTGTCCATCCGCGTCCTCGGCGGCAACAAGGACGTCCGCCTCGACGTCGCCGGCGGCAGCCAGATCCCCAAGCCGGGCGCCGCGGCCGCCGACGTCGCCCGTCAGCTCATCGAGCTCCGCAAGAGCTGGCACGGCGTGGAACGCCTGTTGATGGCCTACGACGGCAGCCCGCTCTCGGCGGACTTCCTCGATACGGTCATGAGCTTCCTGGATCCGGCCATCGGCGTGACGCTCATCGACATCGCCGAGGCCGGCGAGGATCCCGACGAGACGCCGGAGGCCGTCGTCGGCGAGGCCAAGCGGATCCTCGAGCGCGGGACGCTTCGGGCTCGCGAGCTCGGTCGGACGGTCGAGTCGATGGTCGCGACCGGCGATCCCGGACCCCAGATCGTCAAGGCCGCCGTCGAGGGGAAGTTCGACGCCATCTTCATGAGCCTGCGCGGGGTCTATCGTCGCGGCGATACCACGGCCTTCGCCTCCAACACGAAGTACGTCCTCGAGCATGCCCCGTGCCGCGTCATCCTCGGCTTCGCCCCCAAGAGCATCGCCTCCGGCGGCGCCGAGAACGCCCCCGCCAACGGGTCATGAGTCGGCGTGGACGGGCGGCCGTTCGTCATGAGTTCGGCCGTCGAGCTCTCTGCCGGCCTTCGCCTTGCGCACGCCCCCCCACTGCTTGAAGAAGAAGGGGACGCCCTGCTCCTGGCACTGGTCCCGAATGGAGCGCGCCCATTCGATGGCCATCGGCCGGGCGCGTGGGCCGCTCTCGCCGCCAAGGATCACCCAGCCGATGCCGTTCAGGTTGAGCGTGCCGAGGTCCTCCAGGAGCGGCTCGACCGAGAGCATCCGCAGTCCCGCCGGGGCATCGCGAAGGTGCTCGATGCGGGGGAGGCCGTATTTCCGATCTTCCACGCTCACGCCGAACCAGATGTGCGGAGCCTCGGCCGCGAACCCGAGCGGCCCCTGGAGCAGGTCTCGCATCCGCTCGGATCGCTTGGTCAGGACCTGGAAGGTGTGCCGGTTCGCCTCTTGCATGACCCGGCAAACCCGGATGATGTACTCTTCGGGGACGTCCTTGTGGAAGAGGTCGCTCATCGAGTTGACGAAAACCATCCGAGGGGACTTCCGCCGCCGCGGCTCGTCGAGCTTCTCCGGGACCAGCCGCAGGTCGAAGCCCTGCTCATAGGGATGCCCAGGCACACCCCGGAAGCGCTCCGCGAAGGTCTCGGCATAGCAATGGACGCATCCGGGGCTGATCCTCGTGCAGCCCCGGATCGGATTCCAGGTGGCGTCGGTCCACTCAATCTTCGTCCGCTCGCTCAAGGTGGACTCTCGTTCTCTCTCCTTTTCAGTTTCCCATCTCTTCCCTCGGTCCGAATTGTCTTCGCTTCCGTGTCTTCTCCGTGTCCTCTGTGCCTCGGTGGTTCGTTTCCTTTATGCATACATCCTTTGACCGTTGGAGCGGACCTCGACCCCGTTCTCCTGGAGATAGTTCAGGCACCGCCGCGGGATCCGGCATTTGAGGATGACGCGGTCCTCGTCGTAGGCCCGGTCCTGGATCTGGGCGTGCTGGGCGAGGTACGCCAGCACCCTCCCGTTGGAGACCCCCGTCTCCACCTCCGCCTCGAGCTCGCGTTCGAGCAACGCCTCGCGGACGGCCGACTCGAGGTCGTCGAGGCCTTCCTGGCCGCGAGCGCTGATCGTGACGGAGTTCCTGTGATGGGCCCGCAGGACGTCCAGGAACGAGCGGTCGGGTACCTGGTCCGCCTTGTTCAGGACCAGGAGCGTGGGGTGCTCTTCGAGGCCGAGCTCCCTGAGGACCTCGACGACGGCCTTCACCTGACTCTCGGCCTCGGGGCTGGAGGCGTCGACGACATGGAGCAGCAGATCGGCCTGGCGGGCCTCTTCCAGGGTCGCCTTGAATGAGGCCACCAGCGCGTGCGGCAGATTGCGGATGAACCCGACCGTATCCGACAGGAGCGCCTGACCGCCCCCCTTGAATCGCCACTTGCGGGTGCGGGTGTCGAGCGTGGCGAACAGCATGTCTTCGACGAGCACCCCGGCGCCGGTGAGGGCGTTCATGAGGGTGCTCTTGCCGGCGTTCGTGTAGCCGACGAGCGAGATCGTGGGGATGTCGGCCCGGCCGGCGACCTCCCGCTCCTTCCGAGCCTGGATCTTGGCGAGCTTGGCCTTGAGCTCCTGGATCCGATGGCCGACCAGCCGCCGGTCCTCCTCGAGCTGCTTCTCGCCGGGTCCGCGGACGCCGATACCCCCCTTGTAGCGAGAGAGGTGCGTCCACATTCGCTTCAACCTCGGCATCGCATATTCGAGCTGGGCGAGCTCCACCTGGAGGTGGGCCTCATGGGTCCTCGCATGGGTGGCGAAGATGTCGAGGATCACCTCGGTGCGATCCACGACCTTGGCCCCCAGGGCCCGTTCCAGGTTCCGGGTCTGACCCGGGCCAAGGTCGTTGTCGAAGACGACGACATCGGCCTCGTGGGCCTCCACCAACCCCTTGAGCTCCTCCACCTTACCCGACCCGATGTAGGTGGCGATGTCCACCTGGTGACGCTTCTGGAGCATCGTGCCGACGACCTGGAGAGAGGCCGTCTTGGCCAGCCCCCGGATCTCCTCGAGAGGGTCCTCCGGGTTGCCGTCGAATTCCGGGAGGATCACCCCGACCAGGATCGCCCGCTCGTGCTGATCCGGCCGCTCGGTTTGCTTGATATCGATCAAGAAGTTCTGACCTCGTTTCCGCGAAGGGACACACCCACGACACCGACCCGTCGTGGGAATCTTATGCCAGTCGCCCGGGGGCGTCAACGAAAGTCAGGCCCCGAGCCCGCCGGTTCGGACACCCGCGATCGATCGCAGGTTCAGGGTCCGACGAGGGTCAGGGGCTCCGGCCGCCCCGACTCAGATCAGGACCTTGCGCGGCCGGACCGCGCCCATCGCGAGATCCGCCACCCCGAGCGCCGCCAGCGAGCCGTCCGGCGCGATGAGCGCCACGTCACCGTCGGCCGACGGCCGCACCGAGAGCCGCGCGGCGTCGAGCGGCCGCCCGTTCGCCACCAGGCCGAGCTGGACGTCGTCCAGGGGGATCGCCGCCAGGTGGGACACGGCGGCCCGCGGCGAGAGCAGCGATCCGCGGATGTTCTCCTCCGTCAGGTCGTCCGGGTTGAGGGAGTCGGCGATCGCGAACATGCCGATGCGGGTCCGGCAGAGCACCTCGATGAACCCGCCGCAGCCGAGGGCTTCGCCGACGTCCCGGGCGATCGAGCGGATATACGTGCCCCCTCCGCAGTCCACCTCCAGCTCGAGCCGAGGCCATTCGTAGGAAAGCCTCTCGACGCGGTCGATTCGGACGGGCCTCGGGGCGAGTTCCGTGGCCCGGCCCGCCCGCGCCAGGTCGTAGGAACGCTTGCCCCCCACCCGGATCGCGGAGTACGCGGGCGGCCGCTGGAGGATCGTTCCGACCTGGGTCTTCAGGGCCGAATCCACCTGCTCGACCGTCGGAATGGGCGCAGATTCCTCCCAGACGACCTCGCCGTCGGCGTCCAGGGTGTCGCTCCGCCCGCCGAGCCGGATCGTCGCTCGATAGGTCTTGGGCAACTCCTGGATGGTCTCGACCAACCGCGTCGCTCGTCCCACTCCCATGACCAGCACTCCGGAGGCCAGGGGATCCAGTGTCCCCGCATGACCGACCTTCGTACGGGGCAGCAATCGCTCCACGCGATCCACGACCGACCTCGAGCTGATCCCCACCGGCTTGTTGATATTCAGGATCCCGATCACGACCCTTCCCACTCCCATCGTGTTGCCCGGGCGTGACGAATGACGCTCCGCGGCGCTTGTTTTCTGAAATATCCTGGAAATTACCGATGCGTCGTTTAGGATGCACGTTTGTGGACCCGATGAAGCGGACACGATGAATCTGCTACCGGTGCGCGGTCTGGGCGACACCTCCATGCCGATCCTCCGTCCCGAGCCAGATTACTACCCGCCGTGGTTATGGGACGAGCCCGAATCGAAATCGGGACGATCGCGGACTTCTCCGGAATGCGGAATCACCTGGTGGTGCCTCCATACGCGGTCGCGACAGGAGAAGGCGGTCGCCAGAGACCTCCTGAAGCATGGGATCGCGTATTATCTCCCCCAGGTCGTCCGTGAGCACTGGACTCCGCAGGGTCGGAAAGTCCGCTCGATCATCCCCCTCTTCCCGGGCTATCTCTTCATGTATGGCTCTCAGGAGGATCGACTCGCCTCGCTCCGCGGAGGACGCTTGATTGCAGCCCTCGCCGTGGGGGATCAGCCGGCCCTGGAGCATGACCTGCGACAGGTTCGAATCATGATCGCGTCCGGCCTCGGCATCCAGCCGGAGCCCGCCGCGCCGGCCGGAGCCCGGATCCGGATCGCATCGGGGCCCCTCGCCGGCATCGAGGGTACCGTTCTTCGTCAGGCCTCTCGCGAACGCCTCGTCGCAATCGTCCGATTCCTGGGCCGTGGCGCATCGGTCGATCTGGAGGGCTGGCAGGTCGTACAGCTCCTGGATTGACGCCCCCGTAGCGTCAAGTCGAGGGGCGTCAGGCAGGTGCCAGGACCGACGCCGTACCCCGCCGACCCATGACGACGGAGATCGCGTAGAAGACCACGGCCGCGAGCAGCAGGCGATCGAAGCCGAGCACCATCGACAGATTCTCGCTCAGGCCGCCGAGCACCACCCCCGCCACGTTCCATCCGAAGGCCACGTCCGGGTACGTCCGATCGCGGAAGGTGGCGGCGAAGATCACTCCGGCGAAGAAGACCGGGACGAACACCACCGCGCACGATGCCAAGGTCTTCCAGGTACCGGGGAGGTCCAGGAAGGCGTGCATCGGCACGAGTGCGTTAACCGCCAGCGAGCCCAGCAGCAGGACGTAATAAGGCCAGAGCTTATGCGGCCGGACGGTGGATACGTAGAGATTGCTCAGCAGGATCATCACCAGGATCGAGAAGAAGACCAGGGAGTTGACCACCCACGTCGCCCCGAAGAGGAGCGCCATGTGGACCACGCCCTTCGTCTCCAGGAGCATGAACCCCGCGCCCAGGAAGAACATCCGGCCGTCGAACCGAGCCAGCGATCCACGGGGCGCGAAGGCCATCAGGAGGGACGCGGAGAGGATCGCGATGATGGCCATGCCACGGAGATTCAGGTCAGGAATCCGAGCCCGGCGGAGGTAGAGGAACGGCCAGTCATCCGCCGGTAAGGGGGCGACGTCGGGAGTGTTTACGGCGGACTCGGCGATCTTCTGCCAATCGCCCGCTGCCCCTTCTGCGAGCGGGGGCTTCTCGCCGAACCCATTTACCGGGCCGTTCCTCGACGGCACCCCATTCGCCCAGAAGGCCCCATGCCTTTCCAGCCGCTCGCGGATCTTCGCCACGGGGGAACCGTCCGAAGCCCCGACCAGGATCAGGGTGAAGCCCCCCGCCGCGCGGTCGTCGATCGTCGCCTGATACGGGAGCGAGATCACCAGCGGCTTCGTCCCGAAGACCTTCTCCGCCAGTTGCACAAGCCGACCGATGACCCAGCCCTGCCGATAGTAATTGCACATCAGGAAGACGCCGTTCGGCTTGAGCCGAGCCTTCACGTCCCGCATCGCCTCCTCGGTGAACAGGAAGCTTTCGAGCCTGAGGCTCGTATATCCCGAATGGAGCACGAGCGAGTCCACCAGGGCGTACTTGATCAGGTCGAAGGTCTTCTCGGTCCGGCGGAGGAAGCTCCTCCCGTCGTCCAGTCGGATCGTCACGCGAGGATCGCCGTAGGGGCGGGCCGGATGGTCGCGGCGGCCGATCGCGTTGAGGACGGGCTCGATCTCCACCGCGTCCACCGATTTCGCCCCGTAGGCCAGGGCCGCCGCCACGTCGTTGCCCGACCCCGCGCCGATGATCGCCACGTCGGCGAAATCCCCAGTCCCGGCGTCGCGAGCCATGAGATGGGGCAACGAGTAGGCGCTCCCCGTCCTCGGGACGTCCACCATCTGCTGATGGCCGATGTTGTTGGTCGTCAGCAGGCCGAGCCTGGGATCGTAGACGACCTTGTAGTACGGGGACCAGAAGACCTCGGCACGTCGCCCTTCGTCGTAGGCCGTCCAGGCCAGGGCCAGGAGGAGCACCCACTGGGCCGTCGCTTGCGGCCAGGTCAGGTTTCGGACCAGGCCTATGCCCGCGGCGCCGATGATCGCGAACCAGGCATACGCCGGCAACTCCTGGTAGGAACAGAGTCCGAAGGCGGCGATCCCGAACAGGCTCCCCAGGACGTCGGTCGTGTACGCGGCGATGCGGCCCGGGATGGCGTCGAAGGCTCGGCCCATCGCCTGCCCCAGGCCGATGAAGGACGCGGCGATGAGGACGAAGAAGCAGGCCGCAGCCGCCTCGATCGGCACCAGGAACTGCGCCGGGTTTCGGCCGGAGTTCTCCGCCCCGAAGAAGATCTGCTGCGGCGACTTCTGCTGTCCGCCGACCTCGATCGCCAGTTGGCCCCAGTGGTCATGGGCTCGAGCCGCCAGCAATGAAATCACCACCGCCGTCGCCAGCAGCGGCAGCCAGGTTCGCGTCAGGTCCGACCGGCCGGAGGCCGTCATCAGGCCGATCGACATGCCGAGGAAGCTCGCCAGCAGGACGATGTTCGTGAAGAACGTCAGGAAGGCGACCGTGCTGCCAAACCATCGGATACACGCCAACTCGGCGAAGAGGATCAGGAAGCTGATCAGGAAGAGGTCGAGATACGGGCGGATCTCGACCCACCGCGACGTCCCGACGGCCTTCCTCGATTCGCGATCGTCCCCCACTCGAACCTCCACGCAGATAGCTCCCGAAAGGCCCTGCCTCCGTAGGCCCTCGTCCGACGGGGCCGATTAGACCCGCCCTCCGACCGACTGGCAAGTCCCGGGACGCCGCGCCCCGAGCCGACCGGCCGAGGATCTTTCTCCTCCTCCAGCTAGAATGTGGACTCCCGCCGGGATATCATGGAATTGTGGCGTCACGAATCGGTGCAACCGAAGTTGACGGCCCCCGACTCGACTCGGAGTCGTTCCCGGACCCCCCGCTCGATGACGGCGGTGCGTGGACGGTGCCCTCGAGGTGACGAGGCTGCACCCTCCCCCGGACTTTGAGCATCTCTCTCGCGAAGCCATCGGTGTCCTACCCCGGATTCCACACCTGGGAGGTCTCGAAAATGGTCCTCACATCTCGGCACGCGCGTGGGTTTCGCCTCCTGTGTGATGCGCTGGAGGAGCGCGTCCTGCTCACGATCGGCCTGCCTCACGACGGCTACCTCGACATCTCGTTCATCGGGGACAGGTACGCGGACATGGCCCAGTTCCACGCCGACGTGGACCGTGCCGCGTCGGCGCTCATGACCTATGAACCATTCAAGAGCCGGGCGGATCAGATTCGGGTTCACGCGGTCGAGAACACCACGTCGCTGGGATCAGCCTATTCCGGCGGGCCGATCGAGCGGTTGCTCGTGGTCAACGAGGCGACGGCTCGCTCGATCGTCGACGCCTCCGGGTTCCCGACGGATGTGGTCGGGGTCCTCGTCAACGCGTCCACCTACGGGGGCTCGGGAGGCTCGGTCGCGGTGAGCTACAACGGCGACCAGATGGGGCCGGTCTTCGCCCATGAGTTCTGCCACTCGTTCGGACGGCTCTATGACGAGTACTCCTACGGGACGAGCGGACCACTCGACGGCCAGATTCACGATCTGGATGGCGCGGTCCCCGGCGGAAACGTTTACGCGGGAGTCCCCCCGGCGGCCTCCTGGAGCGCCCTCGTCGCTCCCGACGAATACTACCTCGGCGCGGGGCTCACCAACTGGTATCGAACCTCGCTGACCAGCCTCATGAGCTCGGTTCAGGCCAGCCTCAATCCGGTCTCGATGCTCCAAGTCGAATCCCAGATCGACTACTGGGCGGGGCCATCGGCCGACCATCAGGCGCCGCATGTTGCCATCACCGGCCTCCACGACGGCGACGCGGTCTCCGGCATGGTGTCCGTCAATGTGGCCCAGGACGACGACCGGTCCGTGATCTTCACCCAGCTTTGGGTCGACGGCTCGCTCGCCCGCAACTCCTGGGAATCCCCCTTCACGCTCGCCTGGACGACCGGCCATACGACGCTGGGGCCTCACACCCTGGTGGTGAAGGCTTTCGATGCGTCGGGCAACGTCGGCGTCTCCGCGCCGGTGCAGGTCAACCTGACGAGCGGTGCGGACCTGCAGATCGTCAGCCCCGCGAGCGGGACCGTCATTTCCGGCTCGATGTTCCCGTTACAGGTCTCCTTTTGGAGCGGCGGGGTCTCTCAGGTCAGCGTCTACCTCGAAGGTGCTCCGGTAGGATATTCCCCCCAGATCACCCCCAACTCCGCCGTCACGGCCTTCCTGTTCAGCCCGCTCGGAGCGGGGAGCCATACCCTCACGGTGATCGGCTCGGTGATCGGCGTCGACGGACAGCTGACGGAACGGTATCGGGCCTCGACGACGATCGTCTCGTCCGCGAGCGTCGATCAGCCGAGTTTGGCGCTCAACTCCCCGGGCGACGGGGCGACGGTCAAGGGGGTTGTTGGGGTCTCGGTCCAGGCCGTTAACGGGACGCCAGCGAATGTCCAGTACCTGATTGATGGTGTCCAGATTGGGACGAGCAACAAGGCGCCATTCCGCTTCTCCTGGAACACCAAGAAGCAGAAGGATGGTCCGCACACGTTGCAGGTGATCGCGCACTATGCCGATGGATCATCGTCCACGGATCAGCACTCCGTCGTCGTCAAGAACGTCGTCGATCGCAAGCCTCCCAAGGTCAAGCTCATCGCGCCGAAGATGAACGCGAAGTACTCGACCGGTAGCATCGTGATCGCGGGCAACGCGACGGACAACGTGGCCGTGGCCCTGGTGAGCCTCTACGTCGACGGCAACCTGGTCGGTGCCGAGACCTCGCCACAATTCTCGTGGAGCTACGGGGTCGATGCCCTCACGATGGGCAAGCACAAGGTTCGGGTTCGCGCCACCGATACCTCCGGCAAATCCGCATGGTCCTCGATCGTCACCATCCGGCGCGTGTAGGGCGGCGAACGATCGGATGGAACTCGGGAGCAGACTCGCGATCCTCGGACGGCCCGGATGTGTCGGTATGCGGTAGGTCGGGGCGGAGCGTTCGCGCCGCTTCGCCCGTTGATCCCCAAAGTGTCGTCCGATACGATGTCCTGCATCCGAGGCATGCACGCACCGCCACCTTAGCTCAGTCGGTAGAGCGCAGCTTTCGTAAAGCTGAAATCCAGGGTTCGAGTCCCTGAGGTGGCTTTTCCTGGCCAACCACCCGGTCAGACGTGGTTGGGCGACGGATCGGTCAGAGGCGCCCGGATGAATCCGGAGTCCTCCGGGGCCTCATAGTCGATGCCAGCGAGCTCCGGCGTCTCGACGGCGACGTGGCCTCGGATCCGGCTGTCCATGGCGGCGTCGAGGATTCCGGTGGTCAGGAGCGTGCGCTCGATGGGGTAGGGGGGCCGACCGGTCCGGAAGAAGTCCTCGATCCGCAGGACGAGCGGGTCGAAGAAGCGGGCACCCGGCGGCGCCGGGAGGTACGTCAACGTCGAGGCGATCGTCTCCTTCCCCTTCGCATCCACCGTGCGGACGGCGACGGTGCCGTCCTGGACGTGGCCATTGAGAAGCAAGACCGTGCCGCGAAGGCCGTCGTCGTAATCGACCACGAAGCCGACCGGACCCTTGCCGGAGACCCCCAGGTCCCGGCAGTTCTGGCGGATGTCGCCGATGTTCACGGTCCGGCTCCGGCCCAGGGCGTGCCTCAGCAGCTCCCACGACCAGATTCCCTTGTCGCCAGCCTCCCAGACCGCATCTCCCTCAAGACAGGTGACCGCCTTCGCGCCCTGTGACCTGCCCCTGCGATCGCGACGCTCGGCCATGCACTGGAGGATCTCCAGGCCGTGGAATCCATAGGGTTCCGTCGGACCGTAGAAGGCCGTCAGGATGTCTCGGATGGGACGCTTAAGGGGAATCTCGAGTGCCGGATAGCGCCAGGTGACCGGCAGGCTCGAACCGGCCATGAACGGCACTTTCAGTGCCCGCGCCTGGTCGACCATCTGGAGGGCCTCGGTCCGGCTGAAGCTGAGATGTTTGTCGTTGAAGACCGGGACGACGCGGCCGGAAGAGCGGAAGACGTCGAGGATCTGGCGGAAGAAGGCGCCGCGGGGATACTGCCGCTGGAGCTTCTCGTTCTCCGGGTAGTTCCCGTGTTCGCCGATCAGGAGGACGGCGTCGACGGCGAGCTTTCCGGTGCCGAGGGTGAGCGCATCCTCGATCGTCGGGCTCAGCCGGATCGCGTGTCGCTTCGCCTTGGCCCGGCCAAGGTCGGTGGCGTCGGGCGTCTGGTCGATGAACAGGCTCGAGACCTCGAACTCGGGACGGTGGAGGACTTCCCCCGGGGCCTCTCCCTCGCGATGGACGGGGAAACCGTCGATGAATCGGCCGACGATGTGGTAGGCGTGCGAGAGATAGAAGTAGGTCGTCGCGATCGCGGCCACGCGGGGCTTGCGGCCGGGCTGGCTGGCGAGCGACGCCGGGGCATTCGCCCCGAGCACCGCGACGGCCGTCGTTTCGAGGAAGTGGCGGCGGGAGGGATGGGGTGGCTGCATGGCGGCTGGCTCCGTGGTTCGGCGGGGTGGGCAAACGGGAGCGGATGCAGGAGTGCGGGCGACGGACGTTGTCGCCGCCACGATACTCGACCCTGGAGGCGATTCCAACCCGCCAGGCCCGCTGCCCGGCCGCCGGACCGGGCTTCGTCCGGCGGGATCTTGCGGTTGATCCCCGCCGCACGGTCGGCTAGCATGGTTCTCGGTCGACGAACGATCGCATCGCCACCTTAGCTCAGTTGGTAGAGCGCAGCTTTCGTAAAGCTGAAGTCCAGGGTTCGAGTCCCTGAGGTGGCTCTTACTCCTCGCCGCGGGTTCCACTCGCGGCGTTGCTGCTCCCAACACCTTCGAGATCACACGCGAAGTCTCCATCATGCTCAACTCGGTGGCCTCGTCATCGACTTTGCTGTAGCCCGACGCCAGCGCATCACGGACCGTTTGAGGTAGGACGCCCTCCGACTGTTCCAGGGTGTTAGAATCATCACGGTTCGCCCTTTCCAGTCTGGTTGAGGGGAGAGAGCATGGAACCCATCGATGCCAGTTCGCGCTGGAATGCGTGGTCGGTGTCGGGCACACCGACGCAAATCGACGATGTCCTGAATCGGCTGAATCGTTCTCTCCCCCCGGGGTGGCGCTCGTTGACCCGGAGTGAAATTCTCGAGCTCGGTCTGAATCCATTTCAATCCGCCTTCTCTCCGGCGACGCCAGCCTGGTATTCACTAGATCCGGCATCCGACCATCTCGGCGCCATAGTCACCGTAAACCGGATTCAGCCGACTCAACTTCGCGGAGGGACCGTGTGGTTCCGGGAAGGCCCAGATCGGCCCGCTCGGCCACTCGAGGAATCCGACTGGGCACCCCTCGTTTCGCTCGTGGACCACTCCATCGTCCCCGCGGCGATGGCGGCCGGAGCCATCGTCAAGGCGCCGGAGCCCGAGGAAATCTTCTTTGGGGATTTGCCGCTCGCGGTCAGGAGCAAGCTGCGCGGGTTCTCTGATTTTGCGCGAAAGACCTTGCCGTTGAATGATGGGGAAGCAGAGAAATGGCGAGAGTTCGTGGTAACGACCTTTCGCGCAGGTGCGGTCATTGATTCTCGATTATTCGTGAACTGGCTGGTTCGGGAAGGCTGGAGCCGGACAACCTCGGAGGAGCTAGACCATCTCTTCTTCGATCAATGCCTCCTTCTGTCACGATACTCCGAGCAACTTCAGGTGGTCTGATGCTGATCGTCGAGGCCGCCCGACGGATTATCGAGAATCCATCTCCAGTCATTTTCATTGATACATGTGCGTTTGTGGACCTATTTCGCCACCAGGAAAAAGAACCGCTTCCGACGTTCAAAGCCGATGATCTGAGCGCTGCGATCGAGGTCCGCAACTCGATCCAGATGGAATTCGTCGAAGGTGCTCGCAGGTCGCTTGAAGGCTCCGTTCATCTCGTCGTGCCGGAATTGGTGCCAATCGAATTCAAAGATCATGTGGATAGGATTGAGTCGAATTTCCGAAGGTGGGTCGAGGCCCAGAACGAGAGCCAGAAGTGGCTCGGCGAGGTGATGGCGATACTTCCTCAAGTCGCTCCGAGTGAAACGGCATCCGTCAGCCTGGAGATCTCAAGAAGGTGCCGGTCGATCGCGGAGGAGTTGCTCGACGCAGCCGTGGTACTTGATCGCGACCGTGCTTGCCTCGATCGGGCCATAGGGAGATTGATCGGGAAAATACGGCCATCGCATTGCAAGGAGGTGAAGGACTCGATGAACCTCGAACAGAGCCTGGAGCTTTGTCGGCAACTCAAGGCGGGAGGGCACTCGCACCGACGCGCTTTCGTGAGTTCGAATACCAGCGACTTTGCAGCCGCGAAGACCAGTTCTCACGTCCACCCCGATCTTGATCGTGATTTCCGCAACGTCAGCCTCGAGTATTTCACGTCGATTCGAGCCGCATGGGGGGCAATTCGGTCCCAACCACGAATCCAGGGAGGACCCACCGGTCCAGCCGCTCCTGCGACGTAATCAGTTCATGAGAGATTCCCGCAGCCGATACGACCTACAAGCGATTCGGTCTCGGTTCCGCCAGGGGCGTCCGGATGAATCCCGAATCCGCAGGCGCCTCGTAATCGATGCCGGCCAGCTCCGGCGTCGGGACGGGGACGTGTCCTCTGACGCGGCTGTCGAGTGCGGCGTCGAGGATGCCGCCGGTCAGGAGCGTGCGCTCGGCGGGGTAGGGGGGCTTTTTCGTCCGGAAGAAGTCCTCGATCCGGAGGACGAGCGGGTCGAAGAAGCGGGCACCCGGCGGCGCGGGGAGGTACGTCAGGGTGGAGACGATCGTCTCCCGACCCTGCGAATCCTGCGTGCGGACGGCGACCGTGGTGTCGTCGACGTGACCATTGAGGATGATCGACGTGGCCCGCAGGCCGTCGACGTACTCCACCACAAACGCGTTGGGGCCGCGGAGGATCGTGGACGCGTCACGAACCGAGGGCGTCGCGAAGTCGCGGCAGTTCTGACGGATGTCGCCCGGATTGAGCGTGTGGCTGCGGCCGAGGGCATGCTTCAACAGCTCCCACGACCAGACCCCCCGGTCGGCGGCGGCCCAGACCTCCTCGCCTTCGAGGTAGGTCACCGATTTCACGCCCTGAGGCTTGCCCGCGCGATCACGTCGCTCGGCCATGCACTGGAGCGTCTCGAGCGCGTGGAAGCCGAAGATCTCGAGATTCCCGCGCGAGGCGACGAGGACATCGCGGAACGGCCGGCCCAGGGGGATCTCCAGCTCCGGTAACCGCCAGGTGACGGGCAGGCTCGAGCCCGCCATCAAGGGGACTCCCAGCCCCCGGGCCTGGTCCACCATCCGCTGACCCTCGGCCCGGCTGTAGCTGAGGTGCTTGTCGATGAACACCGGCGCAACCTTGCCGGAGGCACGGAACACGTCCAGGACCTGTCGAAAGTAGGCGCCGCGGGGATAGAGCTTCTGGAGCTTTTCGTTGAGCGGGTAATCTCCGTGCTCCGCGATCAGCAGGACGGCGTCGACCGCGAGCTTGCCGGTGCCAAGGGTGAGGGCGTCCTCGATCGTCGGGCTCAACCGGACGCCGTGCCGCTTCGCCTTCGCGCGGCCCAGGTCCGAGTCCTCGGCAACCTGCTCGATGTACAGGCTGGCCACGTCGAATGCCGGCTTGTGCGAGGTCGCTTCCCGCCCGGCGGGAGCCCGGTCATCCCCGTAGACCGTGAAGCCGTCCAGGAACCGGCCCACGATGTGATACGCGTGGGAGAGGTAGAAGTACGTGCTCGCGAGCGCGGCGATCCGCGGCCGACGGTTCGGCTCCTCGCCGCATGCGGCTTCGGCCATCGGCACCAGCATCATTGCGGCGGCCGTGGATTCCAGGAACTGACGACGACTCGGAGGGGTGGTCATGGAATTACCGTCGGGATGTTGGCGGCGGAAGGGCCGGATCACGAGCTTCCTCCACCCAGGATACTGCCATCCGGATGCCGGACCAAGGTCGAGGTCGTCTTACCACGACGGACCAGCGGGCCTACACTTGAGCCTTCGGTCGCCGACCAACGGGTGGCATCGCACGCGGTTTCTCACATGGATTCTCGGATGAAATTGCGAGAATTGGCTGACTGGTTGCGTCAGTGCCTGAGGTCCAGCGGGGTGCTCCAGGTCGCGGTCCTGGTCGCGCTCTGGCAGGCGGGGGGGCTGCTCTCGGCGGTCCTCGGGGTGCCGATCCCGCCGGCGATCCTGGGGATGTTCCTGCTCCTGGGCTTGCTGGCGGGGCGGGTGATCGACGTGAGGAGCGTCCGCCAGGGGGCCCACTGGCTGCTCGGTGAGATGCTGCTCTTCTTCGTCCCGGCCGTGCTGGGGATCCTCGGGCAGGAGGAGCTGTTCGGCTGGATCGGGCTGAGAGTCATGGCGACGATCATCCTGGGCATCGTGATCGTGATGGTGATCACCGCGTTCGTGATCGAAGCCTGCGTCATCCTGATCGGGAGGTTCGCGGCCCATGAGTGACTCGCTCCGGTCGACGGCCTTCTGGTCGGCGGCAACCATCGGGCTCTACGCGGCCTCGAAGCTCATCCACGCCCGGTTTCCCAGGTGGTGGTCCGCACCTCTGGCTCTCACGCCGCTCCTCCTGATGGGGCTCGTGCTGGCCACGAGGACGAACCATCGCGACTACCTGGACGGCACGCGGTGGTTGGTGGCGATGCTTGGCCCGGCGATCGTCGCCTTCGCGGTCCCGATCTACGAGCAACGCACCTTGCTGCGGCGGCAATGGCCGGCGATCACGGTCGGCGTGCTGGTCGGCAGCGCGACGGCGATGACCTCGGCCTGGTTCCTGGCGAGGCTCTTCGGGCTCGACGGCCCGTTGCGGCTGAGTTTGCTGCCCCGGTCGATGAGCACGCCGTTCGCCATGATCGTGTCGGATCGACTCGGGGGCTCGCCGGACCTCACCGCGATCTTCGTGGTGATGACCGGCGTCGTCGGCCCCGCGATGGGAGAAGCGCTGCTCCAGCACCTCCCCCTGCGGACGGCCATGGCTCGTGGTGCCCTCCTCGGCATGGGGGCCCACGGCGCGGGGGTGGCGAAGGCCCACCAGCTCGGCGACGAGGAGGGCTCCGTCGCCGGCGTGGTGATGGTGCTGGTGGGCGTGGTCAACGTCCTGGCGGCTCCAATTCTCGCCATGCTGATGCGCCCGTGATTCCGTCGTATGCCTCCGGGACGACTATGCTTGCCGGCCCAGCGCCCGGCGGAGCAGGTTGTGGGTGATCCGCTGGACACGCTCGTCCGGCCCGTGGGGGCGCGACCAGTGGGACCAGGGCAGGGTGTGGCCGGGCGGGGAGGAGAGGCCCTGGGACCAGAAGATGGTCGAGGCGTTGAAGACGAAGTTCCCCTTGGGGCCGGGATAGATCGTCGCGGCCCACTTCTGCGGGACCTCGCCGCTCACCCAGGCGGTCCCCGCGCCGACGATCTCCAGGCCGGGGATCGAGGCCGGATCGCCGTGGTACTCCCAGCCGATCAGGCCCGGGATCCGGTCCCCCTTCTTGACGCCGGTCCCCTCGAAAATCCAGTGCTCGGGCTTGACGACGATCCAGTCGCCGCCGCCGTTGACCGGCTCCACGTTGCGGGCGCCCAGGAGCAGGCCCTCGTCCGGGCCATGCTCGGGGAAGGGGCCGTGCAGCTTCTCGCGGAGCAGGGCGTAGTCGTTCTCCGCTCCGTAGGGTCCGCCGCGGAAGAAGACGCGATTGGGCCGGCCGTCGCTCGACGGCGTCATCGGCGCGACCCAGCACATGGCATTGCCTGACAGATACAGGAGGCTGACCCCGGCGTCGCGCATCGCCTCGACGCTCCGGAACATCCGGATATCCCAGTATTCATCGTGGCCGACGCTGAGGAACGCCTTGCACTTCAGGCCCCGCTCGGGCGTCATCATGTCGCTGTTCGAGCAGTAGGTGACGTCGTAGCCGTGCTGCTCCAGCCAGTAGGCCAGGGGAAACTCGAGCGGCAGGAACTCCCCCGCGCCGATGGTCAGCGGATCGTTGACGACGGCCTCGTACTGGCCCTCGCGGGCATAGGGGCGGTCGAAGCTGACCTGGGCCCACGGGCCCTGCTCGTCCTTCGGGTGGGTGTAGATCGAATAATGGCTGGGCCATTTGTTGTAGGCCTGCCACGTGTTGTCCGAGCACTGGAAGAGGATGTCGGCGGGGCGATCGTCCTTGACGATGAAGAGGATGTAGCTCTGCCAGTACGCCTCGGCCTCGCCCGCGGGGATCGTCGTCAGCCGGGCCAGGTAGACGCCGCTCGTCCAGTCGGCGGGGATCTTCAGCGTCGTCGCCGGTTGCCAGCGGCACTCGTGGATGTCCTTGATCCCGGGCTCGGGCGTCGGCTGGACCTTGCCCGAAAAGGTGCCGAGCTTCGCCATCAGTCGGGCGCCCCGGCCGCCGTAGTAGCCGGTCCGGAAGACCTCGATCTCGAAGGGCCGCGCGGGGTTGGTCGACACCATGAGGTCGATCGTCTCTCCGGCCCGGACGCTCTGCTTCGAGGCGTAGCCCTCGATCCAGGTCGACCGATACCCCGAGCCGTCTGCCCTGACTCGCGTCAATTGCCAGTCGGTCGCACCCGCCTTGCGATTCTCGGCCCGGATCAGGTCCGACTCGCCCGCACGGGCCGGCACGACGGCCGGCGCGTCGCCGTGTGCCCTGTGCCGTAGGGCGAAAGTGAGTGCGCCGAGGCCCCCGGCGAGCCGGGACAGGAACGGGCGGCGGCGGAGCGTTCCACGGGCGCTGGCGTTGGGACGGTCGGACATGACGACTGGACCTCCTTCGTCTCTGCGGCGAGTCGAGTTCGGATGGCGGGAGGGACGCGGCGCGTCTCGGTATCTGTCGACACCATACCACGAATCGCCCGGCAGGAGGCCAGACGTCCTCGCTCGCGATCGCCCACCGAGGTTTCGATGCAATCAGCCGCGTGATGGCGGATGATCTGTATCGACAAGAGTTCAGATGAAACGCGATACCAGGACGGGGTACAATGTTTAGTTAGGAGGAGCCACGGACGGGCCGCCAGCCCCGCGCCGATCAACCACGAGAATGACGGATCGATATCCATGATCACGGAACGCATCCGGGAGATGCTCGAGGCGTGCGAAGCCGGTACGCCGTCGTTCCCGCCGTCGGTCCTCTTCAACGAGGGCTGGTTGCTGCGGATCGTCCTCGACTGGTTCGCCCGGCACGGGGGAGATCGGTATCCGCTCTCGCCGAAGCCGGGGGCGCGATGGTTCTCCGAGCCCTGGCTCCCCTCGGCGTTCCTGCCTCGATACCGGGGCGACCGGCTGGCCGAGGCGCGTTCGCATGCCGACGGCGTGCTCGGGCATTTCCTCATCGGGGACCCCGGCACGGCCGGGCTAACCCTGAGGCCGGACGGCACCCAGCTCGTCGTCCTCGAGGCCAAGCTCTATGCCAGGCTCTCCGCGGGAGTGCGCAACGCCCCGTATTACGACCAGGCGGCGCGCACGGTCGCCTGCATGGCCGAGGTCCTCCGGCGCTCGGGGCGTGCTCCGGAGGCGATGGAGGACCTCGCTCTCCTGGTCCTGGCACCCAGGGCCCGGATCGAGGACGGCGTCTTCACCTGGGACGCCGCGCTCGAAGCCGTCCGCCGGAAGGTCCGGCGCCGGGTCGAGGACTATGCCGGCGAGCGCGATGACTGGTTTCGCGACTGGTTCGAGCCGACCTGGCGACGGCTCGAGATCCGCTGCCTGAGCTGGGAAGAGATCATCGAGATCGTCGCCTTCCACGCCCCGGAGGAGGGACAGGTCATCGACAGCTTCTACGGCCGATGCCTGCATTACAACCGCCCCCGGATCAAGGCGGCCTTTCCCGGGCGTGGAGCCGGGTTCTCGGGCGATCGGTCGCTCCCCGCGTTGACCGGGACGGTCGCCCGTGCCGCCGATCCGCAGCGGATGAGTCTCGAGGCCCCGATCCCGGTCAACGACCCCGCGCCCGCGTGACGTCGGGCCGCTCCTCGGGGCGTCGGCGACGCGCGAGCAGCCCGCGGGCCACCCTGCGAGCGTGGGCGGCCGGCCAGACCGCGGCGGAGCCGACGCGCCAGGTCCACGAGCGACGGAGGTCTCGCAGGTGCCCCTCGATCTCGGCGGCCTGTCGCCCCAGCGCCGCTTCGAGCTCGCGCACGCGGGGATCCACGACCGGGGCCTCCGGATCTGCGGGCGAGAGGGGAGTCGGTGGCGAGTGGGCGACGACTTCGTTCAGTTTCCTCTCCCTGGCGACTCGCTGGTCGGGGCTGAGACCCGCATTCAGCGCCGCGTACCGGTCCGCGAGCGACTCGGCATAGCGGATCACCGCGTGCCAGCCTCGCTCGCGGTCGTTGACCTTGGGAGTATGGAGGATCGGGCCGCCGTGATAGGGGAGCGGATCCAGCACGGTCTCCGGGTGGAACGGTGCTCCGGGAGGGACGGCAAATCGGCGAGCCCCCTCCGCGAAGCTGGCGGAGAAGGCCTCGATGTCTCGCTTCAAGAGCTCATAGGGCTCCCAGAGGTGGAATGCCAGCCCGGCCGCCTGGGAGCCCATCGCATGGTGCTGGAAGGCGCTGATGGCCACCTTGGCAAGATACTGGCCCTCGCCGCGGGCTGGGAAGTGGCCGAGGCATGCGCCGGTTGTTCCGACGGCGTCGCAGGGTCGATCGCCGATCCTCACCGCGTGATTGCCCTGGGTCAGCACGGCGTCGGGCAGGACGGCGAGCGCCCGCGGGACGATCGCCTTCACGTAGGGAAAGGCCTCCTCGACGAGCCGGTGCCGGATGCGAAGGACCGGGTTCCGCCGCGCCGCGTCGTCGCTCGCCTCCGGGACATACGTCCGCCATGGGAGCGAGATCGTCGCGTCGGCCCGCGCGTCCTCCGGGATCAATGAATGACCCTCGTCGACGATCGGGAACTCGTCCGCGTCGAGCGGCAGGATCCAGTCCGCCCCGAGCTGATCCACCGCGAACTCACGCATCAGGCGCGTCATCCTCTGGGACAGGTACTTGCCGGCCGACGGATCCTCGACGATCGTCAGCGGCAGCCCCTCGCGTTCGAGCGCCCGGAGGATATCGAGCGTGCCGTCGGTGCTCCCGTTGTCGGCGACGACGATGCGCTCGGCGAACGTCAGCGCATGGCGGACGAACGGCTCGATGATGTCAATCTCGTTCTTGACCGAGGAGATGGCGACGATTCGGCCGGTTCGGGGTCGCGAGCTTCGTCGAGTCAGGACCGAAGGTTCCGGCATGGGATCGACCACCTCGCGGATGCTCGCGTTGAAGGGGACATCCGGTTCGTCAGCCACGTTCACCCAGACATGGGCATGGGGAGAGCCGCGAAAATACCAGGCGAACGCCGGCCCTTCGAGCCGCCAGTTGTCCCAGGGCCCGGAATCGCCGGCGGCGAGCCTGCCTTCGCGATAGAAGGCCAGGTGGCAGGAGTCCAGGCCGCCCTGGGCGTCCAGGCAGGCGAGCACTCGTCGCCGGTCCGACGCGCGGAACGGATCCAGGAGCGCGGCCAGGACCTTCCGCAGCTCGGTCCGCTGATCCGCCGTCATCTCGGCAACGGCCAGGCCATCTCGCTCGCTCGCGGTGCGGAAGCTCATGTCGGCCTCGTGCCGCAGACGGTCGACGATCGCCGCGGAACGCTGGGGGCCGTCGAGGAGATCGAGCACGCCGGCGGCGAGTTCCGCCTGGTGCCAGAAGACGTTGCCCGGGTGGCCGGACCGCTCGGTGTAAGTCGCCTCGGGATCGTGCCCGTAGAGGATCGGCCCGCCGAATGCCAGCCGATCCTCGCTGCCGCCGTCGGCCCGCAGCGTCATGTGCCTGCCGGTCATCACGAACTGGAACTTCCCGGAGCCCGGCGTCCCAAAGATCGCGAGGCTCTGCTCCTCGCCCCAGTCCTGCCCGTACGTGTCGTCCCGCGTCTGCTGGAGGAACCTGTCGTACCACTCCGGGTTGATCAGCCCGGTGTAGATGTCGTGGACAAGGTCCTGCTGGGCGCTCGTGTAGAACGCGCTCCGGATGAACGGCCGGGTCACGTACCAGTGATTCGACACAAAGCTCCGGAGCAGTCCCCGACGCGGATCCACGTGATTCCAGGGGAAGCAGACCTCGGCCCGCTGATCAGGGCCGAGGCTATCGAAGAGGGCCTTCACCGCGGTCTCCGCGGCGGCGTCGGGACCGGCGCCCGGGGGCGTTTTCTCCGTCATGTCATCGGCCCCTTGATCCATCGGAAGCGACGATTCGCGCCGAATCCAGGTGTGGACGCGTGACCGAGGCTCGGGGTTCGCCCCGCGATGCCCGCAGGGGTCGTCGTGCCGACCTCCCCTCGGCGCGGAGCTCCGCGCGGAGTGATCGGCCCAGGGCCAGGCCCCGAGCCATCGCCTCATCGGCATTGATGTAGGCCCACTCGGCAAACCGGCCGACCGTGAAGATCCCCCGCTTCTCTAGCCAGGCACGCACATCCCGGACGATCTCATTCCGGTCGTGGGTCGGGATCGGGTAGCCGTCGGGAGCGACGAGAACTCGCGTGCTCACGACCTCCTCGGGGCCACCGACCAGGCCCATCTCCCGCAGGCATTTCAGGACCATGGCGGCGAGATCCGGGGCTGGCTCGGTCTGCCCCGGCGAGAGCGAAACCTCAGCCATGATCCCGTGACGCGGCTGGGCGCGGAGGAAGTCCGACGAGTTGTGGTTGACGACGATCTTGTGAGCCGGGCAGTCGGCCTCTGCGCTGTAGATTCGCTGGATGGGCGTATCCACGGCGTGACCGACGACCACCATGACGAGGGCCACCGGCAGCGATCTCAGCCGGCCGGCCGCTTCAAGAAGGTCCGGCGGAACTCCCTCGGTGATCGCCAGCAGTCGAGGCAGGGAGAGGGTGGAGACGAGCCGGGTCCAGCCTCGCGACTCTCCATCCCGCAGGGTCACTCGCCGCGCCGCCGGGTCGATCCATGCCGCGGCTCGCCCGGGCTCGAGTCGCTGCAGCCGGCCGGCCAGTGCCCCGAGGATCTCGCCGAATCCGCCTCGTGCCGGATAGGCCACGCTCGTGTCATCGCGTAGGGGAGTCCGTTTGCCGCCGGAGCGAGCGAAATGGCCGTCTCCGTCCCTCCGGGTCGTCCCCGCGACCCGCTCCCCGGCCCACTCTGGCGACATCTCGGCGAGGTCGGTCTTCCAGAGCTTGCGGTTGTATGGGAGCAGGAAATGACGCGCGATGCCCGCACCGAACTTCGCCCGCAGGTAGCCTTCATAGTCGCCGTTTTCGACGCTCCCGCCGGCCGCCTCGAGGCCGGCGTCGCACTCGGCGATTAGATCCTTATCCGGCAGGTGGCGATAGTGCTGCTGGAAGGGATAGGGGATCAGGGTCCCTCGTACGAAGCATCGCGCGTCGCGCCTCTGCTCGAACATGTCGACCGCGCCGAAGACCAGCTCGCGGACTTCCGGATGCGGGGTGTGGAACGAGTGGCCACCGAGGTCGAAGGTCGCGCCGTCCACCTCGATCGTCCGGCAGAGACCTCCCGGAACCGTGCTCCCCTCGAACACGACGCCCAGCTCGCCGAGCTCGAGACCGGTCGCGATCCCCGCCGGCCCGGCTCCGAGAACGACGACCGGCAGATCGTGCATGCGTTCTCGCTCCAATGCCCATGCGGTTCCGCGGGCCCGGATCAGTCGCCATCGAGCGACCGCGACGCGATGACGTCTCGCCATGCACTATCGGTCGAAACTCGCCCCTGCATTCAGCAGAATCGTGACAATCCGCAGCCACGGCGCAAGCACCGCGGGATCGCGGCCCCGGATTGCTTACGAGTACGCACGGGATTGACGTGGGCAATCCGAGTATGAATCGAGTAGGATTCCGGTGTTTCACACTTGTTCAATGGGTCTCGCCCGTCCAGCCGGGAAATCCAGCCTCACATCCCAAAACGCGGAGAGTGGACTGATGAATCGTGCCCAGGAGCACTCCATCGATCGCCGGCAGTTCCTTCAGACGAGTGCGGCGGCCACGGCGGTGGCGTCGTCCGCGAGCCTGATCGGCGGTGAGGCCCCGGCGCAGGAGGCCAGGGCGAATCAGGCCAAGCCGGTCCTGACCACGCGGAAGCTCGGCAAGACGGGCGTCGAGGTGACCTTGCTCAATCACGGCACGGTCGGTGAGCCGGCCGGCCTGGCCCGATTGCTTCGGACCTCGTATCGCGAGGGGGTTCGCTACTACGACACGGCCGAGGGTTACAGGAACTCGGAGAAGGTCATCGGCGATTGGCTGGCGGCCGAGCCCGAAGTCCGCAAGACGATCTTCCTGGCGACGAAGAGTCACGTCGGCACGCCGTCGGCCATGCTCAAGGTGCTCGATCGCCGGCTCGAGTTGCTCAAGACGGACACCATCGATCTCCTCTTCTTCCACGGCCTGAACACGGCCCAGACCGACTGGCCGAAGAGCAAGGAGCTGAAGGAGGCCGCCGAGGCGCTGAAGAAGACCGGCAAGGTGAAGTTAGTCGGCTTCTCGACCCACGACGCGAAGATCGCGGAGCAGATCCAGAACGCCGCCGAGGGCGGTTTCATCGACGTGATCATGCTCAAGTACTCGCCCTGGCTCGATAAGGATTCCCCGCTCAACCGGGCCCTCGACGCCTGCCACGCGAAGGGCATCGGGCTGGTCTCCATGAAGCAGCTCGCCGGCCAGACCGAGTTTACGGCCGACCATGTCCCGTCGATCAAGGCGAAGGGCCTGACCCCGGCCCAGGGCCTGCTGCAGGCGATCTGGACCGATGAGCGATTCTCGTCCTCGTGCGTGACCTTGCGGAACACCGAGCAGTGCGTCGAGAATGCGGATGCCGTCCGCCGTTTCGAGCCTCTCAAGCAGGCCGAGATCGACGAGCTCCGCGACGCGGTCCTCGCGTCCAATCCCACCATGTGCCCCGGCTGCGACGGTCGCTGCTCGCTGGCCGCTGGCACCAAGGCGAAGCTTGGCGACCTGACCCGGTTCTACACCTACTATGACTCGCACGGCATGCGGACCGTGGCGCGAGAGTCCTACGCCGAGCTTACCGAGGAAGATCGCGGCTGGCGCGGGGCCGACCTCGCCGCCGCCCGCGAGGCGTGCCATCACAAGGTTGACTTCTCGCGGATCCTCCCGGAGGTCGATCGGCTGCTGAGCTGATCGACCGCCGGCCCGGATTGAGGCCGGAGCCGGCGCGGAGAGCCGGCTCTGGCCGATGATGCGTGAGTATCCGATACCAGGCCGCGCGAGTCAGGAAAGCAGCAATTCCAGGTCCTCTCGGCCGAGGCTTCGGATCAGGCTGTTGTCGGCGTTGATGATGGCATCGGCCAGGGTCCGTTTCTGGGACTGGAGCTGGAGCACCTTCTCCTCGACCGTATCCCGCGCGATGAGGCGGTAGGCGAAGACCGGCCGGACCTGCCCGATCCGGTGGGCTCGGTCGATCGCCTGGCTCTCCACCGCGGGGTTCCACCAGGGGTCGAGCAGGAAGACGTAGTCCGCGGCCGTGAGGTTGAGGCCGAGGCCACCGGCCTTGAGGCTGATCAGGAAGACCTTGCAGTCGGGGTCCTCCTGGAACTGCTCGACTCGCGCCTGTCGGTCCCGGGTGCGGCCGTCGAGGTAGGCGTAGGGGATACCCTCCTCGTCGAGCCGCCGCCTGACGATCGCCAGCATGCTCGTGAACTGGGAGAACACCAGGGTCTTGTGCCCCTCCTCAAAGACCTCGCGGAGTTGAGGCAGGAGCACGTCGAGCTTCGCGCTCGACTCGCTCGTCGCCTTGGTCTTGTCGATCAGGCCGGGATGGCAGGCCGCCTGGCGGAGGCGCAGCAACGCTTCGAGGATCTGGATCTTCGATCCCGCGATCCCGTCGCGGTCAACCAGACCGAGCAGCGAGTTGCGGTAGTGTTCGCGGAGCTCGTCGTAGAGCTTGCGCTGGTCCGGCTCGAGGTCGCAGTAGATCGTCTGTTCGGATTTCTCCGGGAGGTCCTTGGCGACCTGCTCCTTGGTGCGCCGAAGGATGAAAGGCCGGAGGACCCTCGCCAGGAGCATCCGGCTCTCCTGATCGCCGCTCCGGGCGTCAGGTCCGAACTCCGCGGCCTTGCCCAGCATGCCGGGGTTGAGGAACTCGAAGAGGCTCCAGAGCTCGCCGACGTGATTTTCGATGGGAGTGCCGCTGAGCGCCAGGCGATGATCGGCCTGGATCAGGCGGGCCGCCTTCGCGGACTGGCTGGTGGCGTTCTTGATCGCCTGGGCCTCGTCGAGGATGGCATAGTCGAACGTGTGGTCCTTGAGGGCAACGATGTCGCGCCGGAGCGTGCCGTAGGTCGTCAAGATGACGTCCGACTCCTCGAATCGCTCTCCCAGCTTGTCGCGGCCGATACCGGTATGGTCGAGGACGCGGAGTTTGGGGGCGAACCGAGCGGCCTCGTCTTTCCAGTTGAATACGAGCGAGCGCGGAACCACGACCAGCGATGGCGGCGTCCGGCGGTCCTTGCTGGCCCCGGCCCGCAGTTCGCGGCGTTCCT
The DNA here is from genome assembly GCF_011064615.1 of Aquisphaera insulae. Taxonomy (GTDB): domain Bacteria; phylum Planctomycetota; class Planctomycetia; order Isosphaerales; family Isosphaeraceae; genus Aquisphaera; species Aquisphaera insulae. Next base: position 9,159 of record NZ_JAALJH010000067.1, on the reverse strand, counting down.
CCAGCAGGGCGAGCACCTGCACGGTCTTGCCCAGTCCCATGTCGTCCGCCAGGCAGCCGCCGAAGCCGAATTCCCGGAGAAAATGGAGCCAGCCAAGGCCGTCACGCTGGTAGCCGCGTAGCTCGCCCTGGAACCCTGCGGGAGGGTCGGCCGGCGCAATGCCCTGGAACTGGCGCAACCGCTCACGGGCCCGTTCGTAACGTTCATCGAAGCGCACCTCGGGCTGTTCGGAGAGCAGGACATCGAGCAGTCCGACCTGCGTCTCGCGGAAGCGGAGATGATCCCCCTCTGGTGTCCCCATCCCGGCCAGATGCGCGTACTTTTTCAGCCACTCCTCCGGCAGCAGGCCGAAGCTGCCGTCGCCCAGCGTCACGAGGTTCTCGCCGCGCCTGAGGGCGGCAAGCAGGGCGGGGAGCGGCACCTCATGTCCGTCGAAGCTTGCGCCGCCGTGGAGCTCGAACCAGTCGATCCCGGACGTCACCTCGATCCGGAAATCGCCCGCCTGGCGATACAGCTTCCCCTCGGCCTCGACCTTCCAGCCCTCCTTGATCAGGGCACTCGCCGCCTTCGGAAGCTGGGTGGCCGACAGTTCCAGGACCTCACCCCGGCTGTAGTCGTTCCTGCGGCGGAAACCGACCTGTTCCAGCCTCGATTCGAAGGTCCGTTCGGCCTCGGGGTCGCGCAGGAGCAGGCGCCGATTCTCGGGCTCGAAGACGTGCCGGGCGGAGCTTCGTGCGGGGAGGACATGACCCTCGTAATCGAAGGAGAGCTGGCCCACCAGCCAGTTCGGCCCCCGCTCGTATCGCCGGCCTTGCTGGTCGCGGGACGTGATCGTCAGGCAAGGACGGGGCATCGACGCGACCTCTTCGTACCTGAGGTCCTCGGGTACGTCGAGCCGGGGCAGGTCCTTCATCCGGAGCAGGTCCTCGAGGAACTCGAGCTTCTGCTCGGCGGGGACCCGCAGCTCACCGTTCTGCCGGAGCAGGACGATCCAGGGGAACGCGTTGAAGTCCCGGAGCGGGGCGACCCGATCCTCCCAGAAGATCGGCCCGCCGCTCAGGAGCAGCAACGGCTCCTTCATCGAGAGTCTCTCCTCGCCTCGCCGGAACTCGCCCGTGACCACGTAGTTCTTGCCGCCGGCGTCCGGCTTCACTCCGAGCCAGAAATCCCACGGCTCGCCTCCATCCCAGCGGAGCACCCTCAGCATGCCGTCCTCTTCCGAGGGACTCTCCAGGCATCGGCCCGTGGCGCAAAGCAGCGGCAGCATGGCCTCGGCCATCGCCTGCGTGAGCTGGAGGCGTGCGCGTGTGTCGGCGTAGTAACCATATCCATAATAGGAGCTGCTCGCCTGTTCGTGAGCGCCGGCCAGGAGCGAGAGCAACCGACGATCCTCCGCGTCGGGCAACTGCATGATTTCGGTCCGGCCGAAACGCCGTGGCTTCGGCTTGCTCCATTCCCCGTCCTTCTTGCGATGGCGAGTCCCGACCTCGAGCACCAGCCCGTTACCCGCCAGCGAGGCCGCCAGGTCCACCACATAAACGATCTCATGTCCGGGCATGAGGGACGAGAGGGCCGTTGCCGCCTCCGGCTCCGCCATCGAGCTCAGGCTAGCCAGCGTCCGCTTCCACAGGGGAGTCGTCTCTCGAGGTCCACGGGACCGGGCCTTCCGTTTCGTTGGTTTTCCCCGACCGCGTGGATTCGGTGACGGTCGAACCGGTTCGAAGAGATCCCAGTCCTCGAGATCGACATCGCCGTCCGAGAGAATCAGCCTGAGACGCCGCACCGTCCGGCTTCCGTCCCCCAGGAGATGGCCCGCGCCTTCGGCGGCGAGCAGGGTGGCCCAGATGTGCTGGCAGTGGTCGAGAGAGTTCTCGCAGGTCGAGCACGTACAGCTCGCCTCGATCGTGGATCGCTCCCTGATGAGATGCACTTCATAAGGGCGATCTCCCTGGACCGTCGCGGTCACGCCCCACGGATCGCCCTCGACGATCTTCACCTTCCGCGAGACGAAAAGGTCGTGGCCGGATTCGCGCTGCTTTCGCGAGACATAGGGGGCCAGGGCCGCTGTGAACACTTCGTGCAGTCCTCCGAGTCGAATATCGAGGACACCGCGCTCGATCGTGAGATCATTCTACGAAGATCGAGGAGCGGTGCACCATGCGGGCCGCACGCTCCCCGCGGAGCGGGCCGGGACGGTGACCTCTCGACAGGGACATGCGGCGATTGCATCATGAACCCTCGGCAACCCGCCCTCGGGTGGTTCCGGCGGTCCCCCTTGCCGGACAACTACCCTGCGTTTCACGCCCTTCCCACCGCATCGATCCCCGGGAGACGATCCCGTCGCGGACCGATGTTGCCGCTGGGACCGCGACATTCCAAGCATCCAGGACCATCGTGTGGATCAGATCGCCTCGCCGACCCGGACCGCGATCAGGGTCATGTCGTCGTTCACCCTGGTCGTTTGCCTCTTCGCCGGTACGGCGATGGCCGCCGACCGCGGGGACATCGCCGTTGCGGACTTCGAGGGCGAGGATTACGCAGGCTGGGACGCGAAAGGCACGGCGTTCGGCAAGCACCCGGCTCGAGGGGCCTTCCCGGGCCAGTCGTATCCGGATGGCTTCCTGGGACGGGGCCTGGTGAATTCCTACATGGGAGGCGACGCCGCGACCGGGACGCTCACGTCTCCCCCGTTTCGCATCGAGCGGACTTACCTGAATTTCCTGGTCGGAGGCGGTGGGTTCGCGGGCGAGACCTGCGTCGACCTTCTGATCGACGGCCGCGTCGTGAGGACGGCCAGCGGACCCAACACGGAACCCGGCGGCAGCGAGCGACTCGAGTGGGCGACGTGGGACGTGCGCGAGTTCGAGGGCCGGGCCGCCACGCTGCGAATCGTCGACGCCCGGACCCTGAACTGGGGGCACATCTGCGTCGACCAGTTCGTCCAGAGCGACCGCAAGAAGGCACCCGAGCCGGCGACGCGGAAGCTGGTCGTCGGCCGCCGCTACCTGCACATCCCGGTCACGCGGAACGCCAGGGTCCGCAGGGTCAGGGTGGAGTCCGACGGCAAGGCGCTCCACGACTTCGACGTCAATCTGACCGATCAGGGCGAGGCCGTCGACTTCTGGGTGTTCCTGGATCTCGAAGCCGTGAAGGGCCGCGATCTGACCGTGAAATCGATGCTCCCACCGGCGTCGAGGGCCCTGGACCAACTGAAGCTCGATGATGACGTCCCGGGGGCGGAGGGCCATTACCGCGAGCGATATCGCCCCCAGTTCCATTTCACGGCCAGGCGGGGCTGGCTCAACGACCCCAACGGGCTGGTCTGGGAGGACGGCCTCTTTCACCTCTTCTTCCAGCACAATCCCTTCGGCTGTGGCTGGGGGACGACATACTGGGGGCATGCCGTCAGCCCGGATCTCTTCCACTGGACGGAATGGCCGTTGCCGCTCTCGCCTCGCGAGTACGGCGACGGCGTCTATTCAGGTAGTGCGGTCGTCGACCTTCCGAACACGTCCGGATGGGGACGGCCCGGGCATCCCGCCATGGTCGCGGCCTTCACGAGCGTCCGCCGTGGCGAATGCCTCGCGTACAGCATCGACCAGGGCCGCTCCTTCGTGGACTACGCGGGAAATCCGGTCGTCACGCACGCCGGGCGCGACCCGAGGCTACTCTGGCACGAGCCCACGAGGCGCTGGATCATGGCCGTCTACGACGCGATCACCGGCCACGAAGGCATCGCGTTTCATTCCTCCGCGAACCTCAGGGCGTGGAAGCTCGAAGGTCGCCTTGATGGCTTCTTCGAGTGCCCGGACCTGTTCGAGCTGCCCATCGAGGGGCACCCCGGCGAGTCGCGATGGGTGATCTACGGGGGCGACGGCGCCTACCTGGTGGGCCGGTTCGACGGCCGCGAATTCACGCCCGAGACGACCGAAAAGCGGCGGGTGTGGTACGGCGACTTCTATGCCGGACAGACCTTCAGCAACGTCCCGGGCGGGAGGCGGATCCAGGTTGGCTGGGGACACGGCATCAGCTTCCCCGACATGCCCTTCAACCAGCAGATGACGGTCCCCGTCGAGCTGACGCTGAGGCAATCGCCCGACGGTCCTCGGCTCCATGCCAACCCCGTCCGCGAGCTGGCCGGGCTCCGAGGCGTCCGGCATGAGATCACCGCTCGAATGATCGAGCCTGGCAGGGACGTCCGGCTGGACCTTGGCTCGGACCTGATCGAGGTCGAGGCCGAAGCCACGGTCGATCGGGCGGCGTCCCTCTCGCTCACCGTCCGCGGCGTGCCGGTCGAGCTCGATGGACGGACGGGAACGCTGCGAACCGGGGAGATCGCCGCCCCGCTGCCGATCGAAGGGGACCGGGTCTCGCTCCACGTCCTGGTCGATCGCGGATCGATCGAGGTCTTCGGGGACGACGGCCGGGTCGGGATCTCGCGCGGGGTCATCCCGCCCGCCGACGGGAAGGGCCTGGTGATCTCCGCTCGGGGCGGACCCATACGACTGACGAGACTGGTGGCCCACGAGCTCAGGTCCGCCTGGCCGATGCCGACCGACCGAACGTCGCACTGAGAGCAACATGACGCGAGTGGAGGTAGCAACATGTCGGTCCGAATCCTGCGGCTCTTCGTCCTGGTAAGCACGCTGGCCGGCGGGGCGGCCCGCTCGGACGAGCCGCCTCTGATCCTGATCCCGAAGGGCGTCTCGCGGGGCAGGATCGCGATGGCCGTCGGCAAGGAGAGCCCCGCGAGACTGGCCGCACTTCGACTCCAGGCAGTCTGTCGCGACGCTCTGAAGGTGACGATCGAGGTGAGCGACGCCGATCCCGGTCTCAAGGTGCCCGAGACGACCGTCCTCGTCGTCCAGGGGCCATTCCCTGGGGAGCGCGGTGCGCTCCTGAGGCAGGCCGGCGTGAAGCTCGACGCCGACGGCAAGCTCGCCGGCCTGGGCGAGAATGCGGATCAGGGCTTCGCGGCCGTCCGAGCGAAGGGGTCCGGTGGTCAGGCCCTGATCCTCGCGAGCGACACGTCCGTCGGGCTTCGCAATGCGATCCTGACACTCTGCGATCGCCTCTACCGCGATGAGGCGGGGAACGTCGTGATCGACCCCTTCGAGGGCCTTCACACGCCCGCCTTCTCGAGCCGGCACATCAAGACGGACGCCATGTTCGCCGGGCCGTTCAACATGGCGCTGGAATACTGGGATCCCTCGACTCCCGAGGGCGTGAACGCCTTCGCCGACTGGATCGCCGCGTTCCGGATCACCGACTATGAGCTGCTGGCCTTCGCCCGAGGTTGGGGGCTCACCTATCCGTCGTCGCGATTTCCGAAGCTCGTCAATCCGAGGCACCCGAACGCGCAGCGTGACTTCTACCCGGCGCTCATCGATCGGATGCACGCCTGGGGCCTGAAGGTCTGGGCATCCGACATCTACATCGCCTCGGGTTACTCGATGGAGGTCGGCACGGTCCCGGAGATGCTCTCGCCGGCCGCGGACGCGTCCAGGGTCAAGCCCTACGAGGCCGGCACCGGGACGTTCGCCGACGTCCTCTACGCGCCGCAGACGATCGCCTGCCTCTCGCACCCGGCCGCCTCGAAGTATTACGCCGCCGTCGTCGATGCCTGGTCGGCCGTTATCCCGGCATCGACGGCCTCGATTTCCACATCGGCCACATGTTCTCGGATTCGGCCCACAAGGTATGCCGCTGCCCGAAGTGCCGCGACCTGGTGGGCAATCGCGAGGCCGTCTATCAGTGCTTCCGCGCCGCCTACGCCGCGGCCGTGGCCCGCCGACCCGAGATCCGGATCAAGGCGCCCATCCGGATGTTCGGCGATGCCACCCGGCGGATCGAAGAGCATCACGCCGAGTTCCCCAGGCTCGAGTTCTTCGGCTGGCTCCGCTGGATCGGCGACGACGTCAAGTCTCAGGTCGATGCCCCGGTGGTCATCGGCCACGAGGACGGCGGCGGCGGCCTGGAAGGTTACCGCTTCGCCGACGCGAAACAGACCATCGCGGACGTCCGCGGCTTCCATCGGGGCTGGGAGCCGGTGGTCCGGACATACGTCGCCGTGGCCGCAAGTGCCGGCCTCAAGAAGATCTCCTGGGAGCCCGCCTTGCAGAAGGAGCTGGAGCCGGTCTACTTCGCCTACGATCAGTTCACCTGGGAGCCGTCGCTATCCTGGGCAGAGCTGGCCCGCCGCTACGTGATCCGCTCGGAGCGCCGACTCGATCCGGACCTGGCCAGGGCTTACCAGATGGCCCTCGAGGCCGGCGCGTCGATCACGCACTGGGGGCTGATCGGCTATGGACCCGGGTACGCGGCGTTCGACCGTCAGACCATCCTCCAGCCCGATCCGGCCTCGGGGATGCTCGTGGAACGTCGACTCTCGGAGAGCGTCGAGTTCCGCGATCGGGTTTCGGCACTGCGGAGGCAGCTCGACGCGATGGGCCTGCTGAAGGGGAAACAGCCCCCCGTGCCGATCGCCAGCGACCTCCGCTGGTCGCTCGTCAAGAGCCTTGAATACTATGGCGGCAACGCGGGTCAGGCTTCACACTGACCGGAAGGTCATACCTTGCCTCGTGTGTTCTGTCCTGGGGACCTCCGAGATGCTGCCCGGAACGGCCTTGCTCCTGATGGTGACCACGGCGGCCGTCGTCGCCGCCGAACCCGCCCGTCATGACGTCGTGATCTATGGGGGTACGAGCGCGGGCATCGCGGCGGCCGTGCAGGCGAAGCGGATGGGAAAGACCGTGATCGTCGTCAGCCCCGACGGGCATCTCGGTGGGCTTTCCAGCGGCGGGCTCGGCTTCACGGACACGGGCAACAAGGCGGCGATCGGCGGCATCGCTCGCGAGTTCTATCACCGCGTCTGGCTCCACTACCAGGACGACTCGGCCTGGAGGTGGCAGAAACGGGCCGAGTATGGGAACAAGGGGCAGGGGACCCCGGCCGTCGACGGCGCCGCGCGGACGATGTGGATCTTCGAGCCCCATGTGGCGGAAGTCGTCTTCGAGGACTGGGTGAAGGAGAACGACATCTCGGTCGTCCGAGACGCCTGGCTCGATCGGTCGCCGGGGGGCGTGACCAAGCAGGACGGACGGATCGTCTCCTTCCGGACCCTCGACGGCCGGGCGTTCGCGGGCAAGGTGTTCCTCGACGCCACCTATGAGGGGGACCTCGTGGCCGCGGCCGGCGTGACCTACCACGTCGGGCGGGAGTCGAACGCGACCTACGGAGAGTCCCACAACGGTGTCCAGCTCGAGGACCGCCACCACGGTCATCACTTCAAGAAGCCCGTGGATCCGTACCGCGTGCCGGGCGACCCGTCGAGCGGCCTCCTGCCGCGGATCAGCCCCGAGCCGCCCGGGAAGACCGGCGAGGGGGACCGAAAGGTCCAGGCGTATTGCTATCGGATGTGCCTCTCCTCCGCGCCCGAGAATCGGCTCCCGTTCCCGAAGCCCGAGGGCTACGACCCGAGCCAGTACGAGCTGATCCTCCGCGTCTTCGCCACCGGCTGGCGCGAGACCTTCGAGAAGTACGACCCGATCCCCAATCACAAGACCGACACCAACAACCACGGGCCCTTCAGCACCGATAACATCGGCATGAGCCACGATTACCCCGAGGCCGGATACGAGCGACGCCGCGAGATCCTCGCCGAACATCAGCGATATCAGAAGGGGCTGATGTACTTCCTGGCGAACGATCCTCGCGTCCCGGACGACGTCCGTTCCCAGATGGCCCGCTATGGCTTGCCGAAGGACGAATTCACCGACAACGGCGGCTGGCCCCACCAGATCTACGTCCGCGAGGCCCGGCGGATGGTCGGGTCCTACGTGATGACCGATCGCGACTGCCTGGACCTGAAGGAGACGCCGGAGTCCGTCGGCATGGGCTCGTACGCGCTCGACTCGCACAACGTCCAGCGGTACGTGACCTCCGGCGGCCACGTCCAGAACGAGGGGGACATCGGTGTGGCCGCGCCCCGGCCCTACGAGATTGCCTACGGTTCCCTGACGCCGAAACGTGACGAGTGCCGGAACCTCCTGGTCCCCGTCTGCCTGTCCTCGTCTCATGCGGCCTACGGCTCGATCCGGATGGAGCCCGTCTTCATGATCCTGGGCCAGTCCGCCGCCACCGCCGCCTGCCTCGCCATCGACGATGGCCAGTCCGTGCAGGACGTCCCCTATCCGAAGCTCCGTGACCGCCTGCTGGCGGACCGGCAGGTGCTGCACCTCAAGGGCCGCTGAACGAATCAGGGCGTGATGTCGTCCTGGCTCATCGGCAATTGCCGACAGTAGAGCGGCAGGCGGCTCCCGCCCGGAGTGATCGCCTTGTCCCAGACGGTGCCATCGATCTTGGCGTTGATGAACCGGGTTGAGCCGTCGCAGAAGAAGCAATTGACGCCGCCGGGGTGGCCGCTGTTCGGCGACATGGACGAGCCTTCCACCGTCGAGTTGTACGAGTAATTGATGTTGTCCCTCGTCGCGATGTTGTTCCCGGCCGCCCAGCCCGATCCGTCGACGGTCCCGTTCAGGCCGGCGGTCAGGATCCCATCGGTGCAATCGTAGTAACCCGAGACCGCCGTGCAGACGTGAGGGGAGCCGTTGAACATGCAGAAGTTCGGGAGCGGACAGGCCCAGTTCGTCACCGTTCCTCCCGACAGCGACGACCCCGCGGAGTAGCCCGCCAGCGAATTCTCGGAAAGCAAGAGCGTATTGCTCGCGCCATCGACGAGGTCCACGTCGCGGGTCTTGATGTCCCACGGATATTTGCCCGTCGATGTCCCCAGGAACATCACGCCGAGCAGGCGGGTGACGGCCGCATTGGACTGCCAGGACAACCCGGTGATCCCGCTGGTGGCCGGAGACCACTTGGCGAGCACTCCATTCGACCCGCCGCTATCCTTCGGTCCCACTTCCCAGCTCAGGGGGAAAGCGTGCCAGCGGGAGAAGCCGCCGTTGACCACGTAGCTCAGGTTCCCTTGCTGGGCGGCGACGGTGCGATCGTCCGGGCAGGTGAGGACGCTGAGGTTCGTGGAGGAGATCTGGAGATTGCCGGGGATCGCGGGGCTATCCGAGCTGGGGTCGATGTAGGTCTTGGTTGGGTTGCAGTTCGTCGACAGCTCTGTCGAGTCGAGATAGGGCAGGATATCGA
>NZ_JAALJH010000066.1 GCF_011064615.1 Aquisphaera insulae | reverse complement strand
TGACCTGGCGGCGACGACCGTGGTGGAGCTGGGCGTGCGCCGGGGGTCGAGCACGCGGGCCTTGCTGGAGGGGGTCGCAGCGACCGGCGGGACGGTCTGGGGCGTGGACCTGGAAGACGCCCACGGCATCGACGACCCGCGGTTCGTCTTCATCCACGGCGATGCCGGCGATCCGGCGGTCGTGGCGCGGTGGGAGTCGATTGATCTGCTCCACATCGACACCGATCCGCACACCGAGGCCCAGACCCTGCGCTGGCTCGACCTCTACGCCGATCGCTGCCGGGCGATCGCCTTCCACGACGCCCATCACCCCGGCTTCGCCGTCGGCAAGGCCGTGCGGTCATTCGCCGCCCGCGGCGGCTGGGACGTTTTCGAGTACTGGGGGAACCCGTCGGGGTGGACGGTGATGGTGCGCCGGGGCGAGGCCCACACGATCGGAGCGGTCCTTGGCCACCTGATCCCGGGTGGCGGCCTGTAGCGGGCGCGCCGGTTGTGTTCCCGGCTGCCGCGACTGTCGCGTGGGCCGCGTCGCGATCACGGTCCCCGCTCGACCCGGCTCGAGCCTCATCCTCGGGGTCTGGTTCCCCCCGTCCGCGCAGGGAGCCGAGTCGGACGGGCCCGGGATTCGACGGTCTGGCGAGTCGAGTTCCCCCCAGACCGCACGCGACGTCAACACGGGCACTTCATCGCACCGCCCCGCGGCTCCCGGTCAAAGTCCGCCGCGGCGCCTGAGCAGGTTGGAGGAAACCGTCTTGGATCCCGAATGTCCCGACCGGTAGATGAACGGCCCCTTCGGGTGCTTGCCGCGACTGAGGATGAGGTTGAGGTAGGAATTCCGCGCGTTGGACTGCACCTGGCCCTTCGAGTAGCCGGGGGCCCGGCCGGCCTTCTCGATCATCCGCCGCTCGGCCGACTGGAAGAAGCTCAGGACGATCCGTGCGGACGGATATCCCCGGCTGAAGACCTTCGTCCAGAACTTCAGGTCGGCGGCCTGGGGGGCACGTCCCAGGACCTGGTTGTAGAGGGACGTCACGAAGAGGACGGATCCGGTCGGGTGGACCGAGTTGATCCGGATGACCTCCCACTCCGCCAGGTAGGCCTGGTTCAGGACCGCGGCGGGGGTGACGGCCGATGCCCGGCCCTGCTGCGAGAGGAGCTGGCGTTCCGTCAGGGCGAAGACGGAGTTGACCACGATCGAGGGGGCCAGCCCGGCGTCCATCCGGCCCGCCCAGTCGTCCAGCTCGGCGGCGAGAGGATCCCGGCCGAGGACCGCCTGGAAGACCGAGCTGATGAACGCGGCGTGGGCGGCGTAGGCCGGCGTCACGATGGTGAGCGTCCCGTCCACGTACGTGATGTCGTAATTCGCCGCGTCATAGCCGGAGATCCCGATCCGGTAAAAGCCCGGAGGGCTGCCGTCGGTGGCGATCGTCGAGAAGACCGGCACGCCGACGACCGCGGTCCCGAGGTCGTCGCCGGGGACGAAGCCGGACATGGTCGCGGTGAAGGCGGGATTGGGCTGGCCCTCGACACGCACCGCGTCGGCCGCCCGGATGATCAGCGGTGCCCGGGAAACCACCTCGGACAGAGGACCCGAATCGTGCGAGGCATAGACGCCGTCCCCCGAGTAGGACGCCGTGATCCGGTGTGTCCCGGCGGAGATCGTCCCGAGTGATGGGCTCACGGCGCGGCCGCGGATCAGGCTCGCCGGGACTCCCATGGGGTTGCCGTCGATGAAGAACTGGACTGTCCCCGTGGGAACCGGGCCGGGCGTGGCCGGCGTCAGCACGAGGACGAACTGCTGCGATTGCCCGTAGATCGGCCGGTCGACGGTCTGCGTCAGCTTCGCCACGGTCGCGACCGGCGGCGTGTAGGTCTGGCCGACGGTCACGGAGAGCCCCCCGTTGTCGGTGATCGTCAGCGTCACGAAGTGAGTGTCCGAATCCTGGTACACATGACCAACGGTGAGGATTCCCGGGCTGGTCGCGGTCGGCTCGATCAGGAATCGTCCCGTCTGGCCGTTGAGGATGTAGGTGGAATCGCGGTCGACCCGGGTCGTCGTCCCGTCGCCCCAGTCGATGGTCGCGGAGTGGGTATCGAGGAGGCCGGGATCGCCGAAGGTATCCGTGAGCGTGAGGATGCGGCCGGGGACGAACGACCTGATGGGGAGCAGGTCCGCGGTGGGCGGCAGGTTCCGGATCGGGGCCGAGGTCGTGGCCAGCGCCGACACGCCCGCGGAGTCGATCACCTGGATCGCGATCGGGAACGATCCGAAGGTCTGGTAGACGTGACTCGCGGAAATCGTCCCCGTGGTCGACCGTCCCGGGCCGCCCTGCCGGACGGACAGGGTGGCGGGGCTCGAGGATCCGTCGCCCCAGTCGACCACCGCGGTGAACGTGGCGACCGCGCCCCCGGACGTGAAGCCGGTGTCGCTGAAGGACACGCCGGAAAGCACGAAGAGCGAGCCCTCCGCGGCCCCCGACTGGGGCGGAGCCACGATCGTCGGCGGGACGTCCACGACGTTGAACGTCGCGGTCGCCTGCTCGCCCTGGTCGTCCACCAGGGTCAGGGTCGCCCGATGGTTCCCGTTGGTCGAATAGGTGTGCGTCGCCGTGATGGTCCCGATGGTGGGGACGCCCGCACTGCCCAGGGTGACGACCACCGCCGCCGGGCCCGAGGATCCGTCGCCCCAGTCGATCGTCGCGGTGAAGCCCGGGCTCGACCCGTTGGCGGGGAATCCGGGCGCGGAGAAGCTCGCCACCGCCTGGATCGGGACATTCAGCCCTCCGGGGATGTCGGCGATCGGATCGACGATCGGGGGCACATCCTGGACGGTGACGCCGAATGCGCCCCGGCCGGTCGCCCCGTAGCCGTCCGTGACCGTGACGATCACCTGGTAGGGGCCGGGACGGCCGTAGCGATGACTGCCGCCGACCGAGCCGAGATCCGTGGGCGTCCCCGGGCCGGAGATGGCCGAGGCGGGGACCGTCTGGAGCGGAGTCCCGTCACCCCAGTCGATGCTCGCCGTGTAGGTCGTTGGCGCCCCGAGGTCGGTGAACGTGAGCGAGCTCAGGTCGAAGAGGGCCCCGACGTCGGCCGTTGCATCCGGGCCGGTCGAGACCGTCACGACGGGGGCCCCGACGACGACCTGGAACGTCGCCTGGCCGGACAGCCCCTCATTGTCGGTGACCGAGATCGTGACGACATACGTGTTGCCGGGGGCGAAGAGGTGGGAGCCCGAGATCGTGCCCGTTGTCGGCACGCCGGGGCCGCCATTGGTCACGCTCAGGATCCCCGGCTCGACCTTGCCGTCACCCCAGTTGATCGAGGCGGTGAACGCCTCGAGGTGATCCGACGTGCTGTAACCGGGATCGTGGAAGCCGGCCGCCCCGAGCGTGACGAGGGTGCCGGCGGCGACCGTCTGGTTGGGGCCCGCGGTCACCGTCGGGGCTATGTTCGCGATCGTCAGCGTCGTTTCGTAGTCCGTGTAGCCGCCGAACGTGTCGGCGATCCGGCCGTGGATGACGTGGGAGCCGGAATGGGCCAGCAGGTCCGCCGGCACGCCGGCGCTGGGGGTCGTGCTGCCGGCGATCTCGAAGGTCCCGTCGTCGTCGAAATCGTAGCTGTACAGGAAGCCGGCCGCGACCACGCCCGAGGCCACCGAAGTCGAGCCCGTGAACGCGACCGTGGCCGTCCCCCCCTTCTGGGCGGGCGACGCGGTGAAGGTCGCCGTGGGCGGCGTGTCGAGGATCGTCAGCGAGGTGGGGGCCGACGTGGCGACGCTGCTGTCGGAGTAGCTCACCCGGACGCGAACATTCGAGAGGATCTCCGGGATGTTGATCCCGAGCGCCTCGAGGGCGCTCCAGGACAGGGTGACCTGGGCGGTCTCCACTCCCGCGACGTTCTGGAAGGACGCCGTTCCATCGTTGAAGAGGCCGGAGCCGGTGAGGTCCCAGGCCGCGGCGGTCGGCGTTCCGAGGGACGTGGCGGTGAGGATGAGTCCCCCACCGGCCTGGATCACGTACGGCCCACCGGCGTCGATCGACGAGGCGCCGTACTGGACCTGCACGGGGGCGGATGCCGAGTACGCCGCGATCTGGGACGGCGTGTAGTTGGCGTCGATCGCCGTGGCCTGGACGGTCACCGCCCCGCCCAGCGAATACTCATGGCTCGCCGAGGTCGCGTCGCTCGGCAGAGTGTCGGTCGTCCCGTCTCCCCACGCGACGATCCAGCCCAGGATCGGATCGGCGGTGACCGGCACCGCACTGAACTGGATGGAATAGGGCTGGCCGACGGTCGTGGGCGAGCCGGCGGTGAGGGTCACCGCGGGGGCCGCGTTGGCGACCGTCAGGGTCGTGAACTCGTCGACCGTGTTGGTGGTCGACTCGACGCGAAGGCCGATCTTGTAGGTGCCGGGACTCCCCAGCCCGAGCGCCGCCAGGCGCGACCAGGTGAGCGTCGGCGTCAGTCCGATCGCGTCGCCGTAGGAGCCGTCACCCTGAAGGTCCCAGGCCACATTGAGGATCTGGGTGCTGGTCGCGGGGGTGGCGGCGCCGTTGAGGGTCAGGTTGCTTCCCGCCGTGATCGTGTACGGACCGCCCGTGTCGATCGTCGCGCCGACGAATCCGGGGATGTTGCTGAAGTCGGTATAGCCCACGATGCCGTAACCGCCGATGACCTGGACCGAGCCGCTCGGGATTTCGGGCACGCTCGGGTTGATCGGCCGGTTCGAGGCGTCGAAGAGGAGGGTGTCGTAGCCGGTGTTCCCGGTCAGCGTGACGCGGGAGGTCGGGTCCAGGCGGCTGCCGCCGACCTGGACGACGTTATCGCCCGTCCCGAGCGTGACGCCGATCATGTCGCCGGCCGCGGCCGATTCAAGGAGGACGAAGTTGCGGCCGTCGCCGACGGCGATCGAGAGGTTGGTGTTGGCGGTCGTCGGATGCGCGGTGACCACGTTGTAGCCGTTGCCGAGCTGCACCGTCGTGGTCCCGGCGGGGTCCTGGAGGAGCACCGTGTTCGACCCGTTGCCGGCCTGGATGTTCAGCGTCGCCACCGTGGCGGCCCTCGTCTCGGTGACGAAGTTGTCCGCATCGCCGAGGGTCAGGTTGAGGGTGTCCATCGCCGTGTGGCGGACGTCCAGGGTGGACGGCTTGGGGCTGCCGCCGGAGACGGGCCGGAACGAGGCGAGGCCGCCGTGGAGCGTCCCGGCCCCCGCCTGCGAGGCGACGAAGACGCCGCCGTCGGCGCCGCCGCTGAGGGCCAGCGAGGAAGGCTGATCGAGGCCGAGCGTGCCCCGGATGACCTGCTCCAGGACGAGCGTCCCGTCGTCCTGGCGGCCGTAGATCGCCAGGGTGTCCTGCGTGCCGCTGGTGACGTAGATGTCGTGCCCGCTCGGAGAGGTGGCGACGCTATCGGCACCGATCAACCCGCGGGCGCCGGCAACCCCCTCCTGGACGACCTGGAAGGCCTTGAATGTGGCGCCGCTCCGCTGGAAGACGGCGAGCGTGCCGTTGGTCTGGCCCGTCACGTAGACGTACTGATCATCGGGGCTCACCGCGACCGAGCTGGCACCGTCGAGCCCCTGCGACGTGCCGGAGAAGGTCGCCGCGACGGACAGGTCGGACGCGTTGTAGACGACCAGCGTGGCGCCCGCCTGATCCAACGCATAGAGGTAGCTGCCGTCGCGACTCACCGCCAGGCTGACGAGCCCCGAGTATCCGCCCCACGCCAGCGGCCCCTTGGTCTGGGTGAGCGCGCCGTTCGAGGTTCGGGACAGCACGGAGATCCCGCTGCTCCCGGCCGCGTAGAGGTGGGTCCCGGTCGCATCGATCGCCAGCGACGCGTAAACACTCACGCCCCCGGCCGAGGTGTTCCCCACGAAGGTCAGATTGCCGAGGCCGTCGCGCGAGAAGATCGCGATGGTGTGGTCGGTGGGCGACGCGACGTACACGTTGGCGCCGTCCGGGCTGACGATCACGGCGTCGGCGCCCGCCAGGCCGGTGACCCCCGCGGTCCTGTCCAGGAACGCCTGCCGCTGCGAGAGGTCGGAGGCATTGGCAACAACCAGGGCCCCCTGTGCCGAGTTGACCGCGTACACGCTCTTTCCGTCCGGGCTGACCGCGACCGCCTGGAGGCCCGGCAGCGAGTACGCGGAGGGATCCGGGCTCCGCAGCGACGTGATGTACTGGAAGCCTCCGGCCGCCAGCGACTGGGCCGTGATCGGGACGATCGAGCCGCCCAGCGACGCGTTGACCGATTCCGCGGAGCCCGTCGGCACGAGCGTCGCCCAGACGGCGTTGGCGGGCAGCCCGGCGATGATCTGGCTCTGTCCGGAGCCCCCGAAGAGCGGATTGCTCAGGACGCCGCCCACGGCCAGCGCGGGCGCGAAGCTCGGGTTGGCGGACGGCGAGAGCCCCATCGTCGGGCTCGCCAGGGCATTGTCCGTGAGGTTGACAAACAGGACCAGGTCGTATCCCGCGTATTGCGTGAAGCCCGCGGGGATCGCCTCGCGGAGCACGGTCGCCAGGGCATTCGAGGGGGCATTGGCGAGGGCCGTCTTCACGCCCGTCGAATCCAGCAGCGCGGTCAACAGGCTCCCCTGCGGCACCAGCCCGTAGACCTCCGCCCCGCCGGAGACACCGGCGATCCGGGGCGTGGACGGGGAGTTGCTCAGATACGGATTGACGGCGACCATGCCGGTCGTCGAATAGGTCTGGGCCCCGGTCGCCGCGGGCGTTCCCCCGGCGACGTTGCTTCCGAGGATCAGGCGGCCACTGCCGCCGGCATTGGCGCCCGCGCCCCCCGAGGTATTGACCGATCCGCCGGAGGCGTTCAGCGCCGTGGCGAAGAGCTTGATCGTCCCGCCGGCGCCACCTCCGCCGGTGCCGCCCCCGCCGCCGCCGGCACCCGAGCCCCCCGTGCCGCCGCCGCCGCCGCCCCCGCCCCCGCCGCCGCTGGCGGAGAATCCGGATTCGCCGCGGGCCCCGGTCCCGCCCCGGGTGTCGGACGGCGGATCGCCGGAGCCGCCGGCGCTGCTGCCCCCCGACGAGGCGGCTCCCCCCGTGGACCCACCCGAGCCGCCCGAGCCGGACGTGCCGGCCTGACCGTCGCCGCCCCGGGCGTTGAGTCCGACGCCGGCACCGACGTTGATCACGCCGTTGGCGAGGATCTCGATCGCTCCTCCACCGGCCCCGCCGACGCCGCCGGAACCGCCAGTCCCACCGGTCCCGCCCGTGCCGCCGTAGTTGCCGTAGCCTCCACCGCCGCCATAGGTGGACGTGATGGTATCCCCGCCGCCGCCGCCACCACCACCGCCACCACCGCCGCCACCCGAGCCGCCGCCGCCGCCACCACCCGAGCCGCCGCCGCCGCCGCCGGAACCGCCGGAGATCAGGAGCCCATTGGTCCCGGGGTTGGTTCCACCGCCGCCGCCGCCGCCGGTGCCCCCGCCCAGGGTGGGGGAATTCCCGTTCGATCCGTTGTAGCCGCCCCCTCCTCCGTACCCGCCGGGGCTGAAGAACGATCCGTCGTCGCCGCCCTCACCGCCGGCGCCGCCGGCCCCTCCCGGGCTGGCCCCCGCGCCGCTGGTCCCGGCTGTTCCCCCCGCGCCGGTGCCGCCGGTCGTATTCAGTCCCGATGTCCCGGTCGATCCCGTCGTCCCCGGGTTGCCGGCATTCCCGGTGCTCCCGGTCGAGCCGCTCGTGCCGGGCGATCCCTCCTCGCTGCTGCCGGCTCCGCCGTTCGCGATGATGGAACCCCCGTTGCCGCCGCCGCCGCCGTTCCCGCCCGTCACCTGCCCGCCGCCGTTGCCCCCGCCGACGCCCGCGGTCGTCAGGTAGGCGGACACATCGATGCTCGTCCCCGCGCCGATGTTGACGTCGTTGGCGGCATAGAGCGACACGGCGTACTGGCCCGTGGCCGTGACGGTGGAGTTCGCCGGGATGTCGAGGTCCCCCGCGAACCGATACTGCAAGACCCCGTTGCCGATGGCCTGGACGTAGAAGACGGTGCCGTTGAAGCTCTGGCCCGCGGAGAGCGTGCTGTCCTGGTTCGTCGTCTGGTCGTGGACGACGATCCACTGGTGCAGCGTGTCGAACGTGATCGTGAGCGGATGGGTCGTCGGCGACGTCGGCGGGACGGCGGCCGGCGAGGGGGTCGCGGCGACGGCCGGCGAGGTCTCGATCGCCACGATGTTGGTCGCCGCCGTGACGCCCGGCGTCCACGAGACGGCCTCCAGGGCCGCGAAGCTCGTCGGGAACGCGAACGTCTGGAACGTGCCCGTGGTCCTGACCGTGAATGACTGGACCACGGTCTGGCCGTTCGCGGTCTTGCCGGTGAACGTCAAGGTCCTGGGCGTGGTGCCGGAGACGAGCCGGAGCGAGATCGCGTAGAGCGAGAAGAGGCCGGAACCGGCCGCCGTGCTGTCGGCCGTCGCGAGGGTGAAGACGTTCGACGCATCCGCCGCCTTGACCGATGTTCCCACGTTGTTGTCGGGCACCAGCCCGTTCGTCCCGGTGCTCTGAAGCGTGAACCCGGCCTCGGTGTAGCTGGCCGAGGCCGCGCCCAGGCTCGAGAACTGGATGTTCGCCAGGGTCGCGCTGTAGCTCCCATAACCCGAGGATTCCAGCACGTTCTGGCCGGCGATCAGGGTGACCCGATCCCGGTTGAGGGTGACGTCGGCCGGGCCGGCGTTCGAGGTGATCCCGAGCGTGTTCTTCCCCGTCCCGCCGAGGATCTGAATCGTGTCCGCGCCGTCCGTCGAGAGCACGCCCGCGCCGTTGCCGCTCAGCTCTCCATTCGACGCCAGCCACGAAACGGGCGCCGAGTTGGCCTGGTTGTCCACGATGAGGGTCTGGACCGAGACTTGCAGGTTGGCCAGGTGGCCCTGGTCGAAGCCGGAAGGATCGCCCGGGATCACGACGCGGACCGTGTTGATCCCCGCATTCCCCAGGATCATGGTGGAGCCCGTCCCGATCCCCTCCACGCGGAACGTGTCGTCGCCTCCGTTCCCCTTGATCAGGAAAGCGGCCGGCACGTTCTCGTTGATCGTGATCGCGTCGCTGCCGCTGCCGAGGTCGAGATTCGCCGAGGCGAAGCCGCCGAAGGTCACCTTCCCGATCGAACCCATGCCGGTGACGACGGCCTGCGAGGTCGTCGGCCCTTGCAGGAGCTGGATGCCCGTCATCGATTTGGTCTGGAGATGGGCGTCGAAGAGGATGGTGTCGCCGGTCCCGAAGCCTGTGACCGTCATCGGGGCGGACGTGCCGGTGATCTCGACGTTCGTGATCCCGGATCCGGCCGTGACGAAGACGCCATCCTCGGGATGTGCGGCCAGTCGCGCGGCCGATACGCCGAACGTGTCCGCCACGGTCAGGACCTGCGGCAGGGCCGCCGTCCCGCCCGCTCCCAGGTTCAGGGTCAGCGCGGAGATCCCCGTGAAAGAGAGCGTCGCGCCGGGGGCGTCGATCAGGTCCGCGATCGACGCCGGCTTGAGCGTGGGGTATCGCGTGTTGACGTCGAGACTGTCGTCGACGACCAGGCTGTTGTTGCCGCCCCCTCCCTGGATCGCGAGCGGTTTCTTGAACTGGGCCAGGGTCTCATCCGCATTGAAGACGCGGGCCGGCCCGGCGAGGGTGGGGATCGCGATCGCCTGGCTGGCCGCCGCCGGCCCCAGGCCGCCCAGGAGGATCGCGTTGTCGCCGTCCCCGGTGGTGATCGTGGTTCTGGCATACGTCCCGAGGACGTCAACGGTACTGGCACCGCCCAGGGTGTTGAGCGCGAGCGTCGCGACGTTCACATAGCGGAGCTGAAGCCCGCCGCCGTAGAGGTCCGCTCCGTCCAGGACGTTGGGCTCGTTCGCCAGCACGAGGCGGTCGCCGAGACCGGTGCCGTTCACCCGGACGGAGTTGGTCCCCGCACCTCCCAGGAAGATCAGCGGGGCATTCAGGACGGCCTGGCCTCCCTGGGCCGCCGCGTTGACGGTCAGGGCATTGTCCCCGGCGCCGCATTCGATCGTCGTGATCGCGGACGTGCCGTTCACCGTGAACGTGTCATTGCCGGCCGTGCCCAGGATCGTCAGGCTGCGGATCGACGAATAGGTGATCGCGACGGGCCCGCCGGGGGCCGTGGTGAGGACCTGCGTCTTCGAGATCGTGTAATTCTCCGAGGAAGGGCTGCCTGTCAGTTGGAGGAGGTCGTTCCCCGCGCCGCCGAGGACGGTCGTCGGGACGCCTCCGGGCAGCCGGTCCAGGAAGATCGAGCCGGTCCCGTCTCCCACCGCGATGGTGGCCCCGCTCGCGGTGATCGAGCCGGCGACGTGGATCACGGTCGAGCCCGAGGCTCCGCCGTGGAGCTCCCCGAGGATCGCCAGCTTCCCGGCGGCGGCGATCGTGCTCGACGCGGCCAGCGTGATGTTCCCGGCCGCGTCGATCGTGATCGCGCCGGCGGTACTCCGAAGCGTCCTGCCGTCCTTGAGCGTGAAGGTCTCGCCCCCCGCGGGCGCCAGGTTGGGGACAAGTCTGACGTCGGCCGCGGACGACACGTCGGCATCCGCGATCATGTCGCCGGTGCTCCGCACGACGATCGGTCCCGAGGCGGTCAGGCCCGAGGCCAGCAGGCCGGCGCCCACCGTCAGGCCGCCCGAGTTGTCCAGCCAGAGGCCCCCCGCGCCGGCCTTCGCGGAGAGGCTCCGTATCTGGGCCTCGAGCGGCGTTGAGACGGAGCCGATCCCCTGCGCCGCGACGAGCGAGGCCCTGGGGCCGACGAGGACGACGGCCCCCGCGGCCCCACCGCTGAGGATCTGGCCGGCAGACGTGAGGTTCAGATCCCCCGACGTCGACTGCGCGAGCCGAAGGCTGAGGTCCCCGGCCGTCTCGCGGACGTTGATGTCCTGGGCGGCCGTCAGCGAGACGGTCCCGGCCGCGGCGTGGGCCGAGTTGATCTTGAAGGGGGCCTGGGAGGTGCCGATCCCCGCGCCGGCCGTGAGGGCGATGTTGTTGCCGATGACGTCCGTCGCGGCGGAGCCCGCGGCGTCCAGGAGGGAGTCGGTCGCCGACAGCGAGACGTCGCCGAACCGGGAATAGACGGACTGGACGTTGAGGGAACCGGTCGCCGAGAGCGCGACGTTCACCGCCGCCCCCGTCCCGGCGTTGATCGTCAGCGGCCCGCTGATCGACGGGCTCGTGAACGAGTAGCTACCGCTCGTCGTCCCGCTGGAAGTCTGGCCCGAGACGAGCTCGGTGTCCCCGAGGCTCAGGTTCACCGTCGCGCCCGAGAGGACTCCGGAGGCGGAGAATGGGGACGTCGTGCGATTCTGGCCCGCCGCCGAGAGCGTGACGTCGCCCTTCGCGGTTGCGGTCAGCGCGGGCGTCGACTGGCCGGCCTGGATCAACTGGACCTTGACGGGATTCGCCGCCGAGCCGATCGCGCCGTCGCCGCTCGCGAGGTTGACGCTCGCGGTCTGGATCAGGGCTCGGGTGCCCGACGCCAGGACGCCGCCGCCGCCTCCGCCGGTCCGCGACGCGACGCCGATCGTCACGGAGCCGAGGGGATCGAGGATCGATCCGGCCAGGATGACGTTCGCTCCGGCCTCGCTGGCAATCCGGACGGCCGTCCCGGTGGCCGGCCCGATGTTGCTCGTGTAGTGGAAGCCGCCGGTGCTCGCGGAGCTGACGGTGATCGTCGGGCTGGCCGTGCTGACCTGGTCCGCGATGTCGTGGAGGAGCAGCTCCTTGGCGGAGAGGTTCTGGATCAGGACGGCCGCCGCCGAGGGGTTGAGATGGAACGAGGCGTTGCCGCTGATCTGGCCCGAACCGTTGCCGGGCGTGCCGAGCGTCGCCGAGGCGAGCCCCCCCGCGCCGGCGGGGATGTTGTCCACCGAGATCTGGCTGGCCGTGCTGCTGAAGGTCACGCCGCTCTGGACGACCGCATTCCCGCCGGCGTCGATGGTGAGCCGCGGTCCGGGAGCGTTGAGGGTGACGTCGGAGTTGAACTGGATCGCGCCCGCGATCGGGACGGTCTGGGTGTTGCCGGAGGAGCCCGTGTCGATGAACGCCCCGTTGCGGTCGGCGACCGTCGAGAGCGCTGGGGTTCCCGTGTTCGCCGTCACCACCAGGCTGCCGGCGGCGATCTTCGAGCCGGCCGCCGTGGTGAGGGATGCGGAAATCGTGCCGATATTCGAGGCGGTCGAGTTGGTGCTGGCGCCGACGTCCGACGACGAGCTCGAGGACTGGACCGTCAACGAGGGGCTGCCGGTGTCCGCCAGCAGCGTCACCGAGTTCGTGCCCGCGAGGCTTGTCCCGCCGGCGATGGTCAGGCTGGACGAATAGGTCGGGGTCAGGGTGGCGGTGGCGTTGGTGCTGGCGCCGACCCCGGCGGAGCTTGTGGTGGCCTTGACCACGGCGGACCGCTGCGTGCCCCCCTGGGCGGCCACCTGGACGCTCTGGCCGGAGAGGGAGGCACCGGTGTTGACGGCGGTGGTGGCGGACGAGGTGACGGAGCCGGTCGCGGTGGACTTGCCGGAAACACCCACGCCGCCGCCGCTGGCGGAGGCATCGGCGTCGGCGGATGTTCCGGTCCTCGATCGGACCAGGATCGCCCCGAACGGGGCCGTGATGACGGACCTGGCCCCAACCGTGGCGGTCGCCGGATCGGTCAGGGTGGTGGTGCTGTTGGCCTGGGCGAATTTGATGAAACCGCCCCCGGTCGCGCTGGTCGTCGCCGTGACCGAGTCATCCTCGGAGAGGGCGTCGAGCGTGAAGCCGCCGCCGTTGGCGGAGGCCGAGGCGCCGGAGCTTCCGGTGCCGAACGTGGCCGCGCTGCTGTTGCTCAGCGTGACGGTGCTGGTCGGATTGCCCGAGGCGATCCCGCCGGAGCTGGAATTGGTGCTCGTGGCCAGGGCCTTGGTGGTCGTGTTCGACGAGGTGACGGAGACGGAATAGCCGGAGAGGTTCGCGCCGTCGCCCACGGAGGCTTCCACGGCGCGCTGGACGTTGGTGGTGGAGGTCGAGCTTCCCCCCGCGCCGAGCCCTCCGGTCGTGCCCACGGAGCTGGTGGCGGCGGACTGTGACGACGTCGCGCCGACCGACGTCACGGCCGACGGGAGCTGGCCGCTGGAATTGAGCCTGGCCCCTCCCAGGACGTCCGTCGAGGTGCTGCCGCCGATCGTGGTCGTGGCCGAGCAGATGCCCACGCCGACGAGGCCGAAGGCGGAGCCGTTGCTGACGGCCTGGACGTTGAGCGTGCTGCTCGAGGCGACCGAGATGGCACCGGTAACCTGCACCGAAGTCCCCTGCCCCACCGTGGTGTGGACCACCGGGCTGACCGTCGCGGTGGCCGTGCCGCCGACGCCGGAGCCGCCGATCGCGACGGTGACGGCCGTGGCATTCGCCGTGGAGGTGGTCGTGTCGGTCGCGGTGCCGCTGACCTGCAAGGACCCCGCGGTCAGGTCCGCATTGTCCAGGCCGGCGGAGACGCTGCTCGCATCGGAACTGCTCGTCGTCGCGACGCCGACCGACGCGCCGAAGATCCCGATCGCCAGATCCAGGATCCCGACCGTGGCCGTGCTCGTGACTGCGTTCGAGGCCGTGACTCCCACGGCCCCGGCCGCCTTGATGGTGCTCTTCGCGTTCGCCCCGGCGCCCGAGATGTGGGCGTCCACGATGTTGCCCGTGCTGCCGATGGCGTTCGTCGCGGTCGCTCCGCCGCCGGAGAGCGCGACGCTCACGCTCGAGAGCGCGGCGGAGATGCTCGCCGCGTTGGCCTTGGCCTCGGCCGTCGTCGACCCGGAGGCGTTCACGGTCAGGGCACCGGCCGAGCTGGCCGTTGCGGAGGAGAGGTAGGCGCGGACCGTGTCGTTGACGCGATTGGTGGCGAACCCGATCCCGATGGCCAGCGTCCCCGCGAATTCGCCGCCGGCCGCGACCGAGACGGCGCCGCCGACTCCCCAGGCGGTCAGGTTCCTGGTGTCGGTCGCCTGCACGAGGATGTCGCCGGAGCCGGTCGTGGTGACGGACCCTCCCTGGACGAAGGCCTCGACGTCGTTGGCGGTGGTCGTCGTGGCGTTGGCGCCCGCGCCGGCGGCCGAGACGGCCACCCCGCCGGCGCCGGAGATCGCCGCGGCGCCGCCCAGCGCCTGCGCATTGATCGTGACCGACTCCGTCGCCTTGACCTGGACCCCGGCCGTGCCGCCGTCCGCGGCGGGGCCGGAGGCCGACACGGTCGCATTGACGAACGTCGCCTTCACGGTGTTGGCGACGTTCGTGCTCAGCTCCGCAAATCCAACGGCCACCCCGACGCCCGCTGCGCTGCCGCCGCTGATGCCCAGCCCCACGCCCCCCGCTCCGGCGGTGACGTTCGTGGTGTCGGTCGCCAGCACGCGGGCCGCCCCGGCGGATGCGGCGAGGCTTCCTCCGTTGGAGACGTACGCCTCGACGTCGTTCCGGATCGAGTTCTCGACATCCGCGCCGGCAACCGAGATGCTGGCTCCCCCATTGGCCCCGATACCCACGGCGAGCGCCCCGCCGATGCTGAGAGTGGAGATGGTGCTGACGACCGTCGCCATGACCCCGATATCGCCCGACGCGGAGGAAACCGTGGAATGATCCACATAGGCCCTGACGGCCGGATCCTGGATCGTGTTGCTGGCGTAGCCGACGCCCGCCGAGACGCCCACCCCGACGCCGCCGCTCCCCCCGACGGTCAGGCCCACCCCGCCCGCATTGGCGGTGACCGTCGGGCTGTCGGCCGCGGCGATCAGGATCGGCCCCGAGCCGCGGACTGTGACCGTGGACGACGCCGCGACGTGGGCATCGACCGTGTCCTTGATCGTATTGCCGGAGCCCGCGCCCGCGAGCCCCACGCCGCCGCCGACCTCGCCGCCGCCGCCGACGGCGATCGCGCCGCCGATGGTCAGGGCGGAGATCGTGGGCGTCTCCGTCGCCTGCACCGTGATGCCCGACGAGGTCCCGGTGGTCGCGACGGTCGCCCCCTCGACGTACGCCTTGACGACGTTCTCCACGTCATTCGTGGCCGCGGAAAGGCCGAGCGTCACGCCGACCGCCGTGCCGCCGCTGATGGCGACCCCGATGCCGACTCCGCCGCCGTTGGCCGTGACCTGGGAGACGTCGGTCGCGGAGATCGTAACCGGACCGCTCCCCCCCTCGATCGAGGTCGGCGCGGCCGTCGTGCCCACGACCTGGGCCTCCACGTCGTTCTTGATCGTGTTGTAGGAGTACGAGCCCGCGACGCCGATGGCGACTCCGTTGCTGCCCGAGGCCACCGCGACTGCGCCGCCGATGGTCAGGGCCTTGATCGTCGCCGCCTCGTTCGAGGTCACCGAGACCCCCTGCCCGGCCGTCACCTGGGAGGACGTGACGAACGACTTGACGGTGTTGAACACCTTGTTGACCGCGACCGCCGCCCCCAGCGAGAAGCCCACCCCCGCGCCGCCGGATCCGCCGATGCCGACGCCGATCCCGACCCCGCCGCCGTTGGCCGTGATGGTGGACGTATCCTTCGCGTTGACCCGGACCTTTCCGGAAGTCGAGCGGACCCTGGCCTTCCCTTGGATCCCGGCCTCGGTGTCATTCTTGATGACCATCCCGGACCCGGCCCCCGCGAAGCCGATCGCCGTCCCGCCTCCGCCTCCCCCGCTGATCGCGACGGCCCCGCCGATCGCCAGGGCGAAGACGGTCGCCAGCTCGGCCGCGGTGACGTTGACGTCGCCCTTGCTCTCGACCGTCGCACCGTCGATGGTCGCCTTCGTCTGGCCGTTGATCAGGTCCACCGCCACGCCGACCCCGATCGAGCCGGCCAGCCCGCCCGACTCGCCGCCCGACGTGAAGGAGAGGGCGAGGGAGCCGCCGACGTGGAGCGCGTCCAGCGTCTGCGCCGCATTGACCTGGACTGACTGGCCGGCCGCCAGGTCGTTGATCCCCGCGTTGACGGTCGTCCCCTGGCCGATCCAGGCCAGGACGGTGTTGTCGATCGTGTTCACGGACGCGGAGCCGGCGATACCGAACATCAGGCCCCCCGCCCCGGCGGCGCCGACCGTCGTCAGATTCTCCTTGCCGACGGCGTCGATCAGGAGCCCCTGGCCGGTCAGGTCGCCGGTCGGTGTCGTGAGGGCCTGGCCGTTCCCCTTGGCCACGATCACGGCATTGGTGGCGACGTAGGCTTCCACGGTCTGGCTGATGACGCCGACTCCCGCGGCCAAGCCGAAGCCGGCCTTGTCGCCGGCGCCGAGGCCGCCGCCGACGATGATGGCCGTCAGCGAATCGTCGGCCGAGACCATCAGGCTGCCGGCGGTGATGACCGTCGCGCCGCTGTCGACGTAGGCGCGGACGTCGGTCGTGATCCGCTGGGCCGCGGCGCCCCCGACCAGGCCCAGCCCCTGGGTCCCCAGCGCGAGGCTTCCGCCGACCGAGACGACGTACTCGTTTCCCCGGGCGACCACCTGGACATTCCCCGTCGGCTCGATGTCCGCCGCCGGGCCGATGCTCGCCACGACGGTGTTCTTAAGGATCCCGACGTCGATCGCCGCGCCGATGCCGACCTTGCCGGAAACCGCCACGCCGCCGTCGGCGGAGATCAGCCGGACGTTGCCGTTGGCGGTGATCGAGACCGTCTGGGGGGCGATGTCCGAGGTCGCCTTGAGGATCGTCCGGTCGAGCAGCCCGGCGACCGTCTTGATGTCGAACTGGTTGAGTCCCACCGATCCGGCGAGGGCCCCGCTGGCCGCGGTGTTGGCGTTGAACGACGTCCCGGCGCCCCCCGCGGCGAAGGTGTAGACCTGGTCCGTGCTGGTCGCCGTGACGTTGGTCGTGACCGCGTGCAGGGTCACGTTTTTCGTGTAGGCCGACGCCTCGCGCTGACGGCCGTTCGAATCCGCGGCGAAGTTGTTCCAGGTGAACGACCCGGCGAGCGCGGCGGCGGAGGCGGACGCTCCCCCCTCCTCGCCGGCCTGCATGTAGGCCGCGATGGCGCCGGAGATGGCGACGTCGAGCAGGGTGGTCGTCGCCGAGACCGTGAGCGTCTGGCCGGCGTTGACCGTGACGCCGTCGCTGATGAAGGCCCGGGTGGCGTCGTCGTGGAGGTCGTTGATGGTCACCGCACCCGAGATGTTCAGGCCGTACTGGCTGCCCTGACCGGACGCCGGATTGCTGGCCGGGCTGGCGTTGGCCTCGGGCTCGCTGGCCGAAGGTCCCCCCTGGTTCAGGTCCAGGACGTCTTCGATGATGTTGGCGCCGTCGAGCACGGAATTCGAACCGCTGCTCCCGGAAGGGCTGCCGCTGGGGTTCGATTCGCCGCTGAGGCTCCCAGTGCCGTTGCCGGTCCCCTCGCCCTCATTGGCATGGTGGCCGCCGCCGCTCCCGACCGAGCCGGCCAGCGAGACGATGAAGATCTTCTCGTCCGTCGTCGACGTGACCGAGACGTTCTCGCCCGCCGAGACCGACCCCGCGACGGCCTGGGGCGTCGCCGGCGTCGGGTTGCCGATGAACGCCTCGGTGTCGTTGGAGAGCCGATTCCAGGCGACCGACGCCCCCACGCCGATCGGGGCCAGGCTGTAGGCGCCGGTGATGAGCACGCCGAAGAGCGTCTGATCCGCGCGGACCGTCACGTCCTTGCCGGCCTGGACCGTGGCCGACGAGTCGATGTAGGCGAGGTTGGTGTTCGCGAGCGAGGTGAAGGCGACGCCCCCCTCCACGCCGAACGAGTGGCCCGCCCCCCCCTGCTTCGTGAGGTTCACCAGGAAGTCGTTCGTCGTCGAGGTGACGTCGACGTCCTCCTCCGCGTGGACCACGGCCCCCGCGCCGATGGCCGCCTTCGACGCGTTCGTGAAGTCGAGGTAGACGAACGTGCCGCCGACCGACGCCTCGCCGTGCTCCGTCGGGACCAGGATGGTCGGGATCGCGGTGAAGCCGCCGGCGTTGATCGCGTTGGTCGTCGCCGAGGAGGTGACCTCCACCGACTGGGTCGAGGACTCGAACGACGGGTCGAGGTTGACCTTCGCCCCGGCTCCGATCGTGGCGGCGGCCTGGTTGTTCATCGTCAGCAGGTTGACGCTGCCGGAGACGGAGAGCCGGCTGGGCGTCTTGGTCTGTGCGTCCTCGTCGCCCGACTCGGACGCCGCCCCGACGTAGGTCGTCGTGATGGTCTCCGGCGCGCCCAGGGTCGGCTGGAGATACACGGAGATGTCGCCGAGCAGGCCCACCGCGAGCTGGAACCGCGACAGGAAGCTGTCCACGGCGTCGAGCGTCTGGCCGTTGAGGCCGACGTGGCTCACGGAGGGGAGGCTCGACTGGGTCTCGTTCACGAAGAACTGCTTGAGCTTGTTGTAATCCTCGATCGGGAGGATCGTCCGGGGGATCAGGGCATTGGCCGATACCTCGGTCTTGCCGGTCGCGTTGACGCCGACCGTGCTGTCGATGGAGGCGAACGCCTGGTTCGACTCGTGGGCGTCGGAGACGGCCCCGCCGATCGCGATCTCCGACTTCGAGAGCCCGGCGCCGATGGCCGAGGAGCGGAAGGTGTCGGTCGCCGAGGCCTCGACCGTCAGGTCGCCGGCTACGGCCGGGGTGGAGCCGTCGGCCGGCTTGCCGCGGACGGCGAAGGTCGCGGTCGCGCCGATGTGGGCGTCCGCCCGGTTGGTGCTGTTCGCCACGGCGACGCCGGCCCCGATCCCGAGCAGCCCGGTCTTCTGCCGGACCCCCCCCGCGGCGAAGTTGTAGTCGTTGCCGATCTTGTTCAGGACGCCGATGTCTTCCAGGATCGGCCGCTGCCGGACCACCGTCTCCGCGATCGTGTTGTTGTACTCGTTCTCCGACTCCGATGTCACCGACGCGGCGCCGCCGGTCGTCGTCACGCTGCCGTCGACCTGGGACTTGCTGGACGAGGAAACGTCGCTGATCGAGACGGCGACCCCGCTCCCCTGGTTGTTCCCGGAGCCCGTCTGATTCTTCGGGTTGTAGAGCCCCGGCGCCATCACGATACTCGCCGTGTTGACGCGGAAGTCGTTGACGTTCGTCGACCCGATGACGACCCCCAGGGCGGTGATCTGTGCCCCGGCCTGGATCTCGGTCACCGACTCCGAGATCGCCTTGCCGTAGGCCACGGAGATGGCCGGACCCGGGATCTTGAAGGCGACCGACTGCGCCCGATTGGCGAATCCGTTGGCCAGATACGTGCTATTGGGGAAGACCGTACCGCCGGTGATGTTGACCTCGGCCTCCATGGTGTTCGTCACGGCGGACTTGAGCGTGAACTGGCCACCCGCGAGGATCTGCACGCCCGAGCCGATGGTCGTCGTGGCCCGCCCCTCGGAGTCGGCGTAGGCTGCCCCCAGGATGAAGGACGGCGTGGAGACCTTGGCCTGGGCGGTGCTGGCGCTCTCGATGTCCACGGCCTTCGAGGCGATGATGGTGGTGGAGCCCGTGATCAGGACGGATGTCGTCGCCTTGGCCACCAGGCCCTCGAAGACCGGGAACAGGCCGAAGAGCTGGATCTGCTGCCCGAGCCCGGTCAGCAGGTCGCCGGGGCGGATCAGCGTCCCGGGCGAGATCGTGTTCCCGCTCTGGTCCTTCGCCACGATCGGCAGGTCCTGCGGAAGGACCGAGGAGAGCAACTGCTTGACGACTACCGTCCCGGTATCCGTCTCGGCCTTGAGGAAGTCCGCCGAGGAGAGCGTCAGCACGGTCGGGCTGATCTGCGCGACCGTGAAGGTCACGTTGTCGTTGTAGCGCGAGCCGGCGGCGATGATCTGCTGGCCGATCGCGAAGCCGTCCGAGATCCAGCTCCCGCGGTCGCGCGTGATGGTGGCGCCGGTCGTCGGCGTGCGGTCCGTGAACGTCAGCGTCGTGTCGGTGGGATCGCTCAGATTCCCGACGGTCTTCCCCGCCACGTAGCTGGCCAGTCCATCCTGGAAGACGTCGTAGCCGGCGAACCGATTCGACGTGGCGTTGGCGAAGATCGAGACGTTTCCCCCCTGGAGCATGGCGCTGGTCACGGCCACCGTGGCCCTCACGTCCTCCTGCTTGAAGGGCGTGAGCGCCCCGGCCCAGGTGAAATCCAGGGCGGCACTGGCGGAGAGGAAGAGGTCCCCGGGCGTGTAGGAGCCGGTGGCCTGGGCCAGGAGCTTGGTCCCCGGCCCGATGGTGATCGCCGGCGCCTGGAGGGTGATGCTGCCCGAATTCCCGGTGGACGCGGCCGAAGCGGGATCGCCCCCCGCGATGGTCCGGGTGCTGATGACCGGGGCGGCCTCGCTCTGGTCCAGGCTACCCGCGACGACAATCTGCAGGGCGGCGCCGGTGCCGTCGGGCGGGAGGAAGTTGACCGTGTCCCCGTCCTTGTAGCCGGTCCCGGGGCTGATCAGGGCCGCCGTCGGCGTCCCGCCGGAATCGACGCTGATCTTGACGGTCATCCCCGTCCCGGAGCCGGACGAGGACGAGGCCGCGACGCTGGCGAACGACGCCCCGGCGGTCCACGAGGCCCCCGCGAGCTGCGTGGCCGTCCCCAGGCTGGTGACCACGGCGCTCAGCGGCTCCGCGCCGTTGTCCGGGGAGTCGAACGTGACCGAGTCGCCGACCTGGTAGCCGGTGCCGATCGCGTTCAACGTCAGGGCGGGCTCGCCCTGCTCGTCGGTGGTCACGTCCACCGTCATGCCGGTCCCCGCGCCGGTCGTCGAGGCCTGGGCGAGCGCCTTGAACGTGGAGTTGGGCGTCCACTCCACGTTCACCTGCTGGACGTTGATCGCGGACGTGATCGTGACCGTGATCGAGTCGCCGACGTTGTCGGGCGGGTAGAAGACGACCGTGTCGCCGACGTGGTAACCCGTGCCGAGGTCGTGGACGAAGGCGGTGGGATTGCCGTTCGCATCTACCTTGATATAAGCACTCATTCCGGTCCCGGTCCCGGAGGTGGCCGAGGAGGGGACCGTCGTCCAGAGCTGGTTCGCGGTCCAGGCTTGGAATCCGGCCGGCGGGGAAGGCGTGGTCAGGACGGGCGTGACCTCGATGAGGACCGGCGTCCCCTTGGTGTCGGGCGGGTTGAAGAAGACCGAGTCGCCGGGCAGGTAGCCGGTCCCCGGGCTGGTCACGACCACGGTCGGATTGCCCAGGGCGTCGGTCGCGATGCTCGCGACCATGCCGGTCCCCTTGCCGGTGGTCTTCGAGGCGGGCACCGAGGGGTTCGGCCGGTTCGGCGTCCAGGCGTTGAACGTCGTGGGGACGCTGGCCTGCTTGATCGCCGGCGTGCCGGTGACCTGGAGCTTGACCGGGGTGCCGTGGCCGTCGGGCGGCTGGAACGTCACGAGATCGCCCGGCAGGTAGCCCGTCCCGAACGCGGTGATCGTGGCGACGGGCGTCCCGGATGCACCGACGGCGATCGAGACTTTCATCCCCTGACCCTGCCCCGTCGTCGAGGACGGCGCGACCGCCGCGAAGGTCGCGCCGGGCGTCCAGTCGGACTGGGGCACTCGATGCTGATCGGCGATGGCCGGGCCCGCGATGATCGCGTTGGCGGCGTTGACCGTCAGTCCCCCCGGCGCGGCGATGCTGGCCAGGCGGACCGTGTCGCTGGAGGTCACGTTGATCGCCGCGGTGAAGGATGCCCCCAGCGGCGAGACCGCCAGGGTGGTGGTCTTCGTCCCCGGGGTGATCTTCAGCGTGGTCAGCCCCGCGTTGCTGAACGTGACGCTGGCGAACGTGGGCGTCGAGTTCATGCTCCGGATGGTCGACTGCGTGCTCCCCGCGGCCACCACGCCAATGCTCTCGTTCTCGCCCGCGGTGATCATCGAGATCGTGGTCGAGGTCGTGCTCGCCACGATCGAGGTCAGCCCCTTGTAGCTGAGGACCTTGGACCCGAGCGTGACCGTCCCGGAGTCGGCGCCGGTGGCCTGGAAGGTCTCCTGGGCATAGCTCCCGCCATTGAAGCTGAGCGAATCGGTGCCGCCGCCGCCTCCGGAGATCTGACCGGATACGCTCCCCGCCATCCCGACGACGAACTGATCATGGGATCCGACGCCCCCGGTGAGGTTCCCGACGCCCGAGAAGGAAACCGACCCGTTCAGCGTGCCGCTATTCGGCCCGGTGATCTGCCAGACCGAATTGCTCGACGGCCCGACGAGGGTGTCCCCGCCGCCCTGCCCCTGATCGCTGAGGACGCCGCCATTCCCGGACAGGGCGGACGTCAGGGCCGAGGTCACCGTGAGCGAATTGGAGCCGCCGCCGAGATTCACCCCGATGACCAGTGGGGCGGCGGCGCCGACCGTCCGCGCGGACCCGCCATCCTGGAAACTCTGGGAATAGGTCTGGCCGCCATCCACGCTGAACTGCAAGAGGCCGCCGTTGACCGACACCGTCAGCGCGTCGTCCGCGCCGTCGCCGACGAGGCTGACGTTGTTGCCCGAGACCGAGGCCGCGACGGACAGGTGGATCCGGTCTTCCAGCCGCTCCACGCCTGAAACGAAATGCTCGAACCGCCTGATGACCCCGGCGGACCGTACCCGGCGCCGCACCAGGCTCCTCTTCGGATCCCGACCCGCCATTGCATGGAGCCGAGCCATCAACCGGGCACCGAGCAGCATTGCGACTCTCCGTTGCAAGATCAAGGTTGGATCGATTTCGAGATGACCCGTTGCTCTTACTGCGACACCATGCGGCGCGTGGACATCGCCGGGGCAGATCCGCGGCGGACGGCGTCGTCCGCCTTCAATGTCAATCATTCAGCGGCATTCTCGCTCAGATTGGGCGCCCGAGGACCTGCAAACCGATGGCGCACAACGACCCAATGCCGGGCGCCACCGGCGCTCGGTCCGTCATCGCGAGATTAATGGGCTAGAATGGCCACGCAGCCACGGTTGCGTTCGGCGCTGCCGGACGCAGTCCGGACCCATGGGCCGGCACGACCGAGAGTCGACCTCACCGACGACACTGGCGAACTTGACGCGTCATCACAGACGCTTTGGCGAACAATAGCAAAACTGGCGACACATGCGACTCATCAAGCCTAGTCGCTCGCGTGCGAGGAATGCAAGAAAAAAAGCGAGGAACGTTCGTTCCTCGCTTAACTCGGCTGATTCAGGAGGTCTGATAAGGAATCGTACGTTTCCCTACCTTGCGGTTACGGATGTCGGGACGGGGTTCCCGGGCCGATCTCCGGCGGCGGTCCCCCAGGTCTTGCAGGGATTCGGTCCCATCTGGAGCTCGAGCGTCCCGCCGGCCACGATCTGGTTGTGGGTGATGTAGCTCTTTGCGTAGGGCTGGCCGTTGAGCGTGGCCGACTGGATGTAGACGTTCTGCGGCGAGTTATCCTTCGCCACGACCGTGAACTTGCCCCCCTTGTAATGGGCGGGATCGAGCGTGATGGTGGCCGAGTCGGCGAGCGGGCTGCCGATCACGTAGACGCCGTCGGCCGGGTCCACGGGGTAGAAGCCCAGCGCGGAGAAGACGTACCAGGCCGAGGTCTGGCCGCAGTCGTCGTTGCCGCAGATGCCCGAGGGGCTGTTGTTGTACAGGGTGTCCGCGATCTTGCGGACCAGGGCCTGCGTCTTCCACGCCGCGCCGGCGTAGTTGTACAGGTAGGCCACATGGTGGCAGGGCTCGTTGCCATGAGCATACATGCCGATGACCCCGGTGATGTCCTGCAACTGGTTGGGGATCTTCTGTGCGGGGTCGAACATCTCGTCGAGCTTCGCCGTGAACTTGGCGTCGCCGCCGAGCTTGCCGATCAGGCCCGGGACGTTATGCGGGACGAAGAACTCGTAGTGCCAGGCATTCGCCTCGGTGTAGCAGTTCATGTCGATCGCCTTCGGATCGAAGGGCAGGACCCACTCCCCCTTCTCGTTGCGGCTCCGGACGAAGCCCGTCTCGGTGTCGAAGACGTTCTGCCAGTTCTGCGCCCGCTTCTCGTACCTGTCCGCGAGCTCGGTCTTGCCCATCGCGCGGGCGAACCGGGCGATGCAGATGTCGTCGAAGGCGTATTCCAGGGTCTTGGCCGCGCTCTGCTCGTCCTTCTTTTGGATCACGTAGCCGGCATCGCGATAGGAGTCCAGGAACTGGCGGTTCATGTTCGTGGAGTCCACCATCGCGTTCAAGGCCGCGCCGGCATCCCAGTCGCGGAAGCCCTTGAGGTAGGCGTCGACGATGACCGGGATCGAGTGGTTCCCGATCATGCAGTCCGTCTCCTTGCCGCCGTTCGCCCAGACAGGCAGGTAGCGGTTGTCCGGGTTGGCGAACTGGAAGTGAGCCAGGCAGGTCTTCACGAAGTCGTTCACCCGCTGCGGCTGGGTGAGGGTGAGGAGCGGATGCTCGGCGCGGAAGGTGTCCCAGAACGAGAGCTCGGTGTAGTAGTCGAAGCCCTTGACGGTGTGGACCTTGCCGTCGGGCCCGCGGACCTGCCCGTCCACGTCGTTCAGGACGGTCGGCGCGACCAGGGTGTGATAGACCGACGAGTAGAACGTCTGCTTGAAGTTCTCATCCTTCGACTCGACCTGGATCGGCGAGAGCGCCCTGTCCCAGGCGGTGAAGGCCGCCGCGGCCGTGGCGTCGAAGTCCCAGCCGGGCATCTCGGCCCGGAGGTTCTTGCGGGCCCCCTCGACGGACACCGTGGAGAGCGCCACCCGGGCCAGGATGACCTCGCCCGCCTTCGTCCTGAAATCGACGTGGGCCTGGACGTTCTTGCCCTGGGCTTCTTTCCCCTCGGCCGGCTTGTGGTCCCTCGCCACCCCGGCGCCGTCGAACGGGCGGGAGAACTCGATCACGAAGTAGAAGATCTTGTCGCCCCCCCAGCCGTCGGAGCGACGAAAGCCGGTCAGGGTGCGATCGTCGGCGACGGTGACCTGCGAATCGGTCGGCCGGTTGCTGATGCCGTGCCAGAGGTCCAGGACCACGTGCGCATCATCGGCCTGCGGGAAGGTGTAGCGGTGCAGGCCCGTGCGGGTGGTGGAGGTCAGCTCGACGTTGACCTTGGGGTCGGTGAGCATCACCCGGTAATAGCCGGGCCTTGCCTCCTCCTGGTCGTGCGAGAAGGCGGAGCGGTAGCCCTCGCCGGGCTTGCCCCCCGCATCGAGCCGGAGCGTGCCGACGGTCGGCATCAGCAGGATATTGCCGAGGTCGCCGCAGCCCGTGCCGCTGAGGTGGTTGTGGGAAAAGCCCATGATGCTGCCGTCGGAGTAGTGATAGCCGGAGCAGCCGTCCCAGGTCTCGTCCCGGGTGTCCGGGGAGAGCTGCATCATGCCGAAGGGGAGCGTCGCGCCCGGGAAGACGTGGCCGTGCCCGTCGGTCCCGATCAGCGGCTTGACGTGGTCGGCCGGGCCGGCCGCCAGGCAGGCCGTCGTCAGGAAGGTCAGGGCGATTGCGGGAAGTCCGCCGGCCCTGTGAAGAAGGCATTTCATGGGGGCAATCCTCTGGAGACGTTGATGGAGTCTGGGTTCTTTGGTGTCGCCGATCCCTCGGAAATCACGCGGACGCGGCCGCCCCGCGATCGAGCTTCCTCAGGGCGAAGGCACAGGCGCCGACGGCGACCGCCTCGCTGGTGCCGAGGCGGGACATCCCGATCCCGATCCTCGGGAGCGGGTCGTACTGCAAGGTTCGGGTCCCGCCCGGGACCGTGATCGAGCGGGCGGCGCCCTTCAGGAACGCCTCGAGCTGGGCCGGGTCCTCGAGATTGAAGGCCTTCGAGGCGAGCCGGCCGAAATGCCGGCCGTCGAGGCCCGTGAACGTGCCATTGAGCTCGTCCACGACCGCGGGCAGGAAGAGCGCCGAGGCCCCGGAGAGCCCGCCGCCGATGACTGCCAGGCTGTCGGTCAGCGTGAGCGCATTGGCCATCGCGTCGCCGACGACCTCGCCCATCCGGCGGAAGGCCTCGAGGGCGGCCGCGCGGTCGCCCGGTGCCTTGCCCACGCCGATGTCGAAGATCTCGCGCGGCTCCGGGGCCCGGTCGAACGAGAGGCCCGCCTTCTCGGCGAAGGTCCGCCGGACGGCGCGGATGCTCACGCCCTCCTCGGCGTTCAGGTCGCGGTCCAGCTTGTTCCGCAGCAGCCAGACCTCGCCGGCCATCGAGTTGTCGCCGACGAACAGCTCGCCGTCCCGGACGATCCCGCCGCCGAAGCCGGTGCCGAGGGTCACTCCGAAGAGGTTCCTGTATCGCTTGGGACTTCCCGCCTTCTCGAGCAGGCCGTTGACGTGGGGGAGGAAACCCGCGATGGCCTCGCCGTAGACGAACAGGTCGCCGTCGTTGTTGATGAACGTCGGGATCCCGAAGCGATCCTCGAGCATCGGCCCCACCGCCACGCCGCCGCGGAAGCCCGGCAGGTTTTGCAGGTCGCCGACGACACCCGCCGGGTAGTCCGCCGGGCCGGGGAAGGCGAAGCTGATCGCCACCGGCGGCTCGGGGCAGAGGTCGCGGGTCCGCGTGAAGCCCTCGATCATGTTGGCGAGGCACCGGTCCAGGTCGTCGCCGTTGGAGGGGAGCGCGACCGTCTCGGTGACCGGCTCCTTGCCCCGCATGGCAACGAACCGGAAGTTGGTCCCGCCGGCGTCCAGGGTCATCACGATGCGAGGATCGTCGCCGAAGCTCATGGCTGGCAGTCTCCGTTCCGGTGGGCCGGTCTCAGGCCACCCGCGCGGGGTCGAGGGCCGTCGCCGGCTTGCCGCCCCGCAGCGACAGCACCAGCAGGTACGCGAAGCAGGCGGCCGGGACGATGTAGGCCCATGCCCCCAGGTTCATGTCCTTCAGGGCACCCATCACGAGCGGCACGATCGCCCCGCCCGAGATCGCCATGCACATCAGGCCGCTCAGCTCGTTGGCGCGATCGGGCCGCTCCTCCACGGTGATCGAGAAGAGCATCGGCCAGATGTTGGCGAAGCCCAGGCCCGCCATGATCACGCCCGCCAGCGACAGCGGCTGCGAGCCGCTCATCAGCGCGGCCGCACCCAGCAAGCCCAGCAGGGCGGAGATCCGGAAGCAGGTCCGCGGCGTCATCACGGTCAGGATGGCGCTCCCGAGGAGCCGGCCGACCGTCAACGCCAGGAAGAAGACGGACGGCCCCCAGAACGCCGAGGCCTTCTCGTCCAGGCCGAATCCCTGGAGGGTCGGCTGGAGGAACCGGCCCATCGAGGCCTCGGCCCCGACGTAGAGGAAGATCCCGACGACCGCCAGCAGGAAGACCGGCTGACTGAGCAGCGACAGGCTGGAGGCGATGCTCGGCGGCTCATCCACCTTGGCCTCGTCCACCTTCAGGAAGAGCACGGCCACGAACGCCAGCATCATCAGGACGCAGAAGACGGGGAAGGCGCCCCGCCAGCCCATCGAGCTGAAGAGCGCCAGCGAGCCGATCGCGAGCACGATATAGGTGGAGGCCGCGCTGCCGAGCCCTTTGATCCCCTGGGCCAGGGCCAGGTTGCGGCTGTAGCTCCCCGAGGGGCTGACGTCCCGCATGATCGGATTGCCGGCCACCTGGAGGAAGGTCGTGCCCACGCCCAGGAGGAAGATGCAGCCGAGCACCACGGCGAACGGCGGCTCCATGATCGACGGCAGCACCAGCGCCAGGGCGTTGAGGCCCAGGCCCAAGAGCAGCAGCTTTTTCTTGCCGATCCGGGCCGCGAGCACCCCGCCCGGGACGCTGCAGACGGCGAACGCGATGAACACGCTGAACGAGACGAGCGTCGATTGCCAGTTGCTCAGGTCGTAGGCCGTTTTCATCTTCTCGGCGTTGGGGCCCATGGCGTCGGCGAGGCCCATCAGGAAGAACGCCAGGAAGATCGGCAGGGTCTTGAATTGCATCGGAGAGGCTCTCAGAGACGAGTGGACGCGCAGCCGCCGACGCCGGGCGCCGAGGCGATCCCACGGTCGAGGGAACGGGATCTTCTCATGATTCAAGTCGACACGCGCGACGGCCTGCGCGGGGCCCAGCCCCCGGCCGATCGCGGCTACACAGGGACCCATTATGAGGCCGGCGCAAGGGCCGAATCAAGGGGCTCGCCCTGCTCGCGCGACGTTCCGCCGGGGCGTCTCGGTCGCGAACTCCGCACCGTGGACGAGGCCCGCGGGTTCGTGTATAGGGGAACCTGTGCCGCTCGGCCTGGTCCCGCGTTCTCCGGACGTGCCGGGGACCGGCGATCATCCCGGTGCCCCCCCAGCGAGCTTCGCATGCGTAACCGACGATCATTCCTCCGGTGGACCGCCGCCGCGGCGCCCTTCTCTCGGGCATTCCTGGCCCCGGCCGTCGCCGGGCAGGCCGAGGCCCTGCAAAGCCGCCGGCCGCCGGCCTCGGCGCGAAAGTTCACGAGCGAGGCCGTCGAGGCGAAGATCGCCGAGGTCAAGAAGGCGATCGCGGACCCGGAGCTCGCCTGGCTCTTCGAGAACTGCTTCCCGAACACCCTCGACACCACGGTCCGGACCGGCAAGAAGGACGGCAAGGCCGACACCTTCGTGATCACCGGCGACATCGACGCCATGTGGCTGCGCGACTCCACCGCGCAGGTCTGGCCGTACCTGCCCCTCGCCAAGGACGACCCGGCGCTCAAGACCTTCCTCGCGGGCGTCATCAATCGCCAGGCCCGTTGCATCAACATCGACCCGTACGCCAACGCCTTCAACGAGGGCCCGACCGGCAGCCACTGGGAGAAGGACCACACGAAGATGCGGCCCGATCTCCACGAGCGGAAGTGGGAGATCGACTCGCTCTGCTACCCGATCCGACTCGCCCACGGCTACTGGAAGACCACCGGCGACGCCTCCCTGTTCGACGCCGACTGGCGCAAGGCCATGTCGACGGTCGTGAGGACCTTCCGCGAGCAGCAGCGGCTCAAGGATCGCGGCCCGTACACCTTCCAGCGCGACACCGCGAACCCGACCGACTCGCTCCCGAATCGCGGCTACGGCAACCCGACCCGCCCCTGCGGCCTGATCCACTCCGGCTTCCGTCCCTCCGATGACGCCTGCATCTTCCCCTTCCTGATCCCCTCGAACCTCTTCGCGGTGACGTCGCTCGAGCACCTCCGCGAGATCTACGAGGCCGAGCTGGCCGACAAGTCGTTCGCGAACGAGTGCCACGAGTTCGCCGAGCAGGTCCGGGAAGCCGTCCGCGCCCACGGCCTGGTCGCTCGCGAGGGCGGGGACGTCTACGCCTACGAGGTGGACGGCTACGGCAGCCGGGTCTTCATGGACGACGCCAACGTCCCGAGCCTGATCTCGCTGCCCTATCTCGGCTGCGTGGCGGTCGACGATCCCACGTATCTGCGGACCCGTGCCTGGGTCCTCAGCGACGACAACCCCTACTACTTCCGGGGCAAGGCCGCCGAGGGCCTGGGCGGCCCGCACTCGGGCATGGACATGATCTGGCCCCTCGGCATCATCACCCGGGCCCTGACCAGCCGCGACGAGTCGGAGGTCGCCCGCTGCCTGTCCACGCTCAAGCAGACCCACGCCGGCACCGGCTTCATGCACGAGTCCTTCCACAAGGATGACGCCAAGAACTTCACGCGATCCTGGTTCGCCTGGGCCAATACCCTCTTCGGCGAGCTGATCCTGACGATCCACGACCGCTACCCGAAGTTGCTCCGCGGATGAGACCGTCGCAGCAACGCAAGCCGTGTCGATCGGGACTGCCCCCGTTGCGGAGGCCTGCACATGATGCTTGGCGAAGCAACTCGTGAATACGTGACCACCCGCGTGAGCGGGTGGTTCGGACAGGCGAAGCCCCCAACCTCCGGCGTGAGCCGGACGGACCTCGGGCGAGCGTCGGCCCGTCCGGCGGATCGCACTGACGTGCGAGGCTGGGGGGCTGCGCCCCGTCCGAACCACGATCTGACGATCGTGGTCACGCACACTTGCAGATCTGTTCCAAATGCCAATTGCTCGATGCCAATTCCTGCGCAAACCGTGACATTTCCCGGAACGCGAATTCTGACGTCTGGACGAAAGAGGAGCCCCATGTCCCCCCTCGGCCGGCTTGCTTCGGTCCTTCTCGCGGGAGTTGCTGTGGTAAACGTCACGGGAGCCAATGCGTCCGGCCCGTCGCACCTCGACCTGGGCGGCGCCTGGCGGGTGGTCCAGGAAGGGAGCCGCGACCCGATCCCCGCCAGGGTGCCGGGCACGATCCACACCGACCTGCTGGCCGCCGGCCAGATCCCCGACCCGTTCTTCCGCAACAACGAGCGGATCGTCCAGTGGGTCGGCGAGGCCAACTGGATCTACAGCCGGACCTTCGACGTCCCGGCAGATATCCTCTCTCGCGAGCACGTCCTCTTGCGCTGCG
Organism: Aquisphaera insulae; assembly: GCF_011064615.1. GTDB lineage: Bacteria > Planctomycetota > Planctomycetia > Isosphaerales > Isosphaeraceae > Aquisphaera > Aquisphaera insulae. Next base: position 20,130 of record NZ_JAALJH010000066.1, on the reverse strand, counting down.
AGGGCCTCGATACCCTGGCAACCATCAAGCTCAACGGGGCGGAGATCGCCCGCACCGACAACATGTTCCGGACCTATGAATTCGAAGTGAAGAAACACCTGAAGCCCGGCGCCAACCAGATCGAGATCCGGTTCGATTCCGTGCTCCCGCTGATCCGCGAGAAGGAGACCTTTCGCAAGCTCCCCACCTGGGCCTACCCCGGCGCCGCTTACGTCCGCAAGGAGCCCTGCAACTTCGGCTGGGACTGGGGACCGACCCTGATCACCTGCGGCATCTGGCGGAAGATTGAGCTCGTCGCCTTCGACACCACCCGAATCGATGACCTGGCGATCCTCCAGGACCACTCGCAGCCCGGCAAGGTGGGCCTGACGGTGACGGCCCACGCCTCCCCCGCTCCATTCCCAGGTACCGCCGCGAAGGTGACCGTCCGACTAGGCTCGGATGAGATCGGGTCGTCCTCGTCCCCGATTCAGGACGGCAAGGCGAAGGTCGAGATTGCGGTGCCCGACCCGAAGCTCTGGTGGCCGACGGGCATGGGCGCCCAGCCGCTCTATGACGTGAAGGTGGAGCTGATCGACGGCGGTGGCCATGTGTTCGACACGTCGAGCCGACGGATCGGCCTGCGCACCCTCCGGGCCGTCGAGAAGGCCGGCGACGAGCCGATGCACCTGGTGGTCAACGGTGTCCCGTTCTTCGCCAAGGGGGCCAACTGGATCCCGCCAGACAGCTTCGCCACCCGGCCCACGAAAGAGATCCTCCGGCGCTTCGTGGCGGACGCCGTCGCGGCCAACATGAACTGCCTTCGGTTTTGGGGCGGCGGCTATTACGAGGACGACGACCTGTTCAACGCCTGCGACGAGATGGGGATCTGCATCTGGCTCGACTTCAAGTTCGGTTGCACCACCTATCCCTCGTTCGACGAGGCGTTCCTCGCTAACGTCAAGGAGGAGGCTCGCGACAACCTCAAGCGGCTCCGCCATCACCCGTCGATCGCCCTCTGGTGCGGCAACAACGAGATCGAGGCGTTTCGCGGCAAGGAGGAGTGGACGAAGGACAAGATGAGCGCGGGGGACTACTACAAGCTCTTCCGCGACCTCCTGGGCACCCAGGTCCGCGAGCTCGCCCCGCAGACCGACTACGTCACCGGCTCACCCGACTGCGGCGACGTCCATTTCTGGGACGTCTGGCACGGCGGCAAGCCGTTCGAGGTCTATCGCAACATCCACGGCTTCGTCAGCGAGTTCGGCTTCCAGTCCTTCCCCGAGCCCAAGACCGTGGCCACGTTCACCGAGCCCTCGGACCGCGAGTCGGTCTACTCGCCCGTGATGAAGTACCACATGCGGTCGAATCGCATGTACATGAATGTGGCCGAGGATGGGACGATCGGCACCGACAAGATCATGGTCATCGTCAAGAAATACTTCCGCGACCCGAAAGACTTCGAGAGCACGCTCTGGCTGAGCCAGATCACCCAGGCGTACGGCATCAAGTACGGCGCCGAGGGCTGGCGGCGCGAGATGCCGAGGTCGATGGGCTGCGTCTACTGGCAATACAACGACACCTGGCCGAGCACCTCGTGGTCCTCGGTCGACTACTTCGGCCGCTGGAAGGCCCTCCAGTACCTGGCCAGGCGCTTCTACGCCCCGGTCCTGGTCTCGGGCGTCGAGGACGCGAAGGCGGGTACGGTGGACGTCCACGTCACGAGCGACCGCCTGAGCGACGCGAAGGGGCAGGTCTGGTGGACCGTGACCGACGTCTCCGGCAAGACGCTCACGTCCGGATCGAAGGCCGTCGACCTTCCCGCCCGGAAGTCCCGGCTGGTCCAGTCGATCTCCCTGCAAGAGCTGCTCCGGGGCCGCAAGCCCGAGGACCTGCTGGTCTGGCTCAAGGTCGACGTGGACCACACCACCGAGTCCGAGAACCTGGTCACGCTGACCTATCCCCGCGCGATCCCGCTCGTCGATCCCCAGCTCACGTCCGAGGTCGTGGAGCACGACGGCCGGTTCAAGGTGGTCCTCCATTCAGCCCACCCGGCCCTCTGGACCTGGCTCGAGCTGGACGGGGTGGACGCTCGTCTCTCCGACAACTTCGTCCACGTCACCCAGGACCATCCGGTGACGATCGAGGTCTCGCCCGCCAGGCCGATGAGCAAGGAGGAATTCCAGAAGGCCCTGAAGGTCCGGAGCCTGTTCGACACGTATGCCAGGCCAAGCTGACGACCCGCTTTCATGGTGCCAGATGGGAATCGAAACCTACGAACTGCTGGCCAGGGTCGAGGAGGAATTCGGGGTTCCGAATGCCTTCAACGGGAAGGCGGACACGTTCGAGACCGTCGGCGATCTCCATCGGTACATCCTCCTGCACCGGCGGCCACGGCCCCCGGTGGCCTGTCTGACCGCAGCGACCTTCCGTCGTGTTCGTCGTGGGTTCGGTGCCGTGTTCGGTCTGCCGAGAGACCGTTTGCGACCTGACTCCCGCGTGGAGGATCTGCTGCCGCGAGCCAGTCGGCGACTGTCCTGGTCACGTCTTGAGGACTGCATCGGCCTGAGGCTGCCGTCACTCGATCCACCATCTCGAGTGCTGAAGTGGTGCCTCATTCTCAGTCTCATCACGTGGCCGCTCCCGTTTTCCATCGTCTTGGCGGCAAGTGGCATTGTCCCAGCGATGTTCTTCACGGTTCTTCCGTTCCCGTATCCGATCATCGCCGCGATGCTCGCCATGATTCTGCTCTTGGCGCTGACCCCGCTTCATACGGAGCCGCCCCAGGGTTGCGAGACGATCTCCGGCCTGACGCGGGCGATCGTGAAGGAGACCTACGGAGAGCAGGCCCTCCGGAAGGACCGGTGGGACGACCGGGACGTGTGGGAGGACCTGGTGTCGCTGATCGAGGAGTGGGGTATTTCCCGAGGCAGGATCTCGGCGAAGACTCGGTTCGTCGCGGATCTGGGAGCTTACACACTCTGAAGCACGGGGCGCCTGGATTGCTCACAGACGTTGAATTCTTGAACGGAACGGGTCGGATTTCCGTTGCCGAATGCCCTCGCTCCCGAATAGTCTGCTTGACGCACGATTCCGGATGTTTGCTGAGCTGTGCCCCGCACCCTGTCTCAGGCCATTTCGCGGAGAGCCCATGCCCGCTTCGCTCGACCACGTCACGCCCAGCACACCGATGGGGGCGAACCTGATCGCCGACGGCGCCACGTTCCGTGTCTGGGCGCCCAACGCCCTGGAGGTGTACGCCCTCGGCGACTTCAACGGCCGCGTCAAGGACGATTCGAGCCTGCTGACGAGGGACGGGGCCGGTCACTGGCGCGGCTTCTTCAAGGGGGCGAAAGATCGGGACCGCTACATCTTCCACGTTGAGGGAACGGGCAGCTCGGGGCCGAAACGCGACCCCTTTGCTCGCGAGCTGGAGACGCCCTTCCCAGGCGATTGCATCATCCGAACGACCGACTTCCCCTGGCACGAGACGGGGTTCGTCACGCCCCAGTTCCACAACTTCGTCATCTACCAGCTCCACGTCGGCACGTTCTACACCCCGAACTGGCCACGCAAGGCCGGCACCTTCCTCGACGTGGCCCGGAAGATCCCTCACCTGTCGGAGCTTGGGGTGACCGCGCTCCAGCTCTTGCCGATCCAGGAGTTCCAGACCGAGTTCAGCCTCGGCTACAACGGGACCGACTACTTCTCGCCCGAGATGGACTTCGCCGTCGAGGACGCGGACCTCCCGCCTTATGTCGCCGCCGTGAATCAACTGCTCGCCGCCCGGGGGCTGGACCAGTATGCGGTGGATGACCTGCGGGGCGAGATGAACCAGCTCAAGGCCCTGATCGACCTCTGCCACATCCACGGGCTGGCGGTGATCCTGGACGTGGTCTACAACCACGCCGGGGGCGACTTCGGCGACGAAAGCCTCTGGTTCTTCGACCGCCAGCCGACCTCCGGTGGGAAGCGGAACTCGCTCTACTTCAACGGGCACGAGCACGCGGGGGGCGAGGTCTTCGACTTCGGCAAGCCCGAGGTCCGCGACTTCCTGATCCAGAACGCCAGGTTCTTCCTCGAGGAGTACCGCGTCGACGGATTCCGCTACGACCAGGTGAGCGTCATCGACCATGACGGCTGGCCCAATGGTTGGTCATTCTGCCAGGACCTGACCTCGACCCTGAACCATCTCCGGCCGGGCGCGATCGACCACGCCGAGTACTGGGACGTCAATCCCTACGTCGTCAAGCCGCCGAGAGAGGGCGCGGGGTTCGACACCACGCTTACGGACGGCCTGCGGATCACCGTTCGCGACGTGATCGGTAATGCCGCGCAGCCCGATGAGCGGCCTCTCAACCTGACCGATCTCGCGGCCCGTCTCTGGCCCGATGGGTTTCCTCGTCAGTGGCAGTTCGTGCAGGGGCCCGAGAATCACGACATCGTGTATCGAGAACGAGAGCAGAGGATCGCCCGGCTCGGTGATTTCAACAATCCGCGCTCATGGTATGGCCGGAGTCGGGCCCGGGTGGCCACCGGCATCAGCCTGACGGCCCCCGGCATCCCGATGCTGTTCATGGGCCAGGAGTTCCTCGAGGACAAGCAGTGGGCGGACGACCTGAAGAACCATGCGAATCTGCTCCTGTACTGGGCCGGGGTGGAGTCGGGCGACAAGCAGATGCTCGACCACATCCGGTTCACTCGCGAGCTGCTGGCACTCCGATGGCGTCAGCCGGCCCTCCGCGGCGAGGGTTTCCGCCCGGTGCACGTCCACGATCAGAACCGTGTGCTTGCCTTCCACCGCTGGGTGCCGGGGGAAGGGCACGACGTGATGGTCGTCGTCCACCTCTCCACGTTCAACCGGTTCGATTACCGGATCGGCTTCCCGGGCGGCGGGGAATGGCGAGAAGTGTTCAACAGCGACGTGTACGAAAACTGGGTCAATCCGAACACGACCGGAAACGGGGGCCGCGTCTTCGCCGATTCCCAGCCGATGCACGGTTTCGACTTCTCCGCCCCGCTCGTCTTGCCGGCCAACGGACTCCTCGTATTCGCGAGGTGATCACCTTCCCCGTCGCTCACAGGACGACTCACCTCGCGTTCGGAGTTGAAAAATGTCTTACTTCAGACGGAAATGGAGAAACCCCACCGCAAAGTCGGTCATGGCAAGGCCCGGCAGGAGTTTCTCCCATGCGAAGGCCGCGACGAACGAGACGCCCTCTGAGCAGGTCTCGATCGGCTCCTGCCTGCGATTCTCGATGTCATCTCGCTGGGTTCCCTCATCACAAATCGACCTCACGAACGAAGTAGCAAGAGTGCGCGATTCGCCGCGGAACCAACGCTGATTCGCACAGGTGGAACTGGTCCGCTTGCCCACCCAAGGCCGACATCCCCGGAGCCTGGCCATGCCGCGAAGAGTGTGGATTGCGCTGGTACTGACGGTCGTTCTCCTGGGCGCACGCGCCAGCCGCGCTCAGTTCGGGGCTCCTGAGAACTCCCAGGGGAAGACAGCGTCCAGGGGCGCGGAACTCGTGCTTCCGGAGGGCCCTGACAAGATCGCAGACTATCACGCCCGGTACGCGATCATTGTGGGTATCGACACTTACCAGGGCGGCGAAAGTCGCCTGGAACCACTGCTGTACGCCGCGAACGACGCGCGCGAGCTCCGGGAAATTCTGGCCGCGGAATTCGCGTACACCGACGACCACATTCGTTACCTGGACAACGCCTCTGCCTCGCTGCACAACCTCCGCGCCGCGTTCGAGGAGTGGTTGCCGGGACGCGGTCTCAGGGAGGACGACAGCCTGCTCGTCTTCTTCGCCGGCCACGGCCTGATCGATCCTGGAGGTCGCGAGGGCTTCCTGGCGGCGGCCGATTCCCGGGCGGACGACCTCTCTGGCTCTTGCTTATCGGTGACATGGATCCGCGACACCATCGGGCGGCTCCCATGCCGTCACAAGCTCCTGATTCTCGACAGCTGCTACTCGGGCTCTCTCTTCGAGCGCCGCAATGCCCCTGCGCCCGCACGGGATCTCACCCCGGCGGCGGCCGGCACGCCAGGGCCGCAGCGTCAGGCAACACCGGGCGCCCGCTCGGACGCAGGCCAGCGCGGTCCGGGGCGCGTGGAGCCGGTCGGGGAGAATCTTGGCTATTACTTCCGTCAGCCAGCCTTCTGGGGCATGTCAGCCGGCCGCTACACGCCGGTGGCCGACGGGCTGGGCGCGGAGCGGCATTCGGTGTTCACGACCGCGCTTCTCAAGGTTCTCCGCGAGCGTGCCGACTCCGACCGGTCCGACCACGCCTTCACCTTCCGGCAGGTGGCCGCGCGGGTCGAGGGCCAGGTCGCCAACGCATTGAACAGCCGCCAGATTCCCGACTGGGGCCAGCTCGGCCCCGGAGACGGCGACTTCGTGTTCCGGGAAACGGCCCAGCGGCTCACCCCCGGAGAGCGGAGCCGGCAGCGCCAGGCGATGATCGCTGTCGACCGAAGTCTGGAGGAATGGTCCGTCGGCCGCCACGAGCTGGCCACCCACCGCCTACTCCAGGCCTACCGGCTGGCGCCCGAGCGTGGTCCGGCCCGCGAAGGCATCCGGAGTCTCCTCGCCGACCGCCTGGGCCACCTCGAGATCATCGTCCGGCACCAGGCTCCCGTCGACCTCGTGGCGTTCAGCCCGGACAGCCGGACCATCGCTACCGCGGGGTACGACAAGACCGCCCGCCTCTGGGACGCCGCGACGGGCCGCACGCTCGGCCCGCCGATGCTCCACAAGGACCGGGTGCTCGCGCTCGTCTTCGCTCGCGACGGGAAAACCCTCTTCACCAGCGGCGGTGGCCTGGACCGGGTAGTGCGGGCATGGGACGCCAGCACGTCCCGCCTTCTCCGTGATCCGATGCCCACGCTGACTCGAGTCAACCAGCTCGCCGTGTCCGCGGACGGACGGATGCTGGTCGCAGGGGGGCTGGTCGGCGCCGGGTTCCATTCATGGAGCCTTCCCGACGGCAAGTCTCTCGTCCAGCAACCGTTCTCCGGACTGGTGGCGCTCGCGCCGGACGGGGCCACGTACTACCGCGGCTTCCAGCTCTGGGACTCGACGACGGGCAAGCCGGTCCGGCCGCTCGCCGGGGGCCAAGGAGGGGACATCGAGGTCGACTTCTCTCACGGCGGTCGCGTCCCGTTTCTCGTGGTCCGGACCGCAACAGGGACAGGCGCGGGGGGGAGTCTTCTGCAGAAATTCGACACGACGAACGGCCGGCCGCTCGGTCAACCGATCCAGGGCCCCAGCCGGGTCGTCCTGATGAGGATCTCACCTGACGACCGCTCCGTCGCCCTGGCGACCGACCTGGGTGTCTACCTGATCGACGTCGAGACGGGCCGCCTCGTGTGTCCGTTCTTGCAGCACCCAAAGCCTGTCCTTGCCCTGACGTTCAGCCCTGACGGCCGAATGATCCTGACCGGCAGCCAGGACGGCCTGGCCCGGCTCTGGAACACGGCCAACGGCCGTACAATCGGAGAGCCGTTGCGGCACGACGACAGCGTGCTCGCCGTCGCGTTCAGCTCCGACGGCCGCTCGTTCGCCACGGCGAGCGCCGATGGCACCGCCCGGGTCTGGGGTCCACGCGCCCGCCCGGAGTCGCTCGGTGTGACCGTGCGAACCCTCTGGGGTGAACTTCCCAAAGCCGATGCGCCGGCCAACCCCGACGCCGGCACGGTCCTCGCGGTCACGCCCGACGGCCGGCGGTTCCTGCGTGATCGCCGCGTGTGGGACGCCGAAACCCTGAAGCCGATCGGAGAGCGGATCGAGTTTCCGGACCTCCGCAACCCGGCCCACGCGATCAGTCCCGACGGAACGGTCGTGCTCTCGAGCGGGGTCAACGCGATCACCAACTCGCTCCTGCAATTCCGCGAGGGGTCGACCGGAAAGCTCCTTGCCGAGTACGAGCAAGGCTATGCGGGGGGCTATGCGGTCATCTTCCTGCCCGACAGCGCAGGAGTCGTCGGGACGTACGTGTCCCAGAACATGGAGCTCTACGCGACGCGCAGGAAGAGCCAAACCACCAGATCCTACGGTCAGGGTGTGGGGCGTCTCCGGGCGATCAACCCGCAGGGCAACCGGTTCGCCCTTGCCGAAGGCAAGGATGGCGACCGGATCCAGATTCGCGACGCGCGCGGCCAGGCCATGCACGACGGGCTGACGCATCCGCGCGGTGCGGATGTCGCGGCCTTCAGCGGCGAAGGAGCACGCGTGGCGACCGCCGCCGGAAACCAGGTCTGGGTCTGGGAGGTTGACACGGGCAAGCGGGTCGCGGGACCGCTGGCGCAGGCCGAGGTGGTCTCCGCACTGGCAGTCGACCGTCCAGGAGGAGTTGTCCTGGTGGGCGGCGAACGGGGAACCTTCCGGGCCTGGGACGTCGCAACGGCTGCGCCTCGGGGCGAGCCGTTCCGGATGGACGGCCGGATCCATGCGGTCGGCTTCTCGGACGATGGCCGCCGCGCGTTCGCCCTCGACGGTCGGCTCCGCCGGTTCGACCTTGCGACGGGCCGGCCCTCGGGCGATCCGATCGGGGAGCCGCCCCCCACGCTCGTTGTCACGGGCCCGGGCGGCCGGTCTCGCGCGGAGAGCCGCGGCGTCAGTACATGGCTTCGTGACGCGGCCGATGGTCGGATCGTACACGGACCCCTCCACCACGAAGGGCCGGTTTCCCACCTGGTCTTCAGCCCCGACGGTTCGCTCCTGGCGGTCGAGGGCTCCGACTCCGTACAGCTCTGGGAGGTTGCTTCGGGGCGTGCCCGCGCCGAGCCGCTCCGACTGGCCGGCGACAATCTGTTCCATCCCCCGATCTTCAGCCCCGATGGCACCACCATCCTGGTCCGCGGGCGGATGGCCGTCGGTCTTTTTGACGCGACGACCGGCGCCCGTCGCGGGGCGCCGCTGACTCACCCGGCTCCCAATCCGAAGGACTATCGAACCTCCCTCGTGGGAAGCCAATTCAGCCCCGACGGCAAGGCGCTCCTCACCCAATTCGGCGACAACTCGGCACGACTCTGGGACGTGTCGAGCGGCACGGCTCGTGGCATACCCATCCGGCCCCGGTTCTCGTCGTCCCGCGCGGGGTTGGCGGCCTCGATCATGATCCTTCCGGATGGCCGAGGTTTGGGGTTCGACACGTTCACGGGCAGGCCCCTCGGAATTCAGGCGGGAGGATCCGGAGCCGGGCAGTTTCTGACAGCGTTCCGCCCCGACAGTCGACAGCTCGCCGTGGCCCACGGGCGGTCGCTCTGGTTCATCGATGTCGCCAGCGGGCTCGCCGACGGCCCCGAGATCGCAACCGCCGAGCCGATCGGCCTGCTCGCATATTCCGCCGACGGCCTGAGTGTTTACGGCAGTGGCGTTGAAGGTTCGTTCCGGGTGTGGGACGCGGCCACGGGCCGCCCCTGGCTTCGTGAATTCTCCCACGCTCGTCCGATCGAGCGCATCGAGGCGGGCGCCGACGGCACCGTCACCACTTACGAGGTGAAGCCGGTCGACAGCCTGAGCATCATGAGTATCGACTCGGGCAACCGACCGCCTCCCAGGGCGCGGCGGTGGCGTTTCCTGCCCGCTCCCTTGCCCACGGACTCCGATCGGCTCGAGGCGATACTCACCCCGCGGACCGGACTCAAGCTTGACGACCTTCAGGAGCCGGCGCAGGCTCCGTACGCTGAATGGGAGTCGTCGTGCCGAGAGCTCGCCGCGTCTTCACCCGCCGACGCCCAGGCCGATGCGTCGATCGCGGAGAGCTTCGATCGCGGAATTGCGGAGCTATGTGAATCCGAGGGCCGATGGTATGCCGCGAAATTCCACCTCGACCGCCTCACGCGAACCTGGGCGGACGACCCCGACCTGCACGCACGGTGGGCGACCGCGGCGGCCGAGCTGGGCCACTGGCAAGACGCCGCCCGAGGATTCTCCACGGCCGCGCGTCTCCAACCCGGCGCCGTGAAGCCGAGGATCTTGCGAGGGTTCGTGCTCCTGGCACAGGGCGACCTGTCCGGCTACCGCACGGCCTGCCGTGAGCTGCTGTCTGCGATGAATGCCGAGAACGACCCCAGGCTCCTCTGCCTTTACGTCCGCCTCGCGGCCGCTCTTCCAGACGCGTTGCCCGACCCCAAGATTCTCTCCACCCTGGCAGAGCGGGCCCACAGCCGGTACTCGGGAGACTGGGAGCTTCCATTCGTGAAGCACTGGGCCGCACTCCGCGGTGGCCATGCTGCCGACGTCATCAAGTCGGTTCAGCCATTCGAAACCGTCGTTGGCCCTGACCACTCGAGCCTCTGGGGGTTGGCTCTCATCGCCGCCGCCGAGCGCCAGCTCGACCACGCCGAGAACGCAAAGGCCGCCATGGAGCGGGTCACTCGCGTCTTCCAGCGATCGAAGAATCTTCGCTGGGACGAACGCGTGGCGATCGAATTCCTACAACGCTCCGAGGCGAAATAGCTCGCCTGAGGCGGACCTTCCGACCACCCATGGAACGGTCATCGCCACGGATGTCGATCGGCCGTTCGATGGGGCGTTGGCGGAGAACCCACCGCGCTTGCACTCGAATTCGCCCCGTCGCCTTGCGATTGGCCAACTCACATTCGTGTCCACCATGCGTCAAGGGCGGCGGGAGCGGCCTGATTGTGCCGTGCTGATTTGTAAAGCAATTTTCTGCAAACGTTCTTGACACCGGACATGCAAGCAGGGAGGATCCTTGCGGCTGGAAACGCGCCCAATTTGCCTGGCCAGAGAAGGCAAGGCCTCCCTGTCAAGCATGTCCTGAATCGCACCTTCGGTGCCCAGCTCCCAAGCCGACAAAGGGGAATACCATGCGATTCGCTCGAAGGAGTTTCCTCAGAGGCACCGGTCTGGCGGCCATGGGGGCGAGCGGGATAGCCTGGAGTCTCGGGTTTTCCGAGGCCGTGGGAGCCGAGAAGTCTCGCGGGATTGCGATGACAATCGGACTGAACCGACTCAGCCCGACCGCGTATCCGGGTGCGCCGCCGCTGCGCGGAGCCGTCAACGACGCCAGGGACGTCTTCGATATCGCCCGCCTCCAGGGCTTCGAGTGCAAGAGTCCCTTGCTCGATGAGGCGGCCACCGCATCGGCGGTGATCAGCGGGATTGAGGACGCCGCCAGGGAACTCAGGCAGAGCCCCGGGGGTATCTTCCTGATCCAGTACGCCGGGCATGGTTGCCAGGTTCCGGACCGTAATAGTGACGAGCCAGACGGCCTGGATGAAACCTGGTGTCTCTACGATCGGATGCTCCTCGATGACGAGCTCGGCCGCCTCTGGACCAGATTCCCCAGAGGTACGCGAATCCTCATGATCTCAGACAGTTGCCACAGCGGCTCGGTGGCTCGGGGCGCCGACGATGCCTTCGTCGCGGCGGTCCAGCGAGCGGGAGCGGGCCGTGGCGATGACGACAAGGAGAAAATCCTCAAGGAGGTTGTGTTTCGCTACCTGCCCAGCGAAGTCGCCATGGCCGCGTACCAGCAGCAAAGAACCGTCCTGAATGGAGTCTCGGACACCGTCGGCAGCAGGGAGATGGATGACCAGGGTATCGAAGCGTCGGTGCTCCTGCTCTCCGGCTGTCAGGACAACCAGCTCTCCGCCGACTTGCATCGCAACGGCCTGTTCACGTCGAGGCTCAAGGAGGTCTGGAACGACGGCAAGTTCAACCGAATCCAGAGGCCGAATTACCGTTCCTTTCACTCCGCGATCGTCAGCAGGATGCCCATGACGCAATGTCCGAACTTCTATCCGATCGGCGAGCCGAACATCGCGTTCTGGATGCAGAAGCCGTTCACGATCTGAGTCCAACCTGAATGGTGTGACGTCACGATCCCAAGGGGAAGCCGATTCGCCGTTTCCGAGAATCGTTGTGCGTCCGTCCCACGACGTCCGCCTGCTCGGCCGCACCCTTCGCCGCTCGCGGAACCTCCTTGAGAGGAACCAACCATGACTCACGCCAGGTCACCTTTCTGGGCCGCCGTCGGATTGGCTGGCACGCTGCTGTACGCTGGGCTTGCCCCACAGGCGCTTGCAGAACCGCAAGCAGGAGCCCGTAAGCTCGCTCTCCTCGTCGGCATCAGCAGGTACGAGCGTCCTGAGCGCTACCCGCCGAAGAACAAGAGCCAGCAGCCCCCGGACTGGTGGAATCTCAATACCAGGAATGACGTCGAGCGGATCAATCTGGTTCTCCGCGACCGATTTAAGTTTGTGCCCGCCGACGTGCTCGTACTGACCGATGGTCAGGCGACCCGACAGGGGATCATCGATGCGTTCCGAAGCCATCTCGTCGACAAGGCTCGTCCCGGTGACATCGTCTACTTCCACTACTCGGGCCATGGGCAGCAGATTCCCGATGACAACGGCGATGAGATCGACGGGCAGGACGAGTCACTTGTCACAGCGGACTACGTGAGCCAGTCGGCGCTTGACAACGCCCGTTCCAACCTCCGTGACGACACCATCGGGCAACTGCTCGCGGAACTGAAAGCACGGATGACCCCGCCCGGAGCCAGGAAAGTGCTCGGGAATATCACCCTGACGTTCGACTGTTGCTTCTCGGGGTCGGCGACGCGAGGCGGCAACCTCCCTCAAGGCTCGGGGCGTTTGCCAAACCGTGGGCGCGGCTGGATCGAGGAATACGAAGGCAAACCGCTCGACGGTCCCAGACCTGTTCCGTCGGCCCAGACGCGTGCTCGAGGTACGGCAGACGACAGCAGCGGCTTGCTCGACGCCGGCGAGGCGGTCGCGAGCGGCTACGTCTTGCTCACGGCGACCCGGAGCGACCAGGTCGCCAAGGAAAAGCGGGACGAGAACGCGATCCCGATGGGAGCGTTCAGCTACTACTTCGTCCGTGCGCTGGACAAGGCGACAGCGCGGACGACGTACCGCGACCTGTTCGAGCAGGTCAGTTCTGAGTTGACGGGTGACATACCCGGTCAGGATCCCACCAAGGAGGGGGAGGACAGCAGCCTGCTCTTCTCCGGCACTGCGGTCCCGGCCGACCCTTACCTTCTGGTCGAGGACTTCGACGAGACTCAGGGCGTGGTCACGCTCCCCGCAGGCAGATTGCAGGGGGTGACCGCGGCCTCGCGGTACGCGATCTTCCCTCGCGGCGAGGACGTCAAGGATAAGGAGAACCAGTTCGCCGAGGCCGTGGTCTCGGACGTCAAGACGACAAGCAGCGTCGCTCGACTCGAAGGTGACCGGGTCAAGTGGCCCCCGGCCAGGGAATTCAAGTCGGCACGCGCCGTCGAGACCAGCCACGGCTTCGGCGATTGCGTGCTGCTGCTCTGGCTCGAGGGCATCGACGGTCCGATCGCCAGGGAGATCCAGAAGCTCAAGGTTGTCTCGTCCAAGGATGTGACCAAAGAGACCTACGAGGTGTTCGTTCACCCCGACGAGACGGATCCGCTGAACAACATCGTTGTCGAGCGCAAAGACGGCGGTCTCCAGAAGTTCAGCACGAAATCGCCCGAAACCCCGAAACGAATCCGCGAGGAGTTGTTCGGGGCCTGGAAATGGAAATATCTCTCCAGACTCAACAACGGTGGCCCCGACAGCCTGATCAACGTCGACCTGCGACTCGTCGCCGTGGACGTGCAGTTCACCGCCGCGCACAAGGTTGATCTGACCAAGCTCAAGGTCCGTGAGGACATCAAGCCGGAGGGCAGGCGGATTACCGTGACCGAGGGCGACTTCGTCATGCTGGAGGTGAGGAACCTCTCCGAACGCCGTCCGGCGTTCATCACCGTGCTGGACATGACCCCGACCCGGGAGATCACGGCCGCCTTCCCCTATTTCGGCGAAGTGCCCAAGTTCGAGGCAGCCCCGGCGGCCGAGAACGCTCCATGGGTCTCTCTGAGGCAGTACCTCTTCAGGACGAAAATGTCTACGGACAAGGACAGCGAGGTCGACCGGTACAAGGCGTTCGGCACCATGGAGGACGCGAACCTCAACGCCCTGGTGTTTCAGCGTCAAGGCGAGCGTGGGGGTGACGAGGTACGGCGAGGAGTGGCCAGGGGGCGCGGCGGCCCGAACCACGGGCTGGCCCGACTGCTCGGCGCGGCGGTGCTGGGAGAAGACCCCGACCCGCCTCCGAATCAGGGCCCACCCCCCGCGCAGCTTCGAGGTGCCGATCCGCTGGTGGCCGAGGTCACGGATTGGGGTACGGCGGAATTCGTTCTGGAAGTGAGGCGGAAGAAATGACCCGGTCCGCCCGCCCACCCCACGCCGGCCCGTCTCGCTGACAATATCAAATGAGTATTGAATCATCTGATAGGGCGTCATTCCAGGCTCGCAAGTTCTCGACAGAGCATCTCCAACGGGAAAGAGATACCTCGCCATGAGAGCTTCCCGATCGACCTGGGCACGCATCGGCACCGGCATGCTTGCGCTCGGTTTTGCCGTGGGCTCGTTGACGAGGACGGCGGCCGCCCAGGCATCGAGTCAAGTCCCGGCCGAGGCAAGGCCCGAGCTACCTGTTCTCGTGAGCGACGACTTTCAGGCCGACCGCCGTCCGCAGCACCGACTCCAGGGCCCGGTGACCTGGAAATCTGGCCGCCTTTTGGTCCACCCTAAGGGCCAGTTCACAGTCGCGTCCAACGGCGCCCCATCGGGTCGGTTCGAGCTCACGTGGTCGATTCCCGAAATTCCGCCACCCGCTCAAGGCACGACTCCCGTGGCGACGAGTTCGACCAGGTTGGATTGTGCGTTGACGGTGAAACTGGTCATCCCGAATCGCCTCCCGATCCTGGTGACCTGGTCGGGAAACGGCGAGGGTACACACGATCAATTAGCGGTCCAGCAGAAGGCCGACAAGGAAGCGTTCGGCATTTCACGACATTTCGTCACCTTGCCTGGTCGCACCCTGGAAGGCAACTGGAGCGTGAGCTGGGAGCACGGACGGCTCCTCGTGGAGTCTCGCGGCGAACGCTGGATCGACGCATACCTGCCGGGTGAGCTCACCGACGGCCCGACCGAGATCACAGCCATCGTGGCCTATGGCCAGGTCTCCATCGCACGCTTTGAACTTCGCAGTGCGAATGCAAGTGCGATCAATGCGGCCGGTGCGAAGGCGCTGCGCGATGCCTCCGAGGCGTCCTTCGAGGCGTCCGGCCTGGTCCGGGCAGGACGTCCTGCCGACGGACTCGATCGGGCCCGGAGACTGTTGCGGGCCCTTGAAGCCGAGGGCCTCGAAGCGACCTGGCCCGGGGT
Organism: Aquisphaera insulae; assembly: GCF_011064615.1. Lineage (GTDB taxonomy): Bacteria > Planctomycetota > Planctomycetia > Isosphaerales > Isosphaeraceae > Aquisphaera > Aquisphaera insulae. Next base: position 4,904 of record NZ_JAALJH010000066.1, on the reverse strand, counting down.
TTATTCCCGGATGCACCTTCTGGTTGCCGAGGCGGCCCTGCTCGCCGGAGCCTACACGGAGGTCGCCCCCGAGGCGGAGGCTTCGCTGACGACTGTGCTTACGCGCTGCGGTCCCGCTCACCCTCGAACACACGTGGCGTTGACCGGCATCGATCGCCTCATCACCGCGTTGCTGGACCGCGTCGTACGCAACCCCACGCAGGCCGATGCGAACGCCAGCCTCGCTGACCTGTCCGCCCGCATGGTAGCGCGTCTCGGGCCGAACCACTGGCTTGCCCGGAGCGCCCGGGTTGCCTCTCAGGACGCCCGAGGTCTCGCAGGGGTCAACCACGACAGCTCTCGGCGATTGGTCCAGGCGCGAGACGCCGGACTCCAGGCACGAGTCCACCTTCGGGAGGGAAAGTTCTCGGATGCCGCCACCGAGGCCGGCAAGGCCGTCGCTCTGGCTCGCTCATCGGGCCTGAACGCCCCACTGGAAGTGGTCGATGCGCTCACGGGGATTGGACTGGCCCAGGCAGCTCAGCACGACGGTGCCAGGGCTCTTGCTTCGTTCAGCGAGGCATCCTCTCTCTGTGAGGAGGCGCTCGGTGCACATCATCCCCGCTCGGCGTCCACGCGGAACAATCTGGGCGTTGCGTTATTGCTCAGCGGTCGATATCGGGATGCCGCGGCCGAGGCGAGAAACGCCTACCTTGCAAGAGCTGAGTGCCTGGGGCGTCACGACCCCGGGACATGGCAGGCACTTCGGAACCTCGGCGAAGCGGAGCGACTCGCCTACGGCAAGTCGGAGTCGGAGTCGGAGTTCCGCCGATCCCTCTTCGAAGCCGCCGCCATGATCGAATCCGGAGCCCACGATGCGGCTCCCGATTCTGCCGACTATCAACTTGCGGCGATGTCGAGGTCTCCGGCCCCGATACTCACCTTCGTCGCGGTCATCCCCGTTCCCATGACGCCTTCAACGTTGGCCTGGCCCCAGGCTGCTCCCATCTCCCTGCTCGAAGATCCGAACGCGTTCGAACTCGGTCGAGCACGCGTCCTCCGACGCATGGCAAACTCTCCCGAATCCAGCAGCTTCGTCATTTCGGGCACCCCTCAACCTATTAGCCTTGCGCAGAAAAGCACCGAGATCCTCACGACTCTGCTCGGCGAGGACAACCCCTGGACCATCCTCTCGTGGCTTGCAGCGAACCGCAATCAAATCCATAGGCTGCCGGCGGTTGAGAAATGCACACGGGCCTTTGGGCCTGAACATCCTGCCACGGCCATCATCGCCAACAACAGAGGTGTCCTGCTTGTCCACCTCGCGATGATCACGCCATTCGAGCCGTTTCCGCCAACTCAGCAGAAGAAGCGTGACGCTCTGGCGAGTGCTGAGAAACTCTCCCGTCTCGCCTGTCGCATTCTCCAGACGCGTCTGGGCGAACGACACCCTCAACTGGCCGCTGCCCGGTTCCAACTGGGGATCATACTCTACCACGAAGGATTGACGGCCGAGGCTCGCGAGCTGCTCGAGACGTGTGTGGCAGCGGACCGTGAGGCCCTCGGGTCGGCTCACCCTGAGCTCGCCTCTGCCATCAACACGTTGGGCACTGTCCATTACCGCAGCGGTCGCTACCCTGAGGCACGCGTCTGCGTTGAGGAAGCGATGCAGTTGAGGAGTCGCGGGCGCAAGGACCGCCCCAGGGACGCCGATTCGTCACTCAACGATCTCGGCGTCATCCTCCGTGCGCAGGGCGATCTGGTCACCGCCCGTCGTTTCTTCGAGACGGTTCTCCGTGCGATCCCGGCCGGCGATATCACGCGAAGCGATCTTGGCCGCGCGGCGGCACAGAACCTCTCGACGGTCCTGATCGAGATGGGCGACTTCTCGGAGGCACGGCGACGTTTCGGCAAGCCGAATGACTCCGGCAGTTACAAGGACGTCAGCACTCGGATCAATCTCGGGACGATCGCGCTCGTCGAGGGAGACGACACGTCAGCCGAACGCCTCTTCCGCGAGGTCATCGAGTTCGCTCCCAACAACCACGTGGCCGTGAACAGTCTCGGTGTCATCGCCCGCAAGCGTGGCGACATTCCCGGGGCGATCCGCCAGTTCGAGCAATCGCTGGAAGGTCGGGTGAAGTCGTTCGGGGCCGTCCATCCCGAAACGGCTCTTTGCCGCGTGAGTCTCGGCATCGCCCGGGCCCGCAACGGGGAGTTCGAGGAGTCGATCAAGCAGCTCACGGGCGCAGCGGCCATCTACCGGGACGTCCACGGTTCGCAGAGCCCGCAGTACGCCGACACGCTCCGGCGCCTGGGGATTGTCCTGGTGATGGCGGGACGTCCCGCCGAGGCCATGAAGCCGCTCGAGGAATCCTTGCGGATCAAGCGGTCGATGGCGGAAGACATCGTACCGACGCTCTCGGAGGCCGAAGCCCTGGCCTTCGTGGCCACCCTGACCGAACGTGATCCCGCTCTGACGGCCCTTCGCCTGACCGGGTCGGATGCGGAGACCGCATACCACGTCGTCTGGTCGACACGCGCCATGGTGTCCCGGGCCCTGGCCGAGCGCAAGTCTCTGATTGAAGCCAACCCGACCGCAGCCGCCCAGCTCGACCGGCTTCGCGCCACGCGATCTCAGCTCTCGGCTCTGACACTCTACCCAGAGTCGATTCGTCAGAATCCGGCCGAGCGCAAAGCCCTGCTCGAAAGCCTGACCGAGACGAAGGAGCGCCTCGAACGCGAGCTCGCCCGGAACTGTGAGGGCTACCGGAAGGAGACCGCCAGGTTGCGGTCGCGCTTCACGGATCTCGCCCACGCGTTATCCGAGGGGGTGGCCGTCGTCGACTTCGTGAGATATCTCGACTGGTCGGACCCGAAATCCGCCGCCCCGGGCAATCAGCCAGCTCCGCGCTTCGCGGCCTTCGTGCTCCGGAACGAAACCCGGGCGCCGGGATATTGCCTGGCACGTGTGGAACTCGGGCCCGCATCGCCGATCGACCGGGACATCGCAACCTGGCGGTCCTGGATCCAGGCTGGGAACCGAGGTGCGGTTCCGGTGGAGGTCGAACGAGGGCCCGATGACGAGTCAAGCCCGGAGGCCGCCAGGAGCCGCCTTCGGGAAAAGCTCTGGACCTCCCTTGAACCGCATCTCGCCGGCGCCCGAACGGTGGTCATCATCCCTGACGGCTCCCTGACCCGGCTTCCCTGGCCGGCCTTGTCGGGGCGGTCCCCGGGCCGCTACCTCATCGAGGACATCGCGATCGCGACCGCGACCAGCGGGCAGCAGATCCTCGCCGTTCTTGGCTCGAAGGGACCGGACGCTGGGCGGGTCGTCCTGATGGGCGGGGCGGCTTATGACGTCCCGGCAGAAGGCGAGCCCGTCGAGCCCGTGCTCGCCCAGTCGCGTGTCGTCGGTGTCAGTCAGAACCGATGGACCTATCTCCCGGGAACGACTGTTGAGGTCGAGCGGATCGCGGCTGAAGCCCCTGCCGCGGACGCGGTCACCCTCTTAAGAAGTAGCGCCGCGAGCGAGCCCGCACTCGGCCGGGAAATTGCACTCTCTCGCTTCGCCCATCTGGCCACTCACGGGTTCTTCACTGGTGCCAAGGTCCGCTCGGTACTCGATCCGACACCGGCCCTCGATCCGGCCGACGTGGAGCTGCTCATGTCGCAAGCGACGCGAAAACCGCGAGTAGAGCTGTCGGCTCTCGGGGAAGCCGCCGGTCGCAACCCGTTGCTCCTCTCGGGACTCGTTTGCGCGGGGGCCAATCAGCCGCTCGAACTGGACGCCTCCGGCCTACCGGCCGCCGCCGATGGCATTCTCACGGCGGAGGAGGTCGCCTCCCTCAACCTTCGGGCGACGGATCTCGTGGTTCTCTCCGCCTGCGAGACCGGGCTCGGTGATGTCGGCGGGGGCGAAGGCGTGTTCGGTCTCCAGAGAGCCTTCCATCTCGCGGGTGTCCGCACCACGGTTGCCAGCCTCTGGAAGGTCGACGACGTTGCAACCAGGGCCCTGATGGTCGAGTTCTACCGAAATCTATGGCACAAGAAGCTGGGAAGATTGGAGGCCCTGCGACAGGCCCAGATCGCGATGCTCCACCGGTACGATGCTCACCGCGGGTCGCTCAGCGAGGCCGTCCCCTCCCCCGAGACGACAGCTCATGGACAAGATCGCAAGACTGATCGACCTCACCTTGGACTCTGGGCCGCGTTCGTCCTCAACGGAGATTGGCGTTGAGAAGGTATCGAACCCGCTCCGCGGTCGAGAGTCGGTTCGATGACCGGATCGGGTATCCGGGTGCCGGTGAGTGGCGGGAAGTGTCCAACCGCGACGTGTACGAAGCAAGCGGAGATCGGCAAGGTCAATCGTGCAGAGTCGATGACCAAGCATTATCCGGGGTTAGGCTCAATACCGTTCAACGAAGGCTCGTCTCGTCTCGTCTCGTCTCGCATCGCGAAGGCGGATCGTGAACATCCTGGCAGGCAAGGAGTGTCTCCGGGTGGCCGTGGTGTGTCACGCGCCACAGTTGTTTGCCGGCAAATCGGCCACGGTTGTTTTCCGCCGTCGCGACCGGGGGCCGGGGCGGTGCCGATGGTTGCTGACATCCAGGCCGGTGATCCGCTCCGTGGTCAGCTCGTCGGCCTCCAGCCGGCGGTAGCAGACCCCGTCCTTGTCGTGAACCAGCCAGGCGATATCGTATGGGTCCAGCGACACGAAGACCCGCTTCTTCTTCAGCCGCGAGCCCACGTAGCGGCTCCGGCTGCACAGCGAGATGCCCCCCCCCTCGTCCACGTCTCGCCTCACGCAGTAGGTGGCCAGGTGGGCCAGCGCCGCGGGCAGGCTCCAGGTCGCCGCCTCATCCTCCGCCCGATATCGCCGGCCCGAGTGCCGCAGCTTCGGGAACGCCTCCATCCGGCTCGCA
>NZ_JAALJH010000065.1 GCF_011064615.1 Aquisphaera insulae | reverse complement strand
GAGGACGAGGCTCCTGCCGAGTTGGCTGAGGCCATGGGCCGCCGCACGGCCTGCGATCGCGCGCAACAATTCCGGGACAAGGTGTCCAGGTCGTCCAGGCCAACGTTTCACCGCGCCAGGGCGAGCCTCTCCGCCCTGGTGCGGCTTGTGCTCAGTTGGGGACGCCGCCGCGTGGCGAGGCGGGGGCCGACGCCGTACCGCCGGAGTCGCCGCCCGAGCCGCTCGAATCCTCGAGGATGGACCCGGTGCCGTACGGCCTGGCTTCCTGGTGGTCCAGGAGCCAACGAGCCTTGGGGTCGAAGACCCGAACCTTGACGCGCTGGCCGCCCCTCCCCGACGCGACGGTGGTCCCGCCGTTGTTGTGCTGGGAGAAGACCTCGCCGGTCGCGTAGTTGAAGAAGCCCAGCCAGTGGTGGTCCAGGCCCATGCCGAATGGGGGCTTGTACTTCCAGTCCATGGCGCCGAAGACGGCCTTGTGCACGGGGGCGGCGTGGAAGGCCAGGAGGATGATCGACATGGCGACGCAGGACGTGGCCAGCGCGAAGATCAGCCGCCCGGCGTGATAGACGGGCGTGGGGAACCGCACCATGGCGGGGGCGATCGTCTCGGTGGTCATCCGGAAGAGGAGCAGGCAGACGCAGAAGATCAGCAGCATCGCCAGCGTGTCGGAGAATCCCCAGCCGATCCCGGTGCTGTCGATGAGCTTGGCGAGGGGCTCGTAGTAGTTGAACGTGATCATGCCGCTGAAGACAACGTTGAAGAACATCAGGGCCGCGCCCCAGAGTCCCTCGCTGGAAACCACGTAGGTCATCAGCAGGATGAAGAAGCTGATGACCAGGTCGGTGATGATCTTCGTTCCCATGGACTGGATTCCCTATCTCGAATGGCCGGCCGCTCGACTGTGCCCTTGATCCCGCGAGACCGCATCGGCGTCATTTCACCACGCGCAGGAGCTCTTCGATGGAGGTCCGCCCCTGGATGACCTGCCGGAGGCCGTCCTCCTGGAGGAGCATCATGCCGTTCTTGCGGGCCTCCGCCTTGATCTTCTGGAGCGACGGATTCTCGCGGAGCATCTCGCGGATCGGCTCCGTGATGACGAGCAGCTCGTAGATGCCGGTCCGGCCGAAATAGCCCGTGCCGCCGCACTGGGGGCAGACCTGCTCGGGATTCTCGGGCCGCCGGTAGAAGACCTCGACCTTGTCGGTGGGGATGTTGGCCTTCTTGAGGAACTCCGGCTTCGGCTTGTAAGGCTCCTTGCACGACTCGCAGAGGAGCCGGACGAGCCGCTGGCCGAGGACCGCGGAGAGGGCCGACGAGATCATCGACGGCTCGACGCCCAGGTCGAGGATCCGGATCAGGGCCGTGACCGCGTCGTTGGAGTGCACCGTGGAGAAGACCATGTGGCCGGTGTTCGCCGCCTGGCAGGCGATGGTCGCCGTCTCCTGGTCGCGGATCTCGCCGATCATGATGACGTCGGGGTCCTGGCGGAGGATCGACCGCAGGCTGGTGGCGAAGGTCTGGCCGGCCTTCGTGTTCACCTCCATCTGGGTGATGTTGTCCATGTGGTACTCGATCGGGTCCTCGACCGTGATGATGTTCCGCTGGTAGCGGTCGATCTCGCGGAGCGCCGCATAGAGCGTGGTCGACTTGCCCGACCCGGTGGGGCCGCAGCAGAGGAACATCCCGTGCGGCTGGGTCACGACCGATCGCACCTGCTCGACCAGCTTCGGCCTCATGCCGAGGTCCTCGAGCTTGGTGATCGCCCCGGAGTTGTCGAGGATTCGCATGACGAGCTTCTCGCCCGCCTTGGAGCCGGACGTCGCCACGCGGAAGTCCAGGTCGCGTCCCTGCAGCTTGGCCCCGAACGAGCCGTCCTGCGGCTTCCGCTTCTCCGAGATGTCCATCGCGGAGAGGACCTTGAAGACGTTGATGACCGCGTCGCCGGTCGGCCGATCGAAGGGCTCGGCGGCGTGGAGGATGCCGTCGATCCGGTAGCGGACCGAGAGCTGCTCCGAGGTCGGCTCGAGGTGGATGTCGGTCGCTCGCCGCAGGGCCGCGTCGTAGACGAGCTCCTTGGCGGCCATGAACGACCGCGACTCCTCGGCCTTGGCCACCCGGTCCGGATCCTCCTTGCCCATGCCGGCGGTCTTGCCGATGAACGTGATCGGCGGCCCGGCCCGATCCACGGTCGTCACGTCCCGGTTGAACAGCGGCCTCATCCCGAGCTTGAGCAGCAGGCCGTTGACGACCTCGCCGAGGTGGTAGGGGGTCAGAACCTTCTGGTCGTCCGGCACCGTCTGATTTCGAATGAAGGCGTAGGTGATGACCGGGGCCAGCCAGGCGACGAGCAGGAGCGGAAGGGTGAGCGCGTAGATGGGGATCGCGAAGACCAGGATCAGCCCGAGGATCCCGGAGAAGAAGACGACGCTGTTCCAGGTGGCGAACTTGGTGTTGTTCAGGTCCTTGGTGTCGTGCTCCACCCAGTCCGTGGTCCAGGCCCAGAGGAGGTAGATCAGGACCACGGGGATGAACTTGAGGAGATTCAGGTACGATCCAAAGTAGGTCCCCCGGAAGACCGTCGGCGACTGGGCCAGAAGGGACGGGACCGGGCCGAAGTCTGCGGCCGAGGCCCCGGCGGCGACGCCGAGGAGCGCGGCCAGGGCCGTCGCGGCCACCAGGAACGGGCGAATCATGGAGCGAGCCTTTCTTGGGAGCACGACCTCGAGTCCGAGCGGCGAGGCGGGGAGAGTCAATTCTCTTCTTCCCTCTGTCGGTTGGTTCCTGGGGATGGGCGGCCCCGGGCGAGGGCAATGGGATGGATCGCCGGCCCCCGTCCCTCCGGGGGCCGGCGATCCCCATTCACCTTACAAGATACCAGGTTGAGCGATCGTAATCCCCTTGAGGGCCATTTTCAAAGCCTCGGGGCTGGGAGCGACCTCGAAGGCCGTGGCGCGCTCGACCTTCTCGGCCACCACGAGCAGCCGCAGGCTCTCGGTGAAGTCCATCATCCCTTCTTCCTTGCCGATCCGGATCGCGTCACCGAGCTTGGTGTCTTCCTCGTTGAGGATCAGCTTGCGCACGGTCGGGTTGATCCGCATGATCTCGTTGGTCGGCACGCGGGTCGTCCCCTTGGCCGTGAGCTCCTTGGTGGTCGGCAGCAGCTTCTGGGCGATGATCGCCTTGAGGTTGAACGCCAGCGACTGCCGGAGCGAGGAGTGCATGTCGCGCGGGAAGAGGTCGAGCAGACGGCCGATCGTCGAAGGGGCCGTGCCGGCGTGGATCGTCCCGAAGACGAGGTGGCCTGTCTCCGCGGCGTGCATGGCCGCGCTGAAGGTCTCGCGGTCCCGCATCTCGCCCACCAGGATCACGTCCGGGTCCTGCCGGACGGCGTGCTTCAGCGCCACGTCCCAGTCGATGACGTCGATGCCCACCTCGCGCTGGTTGATGATCGACTTGTCGTCCTTGAAGGTGTACTCGATCGGGTCCTCGACGGTCACGATGTGGAGCCGCTCGCGCTCGTTCATGTACTGGAGCATCGAGGCGATGGTCGTCGACTTGCCGGACCCGGTGACGCCCGCCAGGATGATGATCCCCTGGTCGTACTGGGTGATGTCGGCGAGCACCTGCGGCAGGTGGAGGTCTTCGAAGCTGGGGATCTTGTTGTTGACCCGCCTGGCCACCAGGCTGAGCCGCCCGCGTTGCTTGAAGAGATTCACGCGGAAGCGGGTCTCGATATCCCCGTCGTAGATGATGTGGGCGAAGTCCACGCCCCCTTCCTCGTCGAGGATCCCGCGCTGGCGGGGGGTCAGGAGCGGGTACATCAGCCGCTCCATGTCCGAGGACGTGAGCTGGGGGAGCTGCATCTGCCGAAGGACGCCGGCCAGCCGCATCGAGGGGGCGACGCCGACCTTGAGGTGGAGGTCGGAGCCCTTGTATTTCATGACCATCCGGAAGAGCTTGTTCGCCTCCGGCTCGTTGGGCATCGTCTCGACGTTCGCTTCGACCGCTGCGGTGGACATGGGCAGTCACTCCTCGACACGCGTCGCTCGATGATCAGGGTTCAGATCCGGCCGAAATCCTTGGTTGTCGACGGGGCGGCTCGCGGTCGACCTCGCGGGACGATCGTCAGTGGCGCAAGCCGGCCGGCGGGGGGTGGGCCCTCGCGTCGGGCTCGACCAGTCGGACGGGGACGCCATGCTTCGCCAGGTGGTGCTTGGTGTCGGCGATCGAGTATTCGCGATAGTGGAAGATGCTCGCCGCCAGCGCCGCGGACGCGCCGGCATCGGCCAGGGCGGCTCGCAGGTGCTCGGGATTGCCGGCCCCCCCGGAGGCCACCACGGGGACCTCCACGGCGTCGACCACCGCGGCGGTCATCTCCAGGTCGTATCCGTTCTTGGTCCCGTCGGCGTCCATGCTGGTCAGGACGATCTCGCCGGCCCCCAGCCGCTGGACCTCGCGGGCCCAGGCCACGGCCTCGAGGCCGGTCGGGATCCGGCCGCCGTTGATGTGGACCTCCCAGGCCTCCCGGCCGTCGCGCCGGACCCGCTTGGGATCGATGTTCACGACGATGCACTGGCTGCCGAACCGCCGGGCCGCCCGATGCACCAGGTCCGGGTCGCGGACCGCGGCCGAGTTGATCGAGACCTTGTCGGCCCCCGCGTTGAGCAAGGCCCGGATGTCCTCGATGGACCGGATCCCGCCGCCCACCGTCAGGGGCATGAAGCAGACCTCGGCCGTGCGGCGGACGACGTCCCAGAGGATCTCGCGCCCCTCGTGGCTGGCCGTGATGTCGAGGAAGACGAGCTCGTCCGCCCCCTCCGCGTCATACCGCGACGCGACCTCCACGGGGTCGCCCGCGTCGCGGAGGTTGAGGAAATTCGTCCCCTTCACCACGCGCCCATGGTTGACGTCGAGGCAAGGGATGATCCGCTTCGCCAGCATGCGCAGCCTCACCGTGGCGGCCCCGGCGGAAGCCCGCCCGGAACGCCCGTATCCATCTTTCCCGGCACCAGTTGCGGTCCAATTCGTCGCGTCGAAGGGCCAGCGATCCATTCTAGTCGAGCCGAGGGCGCGATCCTAGAGCCTGATGAAAGATATCGGAGAGCGCGGCCCCGACGAATCAGGCCCCCCCCGCCCGCCTCAGCGTTTGATGGCTTCCGCCTTGACGTAGAGCGCCCGCGGCGGGCTCCGGTAATAGCGAAACATCGCCGGGCAGATCCAACCTTCCATGGATGTACCCTCGAGCCGGTAGAAATTGCCCTGGGAGTCGCCGCGGAGCCAGGTCAGTGTCTTCTGGTGGCCCGGGAAGGGGTTGGCGGAGAAGAGGAGGCGGAAGCCGTCCTTCGCCCCGGGGATGTCCTTGACCAGGACGTCGATCATCTCCGGCACGCCCGCGACGAACGGCTCGCGACGGAGGCCGACCGCCGCGTCGTCGAAGACCCACGTGCCGTTATACCAGTACGGCGCGACCACCATGATCGCGTTGCTCGACGGCCCGGCCAGGATCGATGCCCGCGACAGGTACGCCCAAACTCCGGCCGCCGCGGCCAGGAGGACGGCGCCGAGGAGGAGCCGGCGCGGTTTCTTCGACGAATTCATGGCATCCACTCCCGGCGTATTGCCATCTGCTCGGGACGGGTTCCCGATTCGACATGACTCGTCGAGTCCGGAGACCAATCCATCATACAGCCCGGGGAAAGGGCCCCGTAAGGCCCGGCCCGGCCCGGCGCGTGCCTTCGAGGTCCCGGAGGGCGACGATCTTTACGAAGTCCTTCGCTGACTATTTACGAAGCTCTTCGTAATATCGGCGCGAACCTTCACCAGACTGCGGAGGCATTCCCGATGGCGAGCGGCAAGATCCCGAGGCCCACCGAGGCGGAGCTGGCGATCCTCCGGGTGCTCTGGTCCGAGGGGCCGGGCACGCTGAAGGAGATCCACGAGACCGCCTCCCGCGCCAAGCCCACGGGCTACACCACGGTGCTGAAGATCCTCCAGATCATGCTCGAGAAGGGGCTCGTGGTCCGCGACGAGTCGAGCCGGCCCCACGTCTATCGGGCGGCCCAGACCGAGTCGCGGACGCAGCGGCAGCTCGTGGGGGACCTGCTCGAGCGCGCCTTCGGGGGTTCCGCGATGAAGCTCGTGATGCAGGCGTTGTCGTCGCGCAAGACGCCGCCCCAGGAGCTGTCGCAGATCCGGGAGCTCATCGAACGACTGGAGCGAGAACGGGAGGACTGAGCGATGGACTTCACGACGATCCTCGAACGTGCCTCGGCCGGTCCGCTCGTCTTGCGGCTGGGCTGGACGCTGGTCCACTCGAGCTGGCAGCTCGCCGCCACGGCACTCGCGGCGGCGGTGGCGCTTTCGCTGCTCCGGGAGCGATCCGCGAATGCCCGCTACCTGGTCGGCTGCGCGGGCCTCGTGATCATGGCGGCCTGGCCCGCCGCGACCTTCTTCCGGCTCTGAGAGCCGGTCCCATCGTCGCGGCCTGCGGCGATGATCATCGCGAGCGATCGCGGGGAGTTGCCGAAGGTGGAGGAGCAAGGCGAACGGCCGGCCTCGTCGTCGGTCAAGGGCCTTTCGACCCGCCCCACGAACGCCCGACTCCTGGAGCGCTGGCTTCCCCCGCTGGTCGCGGCCTGGGGCCTCGGGGTGCTCTTGCTCTCGATTCGACTCCTAGGTGGCTGGCTGGCGATCCGGGGGCTCGTCCGGCGGGGCGTCCGCCCGCTCGATGGCGACCTTGAGGAGCCCCTCACGCGGCTTTGTCATCGGCTGGGCCTGCGCGGGCCCGTCCGACTGCTCGAGTCCGCGCGGGTCCAGGTGCCGATGGTCGTCGGCTGGCTGCGGCCGGTGGTCCTGCTCCCGGCGACGGCGCTCACCGGCCTCAGCTCGGATCAGCTCGCCCTGATCCTCGGCCATGAGCTGGCGCACATCCGCCGGCGGGATTTCCTGGTCAATCTGGTGCAGAGCCTGATCGAGACCCTCTTCTTCTACCATCCCGCGATCTGGTGGCTTTCGTCCCGGATCCGGGCCGAGCGCGAGAACTGCTGCGACGACGCGGCCGTCGCCTGCTGCGGCGATCGGCTCGATTACGCCAGGGCGCTCGCCGCCCTGGAGGAGCTCCGTCAGGGTATCTGGTCGCTGGCCCCCTCGGCGCGAGGCGGGACATTGCTCGGTCGAATCCGGCGGATCCTCGGGATCCGACCGACCGAGGAGGCGATGTCTCGGACCACCGCCGGGACGCTCGCCCTGACGAGCCTGCTCGCGGCCACGGCGTTCCTGCTGCTCTTCCCGGGCCATACCGCGGCCATGGCCGAAACGCGGCAATCCCGGGCGATCACCGGGACGGTCATCGACGCCGCGGGCAAGCCCGTGCCCGGGGCGGGCGTATGGATCGTCGCCGAGACGTTCCCCGGTCCGAAGGCCGTCGTCCTGGGCGAAGCCCGCACCGACGCCGACGGCCGCTACCGACTTTCCTGGGACGAGGAAATCCCCGAGGATCGCATCGTCGGCAGTCGTGGCGTCTGGGCGTTCCACGATGAGCGGGGTCTCGGTCAAGTCTCGTTGCGGACCGGCCCGGCGCGATCGGGCGTCGATCCCGGCCGGCCGGTTTCGCTCGTCCTTTCACCGGCCGCGGTAACAACCCTCCAGGTCACCGCTCCCGACGGGCGGCCGGCGGCCGAGGCCAGGGTCGCGCCCATCTCCCTGCTTGGAACTTCCATACGCCTGCCCGAGATCCTGGCCGCGCGGCTGACGACCCGGGCGGACCGCGAGGGTTCCGTGAAGGTGGTCAGCCCCGCCGGCCCGTCGATCGAGGCGATTCGCGTCGAGGTCCCCGGCCTCGGCATCCAGGAATTTCATCGTTCGAAAGGCTTCCTGGACGGCGTGGAGCTGAAGCTCGTCCCGCCGATCGCGGTGTCGGGACGCCTGACGGCGACGGATGCGGCCTCGACCCAAGCCGTGAAGCTCCGGATCGCCTCGATGACGCACCCGGTCGACGACGCCTGGGTCGCTTCCGTGGCCGAGGTGACGACCGATAGCCGGGGGGAATTCCCGGCCATCCCCATGGTGTCCAGCAGCCTCACGGCCTGGCCGTCCCTCCCGGTCGATGCGATCGACCGGCCGATCGACCTGAGCGTCAAGGAGATCCACGCCGCCGAAGGCCGGCTTCGGATCGTCGTGCCACTCGTCCGGTGGGTGAAGGTTCGGGCCACCGTCCGCGAGAAGGGGACCGGAAGGCCCGTCCAGGGAGTCGGCCTGCGGTTACATAGCCGGCTGGGCAATGCCCCGCTTCGACCGTCCCTGGCGACCACCGACGAGACCGGACGGTTCGAGGCCCTCTCACCGCCGGGGAAGCAGGTCCTCGGCTTCGTGGATGTCCCGACCGGATACATCAAACTCTCTCAGGGCATCGCGATGCCGGAGATCGTCGGCGACGGCCAGGAGTTGCCGCCGATCGAGCTCGAGCGTGGCGTCGAGCTTCGGGGACTTGTCGTGGACGAAGCCGGACAGCCTGTTGAAGGGGCGGGAGTGGTCGGAGAATGGGATCGGATCGGGCCGGGCGTGGAACAGCCGAACGGGGCCACGATGTTTCTCGGCTCCACGTTCAGCGCCACGGCGACCACGACGCTCCGCGGCGAGTTCACGCTCCGGGGCATCCACCGGGGTGCGAACGTGACGCTCGAGGCGGAGCGTGACGAGGCGAGGACCGAGGCGCCGCGGACCGCCGCCGCCGGGCTCGCCGAGCCGGTCAAGCTGGTCATCAGTGACGCCAATACGGTTTCGCTCTCCGGACGCGTGATCGACTCGATGGGTCGGCCCATGCCGGGGGCCCTGATCCGGATCTATTCGCGGGCCATGAAAAGGGACGCCCTGCCCGACATGGACCCGATTCGCTTCGAGGGGCAGCCGCCGATTCGGACCGACACGTCCGGGCGGTACGCGACGCCTCGTGGCGTGAAGCGGGGCTTCGAGTATTCCGCGCGGGCCGAGGTCGAGTCCGAGGCGGTCATGGCGGATGGCTCGCCGTGGATCGCACTCGGGCCGACCACCGCGCCGGTGCTCGGCGACATCGTCGTCCGCCGGCTCCGCAACCTGGAAGGCAAGGTCGTGGACCCCACCGGCCGGCCGATCCCCGGTGCCAAGGTCCGGCAATCCGGGGATGGACCGAAGTTCGAGGAGGTCGAGACCGACGAGGCGGGGCGATACCGGCTGACCGGCCTCTTCGCGGAGCCCGTGCTCGTCTTCGCCTCCGGGAAGGGCTACCGATTCGCGGGCCGGACGATCGAGGCCGACGCCCCGACGGCCGACATCATCCTGGAACCGGTCAACGGTCCGCCTCCCGCCGCCCTCACGAGCCTGCCGCCGGCGATCGGAATCGAACAGGAGAAGAAGCTGATCCACGTCCTGTTCGATGCCTACGCCGACCGAATCCTGAAGGACCCGAAGACGCGCGATTTCGAACGGGTCTTCCGGATCCTGGCCCAGGTGGACCTACCCCGCGCACGTGAGTTCCTGAATCACGAACTCGCGAGCGTGGACCCGAGCCAAGCCGATGGCCCGCGATGCGAGGTGGCTGAGCGGCTGTTCGGAGAGAAGCCGGACGAGGCGATCGAGATCATCGCGGCGATCCAGGATCCGGGCGTCCGATCGTATGAGTATGAGCGATTGAGCCGCCTCGTGCCCGAGACCGACGCCCCGCGCCGGCTCGCCCTGCTCGAGGAGGCGCTGGTCGCCGGTCGGGCGGACTCCGAGCCGAACTATCGCGTCCTGAGGATGGCAGACCTCGGCCGTCGCTTCCTGGACCTGGGACGTGCGGAGCTGGCGACAGGCGTGCTCCAAGAGGCGAAGGAAATGGCTCATCGCCTGCCCCGGAACTTGAACACGTCGTGGCCACGACGCCGGCTGGCGGAAGAACTCTCGCTCGTCGACCTTCCCGCGGCGATGGCGTTGATGAAGGAGACTGAGGACGACCGGGACTACGGCGCGTCGATGGGGCACATCGCTCACCGGCTGGCGGCGAAGAATCCGGCCGAGGCCGAGCGGATCGTACGGACGATGCCCGACAAGTGGCCCAACTTCCGCGATACGTACATCCAGCGCGTCTGCTACCGGATGGTCGCCGTGGATCCCGACCGGGCCATCAACCTGGCCCGGACCGTCATGACGCGGCCCAATGATAAGGCCCGGGCCTTCGGTGTGATGGCCGTCGGCCTGGTCCGGGCGAAGAAGGACCGGCAGGTCGCCTTGCAGCTCCTCGAGGAGGCCTATGACGTTCTGGAGACCGCCTCCCGCGGGGACCAGGATCAATGGGACGGCCTGGGCATGGCGTGCACGTCGGCCGCGGGCCTGCTACCGCTGGTCGAGGAAGTCGATCCGACCAAAGTGCGGGAGTACCTTTGGAGGACGCTGGCGATGCGCCCGCCCTTCCAGGGGAAGGACCCGCGTGAGGGGATTACCCTGCTGGCCAGTAGTCGTGTGGCGGCGATGGTGGCACGGTATGACAGGGACCTCGCCCGGATGTTGCTCGATCGGATGATCCGCGCGGAGCTATCCAAGCTGACCGGCGCCGCCATCGGCAATTCCGAATTCGGGGCCGAGTCCCTGATGACGGCGGCCGCCTACATCGCCCCGTATCAGACCGCCTCGCGGATCGGCGAGTTTCCGGATAGTCCGGGGCGATGGAGCCGGTCGATCCGCGGCCGGATCCGGGAGGAATTCATCACCGTGCTGGCCACCCCGCCGGGCCCCGAGCGATGGCGTCGGCTGGAGCGGAAGTTCCTCCACGTCTGGCCGATCGATGAGGAGGAAGACCACTGAACCCGGCCGGTCCGCGATGGGACGGCCGGGTTCAGACGAATCCTGGTGGAGTTGTCATGGGCGCCGGGCTCACTTCGCGCTGGCGACGATGTCATTGGCGAGCCGCTCGAGGACCTCGCGGGTGAGCTGGCAGGGGGTCCGCTCGCGGCGGCGGGTCGCCTCGTCGAAGGCGATCCGCTCCATCCGGAGGAGGCCGGAATTGAAGAGGCGGACCTCGTAGAAGGCCCGGCGGTCGTTGCGAGGGGTCGGGGCATCGCTCCGCAACTGGACCTCGCCGCCCCCGGCGTCGATCTCGAGGACCTTGAGCGGCTCGAGCAGGTAGGTCACCCGGCCGGCCAGGCGACTGCCCCAGGCATTGAGGGCCTCGGACGACCATTCGGTGCGGTCGGTCGTGTTGAATTCCAGGCTGTCGAGGGAGGCCCCGACGCTGTCGAGGGCCTGGAGGTGGAGGGTGAATCGATAGCCCGGATCCTCGGCCGTGACCGTGCACGGCAGGACGTAGGCCCGGGTGTTCTCGTCAAGCGCGGCGGCGATCCTTTGACTCGGAGTCATGTGAAGATCCTCCCAATGGGCGGATGGAGTGGTCGGTCCCGTCGAACGAAAGGAGAGTGGGGCGGCCGTCGGACACCGTCTCGATGTGCGTCGGCCGCGACCAGAGGCGGTGCAGGTGGCGGAGCGTGTCCTGGGCGTAGTCCAGCTTCAGGTCCAGCCCGAAGTGCTCGTGGACCAGGTACATCTCCCCGCGATTCCGGTAGTTGCCGTCCTTGACCCGGATGATCGGCTGGCCGAAGTTGGTCAGGTTGAAGAGGAGCCGCTCCTTGATCTTCTTGAACTCGCGGCTCTCGATCTCGTAGGTGTCGTTCTGGTCGTTGTGCTTGTAGCTGAACATCTGGTAGCGGCGGCAGAAGTCCTGGGTGAGGAACGTGTCGATGAACGTCACGTCGTTGTGGATCCGCCGGACCTCGAAGATCTTCTGGCGGCCCAGGCCGAGCTTCTTATCCCACCGCTGCTTCTCCTGGTAGTCGTCGCATTCCTCCCACTCGGGGCCGAACTGGCCCTTGTTCCACCGCTCCTCGATGTCGCGGAGCAGCTCGATGCCGAGCTTGTAAGGGTTCAGCCGCCCCGGCTGGGTGGCCATGGTGCCGGAGTGGTGATCGGCGTAGTCGAGGAGCTCCGAGGGGTGGAGGATCTTCTGGGTCATGATCGTGGAGTGCCAGAACGAGGCCCAGCCCTCGTTCATGATCTTGGTCTGGCCCTGGGGGGCGAAGTAATACGCCTCCTCGCGGACGATCGCCAGCACGTCATACTGCCAGGCCTTGAGCGGGGCGTGCTCGAGCAGGAAGAGCAGGACGTCACGCTCCGGCTGCTCCGGGAACGACATGGGCTTCTGCTTCTCCTTCTCCGCCTCCCGCCTGAGCGCCTCGGCCTTGAGGATCTCCGGCGGGTTGATGAAGGCGTCCATGTAGCCCTTGCTCTGGAACTTGCCCGAGCGGTCCTCCTCGCCGTCGTCGGGCGCGAAGTCGTAGCGGCTAATGGCGTCCCGCCGCTTGATGTGGGGAGAATAGATGTCGATCAGGTTCTCGAGCGACAGGCAGCTATCGATGAAGTTCTCGACGACGTCCTCGCCGAACCGCTCCATGTAGGACCGGATCCGGCTGCCGTGGTTGGCGGTCTCGTCCATCATCTTGCGGTTCGTCTGGCTGAACCAGATGTTGTTCTTGAAGAAGTCGTTATGCCCGCAAACGTGGGCCATGACGAGCTTCTGGTCGACGAGCTGGTTGCACCGCAGCAGGTAGGCGTAGCAGGGGTCATTGTTGATGACCATCTCGTAGATCTTCTGGAGCCCGTACCGGTAGCCCTTGGAGAGCTGCTGGTACTCCATGCCGAATCGCCAGTGCGGATACCGCGTGGGGAACCCGCCGAGCGCGGCGATCTCGGAGATCTCGTCGTAGTCGAGGACCTCGTAGATGCAGTCGTAGAAGTCGAGCCCGTAGCTCCGGGCGTGCTCCTCGGTCTCGAGCTGGATGGCCCGCAGGTCGGCCGGCAGGTTGTGGGCATTCACGATCGACATGGGTCGGGCCTCTTGGTCTCGGGATCGGTCGGGTTCGCGGGCTGGTGTGAGGGCTGCGCCGTTCAGGTCGCGCCGCCGCGGCTGCGGGGAGCGACGACCTCCGCGGACCAGCGGCGGATGTCGTCCATCCAGGCGATGATGTCCCGGCCTTTCCTCCGAATGATCCAGGAATGGACCTCGGCCGCGGTGATCCCTGGGATAGCAATGCTCACGTCGCCCCGGGCGTATGACCCGTCCGGTTGCAGGATAAGGACGAGGAGCTCTCGTCGAGTAAAGATCCACACCTCGGGGACACCGAATCGGCGGTACACCTCGATCGAATCCTCGGCGTCGTGCGACACAACGACCTCGACGACCAGGTCGGGCGGCGGATCGACGCTCAGGTCGATGGTCTCCTTCTCCAGGACGACATCTCGATGGGCGATGTAGTACGACGTATCGCCCTCGGCTCCCCCTTTCTTCTGCTCTCGACGGTAGGTGGTCGATCCCGCAGGCTCGAATTCGATACCGAGCCCGCTCAGGGCGGCCGCGACGAAATACTCCAGGTGGATCTTGAGGCTCTCGTGACGATAAGAGGGAGACACCAGCGACAGCCTCCCGTCGAGATAGACGATCCTGGGTGAGCTTCGTTCGCCCCGCATCCGAAGCATCGCCTCATAGTCGGGCCAGTCGACACGGTCCAGGATGATGCACTGATCCGTTTCGGTCCCGGCCTCGCGTTCGGGCGTCGTGACGGTCGCCATGTTTGCCCTCCACGTTCGTCGAGATTATCCTCGCCTCGCTGGGTTCTTCCGCTCATCCCGCCCTGTCACGGCGTCGAGGTGCAACGACCTCGGCGATCCATCGTCGGAGATCTCGCCCCACGCCCCTTCGTCGTCATCATCTTCCTTCCTGAGCCAGGAGTGGACCTCGGTCGCGGTGATGCAAGGCATCGCGGTGCTTGACGTCGAAGGGGCGAGTACCCCATCCTGGCCCCGGATGAGGAAGACGAGTTCCTCCTCGGTGCAGATCCAGACCTCGGGCACTCCGAGCCGACGATACACCTCGAGGGCGCGTTTCGCCCGGTGAGTGACGACCACTTCAACGGCCAGATCCGGCGGCGGATCGATGCTCAGATCGATCTTCTTCTTACCGCGCACGTAACGCCGGTTCGCCAGATAATAGGACTGGTCGGCTTCGACTCCACCTTGCTCCTGTTCCTGACGGAAGGTTGTGGACCCGAGGGGCAGATGGGGGATTTCAAGCCCTTCCAGGACGGCCCGGATGAGGTCGTGGAGGCGATTGTTAAGGAACTCGCGTGTCGGGGAGGGGGACATGAACGACACGTCGCCATCGAGGAAGACCACCCGAGGGGACCGTCGCTCACCTTTCAGTTCGAGGATCGCCGAATACCCCTGCCAGTCGATGCCCCGCATCGTGACGAGTTGATCGCTCGGCGGGCGGGTCGATTTCGCGGCCGTGCTCGCGAGGTTGGCTTCAGGGGTGGTGACGGTCGCCATTCGTTTGTTCTCCTCGTCGGTCGGAGCATTCCGCTCGCCTGGCAGATCAGGACCCCTCGCCCGCCCGATCACGAGGGCCGACGACCTCGGCCGCCCATTGGCGGACGTCGCTCGTCCATCGCGCCTCATCCTCGTCGTCGTACTGCATCAGCCAGGAATGGACCTCCGAGGCCGAGATGCCCGGAATCACCGAACTCACGGCCCGGCTCCCGTACTGGCCGTCGCCGCCCAGGACCAGGAAAACGAGTTCCTCGGCGCCGCAGACCCAGACTTCGGGAACGGCCAGCCTTCGATAGACCTCCAGAGATCGGTCCGCGCCGTGGGTGTGGACGACCTCCACCGCCAGGTCGGGGGGAGGGTCCTTGAGCAGGTTGACCGTTTTCTTGCGACGGATCCGATCCAGATTCGTGATGTAGTAGGACTGATCGCCTTCCACGCCGGCTTCGTCCCGCTTGCGTCGGAACGTCGTCTGCCCGAACGAGCGGAAGGGGATCTTCCGCGCCACCAGGACCGACCGGATGATCTCGCGGAGAAGATCGTTGAGGGACTCATGGGGCGTGGCGGGGGACATGAGAGACACGCTCCCGTCCAGGTAGACCATCCTGGGATACCTGCGTCCGGCCCGGAGCTTCAGCAGGGCGTCATACCCCTCCCAGCCGATGTCGTCGAACGTGACGGGATCTTGTCGCTCGATCACGGATGCACGTTCGGGTGTGGTGACGGTCGCCATGGCGATCCTCCTCGCGAGGCCGGGCCTAGCGCCCCCGCCCCAGGAATTCCTTGATCGAGTCGTAGATTCCTTCCTTGTTGCGGATCTCCGAGAGGGCCAGGTTCGGGGCCTCGTCGAAGGCCTCCTCGAGCTCGCGATAGAACTCGCCGGAGCCGTAGGGGCTCTCCACCTGGCCGTAGCAGAAGAGGTTGCAGCGGGGCAGGAGCTGGTCGCGGAGCAGGCCGATGCACTGGCGGTTGTCCTCGCCCCAGTTGTCGCCGTCGGAGAAGTGGAGGATGTAGATGTTCCAGTCCAGCGGCGAATGGCTCTCCTCGATGATCTTGTTGGCCAGCGCATAGGCGGAGCTGATCCGCGTCCCGCCGCTCTCGCGAGTGTGATAGAAGGTGTGCTCGTCCACCTCGCGGGCGACGGCGTCGTGGATGATGTAGCGGGTGGTCACGCCGTCGTACTGGCTCTTCAGCCAGGCGTCGATCCAGAAGGCCTCGGTCCGGACGATCTCCTTCTGGTCGTCCGTCATCGAGCCGGAGACGTCCATCAGGTAGAGCACCACGGCGTTGAACTGGGGCATCGAGATCGGGTTCCACGACCGGTAGAGCTTGTCCTCCCGGATCGGGATGACCAGCGGATCGCGGGGATCGTAGGTGTTCGAGGCGATCTGCCGCTTGAGGGCCTTCTTGTAGGTCCGCTTGAAGTGGCGGAGGCTCTCCGGGCCGGTCTGGCGGATGCCCGTGTACTTGTCCTTCTCCTCGATGATGTTGGCGCGGCCCTTCGGCTCGATCCGAGGGAGCGCCAGCTCCTCCCCCAGAATCTGGGCGAGGTCGTCCATCGTCAGCTCGACCTCGAGGATGTGCTGGCCGGGCGCCTCGCCGGCCCCCTGCCCCGGCTCGCCGTCGCCGGAACGCCCGATCGGCGTGCCCACGTCACCCGGCCCCTGGCCGACGCCGCCCCGGTTCTTGGAGCCGTAGCGGAACTCCGGCAGCTCGATCTGCGGCAGCGGGATCGAGACGAACTCGCCCCCCGACTTGCCGATCATCTCCCCATGCGTGATGTACTTTCGCAGGTCGGATTTGATCTTGCCGCGCACGATCTGCTTGAAGCGATTGGCATCGCGATCGATTTTCCGCACCGCTCTTCCCCCCGTCCCTATCCGTTTGATTCGCGAGGGCCTCGTGCCGCAACCGTGCTGCCGAAGGATCCGACACGGCGGCCCAGGAGGCAGGATCGCACTTCCGTCGTCGGACGGCCGGTGTAGGCTGAGGAGGCGACGCCCCGCGAACGATTCCCGCGGCCGATCGCGGGGACTTCGCGCAGCACCGCCCCGGCCGGCCGGAAGGGACGATCCGCCCTCAGCCTAGATGGAAAAGAACAGTATGGTTCGGGCCGGCCGCGATCCTGTCAGCGCCTCGGCTTGGGCTTGATGGGTGACTCGAGAGGCGAGAACGTTTCGTCGATCCGCGACCGGCCCGTGGATGATCTCGCCATCAAGGGTACTGCAAATTCTAGACCTTCGTACAGACCGGATTCAAGGAGCATTTTGCCGCGTGGCCCGCATGCAGCGCCCGCAGAATCGGCAAGAATTGCAACTCCTTGCCTATCTTGCGGGCTATCGTTGCGTGCTCGTTGGGCGACTCGATTCGATCAATGGCTCCCGCGCTTGACGTCGCCGCGGGCGAAGATGCTGGCCACATAATTGAGGACGTCGGTGGCCGAATCCTCGTCGTAGCCGTAGTTTCGGATCAGCCGGGCCTTGACGATGTCGATCTTCTCCTGGGTGTCCTTGTCGACCACGCTGGAGACCAGGCTGGTCAGCTTGATGGTGTCCTTCTGATCCTGGAAGAGCTTCAGCTCCAGGGCCTTCTGGAGCCGCTCGTTGGTCCGATAGTCGAACCTCTTGCCGTCGAGGGCGAGGGCGCCGATGTAGTTCATGATCTCGCGGCGGAAGTCGTCCTTGCGGCTCTCCGGGATGTCGATCTTCTCCTCGATCGATCGCATCAGCCGCTCGTCGGGCTCCTCGGTCTGGCCCGTGTACTTGTTCTTGACCTTCTCCCGCTGGGTGTAGGCCTTCACGTTGTCGATGTAGTTGCCGCAGAGGCGGGTGAGCGCGTCCTCGTCGGCGGCGATGGCCCGCTGGACCTCGTTCTTGACGATGTCCTCGTACTCCTCCTTCACCAGCGAGAGGAGATGGCGGTAGTGCTTGCGGGTCTCGTCGCTGTTGATCAGCGAGTGATGCTTGAGGCCGGTCTCGAGCTCATTGAGGACCATGAACGGGTTGATCGAGCGTTCGGTCGGGTGGGCGACCAGGGCGTTGGAGATCTTGTCCTGGACGTATCGGGGGCTGATCCCGAGCATCCCCTCGCGCTCGGCCTCCTCGCGGAGCTCCTTGATGTTGTCCTCGGTGAACCCCGGCAGAGTCTTGCCGTTGTAGAGCTTGAGCTTCTGCATCAGGGTCAGCCCGGCGTTCTTGGGCTCCTCGAGCCGGGTGAGGATGGCCCACATGGCGGCGACCTCCAGGGTGTGGGGGGCCAGCCGCTTGCCCCGGACCTTGCGGTCGTTGTAGTCCTTCTCGTAGATCCGGACCTCGTCGGCGAGCCGGGTGACGTAGGGGACGTCGATCTTCACGGTCCGGTCGCGGAGGGCCTCCATGAACTCATTGGACTGGAGCTTCTTGTACTCCGGCTCGTTGGTGTGGCCGACGATCACCTCGTCGATGTCGGTCTGGGCGAACTTCTTGGGCTTGATCTTGTGTTCCTGGCTGGCCCCCAGCAAGTCGTAGAGGAAGGCCACGTCGAGCTTGAGGACCTCGATGAACTCGATGATGCCGCGGTTGGCGATGTTGAACTCGCCGTCGAAGTTGAAGGCCCGGGGGTCGCTCTCGGTGCCGTACTCGGCGATCTTGCGATAGTTGATGTCGCCGGTCAGCTCGGTGGCGTCCTGGTTCTTCTCATCCTTGGGCTGGAAGGTGCCGATGCCGACGCGGTCCTGCTCCGAGAGGATCAGCCGCTGCACCTGCACGTCCTCGACGACCCGCGCCCATTCGCCGCCGTAGCGGGCCATCCGCTCGTTGAACATCTGGCGGCAGAAGGGGCAGAGGTCCCCCTCGATGGACAGGTCGTAGGGATGCGACGGGGCGCCCTCCGCGAGCAGGCGGATGATCTCGGGGCGGTCCTCGTGGGGGATCAGGTGGAGCGGATCCTCGTGCATCGGGCACTCGGTCAGGAGCTCCTCGCCATCGGGGCCGGTCTCCTTCCAGGAGTAGGTGAAGAGCCGGCCCTCGTCGGTGCGGGAGTACCGCTCCAGCCCCTTCTTGAGGAGCCGCGCCAGGGTGCTCTTTGAGGAGCCGACCGGCCCGTGCAGGAGCAGCACGCGGCGCTCCGTGCCGTAGCCGTGGGCCGCGCTCTTGAGCACGTTGACCAGGCTCATCATCGTCCGCTCGAGGCCGAAGATCGCGTCGTCGCCGTTGTTGTCCGGATCCTCGAAGAAGCGATAGCGGGCCAGCTTCTCCTTGTTGACGACGATCTCCTCGGTCCCCTTGCTGATGATCATGTCGTAGAGCCGCTGGTACGCGGTCCGCGTCACGTTCGGATCGCTGCGGACGATCTCCAGGTACTGGGCCATGGTGCCGGTCCAGTGCTTCTTCTGGTAGTCGTCGAGGTTCTGGCGGCTCGCGATGAGCGAGATCAGATCCGATCCTGTGGACATTGGAATCCCTCCTGAAGACGGCTCGATCTCTGTTCCGGTTCGTGGCGGGACCGCGATGCGTCCGCGGTCGGGCGTGGCACGCGTGGCGGCACGGCCCGCGCGCACGGCAGTCACGTCCTCATGCTGCGTGAGGGCTTCGCCGAATTGTCAACTACCTCGGGGATCGCGGTGGGTGCATCCCGCGGGGTCAAGGGAACGAATGCCTTCAACGGGTCTTAAGTCCGTCGAGCGGACGTGATGGTCTGGAAGCCAGATCAGACGGTGGGGGACCGGCATCCCGCAGAGGTCCGTCGCCGATCACCCGGTCTCATTACAACGCCGCTTTCGCCGATCTGTCAAGCGGACCAGCGGGCCCCTGGCCGCGAATGGAGGACCCGTTCCGTCTCGAAAAAGCGACGTCGGATCCCCGGACCTGGTCCCGGGTCGGGCATCCCTCACGCCCCGGTCGCGGCAAGCCCGGGCTGTTCGATATCGACGCCGGATTCACGACCTTCTCCCGGTCCCTCGGCGGGATCGGAGCCCGGCTCCTCGGGCATTTCCCGGGCGACCGGCAGCGTCCGGCGGGCCAGCTCGATGAGCGCGGAGAGGGTCCAGAGGCCAACCGGGAGCGTCGCGTAATGCGAGTAGCTGTCGGCGGCGGGGAGGACCCAGCCGGCGGGGGGGAGGAAGAGGAGGATGGCATAGGGCAGGCCGGCCGTCAGGCCCATCGCGGCCGCGGCCAGGGCCAGGGTCGCGACCAGGTGGCCTCCTTCCTCGCGGAGCAGCCTGGCCCCGCCGTGGACGAGGTCCGCCACCGCGCCGCGACTCCAGGCCGCGACGCCGACAAGGCCCACCAGCAGGAGGGATGCCCCCTGCATCTCGATCATCCCCCAGCCCAGCAGCCAGCGGATGGTGCGGCCCCCCTGGACGCCGCCGAAGGACCGGGGGAGATGCTGGAGGGCGAGGAAGACGAGGGTGCCCGCGTACCGGGCCGGGAGCGCCGCCAGGCAGCCGATCGCCGACGCCGGCAAGAGCTCCATCGCGACGAAGGGGCGGAAATGCGAATCCCCGGCGTTCACGCCGGGGAGGTCGGCGTCGCGCAGCTCGGTGAGCAGCCAGGCGAGGAGGAAGCCGTCGCAGATGAGCATGATGAGCGGGATCAGGACGGCCTCGATCATCAGGCAGCCGCCCAGCGGCAGGTCCGTACCCGACGCCTTCGAGACGATCCGGTAGAGCGCATACAGGGAGCCGCAGCCCCAGACGAGCGTCGCCCATCCGGATCCGTCGTGCGGCCTGCTGCCCCGTGGCTCCCCCGCCTTCGCCCGCCGGAGCGCCGGGGAGGCCAGCCCCGAGGCCGCCCGGAGGACCATGTAGGCGGACAGGGCCAGCAGCGGCAGGTTGTCGCCCAGCCCCGCGACGTCGCGCAACGGCGTCATCGCGGCCAGGCTCCCCTGCTCCACGGCCATCTCGGCCGGCGATCGCGTCCGGGAGATCAGGGCCATGTCATTCTTCCACCGATCCGCCCGATCCGAGAGATATCCGACCGTCAGCCCCCCGGTCCACGAGAAGACCGTGAACGCGATCATGGCGGCGACGATCCAGCTCGCCCCCCACACCCGGCGGCTCGCCGCGCGGACGAGCCCCAGGTGACCTCGGACGTCCAGGAGCTGCACGAACGCCCGCCCCACGCCCTGGAAGACGATCGCTGTCAGGAAGAGGGCGGCCAGGGCGACCAGCAGCACGTTCAGCCCGTCCATCCCCGGCGCGGGATCGGGCGAGCCCAGGGTCAGCCCCGTGGACCATCGACGGAATGCCAGCAGCGCCATCGAGGCAGGATTGCCCGCGGCGGCGGGCGCCGTTGGTCCCCCGGAACCCGCGCCCGCGACCTGGCACCATAGCACGGGAACGATCTGGCCGCTCATCCGGTCTCCCCATCATTCGACGGCTCGATTCGTCCTCGGCAATCCCGAACGCCAGGGACGCGGGCCATTATCGCGAGGGGGACGACACGTTCCAATGACGCTCTTCCGTTCAGGCCCGATTCGGTCCCGAGGGCACGCGGATCGATGCCCCGACGGTCAGCCGATCGGCTGCCGCATCCTCCGGACCCGGGGACGATACAAGCGGTCCGAGGAATCCCCGGTCGTCGACCATGCGTTGCGGCGAGCGCCCTTCCAGGCGAGCCAGCCGGCGGAGCCGGCCATGGCGAGGGCGCCGGCGAGCCGGGGTGCGGAGGCCGCGGCCGACTCGCCATCCTCGGTCGAGAGCCGGAGGTTCGCCGCGGACGGCTCGACCGATTTGGCCCCGGCCCCCCTCGCCTCGTCGGCCGCCGGAGCGAAGGGCGTCGTCCCGATCGTGCTCAATCCGCGGTCGACGAGATGGACCGGCGCGAGAGTCCCGGCGAGGATCGGCGCGTCGGCCGGGGCGGGCACGACCGGTGCGTCCGGGACGATCAGGGGCGGCGGGACCAGGTCGATCAGCGACTTGACGTCGGGTTCGTCCCCGAATCTCGCCTTTCGCAGCGCGCTCAGCGAGTCGGTCGGGGCCGCCTGCCCCACCCGGATCAGGTTGGTGAATCCGGGATTCGCCTCGTCGATCGCGGTCGTCGGCGAAGTGTCCAGGTGATGGACCGCGGTCGAGGACGGCACGGGGAGGTCCTCGACCTGCTGGACGATCAGGACGTAGCGGCCGGATCCGACGGGGATCACGATCACGAGGGTATTAGGCGCGATGACCGTTGAGACCGGCTCCGTGAGCGAGGCCACGGGGGCCGCGGCGATCCCCGTCGTCGAGTCGCCCCCGCCGAGGCCGAGCCCGATCTCGAGATGGAGCTGGGCGGCCCGGAACCGGAGGTTCGGGGAGGCACGAAAGGTCGACGTGGAGCCGGCGTAGCCGCCCGGCGAGGCCACCAGGTCGGCGATGAGCCTTGGCGCCACGGGCGTCCCGAGCCCGGTCACCAGGTCGTAGCCCGAGGAGGCGTAGTAGCCGTTGAAGCCGTTGACCACCGCGTTGAAGGCGGAGGTGGGGAGCGAGTAGACCGCCGCCGCGACGTTCCCCATCGAGCCCTTCCCGGAGAGGGCCAGGCCCTGGTCGGCGACGGCGATCAGGCCGGCCCATATCGGGGCCGCGGCACTCGTGCCGCCCACCGCGAACCAGCCGCTGTTCCCCTGGTAGCGAACGGAGCTGTACACGGACACACCCGAGGCCGGATCGCCGATCGCCGCGACGTCCGGCGTGGCGCGCACGCCGTACGAGAGGTTGGCGGCGACGAGCGTCGACGTCTGATAGGCCGGCGCGGCCTCGTACGTGCTGTAGCCCCCGGTGCTCCACCTCCAGCCGGTCTCGCTCGCGTAGCTCCCGTCGGCACCGAGATAGATCGACGTCCCCCCCACCGACAGGACGTTCGGGGACGTGGAGGGATAGGAAACGCCGCCCCAGGCCCCGTCGTCGCCCGACGCGGCCACGAACGCCACGCCCCCGGCCAGCCCCGCCCCGCCGATGTGGCCGACGGGAGTCGTGAAGAGCGAGTCATACCCGGTCTCGCCGGCGAATTCTCCCGTCCCCCAGCTCATCGAGACCACCGAGACCCCGCTCAGCGACCGCGCGAAGTTCACGGCGTTGAACAGGTCCTTCAAGGTGGCGGACTTCGCCTCGACCAGGACGAGGTTCGCCGCCGGCGCCATCGCGTGGGCCCATTCCACGTCGAGCGCGGTCTCGGTCGCCCAGCCGGCATCCACCTTGGTGGCCTTCTGATAATACTTGACGAACGAGGGCGGGTCCGGCAGGCCCATGATCCGGTCGAACGCCTTGAGGTCCGAGCCGATGGTGGGATGGTCGTAGGCCGAGACGATCGCGATCGTCTGCCCGGCACCGTCCCCGACCACCGTCCCGTTCAGGAACGTCACCTGGTTCAACCCGTAGGCGTTCCGGACCTGGGCCGCGGAAAGGCCCGTGGGCGTGAGGTTGGCCGCCAGCGGGGTGGCCCCGATGCTCGGCTGGGCGATGAGCGTGTCCAGGATCGACGCGGTCGTCGCGAGCAATTGCCGCGTCTCGAGGGCATCGAACGAGGGTCGCTGGGGACGTTGCCGACGAGCGTGATGCGACGCGTCAACAACTCCCCGCCCAATGGGGAAGAAGGGGCGAACTCGGCTCACGGGAGACCTCATCGGTGTGGATTCGACGGTGCATCGCCCCAGGATCGCGCTCGACGTCGATAAGTCTAGTCGCCGTTCATCCTTCTGTGAACGAAAAACCCCCCGAAATCGGCGTGCGCGTAGCGGTCGTATCGACCGCCCGCTTCGGACTGTTGTCCAATCTCCGTGGGCCCCCCGTCCACGTTTCCCGCGATCCCCGGAATCTGCTATCCTGATAGCGTCATCGCGAAGTCGCTACTCTTCCGCACCCTCGGTCGAGCCCACCAACGATGGGCTCGTCCCCCCGACTGGACCGCCCATGATCCACCCCTGGCACGATGTGACCCCGGGCGAGCGCCTGCCCAAGGAGTTCGACGCCATCGTCGAGATCCCGATGGGATCCAGCATCAAGTACGAGCTCGACAAGCGCACGGGATTGTTGCGGCTGGATCGGATGCTCTACTCGGCCGTCTATTATCCCGCCAACTATGGCTTCATCCCCCAGACCTACGCGGAGGATGACGACCCGCTCGACGTCCTGGTCCTCTGCCAGGAGCCCCTGGCCCCGCTCACGATGGTCACGGCCCGGACGATCGGGCTGATGACGATGGTGGACGGCGGCAAGCACGACCACAAGATCCTGGCGGTCGCGGTGCACGACCCGGAATTCAATAGCTTCCGCGAGGCCTCGCAGTTGCCCCCGCACCGGCTGATGATGCTCCGGCGCTTCTTCCAGGATTACAAGCTCCTGGAGGGGAAGTCGGTCGAGGTCGAGGAGATCCAGCCCTCGGAGCGGGCGATGCCGATCATCGAGGACTCCCTCCAGCGCTACAGCGAGAAGCGTCGTCGCGGATTCCATTGACGGGGGGTCCCCGACGATGACGGAAGGACCTTCGCCGTTCTCTCGCGACCCCGCGGATCGGGATCCGGAATTCGCGACGAACGCCGGCCCCGCGGGGAAGGCGGCGGGCCCGCTGCTCCAGCGTGCCCGGGACCTGGGGAGCCTGCGATCGCTGGCCGCGGTCCTGGTCATCGTGGCGACGAGCCTCTATCTCCTGGAGCGGCTGGAGCCCATCCTCCGGCCCCTCCTGATCGCGATCCTGCTCTGCTACCTGTTCCTGCCGGCTTACAACGGGCTGCGACGGCACGTGCGGCCGATGCTGGCCTTCCTCATCATCGTGGTCGGCCTGACGATCGGCCTCCAGGGCCTGGCCCGGCTCGTCTATCGCGACGTCGGGCTGATCAGCCACAACCTGCCCCGCTACGTCCAGCGCGAGGGGGAGATCGAGGAGAAGGTCCGGGACCTCACCAAGTCGTGGCTCCCGGTCCTGCACCGGCCGAGGGCCGGCGAGACGGCCGGCGACGACGAGAGCTCGCTCACGGCGGAGCTCTCGCAGCGGATCGTCCGCGGCGCGGCCAGCGCCTTCGTGAACGTGTTGTTGGAATCGCTGGTCATCGCCTTCTACCTGATCTTCCTGCTGCAATCGGCCTCGCGATTCCCGGCACGGATCCGGGCGAGCTTCCCGGCCGACCGCGCGCGGGGCCTGACGGCGATGATCGAGTCGATCAACCGCGCCATCTCCGAGTACCTGGTCGTCAAGGTGAAGGCCAGCCTGATGGTCGCGATCCCGGCGGCGATCGCCTGCTGGGCCTTCGGGATCACCGGCGCCGTGACCTGGGGGACGATCACCTTCTTCGGCAACTTCCTCCCCTACGTCGGGGCGCTCGTCGCGATCGTCCCGCCGATCACGCTGGCGGTCCTCGAGTACCACAGCCTCTGGCCGCCGCTCTGCTTCGCGGCCATCCTGCTGACGATCCACGGCGTGACCTCGAACCTGATCGAGCCGTCCATGACCGGTAGGGCGCTGGGGCTCAACCCCCTGGTCGTCCTCATCGGCCTGGCCTTCTGGAGCCTGATCTGGGGGTTCGTCGGCCTCGTGCTGGCCGTGCCGCTGACCGTGATCTTCAAGATCATCCTCGAGCGGACGCCCGCCACGCGGCCGATCGCCCTGCTCATGTCCGAGGACGACCCGGCGACGCCGGCGGTGGCGTGAGGGCCGCTGGTGAGATGGGATCAGGGAACTGTGATGGATGTTCCGGACTCGTCCTCGAGGCTCTCGAGGAGTGATCGCTCCTCGTCCTTGCCTAGCCTCCGGACGCTCTGCCAGGGACGTCGGCCCGTGTAGTCGTTGACAACGAGGAGACCTCCGCCCACGTTGATCTCAAAGCGATCGTCGCCGTCCCGGATCAGTATCGTCGGAGCGTAGCTGATGAGACTCGGCATCCAGCCGCGATGAGACAGAGAGGCATCGATCGCGATCGCGGTTCTCGAGCCGGGCTCCAATCGTCTTGCTCGGACGACATGGCCGCCGCGGTAGAAATAGACTTTCAAGTCTGCCGCACGAACAGGAAGTCTCGGACCTCGAAGGAGCGGCCCAGCGGCGGCTCCGGTGGGGACCATGGCGAGCGCAGCCGCGACGGCTGCAAGCATCTGACGTCGAGTGGAGATCAATGGAGCCTCCTTGCGGATCACTGGCGCCGGCATGGTCAAGCTCGCCGAGGATTCTAATCGCCAGTCGAAGCACCACAAGAGGAGCTCTTCCCTGGTCGTACGTCACAGCGATAGGAATCTCTCTCCGGTCCCGGCCGCATTCATGCTCTGCACCGGACTCGACCTGGAGCGCCTGAGGGGCCGCGCAGGGATCAGTGGCCCGCCAGCTCCAGCACGCTGAGCAGCGGGCGATGATCGGAGGCCGTCGGCTCGGCGATCACCCGGGTTTCGAGGACCTTCCAGCGGCCGGCCGGGCGCACCAGGACGTAATCGATCTGGCGGTCGGGCCTGTCGGCGGGGAAGGTGAGCAGCGGGGAGGAATCGGTTCGCGTCCAGTTCTCGGTGAAGGCGGCGAGGACGCGGCTGTCGGGCTT
Organism: Aquisphaera insulae; assembly: GCF_011064615.1. GTDB lineage: Bacteria > Planctomycetota > Planctomycetia > Isosphaerales > Isosphaeraceae > Aquisphaera > Aquisphaera insulae. The sequence continues at coordinate 26,267 of NZ_JAALJH010000065.1, read as the reverse complement.
CGAGTTCAGGTCGCCGGCCAGGATCGCCGGCAGGTCGGGACGCTCGCGGGCGACCTTCTCGATGGCCTTGACCGAGTCCATCCGCTCGGCGTCGTCGGGCCGAGAGTCGATGTGGGTGGCCATGAACCGGAAGGGCGTCTTGCGGGCGTCGGGCGCGGTCACGTCGACGACCAGGAACCCGCGCTGCTCGCCGACGTGGCGGGACGGATGACGCTCGTTCCGCCAGGCCGTCACCGGCAGCCGCGTGAGCACGGCGTTGCCGTACTCGCCCCCCTGATAGGGGATGTTCCTCGCGAAGAGTGGCTTCATCCCGGTCAGCCGGCCGAGCTCCGCCGGCTCGTCCAGCCCGTTCGTCCGCTTGCATCCGCGATCGACCTCCTGCAGGGCGACGAGGTCGGGCTCCAGCGCCCGGATCACCCCGGCGATCCGCTCGAGATCCACCTTGCTGTCCATGCCCTCGCCGTGGCGGATGTTGTAGCTCAGGATCCGGAGACGAATCGGCTCGTCGGCCCGCGCCGGCGCGAAGGCGGAGAGGGTTGAACAGGTCAGCATGACGAGGGCGAGGAAACCGCGTCGTCGGTCGATCATGGTGAGAGCTCCTGGAGAATTCGACGGGGACCTTTCGCCGGTCGGCCGTAGCGGTCGCCGTTCGGGGGACGTTATAACAGGGTCACTGGAAAAGAGTCGAAGGGAAGGATGAGCGGGGTCGCGAGGGCCTGGTTTCGCAACGGTCCGCGGCTCCGCATGAAGCTTGCCTGGAGTGGATCGACGCATGAGCTCGGAACGGAACACGATGCAGCCGGTGACCTCCGCCAAGGACCCGCTCGACGCGCTGGCGATCAACACGATCCGGACGCTGGCCATGGACGCGGTGCAGGCGGCCAATTCCGGCCATCCGGGCACGCCCATGGCGCTCGCCCCGGTGGCCTATTGCCTCTGGCAGGACCACCTGCGCTACGACCCGGGCGACCCCGTCTGGCCCAACCGCGACCGCTTCGTGCTCTCGTGCGGGCACGCGTCGATGCTCCTCTACTCGCTGCTCCACCTGGCCGGCGTGAAGTCGGTCAACGAGGAGTACGAGGTGCTCGGCTCGCCGTCGGTCTCGCTCGACGACATCAAGAAGTTCCGCCAGCTCCACAGCAAGTGCCCGGGCCATCCGGAGTACCGGCTGACCTCCGGGGTCGAGACGACCACGGGCCCGCTCGGCCAGGGCGTGGCCAACTCCGTGGGCATGGCCATCGCCGAGCGCTGGCTGGCGAGTCGCTACAACCAGCCGGGCTTCGAGGACATCATCGACTTCAACGTCTACGCCCTCTGCAGCGACGGCGACATGATGGAGGGCATCTCGCACGAGGCCGCGTCGATCGCAGGCCACCTCCGGCTCTCCAACCTCTGCTGGATCTACGACAACAATCGGATCACGATCGAGGGCTCGACCGAGCTGGCCTTCACCGACGACGTGGCCGAGCGGTTCATGGCCTATCACTGGAACGTCGTCCGCGTCGGCGACGCCAATGACCTGGAGCTCCTCGAGAGGGCGTACCGGACGTTCCTGGAGACGACGGACCGGCCGACGCTGATCATCGTCGACAGCCACATCGCCTGGGGCGCACCCAACAAGCAGGACACCGCGGGGGCCCACGGCGAGCCGCTCGGCGAGGAGGAGATCCGCCTCACCAAGAAATTCTACGGATGGCCCGAGGACGCGAAGTTCCTCGTCCCCGACGGCGTCTACGAGCAGTTCCAGAAGAAGATCGGCCGCCGCGGCAAGGAGCTCCGCGACGCCTGGTTCAAGAAGCTCGAAGGCTACCGGGCGAAGTTCCCCGCGCTCGCCGACGAGCTGAGCCGGATCCAGCACCGCGAGCTCCCCGACGGCTGGGACAGGGACATCCCCACCTACCCGGCGGACCCCAAGGGGAACGCCTCGCGGAACACCTCCGGCGAGGTCCTCAACGCCGTCGCCAAGAACCTGCCGTGGTTGATCGGCGGCGCCGCGGACCTGGCCCCGTCGACCAAGACGCTCATCAAGGGGACGGCCAGCTTCGAGGCCGACAGCTACGGCGGCCGGAACCTGCACTTCGGCATCCGCGAGCACGCGATGGGGGCCATCCTCAACGGCATGGCGACCGTGAAGGTCCGCCCGTTCGGCTCCGGCTTCCTGATCTTCAGCGACTACGGCAAGACCCCCATCCGCCTGGCGGCCCTGATGGAGCTGCCGCCGATCTACGTCTTCACGCACGACTCGATCGGGGTCGGCGAGGACGGCCCGACCCACCAGCCGATCGAGCAGCTCCCCTCCCTCCGCGCCACGCCGGGGCTGCTGGTGATCCGCCCGTGCGACGCCAACGAGGTGGCCGAGGCCTGGCGCGTGGTGATCCCCCAGAAGCACAAGCCCGCGGCGTTCATCCTCAGCCGCCAGAACCTGCCCACGCTCGACCGGTCGAAGTACGCCCCGGCCTCCGGCCTGGCGAAGGGGGGCTACGTCCTGGCCGACGCCGAAGGGGGCAAGCCCGACGTCATCCTGATCGGCACCGGCAGCGAGGTCTCGCTCTGCGTCGAAGCCTATGAGACCCTGACCGCCGAGGGCATCAAGGCCCGGGTCGTCAGCCTCCCCTGCTGGGAGCTCTTCGACGACCAGGACGCGGCCTACCGGGATAGCGTCCTGCCCCCGGACGTCACGGCACGCGTCTCCGTCGAGCAGGCCAGCAGCTTCGGCTGGAGCAAGTACGTGGGCGCCGACGGCGTGAGCATCGGCATGAGGACCTACGGAGCCTCCGCGCCCCTCAAGGATCTCCTCAAGGAATTCGGCTTCACCGTGGAGAAGGTGGCCGACGCGGCGCGGCAACAGTTGCGGAAGCCCCGCTGAGCGGATTTCGCAAAGGTTGTGATTTGGATTTGAGTCGGGCCACGCTCCGGTTAGAATCCAGGTTCGCCGTCCGCGCCGCGAGCCGATCGTCCCGGCGGACGTCTCGTGCGGGAGCACGCATACGCCGGCTCGCCGGAACCCGTCCCATCCGCCGCTCGACTCGCGAGTACCCAGAGCATGCTGAACTTCACCACGAGCGAGGCCGGCGGGGTCCTGATCATCGTCTTCGAGCCGACCGACGAGGCCAGCTACGACTGGCAGTCCACCCAGCGGGACTGGCTCTACAAGCTGATCGAGGCCCGCGAGGACCCGCGGTTCGCCATCGACCTCAGCGAGGTCAATTACCTGGCCAGCTCCGAGATCGGCTTCCTCGTGACCATCAAGCGGCGGATCGATCGCCGCAAGGGCAAGGTGGTCTTCTTCGGCATCAGCGCCTACCTCCTCGAGATCTTCCAGACCATGAACCTGACCAAGGTCCTGGAGATCGTGGAGACCCGTGCCGACGCCATGGCCCGACTGAAGACCTGACCGCACCGAGGGCCCGTCCCTCGCGCGCGGGCCTCCCGGGGCCGCCGTCGGCCTTGCCGAGGCGGGCGGTTGCTCATAGACTCCGCTCTGGAGAATCGATGCCGAGGGAGAGGGCGAGGACGCGATGAGCACGACGGCGAAGATCCGGGGCATCTTCACGCCCCACGTGGTCCCGCTCGACGACCGGGGCGAGATCGACGAGGCGGAGCTGCGGCGTTACATCGACTGGCTGATCGACCATGGGGTACACGGCCTCTATCCCAACGGCTCGACGGGAGAGTTCGTCCGATTCACGGCCGAGGAACGCCGGCGGATCGTGGCGATCGCCTGCTCCCAGGCGGCCGGCCGGGTCCCGGTACTCGCCGGCGCGGCCGAGGCGAACGTGCGAGAGACGCTCGCGGCCTGCGAGGCCTACGCGGGCTTCGGCGCGACCGCGGTGGCGATCGTGTCGCCCTTCTACTACCGGCTCGGCTCGGAGTCGGTCTACGCCTATTTCCGGGAGATCGCCCGCTACAGCCCGATCGACGTGACCCTCTACAACATCCCGATGTTCGCCAGCCCGATCGACGTGGATACGATCAAGCGGCTCGCCGAGTTCCCCCGGATGGTCGGCATCAAGGACTCGACGGGCGACGTCTCCGCCATGATGCGGATGATCGAGGAAGTGCGGCCGATCCGCCCGGACTTCAGCTTCCTCACCGGCTGGGAGGCGGTCCTCGTCCCGATGCTCCTGGTCGGTTGCGACGGCGGCACGCATGCGACCAGCGGGGTCCTGCCCGAGGTCACGCGGATGCTCTACGACCTGGCACGGGCCGGACGCTTCGAGGAGGCCATGGCCTGGCAGTACCGGCTCCTGAAGGTCTTCGACGTCATGCTCGGCGCGGCCAACTTCCCGGACGGCTTCCGGGCGGCCGTGGAGCTGCGAGGCTTCCGGATGGGCGGCCCGCGCCAGCCGTTGACCGAGGTCCAGGAACGCGAGATCGCCGATCGCCGCCGGACGCTCCAGCATCTGCTCGCGGAGCTCGGCTACGGGCCTCCCACGGCCGGCGTCGCCCCGCCCCGCCCGGGAGAAGCGGCCTCGGACCAGGTCTCTCGGCTGATCCTCGGCGTGATGGACGAACTGCGACGGCGAGGCGCCCTTACGGACTAGGCTCCGAGCCGTTCGGATCGTGCCCGGGATCAGCAGGTTCGTCCGGAGACGAAGCCCAGGGCGTGGGGCGCGGGGCTGGCCGGTAGGCGGAGAGCATCGCCGTGACCGTCAGCGCCGCGACCCAGACGATGAAGATCGCCAGGGCGATCCGGAATCGGGCCCGGGCCCGTGTCCTCTCCGCGGATTCCGTGCCATCGATCATGAGAGGGTCTCATCCGGGTCGTCGAAGGACATCTTCGGCCTCAGCGCCGTGGCGAAGTCGTAGACATCGTCGAAGTCCGACCGCTTGTCGCTCGGGGTCTTGTCCAGGTCGCCCGACCGGATGAGATTGTAGACGATCTCGCCGATGTCGGACGTCGATCGCACCCCCCATTGATCGAGGACGGTCACCGCCATCGGGCCGTAGTAGCGGAGCGCGACCTGCCGGGCGGCGAGGCAGAGCTCGCGTCCCGTGACGTGGCCGGACTCCTTCTCGGACTTCGGCTCCGAACCCTCGCCGGCCGGCCGCTTCTTCCTCGGTCCCGGCCCGCGCGTCCGCTCCTGCTTCCTGCGGCGAGCCCGCAGCTTGCGGCTCCGGGCGTGCTTCAGCCCTTCCAGGACGAAGGCGTAGGCCTCGATCGTGTAGCGCGAGTCCGTGGCGATCACCCGCGCGAGCTGCTCGCGAATATCCAAGGCCGGTCACCCTCCTCGGGGGCTCGAAAAGCCGTCCCGTTCGTCGGAGTCATCCTCGCCGGGCTCGTCGATGGAGCGGGCGTCCCGATCGTCGGGGTCGCGGCCCGTCCGGCGGCCCCCGCGGCCGTTCCCCCCCCGGCCCGGCGACAGGATGCTGAGGATCTCATCCCGGCCGACGATGATCCGGCGTCGATCCTCGAATTCGACGACCACCTTGAGCGACAGGATCTCCTGCGCCACGACCTTACCCCGCCCCTTCGGGGTGACCACCGTGGAGCCCACCGACGGGAGCTCTCGCTCGAACTCCACATAGGTGTCGAACTCGTAGCGCAGGCAGCATTTGAGTCGGCCGCAACGGCCCGAGATCTTGGCCGGGTCGAGCGTCGTCTTCTGGAGCTTGGCCATCTTCATGGAGACCGGCGGCATGGCCGTCAGGTGGGTGTTGCAGCAGACCGGCTTGCCGCAGTCGCCGTAGTCCGCCAGCAGCTTCGCCTCGTCCCGGACGCCGATCTGGCGCATCTCGATGCGGGTGTGGAGGGCCCGCGCCAGATCCTTCACCAGCTCGCGGAAGTCGACCCGCTTCTCGGCCAGGTAGTAGAAGATGATCCGCTCGCGGCCGAACAGGATCTCGACGTCCACGAGCTCCATCTGGAGCCGCCGCTTGCCGACCAGCTCCCGGCAGGCGGAGAAGGCCCTCTCCTGCTCGACCCCCACGGTCGACGCGTGCACGGCGTCCTGATCGCCGAGCGGCCGGAGGATCTCGCCGCGGCTCGCTCCGTCGAGCATCGCCACGGTGCGCGGGGACGCCGTGCAGAGGATCTCGCCCAGCTCCGTCCCCCGATCGCTCCGCACCACGACCCGCTGGCCACGGGGATAGGAATGCCCGTCGGCCGCGGCATACTCGCCGAGGAACCGCATCCGACCGTATCGAACGACGTAAGCCATGAAATCCCATACGAATCGGGACGCTGAGATCCGCCCGGCCATTCGCCCCGCGCGGATCCTCCTCGTCGAGACGAGGGCTCAACCGATATGGATTATGACCGGCCGTCGACCGCCGTGAAAGGCCAAGCCAGGCCCCCGCCACTTCCTGCCGCGAACCCGGATCCGGCTTTCCCCCCCGGGTCGACCGCGACATAATGTCCCTCACGCGGCGGGCTCGCCGCGAGCACGCGTTCGGAGGGATCGCCGTCATGATCAATGAAGAGCTCCTGGCACTCCTCGTCTGCCCCGTCGGCAAGGCCCCGTTGCGACGCGAAGGGGACGCCCTGGTCTGTACCCGCTGCGGGCTCCGGTTCGCCATCAAGGATGACATCCCGGACATGCTCGTCGAGGAGGCCGATCTCCCCACCGGCTGCCACTCGCTGGCCGACCTGGCCTGCGCGAAGGCCGGCGACGCCGCGCTCGACTGACCGACCGCACCTCGACGGCGGGCGCGGCCTCTCGAGCACGACGCGTCGGTGATGATCATTCAATCGAGCCGGATCGAGGTGCCGTCCTCGAGCTCAACGAGATCGCCGACGCTCATCTGCCGGCGCTTGCGGAGCTCCACCTCTCCGTTCACCTTGACCCGGCCCTCGGCGATCAGGGCCTTCCCCTCGCCGCCCGTCATGACGCAGTTGGCGAGCTTGAGGACCTGGGTCAGGTTGATGGGCCGGTCGCCCACCTTCAACGACCTGGGGGCCGGCTTGCTCATCGCGGGGCCTTTGCCGGTGCCGGCGTGACGGCGGGGGCCGGTTCGAGGCCTCCCAGCCGCTGGAGCTGTTCGTCGATCGCGTCGCCGACGGCCTTCTCGAGCCTCTGCTGTCCCTTGTCGATCGAGTCCGAGATCACCTGATTGAGCTGCTGCCTGGCCTGCCCGGCCTGCTGCTTGACCTGGCCGGACCGCTGCTTCGCCAGGGCGTTCACCTTCTGCTTCGCCCCCTTCACGTTCTGCACGGTCTGCTCGATCCGCTGGCGGTCCTTGGCGACGAGCTCACTCAGGGTGGCGGCCTTCGCGTCGCCATCCGGGCTGGTGTCCAGGGTTTCGGCGACGGTCTGCTCGATCTCCTTGCGGGCCTGGCTCGCCATCTCCTTCAGACCGGAGGAGGTCTGGCGGGCCGAGTCGCGGGCGGCCTGGCGGATGTTCACGGGTTGGTCGGAGGTCGGACGCGGGCCGGGCGCCGGGACCGCTGCCGTGGCCGGAGCGGGAGCCTCCTCGATCGGTTCGAGCGAGGGGAACTCCCCTGGGGGCTCGACGCGGCCGGTCGATTGCGCGGCCGTCTGCGGGGGGGCCGCCTTCGACACCGAGGCGAAGGTCGCGGCCACGGCGGCGACGGCCGGGTCGGCGGCCGTCGAGCCGTCGTCCTGGCTCGCGGTCGCCACGTCTCCCGCGGGCCGGCTCACGCGATCCCAGACCGGCTCCAGCACCTTGCGCACCTCGAGGGGCAGGATGGGCCCCACGTTGTTCATGATCGCGCCGACGACATGGCCGGTCGGGCTCGCGAAGATCGGGGTGCGAGTGGCCGGGGCCATGCTCACCAGCAGGAGCGTGACGAGCAGGCCCACCCCCGCCCCTTCCATGCCCCCCAGGAGCAGTCCGAGGTGGCGGTCGTACGCCTCGAACTTCAGCCTCTTGAGCGTGCCCCGGATCAGCCAGGCGACGCCGAAGATCCCGCCCGAGACCGCCATGTAGATGAGCGCCATCGCCAGCGCCCGCTGCACTTCGGGCTCGCCGGGCAGGTAGGTGGCAACCTGGCCGGAGGCGGTCCGCGCGGCCGTGTAGCCCAGCACCAGCGAGCAGATGCTCGCCATCTGCCAGGTGAAGCCGCGCCAGGCCCCGCGGATCATCCCCAGCACCAGCACGGCCGCCATCGCCAGGTCGTAGATCGTCATCCATGATCCTCCAGAGAGAAGCGAAGCGTGCCCGGTCGCGGGCCGACGGAGCAAGCGCGCGAGGTCCCGCCCGGTCATCCGCCCCGAGCCGGCGGATGGTAGCGGACGAGCCCACCTGCGGGAAGGCGGATTTGGTAAAGGCCCGCGTCGCCGCGACGTCGCTTCGCTCGTCAGACCGACGGCCCGGGCTTCTCGCCGTCTCGCGGCCGGCCCGCCCCGCGGCCGAATGCGGATTGGATGAAACCGGCATCCTTGCCGAGCCAGAAGGCGAAGAAGCCCCCGAGCCCGAGCATGATCAGCGTGATGGGTGGTTCCCTGAAGATATGAGTGACTGTGTAGTAGACGTCGTCATGGCCGTCGAGTCGGAAGCTGGAACATTCCGCGAGGACACCCAGCACCAACGCGGCGATCCCGCAGAGGACGCCGCGGGTCGTCGAGGGGTGACGGCTCAGCATCCCGCAACCGAGGCCGAGCAGGGCGCCGGGGAGGATCAGGGCATAGAATCCCTGGCCAACGATCCACCGAAACGTGTAATATCCGACGGTCCCGCCGAGGATGGCCCCGACCAGGCCCAGCAGGTTGCTGACGATGCGGCGAGAGTCCACGGTCATCGTGAAGGGCTCCGGCGGTTGGAGGATCGATACCCTGCCGCGATCATAACCCGGTGCCGAGGTGAAGGCCATGAACGAAGGAACGAGACAGGGCCCGTGGAAGATCGAGCGAGCTCCGGGCGACGCGGCGACGCTCTGGTTCAACTCGCCGGCGCACTCGCTGAACGTGCTCGATGCCGAGGCGCTGGAGGGCCTGGACCGTGCCATCACGGAGATCGAGGCCGATCCGGCCATCCGTGGGCTCCTGATCCGGTCCGCCAAGGACGGGGGCTTCTGCGCCGGGGCGGACCTCCGGTCTTTCCGCACGTGCAGCACGCCGGAGGAGCTCGCGAGCTTCCTGAGGCGGGGGCTGGAAGTCCTGGATCGGCTGGCGGCGATGAAGATCCCGACGGTCGCGGTGCTCCACGGCACCTGCCTGGGGGGCGGGCTCGAGCTCGCCCTGGCGTGCCGGAAGCGGATCGCCCTGGCCTCCAGCATCCCGCTCCAGCTCGGCAGCCCGGAGGTGCACCTGGGACTGATCCCGGCCTGGGGGGCGCTCGTCCGGCTGCCCCGGATCCTCTCGCCCAGGGACGCCCTGCTGCTGGTGCTGGGCGGTAATCCGATCGGCTTCTTGCAGGCCAAGTCGCAGGGGCTCGTCGATCGCCTCTTCTCGGCGGACGAGACCTCGCGCATCGTGGAAGCCCTCGACTCGGAGCCGATCGTCGAGGCACCGCTCGCCGCGGACGCCTGGGAGCCCGAGCTGACGTTCGCCGCGGCGAAGGTGGAGGAACAGCCCCCGGACCACCCCGAGGCGCCGGAGAAGATCCTCGACCTGATCCGGCTGGACATCGCCGACGGCCCGGCCGCCGCGCGAGCGAAGGCCATCGAGGTCTGTTCCGACCTGGCCTTTCACCCCGCCGCCCGCGAGGCCATCGACGACTTCTTCGAGCGCCGGACCAAGGCTCGGAGGGCCGGCGAGGAGGTCCCCGTCATGCCCACGGGGGGGCTATCCTCGGTCTCGGCCAGCCCGCCCCAGTCCCGGCCCGCGCCCGGCTGAAACGACGTCCCCCCTCGGCTCGTCTTGCCGGATCCGCCGGTTCCTGGCATCCTGCCGCGGGAATCCGCGCGGCGAGGGACCGCCGGGGGCGAAGGGGACTTCGAGGGAGCGTGGCTCGTGCATCCGATCCTCTTCGAGCTGCCTTGGCTGGGCTTGAGGCTTCATGCCTATAGCCTGATGATCCTGCTGGCATGCGGCGGCGCCCTCTGGATATCGGCCTGGCGAGCCGGGCGCGAGGGGCTCCGGGTCGACAGCGTGTACGAGCTGGCGGCCTGGCTCTTCAGCGGCGGGATCATCGGGGCCCGCCTCCTGTTCGTGCTCCAGCATCCGGAGGGGATCCGCTCCCCGGCGGACATCGTCCGGAGCTGGCAGGGGGGGAACATCTTCTACGGCTGCATCCTGGGCGGCCTGGTCGGGACGTTCATCTACTGGAAGCGGCGCCCCTTCCCGTTCCTGCCGATGGCCGACGCGGTCGCACCCGGGCTCGCCGTGGGCGTGATGTTCGGGCGGATCGGCTGCTTCCTCGCCGGCTGCTGCCACGGCGCCGCCTGCTCGGCCTGCTGGGGCATCCGCTTCCCGGCCGGCTCGCACGCCTGGATCGCCCAGGTCGACCAGGGGGTCCTGGCCGCGGCGGCCCGCTGGTCGCACCCGGTCCACCCGACGCAGCTCTACGGGGCGCTCGCCGGCCTCCTGATCCTGGCCTTCCTGACCTGGTTCTTCCCGCGGCGACGCCGGGACGGCGAGGTCATGGCCTGGCTGATGCTCCTCTACGCGGCCACCCGCTGGCCGATCGAGTCCCTCCGTGGAGACGACGACGCGCTCCTCCTCGGGATGACCCTATCGCAATTCATCAGCATGGGCCTGTTGGCGCTGGCCGGATACCTCTGGCTTCGGCTCCGCCGCACGCCTCCCGGTCGGCTGGCCGATCGTCGCTCGAGTCCCGCGGCCTCGCCGCCGGACGCGACTCAGCCGGCACCCCGCCGCTTCGGGCTCTCCGCCCGCTTCTTCCTGTAGTCCTCGACCTGGGACCTGAAGACGTCGTTCAGGTCGTCCTTCTCGCCCGGCCGGGTGAGGTCCTGGCCCTTCTTCGTGACGGCGATGAAGCCGATGCACATCTCGTCCGTGGTGGCCTCTCCCCAGGTCACCTCGCGCGGGACCTTGTTCGGGTTGCTGGGATTCGCGCCCGAGTTGTCGTAGTGGGCCACGACCTTGACGACGGAGCCCTTCGGGAGCTCGAGGGGCTGCTCGAAGTAGTAGGAATACTGCCAGTTGAAGTCCCACCGGTCGATCCGGATCAGGTCCCGTGTCTTGCCGTCTGGGAACGTGACGCTCATCCGCATGTCCTTGCCCAGCAGGTGCATGTGGGGGACGACGGCGTGCGCCATGACGTCCACCGGGACGGGCCAGGCGGCCTGGACCTCGGCGTTGGACGCGCCGGCCGGGACCTTCATGTCGGTGTTCAGCGCGGCGTTCCAGTGGAGGACCTGGCGGATCGGCTTGCGGGCGAACCGGAGGCCGATCCGGGTGCGGTCGGTCTCGACCTTGCCGCTGGGATGGTAGTGGACCTGGATCACGACGTCGCACTTCGCCGGCAAGGCGCGGCCGATGCCGTCCTCGAGCTGCGTGGGCTGGTTCCCGGGCGCCCAACCGCCCAGGTCCCCGACGATCTCGATGCCCGGCCCCGAGAAGCAGGTGTAGCCGCGCCCGGGCTCGGCCTCGTCTCGCTTCCGGGCCTGTCCGGCGACGTCCACATAAGACAGCACGTGATGGACGACGCTTCGATTCCCGGGCTGGTACTCGATGCCGGTGACGTACTGGTCCGCGGGCAGGTTGACCGGCACGACGAAGCACCTGTAGATGTCGCCGCCGGAGGCCGGGACCTGGAAGTCGGTCCCGATGTCCAGGACCAGGTCGGGGCCCCCCTCGATCGCCCAGTCCGCGGGGAAAGTCCGCGGCGCGGGCAGGTCGGCGGGATCGCCCTCGGGCGCGCCGGCCTCGGACCAGGCGAGCAGGACCGCGATGTCGCGATCCGAGAGCGATCGGTCGTGCCTGAACTTCGGCCCGATCCCCGGGGCCGCCTTCCAGGGCGGCATCGAGCGATCCTCGGTCACGGCGGCGATGTCGGCCGCCCGCTTCCTGGCCTGGTCGTATGTCTCGAGGGCGAACGGCCCGACCTGCCCCTTGCGATGGCACTCCTGGCAATTCGCCTGGAGGATCCGGGCGACCTCCTTGCTGTAGGTCGGGGCCGGGGCCGCGTCCCTCGGCCTGGGGATCGGGCAGCCGACGGCCGCGACGAACGGCTGCGCGACGGGCTCGCCCTTGAGCAAGGCGACGAGCGCGTCCCTCAGCTCGTTGCCCGTGGCATTCGCGTTCCGGACCCCACGCTTCGCGAACTGGCCGTCGATCCGCCCGTGATAGCGGACCTTGCCGGCGGGGTCGATGACGAAGGCCTCCGGCGTGATCGTCGCGCCGAGCTTGCGGGCGAGCGATCCCCGCGGGTCGCGGATCACCGGGAACTTCAGGCCGAAATCGCGGGCGTGGTCGGCGAGGTCCCGGTCGCTCATCTCGGGATCGACGCAGATTCCCGCCCACGTCACGTGCTGGGAACTGAAGTCGCTTACCAGGGCCGCCAGCGTCGGGCTGTACGCGTTGGAGATGGGACATTCCGGGGAATAGAAGAGGAGCACCGCCAGCCCCCCCGGGGTCGCGTCGAGCGCCACATCCTTGCCATCCGTGCCGCGCCGAGAGCCGAGGCGGACGGGGCCGAGAGGCTCGTCGGCGGCCCGAAGATCGACGGGCCCCGAGACGGCCAGGATCGCGAGGAATGCGACGGCGGACAGGGCCAGCGGCCCCCGAGGCGAAGGTGCGATGCTCACGCGGCGGCTCCGTTGCCTGACGTCGAATCGAGCGGATGGTCGGATCGTGCCCTGTACCTTAATCCGCCGACGCCGGGCCGGACAAGCCCGGCCCCGCGCCATGACGTCGCGCACTCAGAAGAAGAGCTGCATCCGCGCCAGGAAGAGGTCGCTGTTGACCTGGAACTCGCCGGTGTTGTACAGGACGGGCTGGTTGAACATGGCGTGTTGCCACTCGAACATGAATTTCAGGTACTGATTGATGTGCCAGTTGAAGCCGACGTCGACCAGGTCGACCCTGTTGGCCCAGAGGTTGCCATCGGCCAGGCCGGCGGTGAAGATGTTCCGGCTCATGTCGAGGTGCTGATATCGGCTGACGAGCTCCCAGGCACCGAACCCCACCCGGCCGGGCTTGAGGCTGAAGGGGTGCCTGGGGCGGACGATGCCAACACTGCTGCGAGTCTCGCCGGTCAGCAGGTAGCCGCCCTGCACGTAGAAGCTGTTCACGGCCAGTCGCGTCCGCTCGGCGGGAGTGTTGACGAGGGAGTAGTCCTGGAAGCCGCTCCCCCACTCGCCGACGATGGCCAGTTGCTTGTAGAAATAGGCCGTGTGCAGGTCCCAGAAGGTCTGCGGCCCGGACTCCCGGACGTTGTTGTTCAACACCAGGAACGGGACGCCCGCGACCGCATTGCCAACCAGGGGCACGATCGTCCTGAAGACCGTCGGGACCGGGAGCTTGAACGCATTGCCCCCGAACACGGAGCCTCCGACGTTGAAGTTCTCCAGCAACGAATCCCGGTCGTTGTTGAAGGGCTTCCAGTTGATGAATGCCGAGCCGAACTTGGAATCGTCGGGCGCGACGTAGCCGTTGCGGTTGCCGTTGAAGATTCCGCCCGCGTAGTCGACCGTGTCCCGGAGCACCCGGCCGTACGCCATGACGCCAAGGTCGCGGTTCTGGCCGAAATTGTTAAAGAAGATCGATCGCTCCGGCAGCATCAGGCCCTGGATCGGCTCGACGAGGAACTCGTAGGTGAACGGCGTCTTGAATCGCCCGGCCCGGAGCCGCAGCCGGGGGTCGTACTCGAAGTCCAGGAAGACGTCGAGGGTCGTCAGGTTGTCGAATCCGTTGGCGAACGAGACGAAGTAGCCGATGGGCCTGGTGATCCGGCCGCTGAACATGAACCACTGGCGGGGTATCAGGAAGCTGTCCTTGACGGTGCCCTGATTGGTCTGCTCGTAGCCCCGGTATTCGAACTGGGTCAGGTTGTGGAACTGGAAGACGTACTCATCGTCCTCCGACCGGATCTCGAAGCCCGGCCCGAACCTGACGCTGGCCTTCTTGTTTTCCAGGGTCGGCGGGCTGTCGAATCGGGCCGAGGGAGGGGGATTCGCGGGCAGCGACTGGCCAGGCGCGGCGACGCCCCCCGACGCCGACGGCGCGACGGCCGTCGCCCGGTTGGGGACGTCCGGCGCCGCCTCCCCGGCCCCTCCCGCGGACGACTGCGCCTGCATCTGGGCGGAAAGCCGATTCACCATCGACTCGAGCTGCCTGATCCGCTCCTCGAGTCGAACCTCGCGGGCGGTCATGGGGGGTTCCGCGGCCGAGGGGAGCGATGCTCCAGGCGCCGCAGCCGCGGCGGTCGACGCGGCGCCGCCGGTCTCCGAAACGCGGGCCTCCTGAGCGGCGACCATGCCGCCCGGGCCCAGCGCCACGGCCAGAGCTCCAAGGATGGCCCATCTCATCGAGGCTCGCTCCCACAATCCCGATCCGTGGCCCCGTTCGGCCCGACCGGATGGCTCCGCCGGCTGGACCGCTCGAGGCGCGGTCGTGATCCATGATCTCTTCAGGGATCGTCCTCTGCTTGCCACCGACTTTATCGATTAGCCGGAATCCGTCGAGTTTACGTGAACTGCCGGCGGCAGCCCGCCTGTCAGAAGAACTCGATCGACGCGGTCCCGGCCATGAGACCGAAGCCGAGGAGCAACGCCGCGGAGAGGGCCCATCGGTCGTGCGAGTGAAACTGGAGTTCCGGCAGGAGGTCGCTGAGGGAGATGCAGAGGAACGTGCCCGCGGAGAAGGACAGGGCGATGGCGGTGCCGCGGCCGGCCGCCTCGGGACTCAGCTTGCCGAGCCCGAGCACGAAGAGGAGGACGCCCAGCGGGATCATCGTGGCGAAGCCGAGATTCACGGCGTGGGCAAGCCGCCGCGAGGCCCCGGAGCGGAGCATCAGCGCGACGATGGTCAGGGAGTCCGCGGGCTTGTGCAGCAAGGTCGCCAGGAAGACGCCCCATCCGGTCGCCCCGAAGCCGCCGCGAGATCCGTAGTCGGCCGCGACCGCGCTGGCGAGCGCCACGCCGCCGACCAGCGAATGCACGGCCAGCCCGAAGGCGGCGGTCCACCACGAGATGGCGGGGGGGCCGGGCCGGACGGGCTCGTCATGATGGACATGGCCGTGGCCATGGTCATGACTCGGGCCGGACTCCTGGGGCTCGTGATGGTGGAAGGAGGAGAAGCGCTCGAGGAAGAAGAGCCCAAGCAGGCCGAGTGCGGCCCAGCGGACCGTCGAGGGCGAGCCGCATTCCACCGCCTCCGGGAGCATGTGGAAGAAGGCGGCGCCCAGCATGCTGCCGGCGGCGAAGCTGAGGTAGACCTGCAACCGGGTGTGGTCCAGCAACCTCGCGAGCGGGAAGATCCCCCCGAGGACGCTGACGACCACGATCAGGACGCAGAGGAGCGACAGGAGCGGCAACATGGCGGCGGGAAGGCTCCGCTCCGGTGTTCAACCCTTGTTCGTCCGAACGCAGGCAGGATAATGAACGGAGCGGTGGGACGGCCAGGCCCGGGCGGGCCGTGCGGCGAGTTCCCTCCGACCCGACCGGCCGCGCCGCCCGGCGCGGGAGGTGACGCGTCATGTCCAAGCTGACCGAAGCGGAAATCGCCGCCCGACTGGCGGGGGCGAAGGGCTGGGAACGACACGGGGATATGCTCATCCGAAGCTGGCAATTCCCCTCGTTCCGACGGGCCATCGAGTTCGTCAATTCGGTCTCAGTGCTGGCCGAGAGGTTCGACCACTACCCCCAGATTCACGTCCTTTTCCGGGACGTCCAACTGGAAGTCTCCACGCACGACGTGGGTGGCCTGACCGAGCGGGACTTCGCGCTGATCTCGGAGCTCGCCGCAATCCCGACGGATCGCTGAACGATCGGACGCCCGGCCGGGCCCACCGGCCGGGATCCCCGGACCCCGCCAGTTAGGTCGTGGGCCGGGCTCGGACCCGGGCCGATCTCAGGCCTTCTTGTCGGGACGGATCGGGCCGGATTGGCCCGGCGCCAGGCGGCGGAACTTGGTCTTGGGGAGGTTGAACACCCCCTGCTCCGGCTTCCAGCGATCGTCCTCCTGGAGGAGAGCCAGCCGCTCCGGACGGGTGAGGACGTTGCGGGCGCGGGCCAGTCCGCCCCCCTTCTTCAAACTCTTGTCCAGGGACATCTCGAAACACTCCCGGGGCTGTACGGGGCCATTCGCGAGGCCGGAAGGCGAAACGAACCCCGTGGAGGGCCGTCATTCCGGGCCCTCCGGGATTCGTGAGCTTCTCGGCATCCTCGGCCGGCGACACCCGGCGAGATGGACGCGTCCCATCTCGGTCCCGGGGAAAATCCGAAAGCCGGCCTTCACGATGAACCATCTTAATGGACGGATCGTAGTCAGGCAAGTAAACCTCTGGCGTGCCTCCAACGGGTATCATCTCGGCGGCCGCGGAATTCGAGGACGGCTCCGGCGGTAGGCCCTTTTATTAACCAAGCGCCGATGTAGGATGGAATTCGCGGGCAAACCCGCATCAGATGTCGAAACCAAACAAGAAAACGCCTTCAAAAGATCTCTACTAAACCTCTTCCGCCCCTCGGGCCGCGTGTGCTTCCGGGCGGAAATTGACCCGGGACGTGGCCGCGGCTGCAAGGGCCATCCCACCCCGCCCGATCTCGACCGGGCGCCGTGAGAGACTCGCCGCACTTTCCTCGCATCCCGGGGACAGGTGCAAGCTCCATGATCGGAGTCCATCCACCCCGCCAGGCTCCACGGCGACGGTCGCCCTGGCTCACGCTTCGATTCGGCCTCGCCGTCACGAGCCTGTTGTGGCACGGTTCCGCGATCACTCGGGCCGCTGACGATCCCGCTCCGCTGATTCGGCGGGCGGAACCCGCGCGACCCCCCTGCCCGATCCTCTATACCGAAGAGCGGGAGCCGCGGCCGGAGGGCGTGGGCACGCACCTCGTCCAACTCAATCCCGATGGATCGAAGCGGCCGCTCGCAGAGGGCTTCCAGTCGGCCCGCGACGCCGACGTCTCCTGGGACGGGCGGAAAATCCTCTTCGCCGGCAAGCACACCGCGACGGATGCTTGGGATATCTTCGAGATGGATGCCGATGGCAGCAACATCCGCCAGGTCACGCGCAATCTCGGGTCGTGCCACTCCCCGATTTACACCTCAAGCTACTACACGATCACCGAGAAGGAGCCGTGGGAGCAGATCGCCTTCGTCCGTTACGGTGTCGACCAGTTTGACGAGCGAAGTCCGAATCCCGCGACGGCCCTCTGGACCTGCAAGCTCGACGGCTCCTATCCGCAGCGGATCACGTACAACCTCTCCAGCGACCTCGACCCGGCGATTCTTCCGGACGGACGGATCGCCTATGCCTCCTGGCGCCGCGCCGATTTCCAGGATGGAACCGCCGGTCGGCTCGCGCTCGAGACCCTGAACACCGACGGCACCGACCGGGCCCCCGCGGTCCGGAGAGACGACGTTGCGCGGAGAATGCCCTGCGTGACGCCTGCCGGCGATTTGATCTTCGTCGAGCCGCACGACAGGTCGAATGGCCCCGGCCGGCTGGCCGGCGTCTCACTCCGCCGCCCACTGCATACCTACATGGTCCTGACAGGCCCACGGGACGGCCTCTTCCATTCGCCGGCCCCCCTGCCCGATGGCAGCCTGGTCGTCGAATGGTTCCCGCCGAAGGATGGAGGCGGCACGCCGGGGCTTGTCCGTCTGGATCTGGCCGCACGGACGATCGAGCCTATCCTGCTCCCGGTCGAGGGCAAGGCGATCCAGCCGAAAGCCATCGCCCCGCGGCCACGGCCCGATGGGAGGTCCAGCGTCGTATCCCCCGAAGATTCGGAAGCCGAGTTGTATTGCCTGGATTCGTCCGCGAACGACTTCAGAGATCCATCCTGGATGCCGGCGGGGACCGTGAAGACGATCCGGATCCTCGAGGGGATGCCGGAGGGCCCCTCCCGAGCCATCAGCTTCAAGCAACTCGCGGAAGCGCTGCCCGTTCTCTCCCCCCGCCGGATCCTCGCCGAGATCCCGGTCCAGCCCGACGGCTCGTTCCACGCCAAGGTCCCCGCCAACGTGCCGATCCAGCTCCAGGCGCTCGACGAGCGGGGACTCGCCCTCCGATCGTGCGGCTGGATCTGGGCGCGGAGCCACCAGGCCCAGGGCTGCATCGGCTGCCATGAGGACCCCGAGCGGACCCCGCCGAACCGCGTGCCCGATGCCCTCAAGACCGACGTGGCGATGGCCGTCGTCCCCGACCTGGCCCATCCCACGCCCGATTTCGCCAAGGACATCGCCCCGATCATCGAGTCGAAATGCCTCCCCTGCCATCAGGGCGGCAAACAACGCCCGGAACTGCCGTCCGCCGGCGCCCGAGACGCCGTGGCGCTCGACCGGCTCCACGCCGCGATCCTCGGCCCGATCGACGCGGGCGGGGCGGCTCGGGGGACCGCCCGGTACGTCCATCCGGGGCGAGCCCGCACCAGCCCGCTGACCATGCACATCCTCGGCACGCGCACGGCGCGGCCCTGGGATGATGCCGAAGCCTCGCGCGACGTGAAGCCCATCCCGGCCGGCCAGGCCCCCGCCCTGACCGGCTCCGAAACGCAGACGATCATCCGCTGGATCGACCTGGGTGCGCGCCGAGGCGCCCTGCCCGAGGCACGACGGCAAGCTCCCTCGGGGTCCAATCCATGAAGCGTAATCCTTGCGATATCCGTAATTTGATCATCCTCGCGGCCCTCGCGGGCCCGCTCGTCCCCGCCAGGGGCGACGAGCCGCCGGTGCCGACCTTCACCGACGTGACCGAGAAGGCCGGGATCAAGGTGAAGCTAAGCTTCGGCGATCAGGAACTGAGCAACATCGTCGAGGGGACCGGCTCCGGCTGCCTCTTCTTCGACTATGACAACGACGGGAAGCTCGATATCTACATCGTCAACGGCCGCTATCGGCCCGACGTCAACGACAACACGGGCCGCCGCCTCAAGGGCAAGCTGACCAATTACCTCTACCACAACGACGGCGACGGCACCTTCACCGACGTCACGAAGAAGGCCGGGGTCACCGGCGGCGACGCCTACGGCGTGGCCTGCTCCGCGGCCGACTACGACGGCGACGGGTTCGTCGATCTCCTGGTCCTGAACTACGGGCCGAATGTCCTCTATCACAACAACGGCGACGGCACCTTCACCGACGTCTCGAAGAAGTCGGGCCTGGATGCGCCGGGGTTCTGGTCGCTCTCCGGGGTCTGGTTCGACTACAACGGCGACGGCAAGCTCGACCTGTTCGTGGCCACCTATCTGGAATATGACGGCGGCAAGTTCCGCAACTTCTATCCGGCCGCGGGATACCCGGGCCCGCTCAGCTATCCGGGCCAGGCCGATCGGCTCTTCCGGAACAACGGCGACGGCACCTTCACCGACGTGACCCAGGAAGCCGGCGTGTTCAACAAGGAAGGCCGCGGGATGAGCGCCACGGCGGCCGACTTCCTCAACAGCGGCAAGCTGGACCTCTACGTCGCCAACGACGCGATGGAGAGCTACTTCTTCCGCAACCTGGGGGGGGGCAAGTTCTCGAGCGACGGCCTGACCATGGGCCTGGCCTTCGGCGAGGGGGGCCAGGGGGTTTCCTCCATGGGACCCGTCTTCGGCGACGTCGACCGCGACGGGAAGCTCGACCTGTACATCCCGGACATGGGCTACGGCTGCCTGCACGTCAACAAGGGGGAGTTCTTCGAGGACCAGACCAATGCCTCGGGCCTGGCCCTGATCTGCGGCCAGTACACCGGCTGGGGTGCCATCCTCCAGGACTTCGACAACGACGGCTGGCTCGACCTGTTCGTCGCCAACGGTGACGCCCACCACGAGTACGGCGAGGGGGCCGTGATGGCCCACAACGCGGGCAAGGGGAAGTTCGTGGACGTGGCCAACCGCTCGGGCCCCTACTTCGCCCAGAAGTTCGTGGGCCGGGGCGCGGCCTGGGGGGACTTCGACAACGACGGCGACATCGACATCCTGGTCATCAACCTGGGCGATTCCCCCCGGCTGCTCCGCAACGACGGCGGCAACACGCTCAATCACTGGCTGACGATCGACGCCCGCGGCCCCGGGGGCAAGACGCCGGCGATCGGCGCGAGGATCTCGGTGAAGGCCGGGGAGCTGAGCCAGGTCGACGACCTGGTCCCGGTCCGCGGCTACCTCTCCCAGGGCGACCCGAGGCCCCACTTCGGGCTCGGCAAGGCCGCACAGGCGGAGCGGGTGGAGATCCGCTGGCCGGACGGCAGGACCACCGTGCTGACCGACGTCCCGGCGAACCAGATCCTGAAGGTGGAGCAGCCCTCGCGCTGAGTGGAGCGACCAGCGATGATCCGCGGCACGAACGACAAGGGATTCGAGCGGCCTCCGATCCGGCCCCTGCTGGCGATCGCCGCCGCCTCGATCCTGACCTGGGCCTGGCCGATGAGCGTCCAGGCCCAGCCGAGGAAGCCGGTTTTCGTCGGTGCCAAGGTCTGCGCGACCTGCCACGACGGCCCGAGCATGGGACATCAGACGACCCTCTGGATGGGGACGCAGCACGCCCGGGCCTACGCCAGCCTGGCCATGCCCGTGGCCCGCGACATCGCCTCGATCAGCGGCGTGCCGGTCGAGCCCCAGAAGTCGCGGCTCTGCCTGGGCTGCCACGCCACCGGCGCCGAGGCCGAATCCTGGGAGACGGACGAGACGTTCTCCATCCGCGACGGCGTCCAGTGTGAGAAGTGCCACGGGCCGGGGAGCGAGCACGTCGACTCCATGGCTCCCGGCAAGCCGAAGGACTTGCGCATCGCCCTGACCAATCCCCTTCCCGCCGACTGCATGAACTGCCACAAGGACAAGCCCTCGCACACGAGGATGCTCCCCCAGAAGCCGGCCCGCCCCAACCGCACCGAGACGCCGTTCGACCTGGTGGAGGCGCTCAAGGCCATCGCCCACCCGACGCCGAAGGATGCGAAGCCGGCCGCGATCGGGCCGCCGCCGTTGCCGACGAAGGAAGGCGCCACCGCCAGCTACATCGGCTCGCACGCCTGCGCGGAGTGTCACGACGCCGCCGACAAGGGCTCCCAGTTCTGCAAGTGGCGGGACACGCCGCATGCGAAGGGCTATGCCTCGCTCGGCACCCAGGACGCCCGCGACCGGGCCGCGAAGCGGGGCATCAAGGAGGACCCGCAATCGAGCCTCGAGTGCCTGAAGTGCCACGCGACGGCCTACTCTCGCGAGTCCGCGGGCGCGGCCGAGGGGTACTCGGTGCTCGAGGGGGTCGGCTGCGAGGCCTGCCACGGCCCCGGCAGCGAGCACGCCGAAGCGGCGGCCGCGCTCAAGGAGAGGCCGAAGACGTTCAAGACGGGCCTGCTGAGCAACCCGAAGGAGACGTGCACCGCCTGCCACGGAGGGACGAAGGAGAAGCCGTTTGCCCTCGAGGAGAAATGGAAGGCGATCGCCCACCCGGCCACGCCGCCGGCCGAGCACCGGGTCGTCCGCTACAAGACGCCCCTCCGGCTGGCCTTCCGGCCCGGCGGCAAGGAGGTCTACGTCACCTGCGAGTCGGCCGCGACGGTCTGCGTCCTGGATGCCTCGTCGATGGCGAAGGTGGCCGAGGTCGCCGTCGGCGGCCAGCCGACCGACGTCACCTTCAGCCCGGACGGCTCGCTCGCCTATGTCACGAATCGGCTGGATGACAGCCTCTCGGTCATCGACACCTCCGCCCGTCGCGTGACGGCCACGGTCCCCGTCGGCGACGAGCCCCACGGCGTCCGCACCGACCCGTCCGGCAGGACGCTCTTCGTGCTGAACACCTCGTCGGACGACATCTCGGTGCTCGACGCCGCCTCCTTGAAGGAGAAGAAGCGGCTCTCCGCGAGCCGATTCCCCTGGTCGCTTGCGCTTTCCCCCGACGGCGGCCGGATGCTCGTGACCAACGCCCTCTCGCGGTTCGTCAAGTTCCGCGAGCCGTCGGTGTCCGAGATCACCGCCATCGACCCGGCCCGCGAGGTCATCGACGATCGACCGACGGCGCCCGGCGCCAACATGCTCCAGGGGATCGCCTGGCATCCCTCCGGGGCGTTCGCCCTGGCGACCCTGGAGCGGACCAAGAACCTCATACCGATGACCCGGATGGTCCAGGGCTGGACCGTGACCAACGGTCTGGCGGTGATCGCCGCCGACGGCCGGGTGGACCAGGTCCTCCTCGACGACCCCGGCGAGTCGTTCCCCGACCCGACCGACGTGGCCTTCACGCCCGACGGCACGCTCGCGATGGTGACGAGCTCCGGCTCCGACAAGGTCGCCCTGATCGACGTCGCGAAGCTCCGCCGGGTCATCGACCAGGCGACCCCGAAGGAACGCGAGGAGGTCCTGCCGAATCACCTGGGCAAGGCGTCCGAGTTCGTGCTGGCGCGGATCCCGACCGGCATCAATCCCCGGGGGCTGGCCGTCGCGCCCGACGGCAAGACGGCGTGGGTCGCCTGCGCGCTCGAGGACGCGATCTCCGTGATCGACATCGCCGCGCGGAAGGAGATCCGCCGGATCGACCTGGGGGGGCCGAAGGAGATCACCGAGGCACGGTTCGGCGAGCGGCTCTTCAACAGCGCCGGCATCGCCTTCCGCCGCCAGCTCTCCTGCCACACCTGCCACCCCGACGGCCACGTGGACGGCCTGACCTACGACATCGAGGCCGACGGCATCGGCACGGCCCCCGTGGACAATCGGACCCTCCGAGGGATCCTCGACACCGGGCCGTTCAAGTGGAACGGCGGCAACCTGACCCTGTCCCGCCAATGCGGGCCGCGGCTCTCGGTCTACTTCACCCGGATCCAGCCCTATACCGCGAAGGAGCTGGAGGCGGTGGACCACTACATCAGCACGATCCCCCGCCCGCCCAACCGCTATCGGCCGCTCGGGGCCGAGCTGACGCCCGCCCAGCGGCGGGGGAAGGCGATCTTCGAGCGGACGACGACCAACGACGGCCGGTCCATCCACAAGATGCGCCGCTGCACGACCTGCCACTTCCCGCCGCTCTACACCGACCGCGAGAAGCACGACATCGGCTCCAAGATGGAGTTCGACCTCGACGACAAGGTGGACGTGCCGCACCTCAACAACATCTACGACTCGGCGCCCTACATGCACAACGGGATCGCCGCGACGCTCGAGGAGATCTGGACCGTCTACAACCCCAACGACACCCACGGGGTGACCAACGACATGACCAAGGACCAGCTCAACGACCTGATCGAATACCTGAAGACGCTGTAGCAAGCCCCGATCGACCGACCGTCTCATCCTCCTGTTTTCCCGGATGGGTTCTCATGAAACTCCTCAAGGCTTTATTCCTCCCGGCGGCACTGCTCGCCTCCCTGCCGGTCGGCCCGCTCCGGGCCGACGAGCCGAGGCCGGCGAAGCCCGGCGCCGGGCCGACCGTGTCCCCGAAGCCGGCCCCGCCGGTGGTCCCCGGACAGGTCCCCCTGGCGGCGACCCAGATCAAGGATGTCCCCGACGACGCCCTGCCCTATGTCTACACGAAGTGGAAGAACTTCACGACCAAGGACGGGCTCCCCAACGACCACATCTTCTCGGTGAAGGCCGAGGGGCCGAAGGTCTGGATCGGCACCGAGGACGGCCTGGCCTGCCTGGACAAGCGGACGGGCAAGATCCGGAGCTGGAAGGAGAAGGACGGCCTCCCGTTCCAGGCCGTGACCGCGATCGACGTGGATCGGAACACCGGCGACGTCTGGCTCGGCCTCTTCGGCGGCGGCCTCGCCCGGTTCAGCGGCGGCCGGTTCGATCACTTCAACCAGCTCAACAGCGGGCTCGTCAACGACGTCGTCTACGGCGTCGCGATCGAGGGCGATTCGGTCTGGGCCGCGACGACGGCCGGCTGCAGCCGGTACAACACGAAGACCCACGAATGGACGATCTTCAACGAGAAGAATGCCCCGATGGAGGAGATCTGGAACTACAGCGTCTCCCACGACAAGGGCAAGGTCTACCTGGGCGTCTGGGGGAGCGGATGCCTCGAGTACGACCTCCAGACCAAGCACTGGAAGGAATACCTCGACCCCGACGGCGAGATGGAGATCGACCTCTACCGGGATGACGGCATCGTCCACGTCATCGTCACCGGGGCGACCCACGTCGACGGGGCCCTCTGGATCTCCTCCTACTTCGGCAACTGCCGCTACGACGGCCGCAACTGGCGCGGGTTCTACTCGCACGAGACCGGCATCCCGAGCGACTTCACCAACGCCGTCCGCGGCCGGAGCGCGGCCGAGGGCTGGTACGGGACCGACAAGGGCGTCGGCGTCGTCGCCGACTTCTTCACCGACACCTACGTCGCCTACACCCGCGACCCGCAGAGCCTCAAGGGGCTGGCGAAGGTCTATCGCCGCGGCAAGCTCCTGAAGACGGTGGAGATGGAGACCGGCGTCCCGCACAACTTCATCATCAACTTCGACATCGACGGCAAGGACGTCTGGGTCGCGACCGGAAAGGGTCTCGGCTGGGCCATCGGCGACGACTACTTCCCCGGCGTGAAGACGCCCGACGGCAAACCCTTCCGGGCCGCGGGGAACGCGGTCGCGAATGCGGCGAAATCCGAGTCGCCCGCCAAGCCCTGATCGTAGCGACCGAGCTCATCACGTTCCGTCCCGTCATCCCGATCAAGCCCCGGCTGTGCGAGACCCCCCATGCGAACGCGGAATTGGTCCCTCTTCATCCTCTGCCTGTCGCTCCTGCCAAGGCCGGCCGTCGCCCAGGATCTCTCGACCGATGAGATCCTCCGGGCGATCGACGCGGTCAGCCCCTACCAGCTCCCCGCGCTGCCGCTCAAGAACGACGCGCGGTACGCGCACACGGTCAAGGAGCTGGAGCCGTTCCACCACGTCGAGCCGTTCAAGACCCACTTCCGGACCCAGCTCGAATACGGCGGGCCGGGCCGCTCGCTGGCCGAGCCCGAGGGCCTGAAGTCGGTCAAGATCGGCTTCATCGGCCCGCTCTATCCGACCGTCTCGGTGGCCACCGGCGGCAAGAGCCACGAGGAGACGCTCGGCAAGAAGATGTACCAGGGCTGCGTGCTCGCGATCGAGGAGGCCAACGCCAACGGCGGCTACCTGAAGCGCAAGCTCCCCTTCGAGCTGGTCGTCTCGAATGACAACGGGCTCTGGGGCTCGTCGGGCAACGAGATCATCAAGCAGAGCTACAAGGACAAGGTCTGGGCGATGCTCGGCACCATCGACGGCGCGAACAGCCACATCGCGATCCGGGTCGCCCTCAAGTGCGAGGTCCTGATGATGAACTCGGGCGACACCGACCCGACGTTCATCGAGACGAACATCCCCTGGGTCGCCCGCTGCATCGGCGACGACCGGCAGATGAACTACATCCTGGTCGATTACATGTACAAGAAAGCGGGGTTCCAGCGTGCCGGGATCATCCGCGCGAGCAACCGGTATGGCCGGTTCGGCGTCCGGGAGATCGTCGACGCCAGCCGCCGACTCGAGCATCCGATCGTGGTCGAGATGGCCTACAAGATGGGCCGCGACGATTACTCGCTGGAGATCGAGCGGCTCAAGCAGGCGAACCTGGACGTGGTGATCCACTGGGGCGACGACGTCGACGGGGCGAAGATCCTCAACCAGATGCGGGCCCTCGGCATGAAACAGCCGTTCGTCGCCTGCGACCGCTGCGTGACCGACGAGTTCGCGAAGATCGCCGGCAAGAACGCCGAGGGCGTCATCTGCGGCTATCCGTGGAACCCGTCGCGCGACGACTCGAACTACCAGGAGTTCCGCCGCCGGTTCCGGGCCCGGTTCAACGAGGAGCCCGAGACCCAGGCGGCCCACGCCTACGACGGCATGCAGATGCTCATCTGGGCGATCCAGACCGCCGGCCTGAACCGGGCCAAGATCCGCGACATGATCGCCTACCGGACCGAGCCCTGGCAGGGCGTCACCGGCGAGATCCGCTTCAGCCCGGTCCTCGACGACGTCGGCCAGGTCTTCCTCGCCCGCCGCGAGGGGAACGCCTGGAAGTTCTACAGCCGCGACGACCTGGGCATCCCCAGGTCCGGCGGCGAGGAGAAGAAGCCCTGAGCCGGTGCGCCCGCCCACGGCCTGGTCCACTCCCCTCCGGTCCCCTCCACCCTCGCGGGGCCTGGCTCTACCCACGAGTTCCGCGAGCGGAGTCTGATGCCCTCCCCCCCGGTGAGGGAGGGTTAGGGTGGGGTGTTGGAAAGGTGGTCTTTACGACGGGCGAGGCCTATCCCGGATCTGTTGCGCGGGATTGGGGCCTCCTTGAACATCCGGAGCCTGCCCGGGGC
>NZ_JAALJH010000064.1 GCF_011064615.1 Aquisphaera insulae | reverse complement strand
CCGGCTCTCCACGCCGGACGCGAGCAAACACTTCCTCGGAGGGGATCGCCGGGAGTATGATCGACCCGATCTTGCCGTCGCGGGATCGTTCGGTCGATTGGCATTCCCTCTCATTGCCGGGGATCGGGTGAGCTCATGAAGTCCATCCTCATGCTGGTCTGCGTCGTCTCCGTCGCTTCGTCCTCCCCCTGGGCCGCCGCGCAGCAGGCCGACGAGTCCAGGCGACTGAAGGATGAGGCGGGGAAGTTCTCCTTCGTCCCCCCGCCGAAGTGGACCACGCGAAGCTTCCCCGGCGCGAAGTACCAGATCGTCCACGGGCCGCCGAAGGATGGTTTCGCACCCAACATCAACGTGATCGACGAGCCATTCGGCGGATCCATGGAGCAATACGCGAAGGCTTCCCTGGCAACCCTGGAGAAGGCCCTGCCCGAATTCAAGCTGAAGGAGCAGCGCGAGTTCAAGACGAAGTCCGGATTGCAGGGCGTGCGGCTGGTCAGCGAGAGCGCTCAAAACAAGATGCACCTCCGCCAGACGTTCTATCTCTTCGGTCGCGGCGAGAAGAAGTATGTCGTGACGTGTTCCGCGCTGGCCGAGGGCGGTGCGGATCTCGACAAGACGTTCGAGCAGGCCCTCAAGACCTTCCAGATCGAGGACTGATCGCCGCTGGGCCCGGCCCGGGGCGGCCGTCCTCCGTCAGCCCGGTGCCAGCAGCCCCTCCCAGGCGCCGGGGCTCACGCGCGTGTAGAAGCGGCCGTCGTGGTGGGTGACCTCGAGCGGGCAGCGGTAGACCTTCGAGAGGAGCTCCCCGCGGAGGACCTCGGCGGGGGGGCCGTCGGCGGCGACCCGGCCCTCGTCGAGGATCGTCACGTGCGAGACGGCCGGCGGCAGCTCCTCCAGATGGTGGGTGATCAGCACGATCGTCGGCGGGTCGTCGCCGGCCTGGTGGAGCGACTGGATCGTGGCGAGGACCTGCTCGCGGGCCAGCAGGTCGAGCCCTGCGGTCGGCTCATCCAGCAAGAGCAGCCGCGGCTTGCAGACGAGTGCCCGGGCGATCAGGCAGCGGATCCGCTCGCCGTTGCTCAGCGTCTGATAGGCATGGTCCATCACGGCCCGCAGGCCGACCACGCCGAGCAGCCGCTCGGCCTCTCTGCGAAGCTCCGGCGAGACCTCGCGATAGAGGCCGACCGTGCCGAACGCCCCGGTGAGCGCGACCTGAAGCGCGGTCATCTCCGGCGGGGGCTCGGCCTGGCCGTGCGGCTGGACGAGGCGGAGCGACTCGCGCAGCTCCTGCAGGTTCACCTCGCCGAAGAGCTCGCCGAGCACGCGGACCTCCCCTTCGGTCGGCCAGAGGTAGCCGGCCACGACGCGGGCCATCGAGCTCTTGCCGCTGCCGTTGGGGCCGAGGAGGGCCACGCAGGCCCCGGAGGGGACCGTCCAGTCCACATCCTTCAGGATCCAGCGGCCGTCGCGGACCACGCCCACGCCCCGCACCGCGATCGCCGGCGCGGGGCCGCTCCCATTCGCTTCCTCGCCCACCACGGTCATGCTCCGATCTTTCGCTTCGGCCCGCCGGCGGCCTGCTTCGCCGGCCGAGGCTCCGGCTCGCGGGCCGCCGGGGCATCGTCCTCGCACGGCCCCTCGTCGCGCGGCAGGATCGCCGTCGAATGCTCGCGGAGGAGCCGCCCGGCGAGCTCGCCGTCGCCCGCCTCGAGCGCGTCGATGATCCGCGCGTGATCGTCGAGCGTCGCCCGGAGGCACTCGATCCCGTCCGGCCGCGTCACGCGCACGAGGGTCAGCGTCTCGAAGGAGAGCGAATCCCAGAGGCGGAGCAGCACCGAGTTGCCCGCGGCCTCGATGATCGCCCGGTGCAGCAGGGCGTTCCGCTTGGAGACCATGACGAGATCCCCGGCGGCGAAGGCCCGCAGGATCTCCGCGTCCTCCTTCCGCAGGAACTCGACGTCCCCCATGAACTTCCTCGCCGCCGCCGGCGCGGCCTCCTGCTCGATCATCCCCCGGGCCAGGTACGCTTCGCGCACTTCACGCATGCAAATCGACCGGACCCGCGTCCCCCGGTACGAGCCGCACTCGACCAGGCGCGAGCCCTCCAGCTCCAGGAACGCCTCCCGCACCGTACCCTGGCTGACGCCGAATTCGCGCGCGATCTGCAGCTCAACCAGCCTGTCCCCGGGCTGGTAGTAGCCGTTCAAGATCCGCTCCGCGAGCGCGCGCCGGACCTGGTTGCGGATGCAGTTCTTCTTCACGACCGCCATCGCACACCCCCTGCTCTTGTCAATTCTAGCTCCCTTGACTTCGATTATCAATAATCAATAATTCGCGTGCACCCCGGAGTCATCCTGCTCGCAGGCCGGCCGAGGTCTTCCGGGCCGGGATCGCCGGGGCGTAATGAGGTGAAGGCATGTGGATTGTTCGTCTGGCACTCGACCGCACGTACACCTTCGTCGTGGCATCGATCCTGATCGCGGTGGTCGGCCTCGTCGCGATCGTGCGGATGCCGGTCGACAACTTCCCGAACATCGACATCCCGGTCGTCACGGTTGTTTACATGTATTCGGGCATGGCGCCGGAGGAGGTTGAGCGTCGGTTCATCCTCGTCACCGAGCGCGTGCTGACCGCTTCCGTCAATGATATCGAGCACATCGAGAGCCAGTCCATGAGCGGGGTGGGCGTGCTCCGGATCTTCTTCCAGCAGGGGGCCAAGGTGGAGGCCGGCGTCGCGCAGGTGACGGCAACCTGCCAGACGATCCTCAACAACATGCCGCCGGGGACCACGCCGCCGTTCATCGTCCGCTACAGCGCCACGAGCGTCCCCATCGTCCAGATTGCGGTCTCCAGCGAGACGCTGACGGAGGCGCAGATCTATGACTTCGCCGCGAACTTCATCATCCAGCGGCTGGGGACCGTGCAGGGTGCACGCGTGCCGCAGCCCTACGGCGGCAAGCCGCGGCAGGTGATGGTGGATATCGACCCGGACAAGCTCTATGCCCTGGGCCTCTCCGCGGCGGAAGTCAGCGCCGCGCTCAACACCCAGAACCTGATCCTCCCGTCCGGGACGGCGAAGATCGGCGAGACGGAATATAACATCCGGGTCAACAGCAGCCCGGAGGTCGTGGAGGCGTTCAACGAGATCCCGGTGAAGTCCCGCGACGGCGTGCCGGTCTATCTCCGGGACGTCGCCTACGTGCGTGACGGGTACGCCGTGCAGACCAACGTGGTCCGCCAGGACGGCCGCCGCGCCGTGCTCATGCCGATCCTCAAGGGCGAAGGGGCCAGCACGCTGGACGTCGTCGAGCGGGTCCGCGCGGCGCTCCCGAACATCCAGGCGCAGTTGCCCCCCGAGGTCCACCTGGAGATCCTCTTCGACCAGTCGGTCTTCGTCCGCGAGGCCGTCGGCGGCGTGCTCAAGGAAGGGGCCATCGCCGCGGGCCTGACCGGGCTCCTGATCCTGATCTTCCTGGGCTCGTGGCGATCCACGCTCATCGTGGTCACATCGATCCCCCTGTCGATCCTCTGCTCGATCCTGGCGCTCTGGGCCTTCGGCTACACGCTCAACGTGATGACCCTGGGCGGCCTGGCGCTCGCGGTGGGCATCCTGGTGGACGACGCGACGGTGGAGATCGAGAACGTCCACCGGAACATGGCCATGAAGAAGCCGATCCGCCGGGCGATCCTCGACGGTGCCGAGCAGATCGCGGCGCCGGCCTTCGTCAGCACCCTGGCGATCTGCATCGTCTTCGTGCCGGTCGTCTTCCTGACGGGGCCGGCCGCGTACCTGTTCATCCCGCTGGCGCTGGCGGTGATCCTCGCCATGATGGCCAGCTACATGCTCTCGCGGACCCTCGTGCCGACGATGGTCCTCTACCTGCTGAAGGGCGAGGCGAAGCAACTGGCTCGGGGGGGTCATCATGCCTCCTCGGGCTTCTTCGGCCGGCTTCACGCGGGCTTCGAGCGGCGGTTCGAGGTCTTCCGCCAGGGCTATCGCGGGCTGCTGGCCTTCGCGATGTCACACCGAATCGCGACCGCGGGGGGGATGCTCGCGTTCGCGTTCGGATCGTTCGCGCTGGTTCCCCTGATCGGCCGCGACTTCTTCCCGACCGTGGATGCGGGGCAGATCAGGCTGCACGTTCGTGCCCCGTCCGGGACGCGGATCGAGGAGACCGAGCGGATCTTCGGCCAGGTGGAGGACGTCATCCGCGAGGTCATCCCCGCGCACGAGCGGGAGATGATCCTGGACAACATGGGGATCTCGCCGTTCTTCACCAACACCGCGTACATCAGCAACGAGCTGGTGAGCGTGTCCGACGGGGAGATCCTGGTGGCCCTGAACGAGGACCACAGGCCGACGGCCGACTTCGTGCGGACGCTCCGACGCGAGCTCGGCCGGAAGTTCCCCGGCTGCCACTTCGACTTCCTGCCGGCGGACATCACCGGCCAGGTCCTCACCTTCGGAAAGCCGGCGCCGATCGACGTCCAGGTGGTCGGCATCCGGAGGGCAGAGAACATCGAGGTCGCCAAGAAGCTGCGCGACGAGTTGGCCCGCGTCCCCGGCCTGGTGGACGTCCGGATCCGCCAGGTGACCGACTCGCCGGACCTTCGCGTGGACGTGGACCGCGTGCTCGCCTCCGGGCTGAGCGTGACCCAGCAAGAGGCGGCCCGCGCGATGCTCGTGACGCTCAGCTCGTCGAACATCGTGTCGCCGAATTTCTGGGTGAACCCGAAGAACGGCGTGAACTACCGGGTCGCCGTGCAGACGCCCCAGCGCGAGATCGATTCCGTGGACGCCCTCATGAACACGCCGGTGACCTTCCCCGGCGGCGGAGCGGCGCCCCAGCTCCTGGCCAACATCGCGAGCCTGCGGCGGGCGGAGTCTCCGGGCCTCATCACTCATTACAACGTCCAGCCCGTCTATGAAGTCTGCGCCAACGTCCAGGACCGCGACCTCGGCGGCGCCTCGACCGACGTCTCGCGGATCATCGAGGGCGCTCGCCGGACGCTGCCGAAGGGGAGCCAGATCTTCGTCCGCGGCCAGGTGGAGAGCATGCACGAGTCGTTCATCGGCCTGGGCTTCGGGCTGGCGTTCGCGGTGCTGCTGGTCTACCTGCTGATGGTCGTGAACTTCCAGTCGTGGCTGGATCCGTTCATCATCCTCACGGCCCTGCCGGGCGCGGCGGCCGGCATCCTCTGGGCCCTGTTTGGGACGGGGACGACGATCAGCGTGCCGGCCCTGATGGGCGGGATCATGACCGTCGGCGTGGCCACGGCCAACAGCATCCTGATGGTTACCTTCGCCAATGACCGCCGCGCCGAGGGCCGCACCGCCTACCAGGCGGCCATGGACGCCGGCGCCACCCGGCTGCGGCCCGTGGTCATGACCGCCTTCGCCATGATCGTCGGCATGCTGCCCATGTCGCTCGGCCTCGGCGACGGCGGCGAGCAGAACGCACCGCTGGGCCGAGCGGTCATCGGCGGCCTCCTGGTCGCGACCGGCTACACCCTCTTCTTCGTCCCGATCGTCTACAGCATCCTCCGTCGCCGCGACCGCTCCGCCGTCGCCAACGACGACGACGATGAGTCGACGGACACGACCCTGACGACCCCTGAACGCGATCTCGCGGGAGCCCACGCATGAACAACACGGCCATGATGGAAGACCGTCCGCCGAAGCCTCCCGAGGGGTCTTGCCTCGAGCCGCATCGCCCGGAGCCCCCGACCGAATCCACAACCGTCGCGGTCCGTTCGATGGCCCACGAGAAGCAGGGCGACGAGCCCCCGCCGCAGCGGCCGCCGCTGACGCGTCTGTTCGGCATCGGAGCGTTCCTGGCCGTCTCGATGGGGGGGCTCTCCTGGGCGGCCATCCAGGGGCGGGAGCACCAGAGAATCGAGCGCGACGCCGTGCAGCATGTCGTCCGCAACGAGAAGCCGCGCGTGCTCACGGTCGTCGCGGCGAGGGCCTCCGGGACCGTCGATCAGATCCTCCCCGCGACCGCGTCGCCGCTCTACCAGACCGCGGTCTACGCCCGGACCAGCGGCTACCTCAAGCGCCGGCTCGTGGACATCGGCGACCGCGTCAAGGAAGGGCAGCTCCTCGCCGAGATCGAGACCCCGGAAGTGGACAGCCAGCTCCTCCGCGCCCGGGCGACGCTGAACCAGTCCAAGGCCACGCTCGAACGAGACCGCGCCAGCGAACGGCTGGCCCAGATCACCCTCATGCGTACGCGACGGCTCCACGGCAACGCGGCCGTCTCTCACCAGGAGTACGACGACGCGGAAGCCGCCTTCAAGGTCGCGTCCGCCACGACCAAGGTCTCCGAGGCCGTGATCGAGGCCAACGCCGCGGACGTGAAGCGGCTGGAGGATCTCCAGGCGTTTCAGAAGGTCGTCGCCCCGTTCGACGGCGTCATCACGGCCAGGAACTACGACTCGGGGGCGCTGATCGTGGCCGACGACGCGAACGCCGCGGAGCTCTTCCACGTCGCCCGGAACGACATCCTCCGCGTGATTGCCGACGTCCCCCAGACGTACGCGACGGCCATCCATGCCGGCCTCGAGGCTCCGGTCTTCCGCCGCGAATCACCCGGCCGCGAGTTCCCCGGCAAGGTCGTCCGCACGACGGGCCGGGTGGACCCGAAGACGCGGACCCTCCGCGTCGAGGCCGAGGTGCCCAACCCGGATGACGCCCTCTTGCCCGGGATGTACCTCCAGGTCCGCTTCCGGCTGGAGGCCCCGTCCAACGTCGTCCAGGTGCCCGGCGCCGCGATCATCTCCCGGGCCGAGGGCACCAAGCTCGCCACGCTGGACGCGGAAGGGGCGCTCCGCTACCATTTCGTCACGGTCGGCCGCGACTTCGGAAACACCGTGGAGGTGGTCTCCGGCGTCTCTCCGGGAGAGACCGTCGTGATCCGCCCCGGGGACGACCTGCCCGAAGGGGCCAAGGTGGAGCCGGTCCCCTCGGCCTCGCTCTGATCCGCGTGCGGGTGGCGGTCAGGCGGCGAGCCTCAGGATTGTGGAACACCGGGGCGAATGTCGTCGCGGTCCACCCGTTCGCCACCATTCGGATCTGCTGGGACTCCGACCGGCTGGACCTCGGCCCGGTCGGCATCGAACCCGACCCGGAGTGGCTGGGCACCGAGGCCGCCCGGGATCCCGAGATCCTGAAGTGGGCGGATGGGCGGGCGACCTTCGGCGTGGTCCCCGATCTCGTCCGCGACGAATGGGGCATCGACCTGACGAATCCCGCGTCGAATCGCCGGGCCTGAGCCCGGAGGCCGAGGCGTCAGGAACGACCGTCCCGCGGACTCCCGGGCGGATCCGGACCCGGCTTGCTCCCCGGGGGGACAGGCTCGACGATCCGGTGCGTCCGGCTCAGCTCCGGCCTCTCCAGGGTGGATCGCCGGCCGCTCGGCCAGCGGATCTCGACGCGGTTGATGCGCTCAACCGGGCCGACTCCGATGAGCAGCCGTGGGTCGTTCGCCGAGGCGTAGCTGCCGCCCCCCTTGACCTGGCGATGGAGCGTCCGGCCGTCGAGCACCACCTCGACCGCCGCGCCGATCGCCTGGCGGTTCGAGGCCGTTCCCACCAGCTCCAGGCGGATCCAGCCCCGGGGGGGCGACTCGTTGAGCAGGACGGCCGGCAGGTTGTCCATCCGGCTGAAGACCACGTCGATGTCGCCGTCGTTGTCCAGGTCGCCGAACGCCGCGCCTCGGCCCACGTGGCCGACGCGGAAGAACGGGCCGGGATCGGCGACGAGGTCGAACCGGCCGTCGCCGCGATTCCGCCAGATGCGCGTCGGTTGCTCGTACACCCCCTCGCGGCCGAGTTCCGCCAGGTTCTCGTCCGTGTGCCCGTTGACGACCATCATGTCGGGCCAGCCGTCGTTGTCGAGATCCGAGAGGCTGCACCCCCAGCCGACCTCCACCATGCTGTCCTTGACGATCCCGGCCGCCTCGCTGATGTCCTGGTAGCCATGCCCGTCGGTCGTGCGGTGGAGCGTGTTGTACTCGTTGGCGTAGTTGGTGACGAACAGCTCGGGCAGGCCGTCGCCGTCCAGGTCCTCCACATCGACGCCCATCCCTCCCTGGTAGCGGCCGGCGGCATTGCTGGCCGCGCCCGAGGTCGCGGTGACGTCCTCGAACGTGCCGTCGCCTCGGTTCAGGAAGAGGAAATGCGGGCATCCGTCGTTGGCGACGTAGAGGTCGATCCGCCCGTCCCGGTTCACGTCCGCCGCCACGACGCCCAGCCCCCGGCCGTCCTTTCGGAGGATCCCGGCGCGTTCGGTCGCGTCCTCGAAGGTCCCGTCCCCGCGATTTCGAAGGAGGAAGTGGCGATCCGGCGGGATCATCGCGGGCGGGCAGAACATGCGGATGGACCTGGCCCTGTCGCCGCAGTACTCGTGCGGCTCGTCGTAGGACCAGCGCCCGTAGCAGGCGACGTACAGGTCCAGCCGGCCGTCGCCGTCGTAGTCGAGGAAGGCCGCCGAGGAGGACCAGGCGTTGCACTCGGCGCCGGATCTCTCCACCGCGCGGAACGTGCCGTCGCCCCGATTGACGTAAAGGACGTTCGCCCCATAGTTGCAGAGGTATAGGTCCGGGAATCCGTCGTTGTTCACGTCCCCGGCCGCGACGCCCGGGCAGAAGCCGTTGTAGCCGACGCCGGCCCTCGCCGTGACGTCCTCGAAGGTCCCGTCGCCGCGATTCCGGTACAGCCTGTTCCCCATCGACGGGCCGGGGGCATCCAGCGGGAACCCTCGCGTCGAGGCGAAATAGAGGTCGAGCAGGCCGTCGCCGTCGTAGTCGAGCATGGCGACGCCCGACCCGTTGCTCGTGGGGAAGTGCTTCTCCGGGCTGTTGCCGCTGGTGTGCCGGAACGCGATCCCGGAGCCGGCCGTCGAGTCACGGAAGCGAATCGGCGAGTCCGCGAACTCGGCACCCGGCGTAGCCCCCGCGCCGGACGGGACTTCCGACCGGCCGGCTGCTCGCGGAGGAAGCCTCGACGGGTCCTGGCATCCGGGCGAAGAAGCGCATATAAGGAAGATCGAAATCGCGCCGAGTGCCGGGGTCATCGCGAAGGCAGGCCGGACGCCGCGGAGGTGCATGGAGAGCTCGTTGGATCTGGATGTACCGTGCTGGATGGCCCGGGCGGGCTGTCGGCGATCGAGATTGTACCATCCTGACATCCTCCGACGCCCGG
Organism: Aquisphaera insulae; assembly: GCF_011064615.1. Taxonomy (GTDB): domain Bacteria; phylum Planctomycetota; class Planctomycetia; order Isosphaerales; family Isosphaeraceae; genus Aquisphaera; species Aquisphaera insulae. The sequence continues at coordinate 44,761 of NZ_JAALJH010000064.1, read as the reverse complement.
CGACTCGACCTGGCGAAACTTGAGATGTGCGGGCGCGGCACGCGGAACAGCGCCTCATCGAGATCACGTCCCCCCTCGCTTCAGGCCTCTCTGACAGGAATCTCGCGAAATGAGAGCCCGAACCATCCCGGCCTTGGCATCGCTCCCGATCGTCGTCGTGTCTCTCATCGGCATGCCCGCGACGGGATCCGTCGCCGACGCCATTCGAGAGGACGACCCGCCGAAGGCCACCGGCGGGAGCCGGATTCCCGGGCCTGATCCCGCGTTCGGCGGCCGGATCGGCGAAACGGTGAAGGACTCGACGCCGAGCTACCCACAGCCCACGCGGGCGCCGAAGGGGGCCCCGAACGTGCTGGTGATCTTGCTGGATGACGTGGGCTTCGGCATGTGCGGGACGTTCGGCGGGCCGGTCCCCACGCCGCACCTGGACGGGCTGGCCCGGACCGGCCTGACCTACACCCGTTTCCACACGACCGCCCTCTGCTCGCCGACGAGGGCCGCGTTGCTCACGGGGCGCAATCATCACAGTTGCGGGACGGGCGTCATCATCGAGATGGGCACCGGATATCCCGGCTACACCGGGATCATCCCCCGGAGCACCGCGGTGGTCGCGGAGACGCTCCGGGGCAATGGCTATGCCACGGCCATGTTCGGCAAGGCCCACAACACCCCGGAGCCGGAAATCAGCCCGGCAGGGCCCTTCGATCGCTGGCCCACCGGCCAGGGGTTCGACTACTTCTACGGATTCAACCAGGGGGAGACGAGCCAGTACTACCCGGTCCTCTACCGGAACACGACCGCCGTCAACGCCCCGAGGAGCCCGGAGCAGGGATACCACTTCTCCGCGGACATGACCGACGAGGCCATCGCCTGGACGCACAACACCCGGGCCGCCAGCCCCGACAGGCCCTGGTTCGTGTACTACAGCGCCGCCGGAGTGCACGCCCCGCACCACGCCCCGGCGGACTGGCGGGCGAGGTTCGCCGGCAAGTTCGACCATGGCTGGGACAGGCAGCGCGAGTTGACCTTCGAACGGCAGAAGCAGATCGGCATCATCCCGGCCGATGCGAAGCTCACCCGACGGCCGCGGGAGATCCCCGCCTGGGAGGATCAACCGGCCGACGCGAGGCGGGTCTACCTCGCGCTCATGGAGAATTACGCCGCCTACATGGCCTACACCGACCACCAGATCGGCCGGCTGATCGAGAGCCTCAGCCAGTCCGGAGACCTCGACAACACGCTGGTGATGTGCATCGTCGGCGACAACGGCCCCAGCGCCGAGGGCGGCCTCGAGGGGACCTTCAATGAGGTGGCCAGCCTGGTCGGGTTCAATCCCGGCCTGGCCAGCATCGTCAAGCGGATCGACCTGATCGGCGGGCCGGAGAGCGAGCCGCACGTCCCGGTCGGCTGGGCATGGGCGATGGCCGCGCCGTTCCAGTGGACCAAGCAGGTGGCGTCCCACTTCGGCGGCACCCGCAACCCGATGATCGTCCGCTGGCCGAAGGGGATCGCGTCGAAGGGCGAGCGGCGGACGCAGTTCCACCACGTGATCGACGTCGTCCCGACGATCCTCGACTGCTGCGGCATCCCGGAACCGACGACGGTCAACGGCATCGCGCAGAAGCCGATCGAGGGCATCAGCATGCGCTACTCCTTCGAAGATGCCGGCGCCGCGGGGAGGAGGAAGACGCAGTACTTCGAGATGATGGTGAATCGGGCGATCTACCACGACGGCTGGATCGCGTGCAGCCGATTCGGCGTCCCCTGGAACATCGCCGGCCGCTCGGCTGATTTCCTCCAGGCCCCCTGGGAGCTCTACCACATCGAGTCGGACTTCTCCGAGGCCGAGGACCTCGCCGCGAACCGCCCGGAGAAGCTGACGGAGCTCAAGGCCCTCTTCCAGGAAGAGGCGTCGAGGTACAACGTCTTCCCGCTCGACTCGAGGATGGCCGAGCGGCTCGACTCCCGGAACCGGGTCGCCGGCGAGCCCAGGTCGAGCTGGGTCTACTACGGAAACCAGGTCCGGCTGCCCGAGCCGATTGGTCCCCTGATCTACCCCAACTCGCACACGATCACCGCCGAGCTCACGATCCCCGAGCAGGGCTGCGAGGGGGTCATCGCGTGCGCCGGCGGGGTCTCCGGCGGGTGGACCTTCTACGTCAAGGGGGGCAAGCTCGCCTACCACTACAACTTCGCCGACTTCGAGTCCTACGACGTGGTGGCCCACGATACCCTGCCGGCTGGCAAGGTCAGCGTGAAGCTGGACTACGCGTCCAGGGGGACTCCGAAGGGGACCACGATCAGCAACGGGGCCGCCGTCAAGCTGTTCGTCAACGGCACCCTCGTCGCGGAGGGCACGACCGGCAAGGCGATGTTTCGCCACGGGGTCGAACCCTTCGAGGTCGGCCGCGACTCGATCTCGCCGGTGAATGCCGGCTATCGATCCAAGGGCGAGTACCCGTTCACCGGAACGATCGAGAAGGTGGCCTTCGAGTTGAAATGACGTTTGCGAGCCCCGGGCCCCGCCCGCGGAGTCTCGATCAGTAGTCCGTCAGCCCGATCTTCCCCGGCGGCGAGAATCTCCCGGGGTGCGACTCGACCACGTGACGGAGCCAGGACTCCGAATAGCCGGCCTCCTGGGCCTCGCCGTCGGCGTCCTTGATGTAGCCGTCGACGTGCTTGGCGAAGAGGGACTCGGCGAGCGATCGCCAGCGCTGGAAGACGGCCTCCGCGGTCGACCGGCCGTAGTTGGTCAGGAACGAGCGGGCGAGCGCCGGGTCGGTCGCGGCGAGCTTGGCGGCGGCCTCCTCGATGGCCGGCTGGATCTTCAGGAGCGTGGCCTCCTGCTCCGACTGCGCGACGCGGACATCCGGGATGATGTGCGACCAGCGATCATACGTCACATTCGAAACCACGTTCATGACCCAGAACGCCGACTGCCAGGAGAACGTCCGGTAATCGCCGGCCGAGTAGGCCGCAGGCAGGCTCTCCATGCTCGTATAGAAGGGCGTGAAGCACGACGTCGAGGCGTCGTCGGGCGTGAACCAGGTCAGGCCGCCGACGAGGTCCGGCAGCCCCGCGCGGGTCTGGTTGATGATCGTGAAGCCGGCGTGAGGCGCGGAGATCGGCCGCTCCCACATGTACTCCTTGCCGTCCACCCTGAAGACCAGCGGGCGGAGCCGCAGCGGGCTGCCGAAGGGTCCGGCGTCGGCCCCCTTGGTCATGTCATAGGGCGTCCCCTCGAAATGGTCTCGCATCAGGGCCATCACGTCGCCCACGGAAAGGGGCCGGTCGGGCCTGATGAAGAGCGGGTAATCCTCGGCACCGGCCTCGCCGCGGAACCAGGCGTCGGAGAAGCTCCGGGACGGGGCGGCGCGGCGGTAGACGCTCCAGACCCGCCCGGCGCAGGCGCGACGGGCCGACGGCCCGTGGTCGGGGTGGTAGGCATCGCGATAGGAGAACGGCTTGCCGGACTTCGGGTCGTAGTACCCCTTCTCGACGGCGAACGAGATCACGTCCTTCGCGAAGAGCCAGTTCTCGGGATCATCGAGAGGGAACGTGGTGATCCGGCTCATGTTCGCATGGACGGTCAGGCCGTCGTCCGGGACGCGGGCGGCGACCCAGACGATCCCCTTCCGGTCCGGCCCCTTGTTGATCAGCTCCATGATCCAGGCCTCGTTCCTGTCGGCGATGGAGAAGGTCTCGGCCGAGCTGCCATAGCCGTGCTCGCGGCAGAGCGAGTCCACCAGGCCGATCGCCTCGCGGGCCGTCTTCGCGCGCTCGAGGACCAGGAGCATCAGGGCGTCATAGTCGAGGAGGCCCTTGCGGTCGCGAAGCTCGCGGCGACCGCCCGTCGTGGTCTCGCCCATCGAGACCTGGTGCTCGTTGACCAGGCCGAGGACCGTGTAGGTGATCGCGGCCTGGGGGATCCGGCCGCGGACATCGTCGGATTCCCATCCCTTCACCTCGACCGTCTCGCCCGCCGCGTGCGACCCGCCGGGCACGCGGAGGAGCCTCGGCATGATGGCGATATCCGACGTGTAGGTGATCAGGACCGAGCCGTCCTTCGTCGCCTTCCGCCCGACCACGATGTTCGTGCAGGCCGACGCCGACCCCGGCACCGCAAGAGCCCCGAGGATCGCCCACGCCACCAGCCGACGCATACCCTTCATTTCGCTCCCTCCGCATCGTCCAGCCGTTCACTCGACTGCATCCGACCAGGATAGGCGGGGAGCGAAACGACCGGCAACCCTGGGCGAATCGAGCCTTCGGTCCTGGGCGCGAGCCGTTGCGATTCCCAAAGCGGCATGGACGGACGTCGCGGCCCGTGGTAGGGTCTCGCCGCATTTCTTCCGGATGATCCCGCCCCCGCCCGGGGTGGCCGCCTCGTTTCATCGAGAAGCCCGCGTGCTACGATGGAGTGCGCGGGGGTTCGTTCGACACGAACGTACAAGGATGGTGCGTGATGTTCCGTCGCTCCCTGCTCCGCCTGATGCTGATGGGGATCCCTGTCTCGACGCTCGCCGGCTGCGATCGTATGAGTCAGATCCTGCGGAAGCCGGATCAAGCTCCGAAGACGGTTTCGGACGAGGAGGCGGACCCCACCAGCCCGAAGAGCATCCAGGCCGTGGACGCCGACGCCAAGCATCCCAAGCCGTTCTTCTCGACCGGCAATTCCGCCGGGGCATGGAGCAAGGAGGCCCGCGAGATCGAGGGCCACCTGGGCTATGGGCCGTGATCGAGGCGACTCGGCGGCCGCGACCGTGTCACCAGCCCGAGACGCACCGTGAGAGACTCGATCGCCCGATCGCTCTGGAACCGCGTCTTCGGCGACCGCGGCGAGAAGGAGGCCGCCCGCTTCCTCCGCCGCCGCGGGATGAAGATCCTCGTCCGCGGCTATCGGACCGACCACGGCGAGATCGACCTCGTCGCGCTCGATGGCGATATCATCGTCTTCGTCGAGGTCAAGTCGCGCCGGACCGGCACCCCCGCGGAGGCCGTCACGCCGGAGAAGGAGCGGCGGATCACCCTGGCCGCGCTCCACTTCCTCAAGAAGCACGGGCTCCTCGAACAAAGAAGCCGGTTCGACATCGTGGCCATCGTCTGGCCCGAGGGCAATCGCCCCCCCCGGATTGATCACATCCCGAATGCCTTCGAGGCCCGCGGACGCGGGCAGATGTTCCGCTGAATCCGTCGTCGAGTCGCCTCAGCCCTTCGCCGCGGCGAGGATCGCATCCAGGGCCTTCATCTGCGCCAGGCCGTCCTCCGCCGGTTCTTGCAGCCTGCCGGCGGCAACGGACGCGGCGAAGGCGTCCACCATCGCCGCGTACTGGTCGGCGGCCGGGAACTCGAGGACCGTGGTCCGATCGCCGTTGGCATCGGAATCAGAGCCGGAGCCGATCGTCCGCAGCACGGCCATGGGCGGCGAACCGCTCGGGGGCAGATACGCGTCCGGGACCTCGATCACGCCCCTCGTGCCGACGATCTCGTAGGTGCAGCGAAAGGGCTGCTCGAAGCTGCAATCGATCGAGGCGAGCACGCCGCCCGGGAAGCTCAGCGACGCGGCCAGGCTCATGTCCACGCCCGACGGCCCGAAATGCGCCCGGGCCCGGATCGAGTCCGGCTCGCTCGCCGCGAACAGCCGCGCGGTGCTGACTCCATAGCAGCCGACGTCCCAGAGCGAGCCGCCGCCCCGGGCCGTGTCGAGTCTCCAGTCGTCCCCCTCGATCGGGAACGAGAATGACGCGCGAATCAGCCGCAGGTCGCCGATCAGCCCCTGCGCGATCCGGTCGCGGAGCGTGAGCGTCCTCGGCTGGTGTCGCCACATGAAGGCTTCCATGAGGATCACGCCCCGGTCGCGGCAATGCGCGACCATCGAGGCAGCTTCTTCGGCATTCAGCGCGAGCGGCTTCTCGCAGAGCACGTGCTTGCCGGCGTCGGCGGCGGCCTTCACCCACGGGGCATGAAGCTCGTTGGGGAGCGGGATGTAGACGGCGTCGAGTTCGGGGTCGGCGAGGAGGGCCGCGTAGTCGCCGTGGACGCGAGGGATGCCGAACTCGTCTCCCCAGGCCCGAGCTTTTTCCAGCTCGCGGCTGGCGATCGCGGTCAGCGCGCCCGACTTCGAGCCCTTGATCCCCGGGATGAGCCCGCGTCGGCTAATCCGGGCACAGCCGAGGATACCCCATCGCAGCGTCATGGCTTCAGCCTCGTCCGATCTCTGGCGGCCGAGGAGACCCCACGGCCTCGGACGATGATCCCAGACGGCGAAGGATGCCGCCACGGGGAAGTCTATCCCGGCGCAGCTCAGCGAGCGTGTGGCAACGTGTCCACGATCAGCCGACCGCCGGCGACCTCATCCCAGGCGAAGACCTTGAAGTTCTGGTGGCCGCTGCACTTGCCGTCCTGGACGACGAGGAAGCCGTTGGGGAATCGGGAGCTCGTCCGCTCGTTGGTCACATCCAGGCCGTCGGTCTCGTCGATGTCCTCGGTCGTGCCGGGCTTGGGGTCGATCGTCGCCACGTAGGCGTGATCGCCCGATCGCTCGTAGGCGATGACCGTGCTGTTCCCCTGGCTGGAGGCCAGCAGGTAGCCCTTGCCGTCGCGGGCGTAGTAGATCGCCAGGCCCTCGACGTCCGCCTTCAGGCCGTTTTCGCCGACGCGAGCCACGATGCGGCGGGCCTCGCCGTCGCCCGGCTCGGCCCCGTATTCCCAGATGCCGACATCCTCCTCGCCGATGTAGAGCCGCCCGGTCTGGCGATCGGCGACGATCCCCTCGGCCTGGGAGCCGACCCGGAATGCCCGGACGCGGGTCGCCTCGATCTTCGAGCCGTCCGAGGAGGAGCCCGCCAGGCGATACTGCTCGAATGCGCCCTCCCGATCGGTGACGAGGACGTAGGCCGCCCCGTCCTTCGGGCTCCGATAGGTGCAGATCCCGTAGGGTATCCCGCCGCCGAACGTCCGGAACGTCTCATTCGCCCCAAGCTCGGCGAGGCGCCCCTCGCCCGGGTCGATCGTCCAGACCTTCACGCCCGTGGCCTTCGATCCCTTGCCGATCGTCGCCACCGCGAGGTCCACCTTCTTCCCCCCGAGGTCGAACCCGTACAGGAGGTCCACGTTGTTCGGCCTGCAGTCGGGCGAGATCGCCTGCCGGCAACGGCCGTCCAGGGAATAGGCGTGGAGCCCCCCCTTCTTGTCCGTGCCCAGGACCAGGCTGCGGGCCGGATCGACGGGATGGATCCAGATGGCCGGGTCGTCGGCCGCATCGCCCTCCGAGGGGACCGGCTCGGTCTCGACCGCGGCCGTCGGCGTCAGCACGACGAGGTCGTCTCGCCATGCCCCCCCGGCGATCGCCGGGGCCAGGAGGATAGACAGAACGAGGAGGCTTCGCGTGGCTGGCATCAGGGGGAACCCCGGTCCTTACTTGATCTCGATCGCGTAGTCGGTCCTGTCCGCCGTGACGCGGACGTGCGTGTCGCCCTTCGTCTTGAGCGGCTGGTCGGTGCCGCTGATCACGACCTGGTGGACGCCGACGAGGGCCCCTTCCCCCAGCCCCGCGGTCGTGACGGTGAACGACCCGTCGGGCTGGAGATCGCCCTCCGCGTCGCGGCCGCCGTCGGTCGGCGTGAGCGTGACGTGGCCCTTCGTCAGGGGCTTCCCGCGATACGTGATCCGGCCCTTCAGGGGGACGGTCGGCGTGGCGGGCAGCGGGGAATTCGAGCCTGTCCCACACCCCGATGAGAGGGAGAGGGACAGGATCAGGGCGGCGGCGAGGATCGGCCGTCGCATGCGGGAGGCCTCCGGTCGGCGGTCAGAAGGAGTCGGCGGAGAGGACCTCGCCGCCGGCGACGGTCCCGAGGCCACGCCAGGTGGGGAGGCTCACGCTCGACTTGATGAAATGCACGCTGCCGTCGCCGAACAGGGTGTTGACGCCGCCGGCATGATAGCTCCGCGAGGTGATCGCCGCGTAGGTCGGCCCGCCGTTGTTCTCGTCGTTCGTGTCAAAATCGATGTCGACCTGCGTGGCGCCGACCTTGACCTGATACTGCGGCGTCATCGCCGTGGTGAAGCCGTCGTAGCAGGCCGATCCGATCGACCACTTGGCATGACCAAGATCCGACTTGCACCCGTTGGTGTAATTCTGCGTGATCAGCGCGGCGCCCGAGGGGAGGTCCATCGGAAAGGTCGTCGGGCTCAGGCCGGACGGCGTGGCACACGACTTGTAGAGCGGCTGCTTGGCCCTGACCTCGGCGGCCAGGAGCGTGTTGCTCAGGCCGTCGGTGAAGGCCGCGAGCTTCCGGCTGACGTTCACCCCGAAGGCGCTCCGGTTGGGAACGGCACCGCCGCCGCCGAAGACATACCAGTCGCCGACGCACCACCCGTAATTCGAGACGCCGAACGGCTTGGTGGTGTCGGCCGGTTCCGTGGTCACGTCGCTCGGACAGAGCAGATACTTGATCTGGAGGTAGCTCACCGTCGTGTTCGACGCGTCGCTGTACTTGAGGCTGAAGTTCATGGCGCTGAACACGGGCCCCATCTCCATGAACGGAGCGAGCCGGGCGCTGACGCCCCACGACGTGTACGAGGTGGGCTGATTGTTGCCGACGATGACCATCGTCTGCTGCGGCGGCAGGGCGGTGTTGGCGTTCTCGTAGTTCATCACCGCGAGGCCGAGCTGCTTGAGATTGTTCACGCAGTGGATCCGGCGCGCGGCCTCTCTGGCCGACTGGACGGCGGGCAGCAGCAGGGCGATCAGCACGGCGATGATCGCGATCACGACCAGCAACTCGATCAGGGTGAAGCCGCGGCGGAGGGCGCCGTTCATCGTGGTCCTTCGTCGGAACGAGAGGACACCGCTCAGGGGCGTCGCGCGACTCCCTGGCGGTGCCAAAGCATGGGACCATGATGAACGGCGTCCGCGACTGTTTTATGCAAATTGCATGAAGAAGACGTGAATCTTGGCGTCCGGCGACGATCGCGGCGGAGCTCGGGCAAGTTCCTTCCGCGACTCAGTTCGGGGCGCGATTCTGGTTCCGCATCTGGAGGGCCTTCTGGAGGAGGGAGGGGTCGAGCTTGACGGGAGCCTTCGGCTTCTTCTTCGTCGCCGGGGGGGCCTCGGCGTCTTCTCCCTCGCCCTCCTTCGGGGCCCGAGTCGGGGCCGCCGTCGCGTCCTCGTCGACGGCGGCCGCCGTCGATGGGGCCTTCACCGGGGAGGAGGCGGACGGTTTGGCGGCCGCGGATCGCGATGGGACCGCCGCGGCCTGGCCGTCGGGCCTCGTCGCCGCCGAGGGGGGCGCGCCACCCATGGCGAAGGGGACCGGGAATTCCTTGGGGTCGTTCTCGTTATCGAGGACCATCCCCCGGCCCGGGACCGCGCGGAGCGGAGGCAACGACTTGGTGACCACCGGGCCGGTGACGAAGGGCTTGTTAAGGGGAGTCGAGATCGATCCCGGGCCGGTCGAGATCCGCCCCCGCTGGCTGGCGAAGCCCTCTCCCTGAGCGTCGCCCCCGCCCGCCGGCGCGGCGAGGCCGGCGGCAACGGCCCCATCCCCGCCCGCGGCCGAATTGCGGTCCGGCTTGGCCTGGAGCTTGTTCGCCCAGGCGGCCAGGATCCGGTACGACATGTCGTTGGAGCCCTGGAAGATCGGCCGCGGGTTGGGGCCGCTCCCGTGCGCCCGCAGGGTGCTGGAGAGGAGCTCGCTCCGGGCCGGGCTCTCCCGATCGATCAGCTTGAGCGTCGCGTCGAGGTTGGAGCGGAGGGCTTCCGGCGTGCTATCGAGCTTGGTCTTGAACTCGATGAGCTGGAAGGAACCCTCGTAGCGATCGCTGTTGTGGCAGCGGGCGCAGCTCTTCTGGAGCACCGGATGGACGAACTTGCTGAATTCGACGGCCGCCTTCACGGCCTGGGCCTGGGGCAGGTCGAAGACGACCGGCATGTCGGAGATCCCCATCCCTCGACGGGCTCGCGCCAGGACCGAGGGATCGAGCGCATCGGGACGCCCGGCGCCGGCCTCGCCCGGCTGCACCTGCACCGCTCCGGCCTGCTGAATCTCCGGGTCCTGCTTGGCCATCCCGGCCCGGGCCTGGGCCTGGTCGAGCATCGTGATCATGGCCTTCGCCTCCTTGTGGTCGGGGCTCTGGTCCAGGATCGCCCGGAGCTGTTCCCGGGCCCTCGGCTCCATGTTCTGGACGAGGCACCAGCGGGCCAGCTTGATCCGCTCGTCGAAGTCCTCCTCGGGGAGCTGCGCCACCTTGTAGGCGTACGCCTCCTCCATCGTGTCGAAGATCTTCTCGATCCGACTCTTCGGGTACTTCTTGGAGCCGATCGGCTGGCTCACCACGACGTTCCTGCCTTCTTCCGTGATGACCCCCCTGACTACCTTCCCGTCCACCAGGAGGGCCACCTGGGCCGCTTTCGGGTCGGTCCCCGCGGCCGGGCTTGCCGGCGCGGCGGATTCCTTCGCCGAGGCGGGACCCCCGGCGGGCTCTTGCCCGAAGGCTCCTCGACCCATGAGGCCGAGCATCGAGAACATCACGAATGCGAACGGCGTCTTTCTGATGATTGTGAGCATGAGCCGTGGGGCCCTCTCTGATCGCCGGTTATCGTCGACGGGACCGGCGTTCGAAATCACGACGTGACCTTGCCCGAAATGGTGGCGGGACCGTAGCCTGGCCCTGGGAATCCGTCAAGGCGAACCGCCCCGCGTGGACGAACCCGCGAAGCCGCCGGGTATCGAAGTTGCTAGGTATCAGAAATGGGGGTGGATCATGGACCACTCGGAGCTCTCGCCGCTCATCCGGGCCTTCGTGGGGAAAGTTGTCGTCATCGACTTCGTCTCGCCGTACGTCTGCCTGGGGACGCTCGTCGGCTGCGACGCCCAGTTCCTCGAGCTGCACGACGCCGACCTCCACGACTTCCGGGACAGCCAGGCGAGCCGCGAAGTCTACGTCTACGACTCCGTCCGCGTCGGCATCCGTCGCAACAGGGCCCGCGTCCTCGTCCGCCGCGATGAGATCGTCGCCGTGACCCTCTTCCAGGATGTCGCCACCTTTTGACGCTCGGGGCGAGACGGCCGGCTTTTCCTCGAACATCTCGGACGATCTGGCGTACGATGAGAGAAATGGCCGGTATGAATGAGGTCCTTCACGTTGCTCGAACCGATGACTCGCCGGCCCCGACGAACCCCACGGGCATGCCCGAGGATGGAAAAAGATGCGGAAACATGGTTGGTTGTATGCGATGGCCGTCGCGGTCGTGCCGCTCTTCGCGGGTTCTTCGCTGGAGGCGTCCGAGATCCGAGACAGGGCCGGGATGTTCAGCACCTCGGCCGTCCGGAAGGCGACCGATGCCCTGAACCGCGCCGAGAAGCAGTCGGGCGTCTCGGTGGTGATCGAGACGATCGCGGCCCTTCCCAACGTCGGCCCCGACGCCTCGGAGGCCGCGAAGCGCAGCGCCGTGCAGGAGCTGGCGGACCGCCGCGCCCGAGAGATCGGCCATGAAGGCGTCTACATGCTGATCTCCCAGAAGGATCGGGTCTACTCGGAGCCTCTGGTCCAGGAGCGGTTCGCGTCCATGCTGCCCCGTTCGGAGCGGCAGGCCGTGGGCCAGGCCCTCGTGGCGGAGTTCAAGAAACAGCGGTTCGACGACGGGCTGCTGGCGGCCGTCGGCCGGATCGACCGGTCGCTATCGAGCCACTCCGCGCCGGTTCCGGCGCAGCGAATCGTCCCCGGCGCGGCCGCGAACCATCGCGCGCCGGCCCGATTCGGCATCGGCTCGCTGCTCTTCATCGCCCTGGCAATCTTCGGCGTCCTGCTCCTCTTCCGCGTCCTGGGCGGCGCCTTCCGCGGGGCCAACTCGATGGGCGGCCCCGGGTATGGCGGCCCCGGCTATGGTGGCCCCGGGTACGGTCCTGGCATGGGCGGGCCCGGATACGGATACGGCGGCGGCGGCGGGTTCTTCTCGAACATGCTCGGCGGCCTCGGTGGCGCGCTCGCGGGCAACTGGCTCTACGACCAGTTCTCCGGTCGGCACGGCTCCGGCTACTCCGACGCCTCCTCTTACACGAACGTGCCGGACGGGCCCCAGTATCCCACCGACACCGGCGGAGACAACTACGTCGGCGGTGACGATAACGGCGGCATGGGCGGCGGCTGGAGCGAGCCGGACAACTCGTCCGGTGGCGGCTGGTTCGGAGGCGGGGGCGGAGACGGCGGCGGCGGCTGGGGCGGCGGAGACGGTGGCGGCTGGGGCGGCGGAGACGGTGGCGGCTGGGGCGGCGGGGACGGCGGCGGAGACTGGGGCGGCGGAGGAGACGCTGGCGGCGGCTGGTGATCCCCGATTGGACCGGAATGGTCGATCGCAAGGACCTCGAGACTCCGAAAGTGAGGCGGCTTCGGCCGCCTCACTTCGCGCGCCTGGCTGATTCGACCGGCCGTACCCCTTTGCGGATATGGAACTTCCGGTTACTCTACGTCGAAGCGCGGGGCATCTTCCCGCGGCCCGCCAGTCCGGAGGAACCATGGGACGCATCCCGCAGCGCCGAGAGGCTCTTCGCAAGAAACTCGTCGAGGGCGATCTCGACGCGCTGCTGGTCAGCTCGCCCACGAATGTCTCCTATCTGTCGGGCTTCACGGGCGACTCCTCCGTGCTCCTCCTGGGGCGTGACGGTGGAGAGGTGATCCTCTCCGACGGCCGATTCACGACCCAGCTCGAGCAGGAATGTCCGGGCCTGGAGGCGATCATCCGGCCCGCCACCCAGACCATGGATCAGGCGATCGCCGAGGCCGCCAGGGCGAGGGGGTTCCGCCGGCTCGGCTTCGAATCGGCCGCGCTCAGCGTCGCCGAGTTCGACAAGCTCCGCGAGGCCCTTCCCGAGTCCCCCCTCCGCGCCACGGCCGAGCTCGTGGAGGACATCCGCCAGATCAAGGACGAGGCCGAGATCGCCGCCATCCGCGAGGCGATCGAGTTCGCCGAGGGGGCCTTCAAGTCGCTCCGCGGCGCGTTGACGCCCGAGATGACCGAGAAGGAGGCCGCCGACCGGATCGAGGCGGAGATGAGGCGGCTGGGAGCGACCGGCGCCAGCTTCCCCCCGATCGTGGCGGTGGGGCTCCGGGCCGCCCTGCCCCACGCCCGCCCCACGGCCGGGACGAAAATCGGCGACGCCCCGTTCGTGCTCATCGACTGGGGGGCGACCGGCCGGCCGTACAAAAGCGACTTGACTCGCATGATAGTCACCGGTAAGGTCACTCCAGAATTCGAGACCGTTTATCGAACCGTCCTGGAAGCCCAGGAGCGAGCCATCCGCTCGATCCGGCCCGGCGTTCGTGCCCACGATGTGGATGCCGAAGCCCGCTCCGTCATCGAGGACGCGGGTTTCGGCCGTTTTTTTGATCATGGGCTCGGCCACGGAGTGGGCATGGAGATCCACGAGGCACCCCGGTTGCGAAGGCAGTCCGAGACCGTCCTGCAGCCGGGCATGGTCGTCACGGTCGAGCCGGGGATCTATCTCCCCGACTGGGGCGGGATCCGCATCGAGGACGATGTGCTGGTCACCGCCGACGGCTGCGAGGTCCTCTCCCGGCTGCCCAGGGGGCTCGATTCGGTCTGTCTCTAAGGCGGGTCGCCTCGTCCGCCCTGTCATCCCGGCGAGAGTCCGGGAGCTGCGAGGGAGTGCCCCGCGAGACGCGACCCGGGGCCGGCTGGGACGGTGGTCGCGCATCGGGGTGAATGAAACTCATGGCGGAAAACCCTGCCGATTCGAGCGGTCCATTGGACGTCCAGAAGATCCACTACCTCGTCCGGCTGATGAAGCGATACGACATCACGGCCCTGAGCATCCACGACGGGCCGCTCCAGGTTCGCCTCCGCCGACGCGGGCACGAAGCGCCCCCGGCCGCGCATGCCCAGCATCTCCCCGCCGCGGTGGCGTATCCGCCCGCCTACGCCCCCGCCCCTCCGCAGGCCCCACCCCCACCCGCCGCGACGTCGGCGCCGGCGCCGGCCGCACCGGCGGGAATCCTGATCAAGAGCCCGATGGTCGGGACCTACTACGCGTCGAGCGCCCCGGATACCCCGGCGTTCGTCAACGTCGGCTCGGCCATCCACCCGGAATCCACCGTCTGCATCATCGAGGCCATGAAGGTCTTCACGGACATCCCCGCCGGCGTCTCGGGGACCATCGCCGAGATCCTCGTCAAGAACGGGCAGGCCGTCGAATACGACCAGCCCCTCTTCCGCGTCAATCCCGCGTGAACGGGGCCGTTGCCCCGCGGGGGCGGACCGCACTCGACCGTCGACATCCGGGGCCGGGTTCGGGCCCAGCACGAGAGGTGAGCGTTCTCGATGTTCCAGCGCATCCTGGTCGCGAATCGTGGTGAGATCGCCCTCCGGGTGATCCGGGCTTGCAAGGAGCTGGGCGTCGAGGTCGTCGCCGTCTATTCCCAGGCGGACCGCGACGCCCCCTACCTCGAGCTCGCCGACCGGGCCATCTGCATCGGCAAGGCCCCGAGCGTCGACAGCTACCTGAACATCCCCCGGCTGATCGCCGCCGCCGAGGTCGCCGACGTCCAGGCCATCCACCCCGGCTACGGCTTCCTCAGCGAGAATCCCCAGTTCGCGGAGATCTGCCGGAGCTGCAACTTCGAGTTCATCGGCCCCCCCCACGAGGCCATCCGCAAGATGGGGCTGAAGACCGAGGCCAAGGCCATCGCCGCCGAGGCCAAGGTCGCCTGCGTCCCCGGCTCCGAGGGGGCCGTCGGCGACGACGACGAGGCCCTCCGCCTGGCCCGATCCATCGGCTTCCCCGTCCTCATCAAGGCCGCCGCCGGCGGCGGCGGCAAGGGGATGCGCGTCTGCCGCGACGAGGCCGGCCTCGCCGGCGCCCTCCAGATGGCCCGCAACGAGGCCGCCGCCGCCTTCAAGAACCCGAGCGTCTATCTCGAGAAGTTCATCGACCGGCCGCGTCACGTCGAGATCCAGATCCTCGCCGACTCTCATGGCAACGTCGTCCACTGCTGGGACCGCGACTGCTCCCTCCAGCGGCGGCACCAGAAGCTCGTCGAGGAGGCCACCGCCTCCAGCCTGCCGGACAAGGTCCGCGCCCGGATCGGCGAGGCCGCGGTCCGCCTGGCGAAGACCGTCGGCTACGTCAACGCCGGCACCTGCGAGTTCCTCGTCGACCCCGACGACAACTTCTACTTCATCGAGGTCAACGCCCGGATCCAGGTCGAGCACCCCGTCACCGAGATGGTCACCGGCATCGACCTCGTCCAGCAGCAGCTCCGGATCGCCGCCGGCGAGCCCCTCCCCTTCCGCCAGGAGGACATCGTCACCCGCGGCCACTCCTTCGAATGCCGGATCAACTCCGAGGATCCCGACAACGACTTCCGCCCCAGCCCCGGCCGGATCACGGCCCTGAACGTCCCCGGCGGGCCGGGCGTCCGCTGGGACTCCCATGTCCGGGCCGGCTACAGCGTCCCCCCGAACTACGACTCGCTCGTGGGCAAGCTGATCGTCCACGGGCCGACCCGCGCGGAGGCCGCCTCGCGGATGCGGCGTGCCCTCGACGAGCTCGTCATCGAGGGCGTGAAGACCACGATCCCCCTCCACCGGAGGATCTTCCGCAACGCGGATTTCCTCGCCGGCCGGGTCGACACCACCTGGGTCGAGCGCGTCCTCATGCCCCGCGCCGCCGATCGGCCGGCCCAGCACGCCTGACGGCCATCTGGCCTCGCGCCGGCCCCCATGATAGGCTCACCCCCTTGAGCCTCAAGCCGACTCACGCCCCTTTGCGGACGCGCCCATGAACGTCGGACTCCTGACCGGTGGCGGCGATTGCCCGGGCCTGAACGCCGTGATCCGCGCCGTGGTCCGCCGGGTCGCCGCGTCCGGCGGCCGCTGCACCGGCATCCTCGAGGGCTGGCGCGGGCTGGTCCGCAAGATGACCATGCCCCTGACCGTGACGGAGACCGACGGCATCATCGGCCAGGGGGGGACCATCATCGGCTCCTCGCGCACCAACCCGTACAAGAACCCCGACACCGACCTGACCTCCGCCCGCAACCACTTCGAGAGCCTCGGCCTCGACGCCCTGGTCGTCATCGGCGGCGACGACACCCTCGGCGTGGCGCTCCGCCTCCACAACGACTTCGCGCTCCCGGTCGTCGGCATCCCCAAGACCATCGACAACGACCTCGCCGCCGCCGACTTCTCGTTCGGCTTCGACACCGCCGTGAACATCGTCACCGAGGCCGCCGACCGCCTCCGGACCACCGCGGAGAGCCATCGCCGCGTGATGGTCCTGGAGACGATGGGGCGGCGGTGCGGGTGGATCGCCTGCTACGCGGGGGTCGCGGCCGGTGCCGACTACATCCTCGTCCCCGAAGTCCCCGTGGACCTCCGCCGGATGATCGACTCCCTCGCCCGCCGCCGCCAGGCCGGCAAGAAATCCGCCCTCGTCGTCGTGGCCGAGGGGGCCCGGGTGGAGGAGCCCGCACACGACGGCAACCTCTCCCACGAATCCCTGAGCAACCCCCGCCTGGCGGGCATCGGCCCCTTCATCGCCCGGACCATCGAGAAGCAGCTCCACGTGGAAACCCGGACCCTCGTCCTGGGGCACGTCCAGCGCGGGGGGGCGCCGACCACGGCCGACCGCGTCCTGGCCACGCGACTGGGACTCGCCGCCGCCGACCTCGTCCTCCGCAAGCGCTTCGGCTCCATCCTGACCTACAGCCGCGGCGTCATCTCCGAGGCCCCCCTCACCGCCGAGAATATCGCCGCGAGGTCCCTCGACCTGGACTACTACGAGGCCGCCACCGCGGGCTTTGCCTGACCCGCTCCCGACTCGCCCGGCCGCCGAAAGAGGGCCTCGCGAGGAAATCGCGAATTTCCGGTGGTAGGGATTTGACGAGGGCCGAGGCCGGTGGTAATATTGCCTTCGCGTCACCCATAACGGGGCCCGAAACAACGGCCGGGTCGAGTCGCCTCAGGGCAGCTCGAACCGGCCGAAAGCGTCGGTGAAATCCCCCGAACATCGGGTGACTCCGCGACGTAGGATTCTTCCGTCATCGCGGACGCGACGCTCTTTGACAATCCGGTCGATTGCATTCGTCAGCCAAGTACGAGAATGCAGATTGAAGAAGCGCGAGGATGGTTTTCATCCAAGCGTTTGTGAGGGACCCTTGAGGGAGGCCGGCGTGCACGGCCAAGGCCCCGCGAGTCGCCCGATCCCCGGTCCGGGGAGCGAGGCGAGGGGACGGCAGCACGGACCGGCATCAGCAAGGTCGGCCATCTCGAGAGAGATCGCCACCCGAATGATGCGACCAGTTTTTTCCTCAACCTCTTCGGAGATGAGGGCGAGCGAGCGGCGAAGAGTCGGCAACGACGACCCGCCTTTCGCGAGCACCATTTTGAAGGGTTTGATCCTGGCTCAGAATGAACGTTGGCGGCGTGGATTAGGCATGCAAGTCGAACGGGCCTAGCAATAGGTCAGTGGCGCAAGGGTGAGTAAGGCGACGGTAACCAACCCCGAGATTGGGTATAGCCGCGGGAAACTGCGGGTAATCCCCAGCGACATACAGGATCGGCATCGACCCTGTATCAAAGCTCCGGCGTCGCGGGACGGGCCGTCGTGGTATTAGCTAGTTGGCGGGGTGATGGCCCACCAAGGCTCTGATGCCTACCGGGCGTGCGAGCGTGGCCCGGCACACTGGGACTGAGACACTGCCCAGACTCCTACGGGAGGCTGCAGTCGAGAATCTTCGGCAATGGGCGCAAGCCTGACCGAGCGACGCCGCGTGGAGGATGAAGGCCCTCGGGTTGTAAACTCCTGTCGAGGGGGAGGAAGGCGCAAGCTTGACCGATCCCTGGAGGAAGCACGGGCTAAGTTCGTGCCAGCAGCCGCGGTAAGACGAACCGTGCGAACGTTATTCGGAATCACTGGGCTTAAAGCGCGTGTAGGCGGATGGGAACGTCGGCCTCTGAAATCCCCCGGCTCAACCGGGGAAGTGGAGCCGAAACGACCCGTCTCGAGGAGCATAGGGGGACCTGGAACTTCCGGTGGAGCGGTGAAATGCGTTGAGATCGGAAGGAACGCCCGTGGCGAAAGCGAGGTCCTGGATGCTTACTGACGCTGAGACGCGAAAGCCAGGGGAGCGAACGGGATTAGATACCCCGGTAGTCCTGGCCGTAAACGATGGGCACTGGATAGAGGGCTCTCCGATGGGCTCTCTGTCGTAGCGAAAGCGTGAAGTGCCCCGCCTGGGGAGTATGGTCGCAAGGCTGAAACTCAAAGGAATTGACGGGGGCTCACACAAGCGGTGGAGCATGTGGCTTAATTCGAGGCTACGCGAAGAACCTTATCCTGGGCTTGACATGCAGGGATTAGCCGGCGGAAACGTCGGTGACGCCGCAAGGTGGAACCTGCACAGGTGCTGCATGGCTGTCGTCAGCTCGTGCCGTGAGGTGTTGGGTTAAGTCCCGTAACGAGCGAAACCCCTGTGACTAGTTGCCAGCGCGTCAAGGCGGGGACTCTAGTCAGACCGCCGGCGTCAAGCCGGAGGAAGGCGGGGACGACGTCAAGTCATCATGGCCCTTATGCCCAGGGCTGCACACGTGCTACAATGGGGCGGACAGAGCGTCGCCA
Organism: Aquisphaera insulae; assembly: GCF_011064615.1. Lineage (GTDB taxonomy): Bacteria > Planctomycetota > Planctomycetia > Isosphaerales > Isosphaeraceae > Aquisphaera > Aquisphaera insulae. Next base: position 26,123 of record NZ_JAALJH010000064.1, on the reverse strand, counting down.
GGCCGCAAGGCCGAGCTAATCGCAAAAATCGCCCCTCAGTTCGGATTGCGGGCTGCAACTCGCCCGCATGAAGCTGGAATCGCTAGTAATCGCGGATCAGCACTGCCGCGGTGAATGTGTTCCTGAGCCTTGTACACACCGCCCGTCAAGCCACCAAAGCGGGGGGCATCCGAAGTCGTCGGAGCCGCAAGGCAGGCGCCGAAGATGAAACCCGTGATGGGGACTAAGTCGTAACAAGGTAACCGTAGGGGAACCTGCGGTTGGATCACCTCCTTTCTAAGGATACTTAGAAAACCGGTCTCCGGGACCGATCGGTTGTCGCCAGCCAGGCTTCAGCCGCCCCCGAGAAGACCTCATCGGCACCGTCCCCTTTCCCGCGACGGCCGAGGCAGGTACGCCGGCCTCCCGCGGGGGTCCGTCACACGAGACTGCACCCTCGGATTCGCTGACAACGCAATCGATCGGATGTCGAAGGTCGCACGACCCGGGATCGGGCCGTGCGATCGTTCGTCGCAGGATCCATGGCGATCCATGAGACGCCTGGGCGCGGGGCAGGGCCATCGACGATGGCGTTGCCCCCCGGCCAGACGAGCCGGGACGGGATCCGAGAGGATCCCGAGCTTTTTGACAATTCGGATGTTGGTCACACACGAATCGACCAGGTTCGAGGGCGAGGCGACGGGAGCGATCCCCGAGCGGCAGCCCGCACGGCCTGGACGAGTTCGACACACACACCCGCGTGACGAAAGGGCGGCGCTCCGGCGTGGCCCGAGTAAGGACGCGAGGGTGAGTGGCATACTCCATAGAACAGTTTCACAGCATGGTCGTACCGATGCGAATCGGGGCGGCCGTGAGAAATTCACGAACCCTTCAGGATTGAATCGTACGTGAGCACGTACGAATGCGATTGACAGCCTGGGCCGCGTCGCGAGACGCTGGCCATGGCCCGGTGATCGCAGTGAGCCCGCCGAGCGGCATCGCTTTCCCTTCCCGGGGAGGCGGAGGCCCGATCGGCGTGGTCAAGCTCCTAAGGGCACGGGGGGAATGCCTAGGCGTCATCAGGATTCGGGCGTGGAAGGCTGCGATAAGTCCGGGGGAGCTGCCCAACGAGCGATCATCCCGGAATGCCCGAGCAGACCCAGGGAACTGAAACATCTCAGTACCTGGAGGAGAGGAAATCAACCGAGACTCCCTCAGTAGCGGCGAGCGAACGGGGAAGAGCCCAAACCGGGCGGGACACCGCCCGGGGTCGAGGGACCGGAGACGTGGGAGTGGCGAGGCGAGCCGAAGCCCTTTGGAAAATGGCACCGCAGCGGGTGACAGTCCCGTAGGCGTAGCCGAGCCACCTCTATCCGGCACCCAAGTAGGGTCGGGCACGGGAAACCCGGCCTGAATTCGCGGGGACCATCCCGCAAGGCTAAGTACTCGATGACGACCGATAGCGAACCCAGTAGGGCGACCGAACGGTGGGAAGAACCCCGATCAGGGGAGGACACTGAACCTGAAACCCCGTGCCTACAAGCGGTGGGAGGGCATTGGCGCAAGCCGGCCTGACCGCGTGCCTTTTGCATAATGATCCGGCGAGTTATCGTGCCCGGCCCGGTTAACCCCTTCAGGGGGGGAGCCACAGCGAAAGCGAGTCCGAAATGGGCGAACGTCGGGCGTGATAGACGCGAAACCAGGTGAACTACCCATGGGCAGGTTGAAGCGGCCCTAACCGGCCGTGGAGGACCGAACCCACCAGTGTTGAAAAACTGGGGGAGGACCCGTGGGGAGGAGTCAAAGTCTTATCAAACCTGGAGATAGCTCGTTCTCTCCGAAATGGCTTTAGGGCCAGCCTCGGGACGTAGCAAGCGGGGGTAGAGCGACGGAATCCGTTCGGGGGCCTTCCCGGCTACCCGGCGGAACCCAACTCCGAATACCGCCTGCCGGACCCCGGGAGTCAGAGTGTGGGGGATAAGCTTCATGCTCGAGAGGGGAACAACCCAGACCGCCGACCAAGGCCCCCAAAGCGACGCTCAGTGGTAAAGGAAGTGGGATCGCGGTGACAGCCGGGATGTTGGCTTAGAAGCAGCCACCATTTCAAAAGTGCGTAACAGCTTACCGGTCGAGCCATCCCGCGCCGAAAATGACGGGGACTAAGCGTCGTGCCGCAGTCGCGGACTTGCACTTTTGTGCAATTGGTAGGAGAGCGTCGACGACCGCAGCGAAGCGGCACGGGCAACGAGCCGTGGAGCGTCGTCGAGTGCGCATGCCGGAACGAGTAACGACAAGACGGGTGGGAAGCCCGTCCGCCGAAAGCACAAGGTTTCCTGGGGAAGGTCAATCCGCCCAGGGTCAGTCGGGACCTAAGGCGAGGCCCAAGGGCGTAGCCGATGGGCAGGCGGTTAATATTCCGCCACCCGATGGGGAGGTTGAACCCGCGGTGACGCCGCATCAGCTTGGATCGGAGTGCTAGATACCTCCGTGCCGCAAGGCCGACAGCATTCGATCTGGAAGTCCAAGGGACATGCGGCCACGAAAAGCCCGCGGGGGACGAACCATCGGCCCGTACCGCAATCCGACACAGGTGTGCCAGGCGAGAATCCGAAGGCGTTCGGGAGAACCCTCGTGAAGGAACTCGGCAAAATGACCCCGTACCCTCGGTACAAGGGGTGCTCCCTCGCAAGGGGGAGCCGCAGAGAATCGGCTCTAGCGACTGTTTATCAAAAACACAGGACTCTGCCAACTCGCAAGAGGACGTATAGAGTCTGACGCCTGCTCGGTGTCGGTAGGTTAAGGGAGGCGATCAGCGCAAGCGAAGTTGCCGACCGAAGCCCCGATAAACGGCGGCCGTAACTATGACGGTCCTAAGGTAGCGAAATTCCTTGTCGGGTAAGTTCCGACCTGCATGAATGGCGTAACGACTGGAGCACTGTCTCCACGAGGGACCCGGTGAAACTGTAGTCGTGGTGAAGATGCCACGTACCCGCGGTTAGACGGAAAGACCCCGTGAACCTTTACTGCAGGTTGGCACTGGTCCAATGCTTATTCTGTGTAGCATAGGTGGGAGGCTACGATCCGGCGGCGCCAGCCGTCGGGGAGCCGCAATGTGAAATACCACCCTGAATGATCGTTGGCCCTCACCGGTCCGTAGCCCGGACCGGGACCGTGCTCATCGGGCAGTTTGACTGGGGCGGTCTCCTCCCAAAGAGTAACGGAGGAGCGCCATGGTACCCTCGGCCCGGTCGGCAATCGGGCAACGCGAGCGCAAACGTAGAAGGGTGCTTGACTGCGAGTCCGATGGGACGAGCAGGGACGAAAGTCGGCGTTAGTGATCCGGCGGTGCTGGATGGAAAGGCCGTCGCTCAACAGATAAAAGGTACTCCGGGGATAACAGGCTGATCTCCCCCGAGCGTCCCTAGCGGCGGGGAGGTTTGGCACCTCGATGTCGGCTCATCGCATCCTGGGGCTGGAGAAGGTCCCAAGGGTTTGGCTGTTCGCCAATGAAAGCGGTACGCGAGCTGGGTTCAGACCGTCGTGAGACAGGTCGGTCCCTATCTGCCGTGGGCGCAGGAAACTTGAGGAGAGTCTCCCCTAGTACGAGAGGATTGGGGAGGACCGACCTCTGGTGTGCCGGCTGTCCTGCTAAGGGCATCGCCGGGTAGCCAGGTCGGGACAGGATAAGCGCTGAAGGCATCTAAGCGCGAAGCCCCCTCCGAGATGAGGTTTCCAGCAGAATTTCTGCACAGGCTCCTGGAAGACGACCAGGTCGATAGGCCGGGCGTGCACGACGAGCGATCGTCTCAGCCGACCGGTCCTAACAGCCGAGCAGCTTGACCACCCCGATCGGTTCCCCGCACCCGCGGAAGCCCGATCCGGGCGAGACTCACCATCCCGATGGGATCGTGGAAATCGGAGCTGTTTTGTGCGAGCCATGCCCGCTCACCTACCCATGACGCGTGTCGACTCCTCGATATCGTGATGTGACTGACCTCCGGAAGCGTCGCCGCGGCCTGACCGTCGCGGCGACGCATTCCCGGCGACCATACTGGCGGGGCCACACCCGTTCCCATCCCGAACACGGCCGTTAAGCCCGCCAGGCCCATGATAGTGCTTACGCGCGAAAGTCGGTCATCGCCGGGATCCCACACCCCGAAGCCGCCCGCGACTCATCCCGAGTCCCGGGCGGCTTCTCCATTTCGAATTCGGACTAACCACAGAGGCACAGAGGCACAGAGGCACAGAGGCACAGAGAAGATGGGCGAAGAAGGGAGAGGAAGGACGGGACAAGAGAAGAAGACATGAAAACATGGTAATCTGGTTCGGAGCGAGCGCCGGCGGGCCCGGTTGCCGCGGCTCCTGACCCGACCCATCCTATCTTGAGCTCTCTCCACGTTCCCCTTCGCATTCTCCTCTCTGTGCCTCCGTGCCTCTGTGGTTAGTCCGCATTTCCGCCCCATGATTGGCGGCCGCGGTCCAGATGACCGCCGTTGAGGGCAGGCCGAATTTGCGGCAGAGCGTCGTGCGAATCTCGTCTCGGGTCTGGGGCGGGATGGTGCCGAAGCCGTAGAGCGAGGGGCCCCACGAGGTCTGGCCCGCGCCCACGAGTCCGGCGCGGCTGATTTCCTCGATGATGGCCGGAGCCTGAGGGCTCGCGAAGGTCCCTCCCTGGGCGGTCGCGAAGGCCCGGCCGACCGCCTGCTGCAATTCGCTGAGCGCGGAGCCGAAGGCACGAAGATCGCGTTCGATCACCGCGGGGAGGATGCCGAGCAGGACGAGTCGGCAGAGGTGATCGGTCAGGCGATCGGCCGTGGGGGGGAGTTGCGAGAAGGCGTTCCGCTCCGCCTCGCCATGACGGCCGATCGGGCCATGGGGCTGGACCAGCAAGATCGACCAGTCCTCGGGGAAGGTCAGCCGGGTGAGCAGGGGGGGAGCCGACGCGTGGTCGTTCGAGCTCCGGCCGCCGTCGACGATCAGTCCGCCGTGGAGAAATCCGTGGAGCCCGATCCCGGAGCGTTGCCCGCGCCCCGAGAGTCGCGCGAGCTCGGCAGGTTCCGGTGACGGAAGCCCTTCGCTTTCGAGGCAAAGCTGGAGCACGGCCAGGCTGAGCTGGGTCCCGAGCCCCAGTCCGACGTGTTCCGCCGGAGCATCGAGGACTTCGATCCGCATCGGGCCGATCCGCGCGAGCGGATGGGCCAGTTCCTCGCTCCGGCGCCGGATCGTCCGGACGATCGTCTCGACGCGATCCGCGAGCGGGCCGAGGAAGGCCCATTCCGCGGACCGTTCCGCCGCGAGCGTGACGCCCGGCGACTCGATCATCAGCCCGACTCCGCCGAACTGGCGCGAGGCGTCCTTCCCCCAGCCAAGGAGGCCGAAGTGGAGGCGGCCCGGTGTCCGGATGCGAAGGAGGCTCATGCGGACTCCACGCTCGGTCCTGCCGGAGCCGAATCCGCCGCGGCTCCGACGTGATCCCGGAGGATCCGGAACGCGGTCCGCTCCCGGTCGCCCCCGGTCTTCTCGACGAGGACCGCCAATCGGTCCAGGTCGCCGAGGATCTCCGACCTCGGCAGGAACGCCGTCCGCGTGGCCAGGATCGCGGCCTCGAGGACGGCGTGGCGCGCCCGGTTGAAGCCGAGGAAGTCCCGGTTCCGCCCCTCGCGGACGGTCACCGCCTCGATCCTGGCTCGCTCCGCGGATTCATCGAGCGAGGCGGTGCGGAACTCGAGGAAGCGGCAGGCATTGACGAGGACCCAGCCCGAGACGGCCTCCGCCGGGCGGACCGCCGCGGCGGGGCTCGGTGCCAGGCCGATGGCCGTCTGGGCCAGCAGCAGGACGTCGTCGGTGATGTGGAAGACCCCTTCGCCGGACGACTTCAGGTTCCGGAACGTCGTCGACGACGGATAGGGCCGCAACTGGAAGCGATCGAGGCCCAGCGAGGGCCCGAGCGTGATGCCCATCGGCGCGATGTTCAGCTCGCCTCGGTCGTCCACGGTGGTGACAATGCCTTCGAGAATCACGCCGGGGTCTCGCTCTCTGCGGCAGGCCGGGGGCCATCGGGGCCCGCTTCCTCTTCCCCAGCCTCGGGGCGCTTGACTCGCCGTTTCCGGTGGCTCCGTTCGGGGACGGTCAGGAAGCCCCAGTCCAGGGCTTGATCCTGCCGATAGTTCTTGCCGAGCGTCAAGGCGGTTTTCGCCTTCATCAGCTCGCAGCCGAGGTAGAACGCGTGCGACGGATCCAGTCCGTCCATCTGTTCGAAGACGTCGAACGGATCGTCCCCGACCAGGAACTGCCGGTTGTTCATGGCGTAGAGGCGGCCGTCCTCGGCGAAGATCCGCCAGTTCGGGTCGCGAATCCGCCGCTGGAGCTCTTCCAGGTTGTCGAGCCCGTATTCCTGCTCCAACCGGGGGTCGCGGAGCAGGACCAGCCGCGGCTCCAGGTGCTTGGGGAGCGTCCTCCGGGTGATCGAATGGTAGGCCAGGCGTCGGGCCAGGTCGATCTCGCGGACCGAGGACCTTGCCCAGTTGATGACGGATGTGGTCAGGACGCTCCGGATCTCCAGCTCCTGGCAGAACCCGACCAGGATCGTGTTGACCCCCGCGGAGTCGACGTCGGTCAGCTCCGTCAGGTTGCCGATCCCCATCATCATCGGCCAGTCGGGCCAGCGGCGGCGGACCTCCAGGTAACGGCCGAGCGATCGGGCGAAGCCGAAGCCGATCGGCTCGACGATCGGATCGACGCGGAAGGGCACCTTTCGCGCCTCGAGGAACGCCACGGTCTCCTCCAGCCCGTCCAGCGTCCCGGGCCGGTCGGGGATGGCGACGACCTCGATGCCCCAGCCCTCGGCGTGTTCCCGGTTCGATCCGTTGACGCTGAGGACCAGCTCGGCCCCCGCCGCGGCCGCGGCCGAGACCTCGGACGGGTCGAAGCTATCGATCGAGACCCGCAGTCCCGCCTCCCGGAGCGCCTTCACGGCGTCGGCGACGCCTTCCCATGGCGCACCCGGGTCGCAGCCGAGGTCGATGAGGTCGGCACCATCGCGGGCGAGGGCCGCGGCCTGCTCCAGCAGCTCATCCCGCCCCAGCCGCGGAGCGTGGTTGATCTCGGCGAGGATCTCGATGTCGAAGCCGCCGTAGTCGTCATCCCGGTCGCCCCCATGGCCGAAGAAATGGGGGAGTGCCCGCAGGTCCGCGGGCCCGAGGGCCACCTCCACGCCCGCCGCCCGGTCGAGGATCGGCGCGAGGTCGCCGCCGCATGTCCCGGGAAGGATGACCCGCGACACGCCCGATGGCACCTCCAGGTGACGCGCGACCCATTGCGGCGTCATGAGCGCGGCGACCGTGATCGGCAGGACGGCGACCTCGGGGACGAAGCCGGCCCGAGGCGCCAGGTCGTCCAGGATCTGCCGGAGCGCGAACTCGGCGAGCTTGCCGGTGACGAAGAGAATCCTCGGAGGCGTGTCGGTCTGGCCTTCGTTCACGATGATCCTCGAAGGAGACTCGTCAGCGGACCGCGCCGCCGTTGATGCGGATGATCTGGCCGGTGAGGAACCGGGCCCCCGGGCCGATCAGGTAGCAGGCGGCCTCGGCGACGTCCTCCGGCGTCCCCCAGCGCTTGAGGGGGATCTCGCGGAGGACTCGCTCCTGCCAGGCATCGGGGGCCGACTCGCCCCATTCCGTCCGGATCCAGCCCGGGGCCAGGGCGTTGACGCGGACGGTCGGGGCGAGGCTGAGCGCCAGGCTCCGCGTGAAGGCCATGATCGCCCCCTTGGTCGCCGCGAAGAACTCGCCGGAATCCCCCTCCATGCCGGCCTCCGCCTGGTCCCATCCCATGGTGAGGATCGTGCCGCGGCCCTGGGATTTCATCCTCGCGCCGATGTCTCGTCCCAGGCGGATCGTGGCCACGACGTCGACCGACCAGAGGAGATCGAGCTTCTCGTCGAAGGAGAGCCTCGAGGCCGGCCCCGTGAGGACGTCGGCGCCGGCGATCTGGAGCCAGGCGTCCAGGCCGTCCCAGGTCTTCCATGCGCGGTCGGCCAGTCGGTCCGAGGCGGCCCGGTCCGCCAGGTCGGCGAGCAGGACCTCGGAGCGGACTCCCGATTCGCGAAGCGATCCGGCCAGCTCCTCCGCCGCGGCGGCCGAGCGGTTGCCGTGCACCAGGACGTCCGCGCCGGCGGCCCCCAGCGCCAGGGCGGTGGCCCGACCGATCCCGGAGGTCGCCCCCAGGACGGCGGCCCGGATTCCTCGCAGTGGCCTCGCGGGAGGGTTCATGGGCGTGGTGCATGATGCGACGGCGGCCGGCTGGTCCGGCGTGCCGCGGTGTCGTAAAGTCGATCCGTTTACGCTACCCGGCCCGCGCTGCGGGACACAAGGCGAGAGAATCATGAGACGCCTGCCGCGATGGCTGGCCCGCGGGCTCGCCGGATTTCGGACCGCCTGGCTCATCCTGGGGATCACACTCCTGCTCATCGCGGCCCTGGAGCTGGCGCTTCGCGCCGGCTTCTGGATCAAGGATCGGGGCCGCCCGCAGGTCCCGCCGGACCCGCGGGTGCTCGCGGCCGTTGCGGGCAGCGAGACCTGGCTGCCCCTTCATTACCGGGAGCTCGATCAGCTCTCGGATCGGTGGCAACCCTACGTCTATTTCCGCCAGCGTCCATTCGCCGGCCGGACGATCCACATCGATCCCGAAGGGTTGCGGGCGACGTGGAACGCCCCCGCGGCGACGAATCCGACGCGGCCCATCCGCATCCTGCTACTGGGCGGTTCGTCCCTCTGGGGCTTTGGCTCCCGCGACGATCAGACAATCCCGTCGTGGATCGCGCGGAAGCTGCACGATCGCGGGATCCAAGTCGAGATCCGCAACCTCGCCGAGATCGGTTACGTCAGCACCCAGGAAGTCGTCGCGCTCCTCCGCGAGCTCCAGGCCGGCTATCGCCCGGACGTCGTGATCTTCTACGACGGGGTGAACGACACGACCTCGGCGATGCTCGAAGGTGAGCCCACCGTGACGACGAACGAGGTCAACCGGTCCCGCGAGTTCAACCTGCTCCAGTCCCCGCGCCGGCTGACCGGTGCGCTGATCGCGAACCTCGCCACCGGCTCAGCCCTGTATCGCCTGGCCTCCTCGATCAGGACGAGGTTGGGGATTGCAGGGAGCGGGCGCACCGGGCTGCCCGAGGAGAAGCTCCGCGATCTTGCCGCCGGCGTGGTCCGGGGCTACGAGTCGAACGTGGCGATGGTCCAGGCCCTGGGGAAGACCCAGGGCTTTCGCGCCCTGATGGTCTGGCAGCCGGACGTCTTCTCGCGGGTCAGGCCGATCCCGTTCGAGGCGGAAGAGGCGGAGAAGTTCGGCTGGGTCCGGCCGCTCTTTCAGGAGGTCCACCGCGGCCTGCGGGCGTCCTCGACGTTGAAGGCGGACGCCGCCTTCCTGGACCTGAGCGAGGTCCTCGCCGAGCGGGAGTCCCTGTCCTTCGTCGATTACTGCCACGTCACCGAGGAGGCCAACGAGGTCGTGGCGACGGCCATCGTGGCGCGACTGCTCGAGCTCCACCTCCTGGAGCGGCCGGCGCTTTGACTTGGCTGGAGTGCCCTGGGACAATCAGGGGCCGAGGATTCGCGGCGGGCGACGGCCCGGGACCCGCGATCAACCCAATCGAGTGGATCGATGTCCGTCCGTCCGCCTGCCGCAGAAACCCCCGAGTCCGCGACGATCGAGGCCGCGACCTGCCTCGCCTGCGGCTGCCTCTGCGACGACATCGGGTTGACGGTCGAGTCCGGGCGAGTCCTCGACGCGAGGAGCGCCTGCCCGATCGGCGTGGCCTGGTTCCGCGGGCCGATTGCGGGCGAGGTGGCCGGGCCGCCGGCTGCCATCGAGGGCACGCCCGTCGATCCGCGCGTCGCCGTGGCGCGGGCCGCGGAGCTGCTGGCGAACGCACGATCGCCCCTGGTCCTGGGCCTGGATCGATCCACCAACCAGACCGTGGCCGCGGCGATCGGCCTCGCGGACCGGGTCGGGGCCTACGTCGAGATCGGCGACGGGATGGCCTCGATGCCCCGGATCCTGGCGATGCAACGGGTGGGGCGCGTCTCGGCGACGCTCGGCGAGGTGAAGAGTCGCGCGGATGTCGTCGTCTTCTGGCGATCCGACCCCGCGACGACCCATCCGCGGCACCTGGAACGCTACTCGGCGGAGCCCCGCGGCCGATTCATCCCCGGCGGACGAGCCGATCGCCGGCTCATCGTCGTGGACACGCATCGCACGGCGACCGCCGCTAAGGCCGACTGGTACCTGGAACTCGACGAGGGGCGCGAGCTCGAGACGCTCTGGTCCCTTCGCGCGCTGGTCCGCGGGGTGGATCTTCGGGACGACCGGATCGGCTCGACGACCGGCCTCGACCCGTCGGCCCTGCGCGATCTCGCGGGGCAGCTCGCCGCGGCGCGATACGGGGCGTTCTTCCTGGGAGAGGGCGAACGGGCATCGCCGCCGGCCCGGGCAACCGCCCGGTCCGAGGCCGCGAGCCTGCTGGTCCGCGACCTCAACAGTCGGACGCGGTTCGTGCTCCTGAGCCTAGGATCTCCGGGCAACGTCGCCGGGGCGGAAGGGGTGCTCGCTCGCCAGGCCGGCTTTCCTTCGTGCGTGGACCTGTCGGCCGGTTATCCCCGCTCGCTCCCCGGCGTGGCGACGGCCGCGGAGCGGATCGCGGCGGGCTCCGTCGATGTGGCGCTGATCGTCGGATCGCAGGGCCTGGGGCAGGGCTGGACATCAAAGACGTCGCGGATCGTGATCGCGGGACCGGGCGTTACGGACGGGCCGACTCCCGCGGTCCGGCTGACGGCGTCCCGGCCGGGCATCGAGGAGGGGGGGAGCGTCACTCGCGTGGACGGCGTCTCGCTCCCGCTCAGGCCGATCCGCCGGCCGGCCTTTCCGACCGAGCGGGACTGGATCGAGCGGATCCTGGCCGCGATCACTCCCAGCGGGAGGACGAGTTGACCATGTCCACCCTGCGGATCATGGGCGGGCTCGTCGTCGATCCGGCCGGCGGCATCAAGGGAGAGGTCCGCGACGTCTGGATCCGGGACGGCAAGGTCGTGACGCTTCCGGAAGATCCCGCGGCGCGGGCCGATCGCACGATCGACGCGCGGGGGTTCGTCGTGATGCCGGGGGGCGTGGACGTCCATTCGCACATCGCCGGCTCGAAGGTGAACGCCGCCCGGATGCTCCGGCCGGAGGAGCGGCGCGATCCGGAGTCGGTCTGGCCCCGGCGCGACGGCTTCCGTTCCGGGACCGTCGGCAGCGTGCCCACCTCGTTCGTGACCGGCTACCAGTACGCGGGGCTCGGCTACACGACGGCCGTGGACGCCGCGATCCCGCCGCTCTCCGCCCGGCAGGCCCACGCCGATTTCGCCGAGACCCCCCTCGTAGACAAGCTGATGCTCGTCCTGATGGGGAACAGCCACGCGGTGCTGGACCTGGTCCGCGAGGGGGATCCGGACCGTCTCCGCCAGGCGGTGGCCTGGCTGCTCGAGGCGTCCGGCGGCTACGGCGTGAAGGTGGTCAACCCCGGCGGCGTGGAGCAGTGGAAGCAGGGCGGAATGCGGATCGCGAGCTGGGATGATAAGGTCGACCGGTTCGAGGTGACGCCACGGCAGATCCTCCTCGGCCTGGCGGGGGCGGCCGACGAGCTCGGCCTGCCGCATCCCGTCCACGTCCACGGGATGAACCTGGGGCTGCCCGGGAACTGGGAGACGACGCTGGACGGGATGAAGGCCCTGGAGGGCCGCCGCGGCCACCTCGCCCACATCCAGTTCCACAGCTACGGCGGCTCCGCCGACGATCCGGCCGGGATCGACTCCCGGGTCGGCCCGCTGGCGGATTATGTGAACACCCATTCGAACCTCTCGGTGGACGTGGGGCAGGTCTTCTTCGGCGAGACCACGAGCATGACCGCCGACGGCGCCGTCGGGCAGTACCTGGCGAACCTCACCGGCCGCAAGTGGCTGAGCCTGGACGTCGAGCAGGAGGACGGCTGCGGGATCGTGCCGATCACCTACGACGACCGGAACTACGTCCATGCTCTCCAGTGGGCGATCGGGCTGGAGTGGTTCCTGCGGGTGGAGGACCCCTGGCGGATCGCGCTCTCGACCGATCATCCCAACGGCGGGTCGTTCCTGAGCTATCCGCGGCTCATCGCGCTGCTGATGGACAAAAACCTCCGCGACGAGACCTTCGCGACGCTGCCGGAGAGTCTGAAGGGGAGGACGGCCCTCTCCGAGCTGTCGCGCGAGTACACGCTCGAGGAGATCGCCATTCTGACCCGGGCGGCACCGGCGCGGATCCTGGGGCTGACGTCCAAGGGGCATCTCGGCCCGGGGGCCGACGCGGACGTGACCATCTACGCGCCGGACGACGACCGGCGGCGGATGTTCGCGATGCCCCGGTACGTGATCAAGGCCGGCGTCGTCGTGGTGGACGACGGCGACCTGACCTCGGCGCCGATCGGGGAGACATTCCTGGTCGAGGCCGGGGTCGATCCCCGGATCCGGTCCGAGCTCGAGGCCGGGCTGGCGGAGGAGTCGTCGATCCATCCGGCCAACTTCCGAATCCAGGAAGGTGAGGTCAGCCGGCCGCGCGCGGTGGCGGTCGGTCGCTGAAAGACCAGGAGGCGAGGGCGATGGAGCTCGGTGGTGTGACGATCGTGGACACGTTCGCGGAGGCGTTCCCGATGACCGCCACCCGCGCGATCGTCACGGCCGACACCGCGGCGTGGGCGGAGATCGGCGGCCGGACGATGTCCGGGTACGCCACGAGCGTCATCGGCTGTGATGCCGAGGCGTCCGTCGAGCGGATCGTGCCCCCCGAGGAGACGCCCGACGGCCGGCCCGGGGTCAGCGTGCTGACCTTCGCCTTCAGCCGCGAGGCCCTCGAGAAGGCAATGGTCAAGCGGGTGGGCCAGTGCGTCATGACCTGCCCGACGACCGCCTGTTACAGCGGCCTCCCCGCGGGCGAGAAGTCGATCCGGGTCGGCGGGAGCCTCCGCTACTTCGGCGACGGCTGGCAGATCTCCAAGCGGCTTGCCGGCCGGCGCTACTGGCGGATCCCGGTGATGGATGGCGAATTCACCTGCGAGGACGTCTTCGGCACGGTCAAGGGGGTGGCCGGCGGCAACCTGATCCTGCTGGGGACCGACCCGGCGGGCGTCCTGCGGGCCACGGAAGCGGCCGCGGCGGCCATGCGGCAGGTCGCCGACGTCATCCTGCCGTTCCCGGGTGGGATCGCCCGGTCGGGCTCGAAGGTGGGGAGCAAGTACAAGGCGCTCCGGGCCAGCACCAACACGGCCTATGCCCCCACCCTCCGGGGGCTGGTCCCGAGCGAGCTGCCCGAGGAGGTTCGTTGCGCCTACGAGATCGTCATCGACGGGCTGACGCTCCGGGCCGTCGAGCAGGCCACGGCCGTCGGGGTCCGGGCGGGGGCCCGCGCGGACCTGGGCGTGGTCTCGATCACGTCGGGGAACTACGGGGGGAAGCTCGGGCCGTTCCACATCCGGCTCCACGACGTGCTCCGGGACTCGGGGCAGGGGGGATGACAGCATGTCCCTGACGTTGACCTGGCTCGCCGCGACGAGCCTCCCCGTGGACGGGGCCCCACTCCGGCCCGACAGCCTCCTCGGCCTGGGACTCGACGAGGTTCGGCGGGTATCGCTGAAGGTCGGGAATCGGCCGGCCGAGCTGGGCGAGCTCTTCGAGGTCCGGGGGGACGACGGGGGCGACGACCGGCTCACGGTCGTCGGCGACCTTCGGGGCGTCCGAGGGATCGCTCGCGGGATGACCGCCGGGGATCTGGTCGTTCGCGGCGACGCCGGCCCGGAGCTCGGGGCGGAGATGGCGGGGGGGACGATCGAGCTCCACGGATCGGCCGGTCCGTATGCCGGCGCGGAGATGCGCGGGGGACGGCTCGTGATCCGCGGCGCGGCCGGTGATTTCCTCGGGGCCGCCTACCCGGGGAGCCGGACGGGGATGCGTGACGGGGTGATCCTGGTGGACGGGACCGCCGGCGACGACGTCGGCTCGCTCATGAGGAGGGGCCTGATCGCGGTCCGCGGCGATGCCGGCGAGGGCCTGGGGCGGTCGATGATCGCGGGGACCGTGGTCGCGCTCGGGGATGTCGGCCGAGGGCTCGGCGCCGGGATGAAGCGAGGGAGCCTGGTCCTGCCCGGGTTGAGCACGCCGCCGGAGTCGGTCCTGCCGCCGACGTTCGAGCGCGCGGGGGCATTCTCCGCTCCCTTCCTGGCGATCTATTCGCGGCAGATGGCGGCGTGGGGATTCGAGGTCCCTCCGGAGGTGTCCTCCCGTTCGCTCGACCGATACAATGGTGACGTGCTGATTGGAGGCCGCGGGGAAGTCCTGGCGGGGCTCCGTGGGGGCTGATCTCCAGCGACTGGCGGGTGAACCCAATGACGATGTCCGTGAACCGGCGGGCCCTCTGGCTCGTGGAGGCGGTCCTGGCGCATGCCCAGGAGCGCCGGGTGGTGTTGCACCTGATCGAGGGAGGGGGGCGGTACGTCGATTGCGGCATCGAGGCCCGCGGCGGGCTGCTCGCGGGCCTGGAGCTCGCCCGGGTCTGCCTGGGTGACCTGGCGGCGGTGTCGATCGTCCCCGGGGAGCTCGCCGGCCGTCCCGTCCCGCTCGTCCAGGTCGTCACCGATCATCCGGTCCAGGCCTGCCTGGCGAGCCAGTATGCCGGCTGGGCGATCGGCGAGGGCAAGTTCTTTGCGATGGGCTCCGGGCCGATGCGGGCCGTCCGCGGCAAGGAGCCGGTCTACGATGCGATCGGTTTCCGAGAGCGGGAAGCCGCGGTCGTCGGGGTGCTCGAGACCCGCAAGGCCCCGCCCCCATCCGTGCTGGCGATGATCGCGCGGGAGTGCGGCGTCGAACAGGCGGCCGTCAGCCTCCTGGCGGCGCCGACGGCGAGCCTCGCGGGGGGCGTGCAGGTCGTGGCCCGCGCGGCCGAGACGGCCCTGCACAAGCTTCACGAGCTGGGCTTCCCGATGGATCGGATCCTGTCGGCCTTCGGGACCGCCCCCCTGCCGCCGGTGGCCCGGGACGACCTGGCGGCGATCGGCCGCACGAACGACGCCGTGCTCTACGGCGGCCGCGTGATCCTCCAGGTGACGGGGGACGACGCCAGCCTGGAAGAGATCGGCCCCAAGGTCCCGTCGTCCTCCTCGCGCGATTTCGGCGAGCCGTTTGCGGCGATCTTCGCCCGCTACAAGCACGACTTCTATGCCGTGGACCCGCTCCTGTTCAGCCCCGCGGAGGTGGTCTTCCAGAACGTCGAGACCGGGCGGACTCACGCCTTCGGCAAGGTCGAGGCCGATGTCCTCGCCCGTTCCTTCTGGTCCTGAATCGGAGCCGGCCGGAGCATGCCCACGCCCGTCCTCGCCGTCCTGGCCTCGGGGTTCGGCTGGCACATCAGCGACCTCCTCCGCGCGGCCGAGAAGGTCGGCGTGGCGCTCGAGATCTGCCCGTTCCCCGAGGTCTCGGCTCGCGTCGGGGGCGACCGGCCGCGAGTGACGGCCGGGGCCATCGACCTGGAGGGCCTGAACGGGCTCCTCGTCCGGATGATGCCCCCCGGGAGCCTCGAGCAGGTGGTCTTTCGGATGGATGCGATCCACCGCGTGGCGGCGGCCGGCGTCCCGGTCTGGAACCCGCCCCGCGCGATCGAGGCGGCCGTGGACAAGTATCTCGCCCTGGCCTTGCTCGCGTCGCGGGGGCTCGCCGTCCCGGAGACCTGGGCGGGGCAAGGCGCCGACGAGGCCCTTCGAACGTTCGAGGAGCTGGGCAGCGACGTCGTGGTCAAGCCGCTCTTCGGATCGGAAGGGCGAGGGATTCTCCGCGTCTCGGATCGCGAGCTCGCCTGGCGGACCTTTCATGCCATCGAGCGGCTGGGCTCGGTGATCTACCTCCAGCGGGTGATCCGCCACCCCGGGCATGATCTCCGCGTCTTCGTCCTCCAGGGGCGCGTCCTGGCGGCGATGCGACGATTCGCGACCGGGGGCGAGTGGAGGACGAACGCCTCGCTCGGGGGTCGGACCGAGGCGGCGACGCTCGATCCCGCGGTCAAGTCGCTCGCGCTGGCGGCGGCCGAGGCGGTGGGCACCGAGGTCGCGGGCGTGGACCTGGTGGAGGACCTGGATCGGGGCGAGCTCGTCGTCCTGGAGGTCAACGCCGTGCCCGGCTGGAAGGCCATCTCGGGGACGACGGGCGTCGACGTCGCGGCGCGGATCCTCGCGGGGCTGAGGGACCAGGGGCGATGACCCAGATCGCCCGAGGATCGGACGAGGCGGTGTCGAGGCCATCAATCGGGCAGCTCGCCCAGATCGCCTGCATCCTGGAAGTCTGCGCCCGGAAGCCGGGCAACGTCCATCCGGGGGCGTCGTTCCCCGACCTGAACCACCTGGATTTCCTCCTCAGCGCCGCGGCGATCTCGGCACCCATAGACGACGCTCGGACGAAGGGGGTCGGGGCGACGGTGCTGGCGTCGGTGCGGTCGACCCGTCGGGTGGTCGGGACGAACACCAACCTGGGGATCATCCTCCTGCTCGCGCCCCTGGCCGCGGTGCCGGACGGGATTCGGCCGGAGGAAGGGATCGAGGCGGTCCTGGCGGCGACAACGGTTGAGGATGCCCGGGACGTCTACC
This sequence comes from Aquisphaera insulae, assembly GCF_011064615.1. Lineage (GTDB taxonomy): Bacteria > Planctomycetota > Planctomycetia > Isosphaerales > Isosphaeraceae > Aquisphaera > Aquisphaera insulae. The sequence continues at coordinate 9,448 of NZ_JAALJH010000064.1, read as the reverse complement.
GGGCGATCCGCCTGGCCTCGCCGGGCGGACTCGGACGCGCCGCGGCCCAGGACGTCGCCGACGAGCCCACGGAAACCCTGCGGGCGGTGATGGCGCTGGCCGCCGACCGCGACCTGATCGCCAGGCAATATGAAAACGGCTTCCACGAGGTGCTCCGGGAAGCGGCCCCCTTGCTCCGAGAGACCCTCGCGAGTGGCGGGCCGCTGGAGCCGGCCATCATCGCGACCTTCCTCACGATGCTGGCCCGCCATGAGGACACGCTCATCGCCCGCAAGACGAGCCGGCGGATCGCCGCGCGGGTTTCTCGGGACGCGTCGGCGGTGCTCGCGGCCGGGGGCATGTCGACCGGGCAGGGCCGGAAGCGGCTGGCCGAGTTCGACGCCTCGTTGCGGGTCGAGGGCTCGCGGCTGAATCCCGGCGCGACCGCGGACATCGTCACGGCCGCCTTGTTCGCGGCACTCCGGGAGGGCACAATCCCCTTGCCTCGCGATCCCGGGCCGGCGGGCTGGTCCGGGCCATGAACGGGCGGACGCTCCGATTCTCCTCCGAAAGACGTGAATCCCCATGCCGAGCTCGCGCTACAAGGTCCGGGTGACGAAGGACTACCTGGTCTTCTCCTCGGGGCATTTCATCACGTTCAACGGCGATTGTTGCGAGCGGATCCACGGCCACAATTACCGGGTCGCGGTCGAGGTGGAAGGGGACCTCGATGAGAACCATTACGTCGTAGACTTCATCGCGCTCCGGGACATGACCCGGGCGATCGTGGACGAACTGGACCACCGGATGCTCCTGCCGACCGAGAGCCCGTATATTCGCCTCGCCGACGACGGACCCAACGTGCGGGTGACCTATCGCGACCGGATGTGGAGCTTCCCGCGCGACGAGTGCGTCCTGCTCCCCGTCCCCAACACCACCTCGGAGCTGCTGGCCGATTACGTCGCCGGCCGGCTCCGTGAGGCGATGGCGGCCCGCGGGCTCGGGGTCCCTCGCGTGCTCCGCGTGGAGGTGGAGGAGTGCTTCGGCCAGGCGGCGGAGGTCGAGTGGCGGGCATGACTCCGACCTGGAGACGATCGTCCTCAGCCCAGGCCCAGCGCCTTGCGAATGTCCGGTTCGAGCTTCGCGGGGGGCGTGATCGGGGCGAATCGCTTCAGGGGCTTGCCGTCGCGGCCGAGCAGGAACTTGGTGAAGTTCCACTTGATGGAGCCCCCCATCAGCCCGGGCAGCGCGGACTTCAGCCACCGAAACAGTGGGTGTGCGGCCGATCCGTTCACGTCCAGCTTTGCGAAGACCGGGAAGCTCACGCCGTAGTTGACCCGACAGGTCGATTCGATGGACGACTCGTCCCCCGGCTCCTGGTTGCCGAACTGGTTGCACGGGAATCCCAGCACGACGAGCCCGTCCCCGCCGTACTTCTTGTAGAGCTCCTCGAGCCCGGCGTACTGCGGCGTGAATCCGCACTTGCTGGCCGTGTTGACGACCAGGACGACCTTGCCCTCGAAGCGTGCGAGGTCCACGTCGTCGCCGCTCAGGCTACGGGCGTGGAAGCCGTAGAAGTTGGTTGCCTGGTCTTCGATCTTCATCCTTCGAGCCCGCAGGGAGACTGTTGGGGGAGGCTACGGAGATCGTAGGCGCGGGCACGGCCCGCGGCAAGCCGAGGCGGGGTTCACGACGAGAGCCGTGTCAGGGAACAGGCGTCGATGCGTCCGTCGTGGAGTGCGGAGCCGATCAGGACGGCCGAGGCCCCCGCGATCCCCAGCGCGAGGACGTCGTCGATCGTCGCGACCCCGCCGCCGACGGCAAGCTCCGCTTCGGGCAGGCCCTCGCGGAGCGTCCGGAGCAGGCCTTCCGTCCCGGTCCCGTTCCCGCGGCCGACCCGGGCCAGGTCCAGGAGCAGGAGCCGTCGGACGCCCAGGCTGACGACGAACCGGCCGAGGGCCTTCGGGTCCGACGACGGCCAGTTCGAGCCCGGCGCGAACCGAGGGATCCCGTCGAACAGGTCCAGGCTGAGGATCGCTCGTGCCGGATCGACCCGATCGAGGATGACCCCCAGTTCCGCCGGTCCGGCCAGGGTCTCCAGCCCGAGGACGAAGGTCGCGCCGTCGAGATCGGCCATCGCATCCAGGTCGGCCTCGTCGCGGATCCCGGCATCGATCCAGGGGCGGAGCCCACGATCGATGAGCGAGCGGTAGAGGGTCAGGTCGGGGGGACCGCCGGCGATGGCATCGAGGTCGGCGAGGTAGGGCTCCGTCAGCCCGAGTGTGTCGCGAAAGGCCCCTGCGATCGCCAGCGGGTCGGTGGAGGGATGCAGACGGGAGCGGAGGTCCGCATAATGAGGACGGTCGCCGCCGACGGCGTGCACGGCGCGACCGGACGTCACGTCGAGGACGGGTATCACGCGGAGCGGATGGGACGGCATGGGCGCCTCGGGGAGAATAACGCTCCTGATCCACGAGTGGGTCACCGGCGGCGGCCTGGCGAACCGGGAGCTGCCGGCGTCGCTGGCCCGGGAAGGCGCCGCCATGCGGCGGGCGCTCTGCCGGGAGTTCGCGGCGGCGGACGATTCGGTGAGGGTCGTCGTGACGCTCGACGAGCGGCTGCGGGACGACCCCGGCCCCTGGATCACGAGCAGAACTCGCGGTTCGGCACCGGACGCCTGGCTCGCGCTCGCCCGCGAGGCGGATTATACGCTGGCGATCGCGCCCGAGACAGGCGGCGTGCTCGCCTCGCTGGCACGGGCCCTGGAGGCGGAAGGTATCCGGTCCCTGGGCTGCTCTTCGGGAGGGATCGAGCTGGCCGGCGACAAGGCGAGGATGGCCCACTGGCTGGAGGAGCGGGGCTTCGCGAGCCCCGCGTCCGAGGTCGTCATGCCGGCCGGGGGCCTGCCCCGCGAGGCCCGCTTCCCCGCGGTCCTGAAGCCGCTCGACGGCGCGGGCTCGCTCGACACGTATCGGCTCGAGGGGCCCGATGACCTGCCGCCGGGCGCACGGAGCATGCCGCTCGCCCTGCTCCAGGACTATCACCCGGGAGTCCCCATGAGCGCGACCTTCCTGGTCGGCGGGGGGAGGGCCGAGCTCGTCGCGACCGGGCTCCAGGACGTGGTCGTGGACCGTGGCCGGCTGGTCTACCGCGGCGGCTCGGTCCCGGTCCCCGCGCCGGCCGCCGCTCCCTCGCTCCGCCGGCTGGTCGAGACCGTCCCCGGCCTTCGCGGCCTGGTGGGGGTGGACTTCCTCCTGGAGGCCGGGCGCAAGGAGGCGGTCATCGTCGAGCTGAACCCACGGCCGACGACGTCGATCGTGGGGCTCTGCCGGCTCCTCCCCCCCGGGCGCCTGGCGAGGGCCTGGCTGGCCGCCTGCGGCGTGCCGGGCTTCGAGCCGATGCCGGCGGGGACGCTCGCCGCGGCCCTGCCCGGCGGCATCCGCGCGGACTTCGATGGTAGCGGCCGCGTCGACCTGGTCGAGGTCCCCGGGAGCGTCGAGCATGGATAGGCCCTCGGACGGCGTGGACTCGGCCTGGCTGGCGCTGGACGTCGGGGGGGCCAACCTGAAGGCGGCCCATGGGGGGGGCCAGGTTCGGACCGTCCCCTTCGAGGTCTGGAAGAACCCGGAGGGGCTCGGGGCGGCCCTCTCGTCGCTGGCGGGAACCTTCCCCGGATTCGGCCGGATTGCGCTCACGATGACGGCCGAGCTTTGCGATTGCTACCGGACCCGGCTCGAAGGGGTGCTCGCGGTGATCGCGGCCGTCGAGCGGGCGGCGGCCGGGCGTCCGGTCTGGACCTGGGGGACCGACGGCCGGTTCCACGACATCGAGTCGATCCGCCGCGAGCCGACGCTGGCGGCCGCGTCCAACTGGCTGGCGCTCGCGACCGTGGCGGCCCGGCTGATCGGGGGACGCCGCGGGATCCTCATCGACGTCGGGTCGACCACGACGGACCTCATCCCGCTGGACGGGGGCCGGGTCGCCGTGCGTGGCCGGAGCGATCGTCAGCGGCTGAGGTCCCGGGAGCTCGTCTACGCCGGCGTGCGGCGAACCCCGCTCTCTGCCCTGGCCGCGGAGCTGGCCCTCGGGGAAGAAGGGCCCATCGGGCTGGCCGCCGAGCTGTTCGCGACGACCCTGGACGTCTTCCTGACGACCGGCGACATCAGCCCCGATCCGGGGGACCGGGCGACCGCGGACGGCCGCCCCGCCACGGTCGAGGCGGCCCGCGATCGCCTCGCCCGGATGGTCGGCGACGACCGCGACGGTTTCTCGTCCGGGGATGCCCTCGGCATGGCCCGGGCGGCGGAGGCGTCGCTTGTCGGCCGGCTCTCGGAGGCGGCACGGCATGTGTGCGCCTCGACGATCGGCACGCCGGAGGTCGTCGTCGTCGCGGGCTCCGGAGAATTCCTGGCGGATCGCGTCGCGGTCGCCGCGTTCGGGGGCGGGCCCGCCCGGATCGGCCTGGCGGGGATCTGGGGACCCGCGGGCTCGACCGCCGCCTGCGCCTGCGCCTTGCTCGGGCTCTCGGAGGGCGAGCCTGGCCTCCAGGAGTCGGAGAAGGGAGAGGCTGGTGGCTGAGCCCGGGAAGGAGGCCGCGTCGGCGATCCAGGGCCCGCCCGGGGCTCGGCCGGAGCCTCGCCCTCCCGAGGCGGCCGGCCGCCGCGCCGAGGGCTCATCCCACCCTCGCCTCACGGTGGTCAAGGTCGGAGGCAGCCTGCTGACCTGGCCGGAGCTGCCGACCCGGTTGAATCTCTGGCTCGACGAGCAGCGATCCGTTCAGCCCGGATCGGGTCGGCCGTTCGTGCTGATCGCGGGCGGCGGCCCGATCGCGGATGTGGTGAGGGAGCTCGACCGCGTTCATGGGCTCGGGGACGAGGCGGCCCACCGGCTGGCGATCCGGTCCATGGACGTCACGGCGGAGCTCCTCGCGAGCCTGGTGGCCGATTCCCGGGCGGTGCGGCACCCTCGCGAGCTGGTCGAGTGCCAGACCGATGGCCTGCGGGCGATCGTGTCCGCGAGTTCCTTCCTGAAGGTCGTCGAGGACACGAGCCCGGATCCCCTGCCCGCGAGCTGGGACGTCACCTCGGACTCGATCGCGGCGCGGATCGCGGCATGGCTGGGGGCGGATCGCCTCGTCCTGCTCAAGAGTCGGACGGCGGCCGCGGGCTCGACGCGGGGCGAGGCGGCGGCGGCAGGGCTGGTGGATCCGTTTTTCCCGGAGGCGGCCCGGGCCGTGGACCTCGTCGAGATCGTCTGCCTTCGCGACTCGCCACCGAGGCCCTGCACGCTCCGGCGTTGAATCGGCCGGGGCGAGGAGCGGCGCGTCCCGCCCTCGCAGGCTTGACGCCCCTTCGCCGCTCGTGGAGAATTCGATACTCGTCGGGACGAGGCGGGACGGCAGGATTTACGGCGGGTCGAATCTCATGTCGCAACTGAAGGTGCTATCGGTCGACCATCCCGAGATCCCTCCGCTGCCGATCTCGGCGCGGCTGCGATCTCAGCTCGTCTATTTCATGTCCCCGACCGACCGTGACGGCGTGCCGGAGCTGCGCGACGACGAGTTCTGGATCGCGTCCGTCGACGTCACGAGGTGGCTGATGGAAGGGGTCTTCCAGCTCGTCTCGCCGCTCGACACGGCGAACACGACGGACGTCGAATTGACGGACGAGCAGGACGCGTTCCTGAGCTGGCTCGACCGGGGCAAGACGCAGCACATCCGCGTGATCGAGTAGGCCGAGGTGGGGTGGGATTCTCTTGGACATCCTCGATCGATTCCTGGGCCCCTATCGCCGCCGGCAATTCGCCAGGGTCATCGCCGCGGGGCTTCGGAAGGCCGGCGAGCCGCTCGAGTTCCGCTACGACCCCCGCGAGTTCCGCCTAGTCTCCGTCGGCGACGCGGGGTATCTGATCAACCTCGGGAATACCTACCGGGAGTATCTGGCCGTCCCCAGGTCAGAGCGGCCGATGGTGCTCTCCCGGTTCCTCCGGAGCTGGATCGAGGGCCGCAAGGGGATCCCCGAGGACTTCGGCGACGCCTCGCATGACCTGCTCCCCGGGGTCCGGAACCGGGCCTCCTTCGAGATCATGAAGCTGCAGTCGAGGGTCGACGGGAGTGCCGAGTTCGACTGGCCGTATCGGGTGGTCGGGGAGCACTACGGGGCCGGGCTCGTCTACGACCTGCCGCACGCCATGTCGCAGATCAACGGCCAGCAGCTCGATCGCTGGGGCGTCACCCTGGAGGAGGCCATGGACCTGGCCATGCTCAACCTGGCCGGGCTGAGCGGCCAGGGGCTCCAGCCCCTGGCCCCGGGCGTCTGGATGTCCCCCTGGCGTGACAACTACGACGCGTCGCGGATCCTCCTGACCGATCTCATCGGGGCTCACGACGTCGAGGGCGATCCCGTCGTCCTGATCCCCAACCGAGACACGCTGATCCTCACGGGTTCCGAGGATCCGTCGGGGCAGATGGTCCTGGTGGCCGCCGCGGCCGGGGCGCTCGAACGGCCGCGGCCGTTGCACGCCTTCCCGCTCCGCCTCGAATACGGGACCTGGACCCCGTACCTTCCGCCGGAGGACTCGCCGGCCCATCGGCCCATCCAGTCGCTGATCCTGGGCGTGATGGCCCGGGACTACCACGACCAGCAGGAGTTGCTCCAGGGCCTGTACAGGGCGAACGGAGAGGGGATCTCGGTCGCAAGTTACTCGGCCTTGCAGGATCGCGAGAGCGGGCGTCTGGCCAGCTCGTGCCTCTGGGGCCGCGGGCTCGATTCGCTCCTGCCCCGGACCGATATCGTCTGCTTCGCCGACGCCAGTCAGCCCGATGGGAAGACCCTGGTGGCCTCCGTGACGTGGGATCGGATGATGGACATCGTCGGCGATCGGATCGAGCCGATCGACGTCTATCCGGAACGTTACCGGGTGCGATCGTTCCCGGATCCCGGGGAGATCGAACGCCTGAAGGCGGCGGAATTCAGGCTCTCGTGACGACCGGCGGCGCGAATCGCGGGCCCGGGGCGCAGGTTGACCCCGGATGATCGTCCGCCGATACTGGGGACCGAGCTGGAACGAGGCGACGTTGCGGGGGTCCGGGTGGGGATGGCGGGGTTCCTGATCGCCTTCGGTCTGGTTTCGGCCCTGGCGGGCGTCGCCATGGCCTGGCATTGGTCGCGCGCGCTCAGGGAGGTCCGCCGCGGGGTGGAGCTGCTGGGCGAGGGCCGACGGGCTCGGCCCGTCCTGGTGGACGTGGGGGGGCCGATCGGGCCGCTGGTCCGCTCGTTCAATACCGCCTCGCCGCTGATCCAGGGCCGGCTCGACCGGCTGGAGGGGGATCGCGAACAGCTCCGCGTCGTCCTGGGCGCCATGGCGGAGGCCGTGATCGCGGTGGACCCGCGGCGCCGGCTCCTCCTGGCCAACGCCAGCGCGGACGCCATGTTCGGCCTGGACGGCGGATCCGCGGGCCGCCTGGTCCCGGAGCTGATCCGCAGCCCGCAGATCCAGGAGGCGGTCGAGGAGACCTTCCGGCTCTCGCCGCCGGACGCGTTCCAGGGCGAGGTCACCCTCCCGTTCCGCGACCCGGCGCTCCGGGGCATGGTGCGGACCCTGTCGGTCCGCGGGACGCCGCTCCACGGCGGGGCCGCGGCGGGGGCCGTGCTGGTCTTCCACGACGTGACCGACCTCCGCCGGCTGGAGCGGATGCGCCAGGACTTCGTGGCCAACGCCTCCCACGAGCTGAAGACGCCGCTGGCCTCGATCAAGGCCTACGCCGAGACGCTCCTGGACTGGGCGCTCCACGACGACGACGTGAACCGCCGCTACCTCGAGCGGATCGATGAGCAGGCGGATCGGCTCAACCAGATCATCCTCGACATGCTGAGCCTGGCCCGGCTGGAGTCCGCCCAGGAATTCTACGAGCACCGGCCGGTCCCGCTGGTCCCCCTCCTCGCGGCCTGCCTGGACGCGCATCGGGGGCGGGCCGAATCCAAGGGCCTGGTGCTCACCTTCCAGCCCGGCGAGGTGGGCCCGGACGTGCTCGTGGTCGCGGACGAGGAGGCGATCCGCCAGATCTTCGACAACCTGCTGGACAACGCCATCAAGTACACGCCGGAGTCCGGCGCGGTCCAGATGACCTGCTCGCAGGGGGACGGCGTCGTGGCCGTGGAGGTCACGGACACGGGGATCGGGATCCCCCGCGACGACCTGCCCAGGATCTTCGAGCGATTCTACCGCGTGGACAAGGCCCGGAGCCGCGAGCTGGGGGGCACCGGGCTGGGACTGGCGATCGTCAAGCACCTGGTCTCATCGATCCGCGGCCAGGTCTCGGTGGCGAGCCGGCCGGGATCCGGCTCGAGGTTCACCGTGGCGATCCCGCGCCACCAGGCCGCCCGTCCGGCCGCCGAGACGACGCCTCCCTCGGGCGAGGGTCAATGACCGGTGCCCTGGGTCTCCAGCCATTTCTCGCAGTCCATCGCCGCGGCGCACCCGGAGCCGGCCGCGGTGATCGCCTGGCGATAGTGGGTGTCCACGACGTCGCCGCAGGCGAAGACCCCCTCGACGCTGGTCGCCGTGCCGTAGTTCGGCATCGACTCGTGCAGCCCGGCGGGCGCCTCGATCCCCTTCCACGCCAGCGCGGTCCGGGTCAGCAGGTAGCCCTCCGGCGTGGTCGCGAGCTGACCCTTGAAGACGGCCGTGTTCGGGGTGTGGCCGATGGCCAGGAACAGCCCGTCGATCTTCAGGTCACGGGTCGAGCCGTCCCTGGTGGATTTCAGCCGGACTCCGTTCAGGAGGTCCACGTTCTGGAACTTCTCGCCGAGCATCGCGTCCACTTCCGAGTTCCACGCGTAGGCGATCTTCGGGTTGCTCTCGAGCCGGTCCTGCATGACCTTGGAGGCCCGGAGCGAGTCCCGGCGATGGATCAGCGTGACCTTGGAGGCGAACCGGGTCAGGAAGGTGGCCTCCTCCACCGCGGAGTCTCCACCCCCGACCACGGCGATCTCCTTGCCGCGATAGAGGGCCCCGTCGCAGGTGGCGCAGGTGCTGACGCCGTTGCCCCGGTAGGGGCCCTCATTCCCGAGCCATCGGGCCGAGGCGCCGGTGGCGACGATCAGGGCGTCCGCCGTGTAGTCCCGGAGGGTGCCGCTGGACGGATCACCGCTGGGGTCGTCGGTGGTCTGCACCCGGAACGGTCGCCGGGAGAGGTCCACGGCGGAGGCCGTCTCCCACCGGGTCCGGGCCCCGAATCGCTGGGCCTGCTTGCGCATCAGGTCCATCAGCTCGGGCCCCTGGATGCCGTCGGGGAAGCCCGGGAAGTTGTCCACCGAAGTGGTCAGGGTGAGCTGGCCCCCGGGCTCCTTCCCCTCGAAGACGAGGGGCGAGAGATTGGCCCTCGCGGCGTACAGGGCGGCGGTCAGGCCGGATGAGCCTGAACCGATGATGATGACGGCGGCATGGTTCTCGGACATCATTCCCTCGG
>NZ_JAALJH010000063.1 GCF_011064615.1 Aquisphaera insulae | reverse complement strand
CTAGCCTTTGAGGTCCTGGCCGGCTGTTCCAGGATCTGCTGCGCGATCGAGAGCCTTCGTTGCATGACGACGGCTCGCCCGAGCCTCGGCAGGAGCCTCGCCCTCCCGAAGAGACGCGTCCCAGGCCCGGGAGGGCGAGGCTCCGGCCGAGCCCGGGGCAGGCTGGCGACTGCGCCCAGGCATGGTTCCCGGCCGCATGGCGGAACCGGCAGGCGCACCGGGAATCGTCGCGGTCCGATCTCAATCGCGGGCGGTCAGGACCGCCTTTTCACCGCACCACGGGCCCCTTCTTGCGGCTGATCGGATCGACGGACACCAGGCCCTCGATGACGAGGTCCACTTGATCGGCGAGCGGTCGTGACGGAGCCGCGATCGGGGGCACGGTTTCGGCCTCGCGGACGACCTTGGGCGCCCGGGGCCGGGCCACCGGCCCCGGGCGCCGGTTCGGGATGGCCGGCGGCGAGCTCTCGCCGCCGTCGGCGAGCAGGCCGTCGGCGGCCCGCTTCCGCAGGAAGGATCGTCCCTTCCCGATCCGACCAAGGCCCAGGAGGCCGGTCGGATGGACGGGGGCACCCTGGGCCGTTCCATCCTGGCCGACGGTCCCGCCCCGCCGCGGATCGCGGTCGTCCGGCATGTCCACGCGGGCCGGCCGGCGACCGGCGAGGGCCACGAGGACGCCCGGAGTTGCCCCCTGGCCGCGGAGCGGAGCGGCCTCCAGGACGGTCATCAAGGAGGATTCCAGCGACTGCGCTGGCAATTCGGACGGGCCGCTGCGGAACGTCCGCGGCAGGAAGCCGCCGCTCCCCTGGGCCGGGAGAGCGGTTCCGGACTGGCCGAAGAGGCTGCGGAGGTAATCATCCGAGCTGTAGACCGCCCCGTGCTCGTGCGGCAGGACGACGGTCGAGAAGGCCAGATCCTGCGTGCCCGTCGATGCGTCGAGCTCCATCAGGTCGGTCTCGGCTCCCGGTGCGATCGCATGGTCGAGGCCGAACGTGTGGCCGATCTCGTGGCTGATCGTATCGGCCAGCGATCGGACGAACTCGGGTTCGCTATGCCCCAGGGATCCGAGGGCATCCGCCGTCGCCGCCGAGAAGGCGAAGCCGACGTTGGCGGCGGTGTTCCCGGGATCCCACGGCGCGAAGCCCGCCGTCCAGGTCACGTCCCCGCCGGAGTGGTCGGGGTTGGTGCCCACGAGCCAGTCGCCATCACCGCCGACCATGATCACCGTATCCCCCGCGCCGAAGAGCGGGTTGAGCGACCATGCGTCGTCGCGGAGGACCTGCACCGGGTACGCGGCGAAGTCCTCGCGGACGGCCTGCACCACGCGGCCGATCTCCGCCTCGCGGTCGGCCCCGTCGAACGGGACGAAGCCGGCGTGGACCAGGCCGGTCGAGCCGGGCACCGCCACGACCTTGGGCAGGGCGTCGAGCTCGCCCCCGTCGAAGTCGAGGAAGACGCGGGTGTATCTCGTCGCCGCGGCCGGCGCCGGCGAGCCCAGGACCACGGTCTGGAACTTGTAGGCTGCGGCCGTCGGGTTGGAGAGGGTCAGGACGCGGGGCGTCGTCGTCTCCCCCGGGCTGAGGATCTTGTCGGTGCCGGCCATGGTGGTCAGGTCGAAATAGGGGCTCCCGTCGGGCATCAGGCCGTCCATCCCGACCGCCTTGATGGTCGTCGGCGAGAGGCCGACCAGGTCAACCCAGAGCGGGCCCGAGATCGCGCGGTCGGACGCGTTGGTGACCTTGACGTAGAAGGACGTCGTCTTGGTCACCCGGTTGTACTGGGCGCCGTAGTAGGTCACGCTGACCAGGCCGGTGACGTCGGTCTGCTCGGCGACGGCATCCACGCGGATGACGAAGCTGCGGGTGAGCGTCAGGCCGCCCGAGTCCGTGGCCCGGACGTCCACGACCACGGACGACGCGTCGGCGTAGCGGAGCGACACGCCGGCCCGGAGCTTGAGGACGCCGGCGACCACCTCGAAGCGGGCGTCGTTCACGACGTCGAACGTGAGCGAGTCGCCCGCATCTGGATCGGTCCCGGTGAGCGTCCCGACGGTCGCGCCGGCCACCTTCTCGGAGACCGAGCCGCCGGCGAGCTTGATCGAGGTCGGCGTCTCGTTCACGTCGGTGACGGCGATCGTGAAGGTGCGTGTGATCGCGAGTCCGCCGGCGTCGGTGGCCGTGATCGTCAGGACGACGGTCGGCTCGGCCTCGTGGTCGAGGCTCACGCCGGCCTTGAGGCGCAGGACATTCCCGATCACATCGAAGCGGCTGTCGGAGACGGTGAAGGTGTGGCTGTCGCCCGCGTCGGGGTCCGTCACCGTCAGGCCGCCTACCGCGGCCCCGGCGGCGTTCTCGGGCACCGAGGTGTTGTCGAGGGTCAGGTCGGTGGGCGTGCTGTTGCCGGCGCCGACGAGCGTCACGTCGTCGAGGAAGACGCGGCCGTGCTTCTCGCCGAAGCCGAGGAGGTCGAAGAAGAGCGTCACCGACGTGCCCGGCGTGACTCCGGTCAGGTCCACCACGACCGTCGTGGTGCGGGAGAAGTCACCATGCGAGCCGGACGTCGTGATGCCGGCCACCGTGACGCCGGAGCCGAAGTACGTCGTGCCGTCGGCCTGGACGTTGAGCAGGGCGTCCGACCCGGAGAGGCCCTGCAAGGTGTCGACCACCGACTGGAACGTGGCGGCGTCCAGGAGCGCCGCCTCGAAGGCATCGGGCGGGCTGTTCGGGCCGGCCTCGAGTCCGTCGAGCCGGAAGGTGAATCGCAGCGATTGCGCGCCGACGGGGACCGTGAAGGTCTGCGAGAAGCGGCTGTTGAAGGTCGAGTCCTCCGCGAGCAGTCCGACTCCGTTGGCGACCGTCGCTGCGCCGATCGTCTGCCAGCCGAACCCGGGGTCGGCCGGGTCGCTGACGTCGAAGGTGCCGTTGACGATGGGACCGCTCGTGACTTGCAGGCCATGCGGTCGGTCGGGGTCATCGTCCCCGCCGCCCGCGGGTGTCGACGCGGCGATGGCCCAGACCGGGTCGCTCGCCGAAGGAAGGCGGCGGACGCCCGGAGCCAGGCTGTCCGTCATCAGGCTCTCGGGGACTCGCGCGTCGTCGAGGTCCGGCAGCCCGAGGACGTGGCCCATCTCGTGCATCACGGCGGTGAGCAGATCGACCCGGCCCGCAGCGGGGCCGTCGAGCGAGGCCCGGAGATGCAGGCCCGGGATCGACGCGACGTATTCCTCATCCGATGCGGGGCTGGCGTCGACGAACCAGCCGTAGCCGGCGGCGTCCGAGTCGATCAGGACCTGCCAGGTCCCGTCGGCCTGCTTCGACGTGAGGCCCAGGTAGGTGCCCGGCAGGTCGCGGATCTCGAAGTGCGTCTGGTCGAGCAGGTCTCGCCAACGATCCGGCCCGACGACCAGCGACCAGCGCGATTCGGCCGCCCGGATGATGTCGTCGAGAGGAACGGACGTCGGGGAGGTCGGGGCCGCCACGGATTCGCCCGCCGTCGATGACCCGGGCATCACGCCTCCGGCGCCCGGCAGCGGAAGGCCCACCATGAGCGGCGAGGCCGCCGGCCATGCCTTCAGCAACTGGCTCCCGGTGCCACCCAGATTCCCGACCGCCCGGATCGTCCTGGCTTCGGTCTCGGTCTTGTGGGTGATCCGGCGGCGCTGATTCACGACCTCGTCGGTCGTTGTGTTCAGCGACGGATAGAAGTTGTAAGCGGGCGTATTGGAGTCGAACCCATTGGTCAGGGCGTGGCCGATCTCGTGGGCGAGAGTTCGGGTCGCCAGGTCGAGGCCCGGCGACATGAAGAGGTACGTCTTCTCGCCGAGGGCGGCGATGAAGTCGGACGGGGAGCGGGTGAGGGCGCGAGCCCCGGCGAGCGGGGCGACCCAGAAGACGTCGAGGATGTCGATCCTCGAGCCGCCGACGTAGCTGTTGATGACCGTCGCGTCATCCATCCCGGCGCCGAAGGTGAAACTCCCATCCCGGAGGATGTCCGTGCCGGCGGCATCCTTCGGCGCGTCGGCGTAGACGGTGCTGTCGTAGATGACCCGGATCCCGGCCTGGGCCCAGGAGAGATTGGCCCGCAGGAGCTGGGCGTCGAGATAGGCCTGGGCCGCGGCGACCGACCCCAGGACCGTGTTCCGGACCCGGTCGAGGACGGGGACGTCCACCCCCGCCATCTCGTAGAAGGGCTCCGAGAGCTCGCCCGGATCCTGCTGGCCGTTGCCGTTGAGGTCCCGGTAGTCGAACCGGCCGTTGCCGGTGCCGACGTTGGGCGTGGCCGGGTTCCCGTCGTCGTCGTATCCGACGTCATCATACGGCTCGTTGAAGACGAAGTTGCGGATGTGGAGCTCACGACGGTAATCCGTCGATCGCTGATCCACCGGGATCGAGCTCACCTGGCGGACGGTGTTCGTGGTGAAGACGATGCGGACCGCCCCGTCAATGTCGGCCCGGTGGGTCCGATCGCCGGCCGTGTCGTCCTTCACGGGGCCGGTGAAGCCGTCGTGGACGCGGAAGCCGTCATCGGTCACGCGGGTATTGCCGGCGGGGGCATCGGTCGGCACGCCGGGGATGTCGTGCGCGGTCAGCAACATCGACTTCGAGACGAACACGCCGGTGTCCGGGCCGGTCTCGACCAGGCGGATGTCGGTCTGATCGTCGTCGGCAGAGCCATTGGCGAGGAGCGTCCCGATCGTGATCGTGAAGTCGTCGACCGCCGTCGGATCCAGGTTCCGGGACGGATCGATCACGCGGACGTAGAAGCGTTCGGGATCGCGATCGACGAAGGTATCGCCCAGGGCGTTCCGCACGTTGGCCCCGTTATAGCCATCGAGGCCGTTGCCGGAATCGGCGCCCCAGTGGCCGATGTTCACGAACCCGAGGGGGTTGTTCGCGGAGGTGACGACGTCGTTCCCGTAGACCTGGGAGCCATAGACCCCCGCGCTCACGAGGTCGAGCCCGACATTGGTCGTGGAGATGCTGTCACCGCCGGTGAACCCCCGCGGCCCGGAGCCGTCGGGGTCGATCTCGAACGTGATCAGGTGGTCGGCCGCCTTGGAGCTGGTCCGGACCGCCTCCACGTAGAGCGTGACCGTGCGCGACGCGGCGGAGAAGCCGAGCTTCGCCCAGTCGCCGGGGCCGTACTGCGTCCCGGCCGCGCTCGGCGTCACGTAGTTGCCGGATCCGGTGAAGAGATCCTTGCCGTTGCGCGTCTCGTAGCCCTGCTTCGTCCAGAGGCGGAGGAAGCCCGGGGCCGGCGAGTACGTGAGGCTCGCCCCGCTGCCGGACGTCGTCACCGCCATCGGGTCGGAGCCCTCGTAGACGATCCGGAAGCCGGCCTTCGAGAAATCCACGCCGGGCGCGACGGTGATGACGTAGGGGACGAAGACCTCGCCCTGCGCCTGGGTGGGCGCGGCGTCGTCGGCGTTCGCGGCGCCGTCTCGGTTGTAGCCGTCGGCGAAGTCCGGGATCCCGTCGCTGTCGCCGTCGTCGGCATTGACCTGGACGAGCACGCCCGGCGCCGAGTCCTCCGACTTCTCGTCCTTGCCGTCGATCACGCCGTCGCTGTTGGCGTCGGCATCGGTGTCGACCAGCATGAAGCGGAAGTTGTCCAGCAGGGCCGTGGTGTCGATGACGTTGAAGAGGCCGGGGGCTGTTAGCTCCAGGGTGAACGTGGCGGAGAAGCCCTCGGCGACCGCCGACGTGAACGGCAGCACGATGTGGGCGAAGGAGGTCATCGCCGATTTCAGGCCGATCGTCCCAAGGTCGACGTGCCGGCCGTCCATCGTGTCCATCGAGGCGGTCAGGACGTCGTTCGAGCTCGCGCCGATGACCTTGATGTCGAACTGGAAGCCCAGCTCTCCCTTCGGGATGTACATGCGGTTGTGGACGAGCTTGGTGAGGTCGCTGCTGAGCTTCAGCGCGTGGTTGCCGTCCGCCTCCGTGACGATCTGGGATTGCGGACCGTGGATCGTGGTCAGGCCCGTCGCGATCGAGCCGCCGTGGTAGATCCAGCCCGGGACCTCGTTCTCGGCGAGCGGGAAGCGCGTGCCCACGCTGCCGATTTTCATGGTGCCGGACTCGAAGTTACCGTTGTAGACGTCCGGCACGGCCTCACCGGAGAGCGGGTTGGAGGGGACGTCGTGGAAGGGACTGTTGTCGGCCTCGGTGTTGTCGAAGGAGACGTCGACGCCGGGGTTGCTGCTGGGCTGGAAGCCGCCGCCGAGCTGGGACCAGAACCAGCCCTCGCCGACGCCCTCCCAGATCGCGTCGGCGTCGTCGTAGACGCTCGCGTCGGGAGGTGCCGTCGCGGTCCGCTCGTAGCCGACGTACCAGGGGATCTCGTTGTAGGAGAGGGTCGGGAACGAGTAGTACTTCCGGTCCGCGGCCGTGCGGTAGACCAACTGGTCGTTGAACTCCCGGAGGGCCAGGTTGATGGTCCCGGCGTACCACTGCCAGACGCGGCTGTGGGGACCGCCGAGGAGATTGTCGAAGGTGAAGCCGGACCGGCCCGTGAGGTCGATGCTCACGTCCGCGCCGGAGATGTAGCGGCCGTTGGGCGTGGCCGTCAGGACGCTGTTGCCGACCGTCTGATAGTAATTGTCAAAGAACCCGATGTTGGACCATCGGAAGACGTTCGGGTCGCGGAAGTCCGAGTAATTCACGAGCTGCACGTTCAGGGAAGGCTGATTGAAGTCGTGCGGGTCCAGCGTCGTCATGTGGATGTTCTTCACGTCGGGATAGTACGTCCCGAGGCGCTGGATGATCTCGCTGTTGACGACCGTCCCGCGGCTGTGGGCGATGAAGTGCAGGGGCGACTTCAGGATGTCCCCGCCCAGCTCCTTGTCCAGGTTGGCGATCGCGGCGAAGAACGCGTCGGCCGCGGCCTCGGCGAAGCCGGAGTCGTTGATGTCCGACTCCTTGTTCCAGTCCAGGACGAGCACGACGGGCTTGCCGGCGCCGCCGCTCCGGAGCACGCCGAGCGCGTCGCCGCCGTTGGTGTGGTCGCCAGCGGCGTCCACGATATCCTCGACGAAACGGCCGTCGGTGCGATTGTACTTCAGCACGTGGCCGCCGGCCGGGTCGGCGATCATGTGCGCCATCGCGAGGAACGACTCCGGCTGCTGGAACGGAGAATTGCCCGGCAACGGATTGAGCTGGAAGCCGTGCGTGATGACCGTCACGCCGGAGAAGGGGGTCCCGCTAGCCGGGACGGGATCGGTGCGGAACGCGCCCGCGGCGCGGCCTTGCCAACTTCCGGATTCGGCGATCACGCCCCAGTAATAGACCTGGCCGGCGGTGAGCCTGATGCTCGTGGGCAGCTTGAATTCGAAGACGTTGTCCGGCAGCTCCATCGTCAGGATGCGGTGCAGGTTCGCGTCGGGAACGCCGGGGATGGGCGGGAGATCGTCGGGGAAGAGGCCCAGGCCCTTGTCGAGGACGCTGACGTAGAGCGTGCTCTTGACCGGCCGGTTGCCGATCGAGGAGCGGTCCACGGACCACCGGAACGTGACGTCGGATTTCGCCCCGTCGGCCGCCGAGATCGAGCTGAGCGGGCCGAGCAGCGTCACGGAGGAATACGGTTGCGTCGCCAGGTCCCACGTCCCGCCGCCGGTCAGCGGGGTGATGTGGATGGCGCCGTTGACGTCGAAACCGGTGCCGGACCGCACCAGGTCGAGCGGGACGCGCTCGGCCTCTCTCGGGTTGGCGATGCGGTCCTCGCCCGCCTTGATCAGGGCGGCCGTGTCGATGACCAGGACCTCGCCGGCCCCCCAGTAGGAGGCGAACAGCCGCTGGCCGTCGCCGCTGACGGCCACGCTGGTGACCAGGCCGTCCTCGATGGGGGTCGTGGCGCCCAGGTAGGTCGGCGTGCCATGGAGGCCGAACGGGTCGCGCACCAGCCCGACCTTGTCGCCGTGCTGGCCGCCGTAGCCGTAGACCAGGAACAGCTCCCAGTCGCCGATATACGCATACGACAGGTCGGGCGCCAGCACGATGTCGCGCGGCGTGAGGATTCCCGTGTAGTAGCCGTTGTAGTAGTCGTTGTAGTACGGGCTCAGGTTCCCGCCCTTGACCTGCGTCCGCACGTCCTTGATCACCGGCCCGGCGGCGGTGAACGTCACCGTGCTGAAGGTGTTGAGCTTGGGCGGGAAGTCGGTGCTCGTCTGCCAGGGGGACAGCGAGGTGACGCGATAGCGGTAGGTGAGGGCCGCGTACTGGCTGTCGTCCGCGCCGGCCGCGACCGTGATCGCCTCCGGGATGGCCCCCAACGCCAGGTCGAATTCCTGCTTGCCCCAGGTCCCCGGGAATCGGTTGTCCTTCGTCGGTTCGTTGTCCGGGTCGAGCTGGAAGACCGTCAGGTGGCCGTCGTCCTCGTCGGTGCCGGTGCCGACCAGGAGCCGCTTGCCGTCGGCGGTCACGGCGATGCCCGAGAGCGGCTCCCGCTCGCGCGGCAGCGGCAGGGACCGGATCACCGTGTTGAAGGTGGGCGAGCTCGGCCGCGCGTCGATGACCCAGACCGAGGCGGCCGTGCCCACGGCGAAGATGAAGTGGCCGTTGGGGTCGGTCGTCATCTGGCGGACGAAGGCCGCGCCGGGAATCGGGATCGAGTCGACCACCGACCGGGTCGACGGGTCGGCGTCGGCGATCCGAAGGGCGGTCGTGTCGACGACGTACACCGAGCCCACGCCGCCGACGTAGATGCGGCTCAGGTCGGGCGTGAAGACCGGATCGGCGCCGCCGGCGAACGAGAGCTGAGCCAGGAGCTGGTCGGTGTTGGTCTGCGTATCCCAGATCGACAGGCCCGCTCCGCCCCGCGACCCCGCGCCCAGGCCGCCCCTCGGCTCGAGCCGCGCGGCGTTGGACGTGCCGTACTTCGGATGCTTCAGGACGACGTCCATCAGGCCCAGGATGACGCCGCGGGGCACCGCGACGGTGACGCTGGTGTCATTGGTCAGGGCCGCCCCTACGGGGTATTCCTTGCCCCCCTGACGGAAGACCACCGTCGCGCCCTCGAAGCGGGCGCCGGTGAGCTTCACCGTGGCGTTGTCGCCGATCGTTTCGAGCGACAGGTCCTGGATGACGGGCCGGATCTGGGCGGGATCGACCGCGGGCAGGTTCACGCTGACGTGGACGACCGAGCCGGGCGCCGGCAACTGGACCGTCGTCTGCTGCTCGGCGTACGGGATCTCGTTCGGGTTGCGTGCGTACACGAGGAACGTCACGCTCAGCTCGAGGGTGTACGGGACTGGGATGAGCGCCCCGACGTACGGGATGCCGTAGCCGTAGGGCGTGACCCCGATCGAGTAGCCGACGTGCGGCGGGGCATCCGGGCCGATGCTGGCCAGCTTGTCCGGCGTGTCGGCCCGCGCCATCCGGTACTGGCCGCCGGCGCTGAAGCCCGGGTAGGGGGGCGAGGTCGTCCGGGCGAAGCCGTCCGAGCCGACCTTGCCGGTCTCGATCAGCAGCCAGGTCACCTCGGTCGATCCGTCGAGGTGAGTGATCGTCTCCCGCTTGAAGAAGTAGACCGTGTCGCCGGGCGAGAACCCCGGGCCGGCCGGGACCATCACCTGCGCCGGCTGGCTCAGCTCGTAGCCGCCCAGGTCCAACTCGAAGGTGGTGCCGACCTCGAAGACCGAGTCGAACTTGGCCTCGACGACCGTCGGCACGGTCTTCAACGAGACCGTCACGCCCTCCGGCAGCGAGCCGGGGGCGATCTGCAGGGTGGTGCCGTCGGTCGTCTGGACGATGCCCCCCTCGGCGCCGATCGTGGCCGAGCCGATGGCCGGCCGGATGACCTTGATGGGGACGACCGTCTCGGCCGGCCCGTTGATGATGGTGACGGTCGCGTCGCCGACGCCGGCCGAGGTCGCCAGCCCGTCGGCGGTGATGGCGGCCACCGAGGTGTCGGAGACGAAGTAGAGGGTCCCGGCCGCCGCGGCGGCGAGATTGGTCGCCCCGACGGTGACGACATACTGACGCTGGCCGCCGGCCTCGGGCAGCGTGACCGAGCCGGGGTAGACGGAGAGCCCGAGATACCCCAGGTGGAGCGAATCGAGCGGGCTCCCCACCGTGACGGCCGTGGCCGCCGTCAGCCTGCCGCGCCGCGCGGTGACGGCCGCGTAGCCGTCGGCCAGCCCCCGCAGGACGCCCGACGGATCGGCCGTCACGGCGCCGCCGTTGGTCGACGCGTAGGTCACGTAGCTGCCGAGCAGCGGCACGTCCTGCTGGTCGGCGAAGTCGCCCACCACCGCCAGCAGCCGGTTCTCGCCGACGGCCAGGTGCGGCGTCCGGTTGATGATGTCGATGCTCAGCAGCGCGGCGGTCGAGATCTGGACGGGGATGAAGGTCGAGGCGGACGTGCCGAAGCCGTCGTCGGCCTTGACGGTGAAGCCGGAGGAGCCGGGGGTCGGGACGAACAGCACGCTGAGGCCGTCCGGGCTGAGGGCGGCGGTACCGCCGACGGCGCCGACGAGCTGATAGATGACCTCGTCGCCGTCGGGGTCGATGAGGGCATCTCCGAGCGCCACCTGGACGGCGAGGTCGACGTGGGTCATCACGGGCGGGAAGGCCGGATTGGCCGTCGGGGCGAGGTTCGCCCGGAAGCCGTAGTTGCGGGCGAGGACCTGGGTGTCGGTCGCGTCGATGACGCCGCTGCCGTCGAGGTCGGCGGCGAAGACGTAGCCCGGCTGGCCCTCCGCCCGGCCCTGGGCGCCGGCCACGATCGCGCTGTCCAGGCCGTCGATCAGCCCGTCGGCGTTGACGTCGCCCGCGACGGAGACCTCCAGCGCGTAGCCGCCCGAGGTGCCGGCCGCGGCGCCGAGGACGAGGTGATAGAGGCCCTCGCGGGTGACCAGGAAGAGGGCGTCGGCGCGGCTCGCGTCCTGGAACGTGGACCGCGGGGTGATGCCCGGAATCTGCGGCACCTGCGGCCGCAGCGAGCCGGAAGTCGCCCGGACCGACACCCGCACCAGTACCTCTCCGGTGGCCGTCGAGCCGAGCTCGCTGGACCGGACGCTGAAGGCGTGGCGGACGCTGGCCCCGGCCGCGAGCTGGCCGGCGATGCTGCGGCCATCGAAGTTCGTGGCGGTGCCCAGGTTGTCGACGACCGGGGACGTCGACGGCGGGGCGACGGCCGAATAGACGATGGCCGTCCCGGTCCCGTCGGGCCGCAGCGCGGTGACGAGCTGGTGCGGGGTCGCGGGGTCGTAGCCGTAGCGGCTCGATCCTCCGGTCGCCAGCGATCGCGCGGCGACCAGGTCGCCGTCGGTGCTGTAGGTGTACACGATCACGCGGCCGTCCGGCGCGATCAGCCGCTCGATCCGGCCGCTCGTGTCGTAGACGAACTGGACGGCCTCGCCGCCGGCGGTCACCAGGCCGCTGTCGCCGACGTAGATCGTGGCGCCGCCGAGGGCCTTCATCGAGATCACGCCGAGCGTGGTATCCACGCCGTAGCGGGTGCCGTCGGGCCCGGTGAGGGCGAAGTCCTCTCCGCCGAAGTAGGGGCTGGCCGGGTTGTAGGGGCGGCCCGTGGTCAGCTCGAAGAAGAGGCTGCCGGCCTTCATGAGCTTCACGCCGGCGGACTCGAGCGTCCAGCCGGTCGCGCCGCCGGGCAGGACGTCCCAGGCGGGCGTGTAGTAAGTGGCGCCCGGGATGTCGTGCCGCACCGGATCGAACTGGAACGCCAGCTCGGCCCCGTTGGGCGCGGACAGGTAGAGCCTCGCCCCCTGGCGGTAGGGCTGATAGAGGCCCTGGTCCTCGTGCCCGGTCAGCGGCGTGCTCGTGCGGATGTCGAGCTCGCGATTCAGGAGCCGCCAGCCGTTGCCGAGCTTCCCCGCCTCGTCGCGACGGGTGGAGTCGTAGGCCCGCGCGATGGCCACCGTGGTGCCGCCCAGGGTCACCGTCAGGTCCGTGTCGGTCTCGGTGTAGGCGCGCTTGGTGGCGGTGCGGATCTCGACGACGGCCTCGGTCCTCGATAGCCGCTGGCTCATGTCGCGGGCCGTGAGCCGCAGGACATAGAAGCCGTTCGGCAGGCCGGCCGCGTCGAGCGTGGCGAGCGTGCCGCCCGCGACCGGCCGGTCGCCGGTCGCGACGGTCCGGAACGCCTCGTCGCCCTGGCGCTGGATCTCCAGGGTCCACGAGTCCAGGTTCGTGTCCGCGACGGTCCCCTTGACGACGCCATCCCCGAGCAGCGGGTCGCCGAGGGACGCCTCGAGGACCACGACGGGCGCCGTCGCGTCGTTGGGGTCGCGGACCCGGAGCGTGGCCGTCGCCGTGCCGACCAGGCCGTCGGCGTCGGTGGCCGTGGCCGCGACGAGCATCTTTCCGGGGGCCGTCGGCGTGACGTAGCCGCGGCCCTGGGCGTCGAGGGTCAGCGGCCGGCCGTCGACCGTCACGGTCAGGCCGGTCACGTCGGCCAGGCTGTCGGCGATGACGTGGACCAGGACCTGGGAGCCCGGCTTGACGGGGAAGCTCGGCGTCAGCTCGATGACGACGCTGGGCGTCGGGACGTCGACCCCGGCGCGGAGGACGATCATCCGGGACGTCTTCGCCTGGCCGTCGGAGGCGGTCAGGCCGACGAGGTACTCGCCGTCCTGGCCGGGGCCGGGCCGCCAGACGAACTCGCCGGTCGAGGGGTTGAGGCTCGCGCCCGCGGGGAGGTTGATGCCGCTGTAGATCAGCGTCGTGCCGGCGTCCGGGTCGGTCGCCCCGACGAGGAACCGCAGCTCGCTCCCCAGCCGCACGGAATGGTCGGAGGTCTTCACGACCGGGGGGCGATTGACGTTGTCGACCCGGAGCGTGACCTGCATCGAATCGGCCAGGCCGGACGGGTCGGTGGCCGTGAAGGTGACGGTGTAGGTGCCGGCCTGCTCGAAGGTCGGGGTCCAGCCGAAGGTGGCCGAGGACGCGTTGAACGTCGCGCCGGCGGGGAGCCCGGTGGCCGTGTAGGCGAGCGCGTCACCGTCGGGGTCGCCCGCCGTCACGCTGAACTCCATCCGGTTCGCCTCGAGCGTGTACTGCGGCGCCAGGGGGACGATCTGCGGGGCCCGGTTCGTGTTCTCGAGGAAGATGGTGAAGGTGGCGAATGCGCTCCGCTGGCCGTCGGAGGCGATCAGCTTGATGTCGTGGTAGTCGGCGGCCTGGCTGAAGGTCGGGGTCCAGTCGAAGACGCCGGTCGCCGGGTCGAACTTCGCCCCCTCCGGCAGGTTCTCCGCCGAGTAGGTCAGCGGATCGCCGTCGGGATCGGTCGCGCCCAGGGCGAACGTGAATCGCTCCCCCTCGTGGAGGATCTTGTCGGGGACGGCCGGCAGGATGGGCGCCGCGTTCGCGTCGCGGACGACCAGCCGGATCGTCTCGCTGGCGGAGGCCGGCGTGCCGGTGCCGTTGCCTTCGTCGCGGACGGTGATGACGGCCGTGTAGGCCCCGCGATCGGCGGCGCCGGGGGTCCAGGTCAGGGTCGCCGTGCCGTAGGACGACCCGGCCGAGAGGACCGCCGTGCCGGGCAGCCCGGCGACCGAGAAGCTGAGCGGCTCCTGGTCCTTGTCGGAGGCACGCAGCGCGAGCTGGAAGGGCTGCCCCACGACCGCGATCTTGTCCCCGACCCGGCCCAGCACGGGGGGGTCGTTCTCCGAGACGACGGTGAGGATGAAGGTGTAGTTGGTCGTCAACCGGGCCCACCGGCCGCCGCCGTCTCCATCATCGGTGGCGTCGAGCTGAAGGATGTAATCGCCCCGATCGCCGGCCCCCGGCGCGACGTGGAAGACGCCGGTGCCGTCGCCGTTGTCGGTAAACGTCACGAATCGCGGCAAGGGCAAGCCGGGGCTGCCGTTCTCGGCCGCCAGGGTGATGGGATCGCCGTCGGCATCGGTGACCCGGACCGGGATGTCCAGGACGTTGCCGCGATGGACCGACTGGTTGGGGACCGCCTGGATCTCGGGGGCGCGGTTCTGGTTCAGGACGACCACCTCGATCGTGGTGCTGGTCGTCAGCGGCACGCCGGTGCCGTCGCCGTCATCGGTCGCGGTGAAGGTGATGTGGTAGGTGCCGGCCTGGGTGTAGCCGGGCGTCCAGTTGATGAAGGTCGTCTCGGGATCGAACGTCGCGCCGGCCGGGAGGTTCGACGCGGTGAGGGTGACCGACGCCGGGACGACGTCGCGCTGGATGATCTTCCCGGTCGAATCCCGGTAGGGGTGCTCGTAGGCGGGGTTGTCCGGATCGAACGCGAAGGCCGAGACGACGAACGGCTGGCCCTCGTAGAGGCGGAACCCGTCGCCGATGTCGAAGACCGGCGCCCCGTTGGCGTTGAGCACGGTGAAGGTCGTGGTCCTGGTGACCTTCTGGGCGCCGTTGGTCACGGTGAACGGGACCTGATAGCTCCCGGCCGAGTCGTAGTTCGGGGTCCAGTCGAACAGGCCGGTGTTCGGGTCGAGGGTCGCGCCCGGCGGCAGGAGGTAGCTCTCGAACTTCACGGCCTGGCCGTCGGGATCGTGGCCGTGAAGGTAGAACCGCAGGTGGTCCCCCTCGCGGAGGGTGCGCTGGTCCGGGACGACCAGCACCGGCGGCTGGTCGGTCGGGGCGATCTGGAAGGTGACCTTGGAGGTCACCTCGCTGATGCCGTCGCTGAAGTGGAACGTGACGTCCTGGTACGTCCCCGCCGAGTCGAAGTCGGGCACCCAGGTGAAGAGGCGAGCCACGGGATCGAGCGTGGCGCCCGGGGGCATGGCGTCGGCCCAGACCGCCAGCGGATCGCCGTCGGCGTCGACGACCGGCAGGGTGAGCGTCAGGGGCGAGCCCTCCTTGCCCTGGACGAGCTCGGGCAGGGCGCCGACGACCGGGGCCCGATTGGTGCCGGCGACCTGGACGACGAACGACAGCTCGCCGCGGCCGCCGCGGATGTCGTAGGCATACAGGACCACGGGAGTCAGCGGGGCCGATCGGAGGTCGGGCGTCCAGGCGACGTGCCCGGAAACCGGATCGACGGTCATCCCGACGGGGCCCCCGGCCAGGAAGTAGTAGATGGCGTCGCCGTCGGCGTCGGTCGCGTGCGCGTCGAAGGCAAAGGCCACGCCCGCGGCGGCGACCGTCGGCGGGACGCCGTCGAAGGCCGGCGCGTGGTTGGCTCCCGGCGTGGCGCCGGCGCCGGGGGTGTAGATGACGCGGCGATCGTTGACGTTGTCGATGATCAGGGTCCGGCCGATCGTGGACTGGCCGGGGCGCAGCTTCTGGCCGTCGGGGAGCTGGGCCGTCAGGTCGATGAAGTAGCGGCCGTCGGCCGCGCGGCCGGACGTGCCCTGGGGGATGCCCGGATAACCCTGGGCGGGGTCGAGGATCAGGACCAGGGGCAGGAACACCTCGTAGGCGCTGGTGTTGGTGATCTGCACGTCCCACGAGACGGTGCCGGTGGCGCGGTCGGAGCGGCTGCTGGTGAACTTGATGCCGAGGATGTCCGAGAAGTCGGCGACCGCGGAGAAGCGGGTGGTGTAATCCCCCGCCATCGGGCTCCCCTGGATGCTCGTGACGGTCCGGGACACGGTCAGCGTGTAGTCGTCGGCCGGGAGCGAGCCGAGGTCCAGGAAGGCGGTGCGGGTCTCGGGGACGTAGAAAACGCGGGCGGGCCGCTGCCGGCCGTTGCGGGTGCCGCTGAGGATGTAATTGTCCGGGTTGGTGACGCTCGATGCCTCCGCCCCCGTGCCGACGAACATGTCCTGGTCGAACGCGATCGTCACCTGGGAGAGCGGCAGGGCCACGACGGCGGACGGGGGCGGGGACGTGGCGACGACCACCGGGGCGGACGCCTGGTTGATCACGTCGACCTGGTTCGACTGGCTGACCAGGACGCGGCCGTCCCGCGTGGCGATGATGACGTCGCCCCGGGAGCCGCCGTCGGCGACCGCGACCCGGCGGAGGGTCGCGACGTCCACCATCGTCAGCTCGCTTCCGGGGTAATCGTTGGACCCGTCGTTCTGCGAGACGAAGAGGAGCCCCTCGAGCGCCGTGCCCGGCAGGCCGAAGGCGATCGAATCGACGTCGGCGTCGAAGGTGAGCATCACCTCGGCGCGGCGCTGCACGTTGAAGCGGACGACCTGGTGGCGATCGGGCCAGGTCGTCGCCCAGAGCGAGCCGTCGGGGGCGAAGGCCAGCGAGGCCACCCGCAGGTTCAGGTCCTTGCTGAAGTGCTGGAACTCCTTCGTCGCCGGGTCGAAGACGTCCACGCCGCCGCCCGCGCCATACTGGCCGTTGACGCCGCCCGACCAGACGGCCCCCCTGGCGACGTAGATCAGGCCGGTGGCCGGGTCGATCGCCATGGCCATCGTGATGCCGTCGCCGTACTGGCCGAGGACGGTGCCGGTGTCGGGGTTCAGCTCCAGCAGCGGGCCGCCGCCGGTGGTCGCCCAGAGGCGGCCGCCGGGGTCGAAGGCCATGTTGAAGATCGGGAAATCCTCCTCGGCCCAGGGCGTCAGGGCGTCGCCCCCCTGGGCGCCGAAGCGATAGATCCAGCCCCGGGTCGGGCCGCCGCTGACCAGGAAGTCCCCCTCGGGGGTCTGGACGATCGCCATCGGGCCGATGCCGGCGTTGCTCTGGCCGATGCCCCGGGCGAAGGCGCTGGTCGTGAACGGCGAGAGGACCTGCGTGTACTCCGAGGCGCGGGTCGTCGACTTCGCGTTCGGGATCTGGGCCTCGGCCTGGGTAAACAGCGGGTTGGTCGAGGGGGTCGTCGTGGGCGCCGGGGGGATGCCGAAGTTCGGCGGGGTCGTATCCGGGACGCTCGCCGGGGCTCCGAGATTCACGCCGCTGCCGTCGTCCTCCGCCTTGGCCCCGACCCCGGGCGTCTCGCGGTTGCCGGCGACGTCGGTCGCCAGCGCCAGGAACTGATACGTGTGCCCGGCCTCGCCCTGGTACACCAGGGTGCCGGTCGGGCTGGCGAGCTGCTTCTGCCAGATCTTGAACGTGCCGCCGTCGGTGGCGACGTAGAGCGTCACGTGGCGGAACCCGGAGCCGTCGGCGTCGTCGGCGCTGCTCCAGCGGACCACGTAGCTGTCCGAGCCCTGGGAGACCCGGCCGACGTCCAGGGTCGTGACCGGGGCCACCGCGTCCACCCGCTGGGAGAGCGTCGCGGTGTCCTCCGGCGGGGCGTTGTTGAAGAAGACCCGCGCCGAGGCGTCCACCTCGTGGCCGCTGGCGGCCGTGGTCTCGTCCGGCAGGACGGTGTAGCTGACGAAGCCCGCCCCGTTCCCCTGGGCGTCGTTGGGGGGCAGCAGGCCGCGGGACGGATCCTGGAGCAGCTCGCCGGTGAGCGGGTCGATCGCCTGGAGGAGCCAGGTCGCCTCGTGCTTGTACTGGTCGGCCCCGGCGCTGACGCGGAGGATGAAGCCGAGCGTCTGGGTGAAGTCGAAGTCGCCCTGGTAGAGGGCCCGGCCGGCCGGGATGTGGATGTTGATGTTGCCGACCTTGATGTCGCCGAGCCGGAACGAGAAGATGTCCAGGTCATCATCCAGGTGGGTGACGATCCGTACCTCGGAGGTGTACTGGGTCGCGGTCGGCGCGTTCGCGAAGTTGATCGTGTAGGGGAGGCTCTGCTTCATGGGGAGCCAGCCGCCCGTGTCCACGGTCTGGGGGCCGGTGATAGACGCCAGGGCCTGGGCCGCCGAGCCCTGGAGGTAGCGGGTGAGGTCCAGCGGGACGAACGCCGAGTTGTCCACCGGCGCCGGCCCGTTGACCTGGAAGTCGGTCGGCAGGCCCGCGCCCCGATCCTCGAACGGGATCCAGGGGACGTAGATCCGGAACGTCTCGAAGTGGGTCGGGGAGGTCAGGCCGAGGTTGTACTGATCGGACGTCTGGAGCAGCGGGACCGGCACGTCGAGCTCGTAGTAGTCGTTCTCGCGATGGTCGTAGAACTCGACCGGGGCGAGGTTGCTCGGGTCGTGGCCGTACCAGGTCCGGATCCGCTCGAAGAAGGCGCCGAGGTCGCCGGTGGTGATGATCTGCTGGCCGGCGGGGCCGATCAGGATGCCGGAGGCGAGCGTCGCCATCAGGCTGACGACCTTCTGCTGGTCGCGGATGACGGGGAGGGCGTCCTCCGGCCGGAGCAGGCCCGCCTGGGTGAGCGCGGTGAGGTAGAGGTCGTGCCATCCGTCCTTATCCGCGGCCAGGGTGAGCAGCCCCGGCGTGGCCCCGGTGTTGTCGTCGAGGATCGCCTGCCGGAGCGTCTCCGCCTCGGCGCTGACGTGGGCGATGAACTCGTCGCGGGTCATCGCCGTCGCCGCGGCCACCAGGTCGAAGCGGAACGGGATGAAGATGTAGCGCTTGTCGTCCGGGACGGCGGCGCCGGTGTTGTAGATCTCGGTCAGGCCGGGGTAGATCGAGTCCAGGCCGGCCGGCCCCTTGTCGAGCACGCCCTGGGCGGCCAGGTCCGGGAAGGCCGCGTAGATCTGCGCCTTCACGGATTCCCAGGCGCGGTCGTGCATCTCCTGCAGGCCCGGATAGGTGGAGAGGTTGAACGAGAACCCGGAGAAGCCGTTGGCCGACGCGTCGAACAGGTAGCCCGGCGCCAGGTTGTGGCCGGCGGTGTTCACGGTCGAGTTGATCGTCGCGTAGGCCACGTCGCCGGGGTTATCCGGCCCGCCCCGGACGTTCGAGCTGAACGTGACGTAGGGCAGGTTGTAGATGACGCTGTTGGTCCCCATCTCGGGGATGCCCACCTGGAAGAACACGTACGGCGTGTCGACGTTGCTGAGGCTCTGCAGGGCCACGCTGTACGTCCCGACGTCGCCGGCCAGGATGACCCGCGGCCCGCCCACGCCGATGGTCACGTCCGGCTCGATGGCCTGCTCGACGAGGAACCGGTAGGGGATGATGGAGCTATCGCCGTCGGGGTTGATGACCTCGAGGTCGTAGAGGCCGTGCGGGGCGCCGGTGAAGTCGAACGAGGCGATGATCTTGGTCGCGTCGATCACCTGGTAGACGACCGGCTCGTACTCGGCGATCCCGGGCCGGACCAGCTTCACGATGGCGTTGGAGGCGAAGCGGACGCCGCGGATCGTGGTGGTGACGTACTTGGCGTCGCCCCCGGCGTCGGTCTCCACGCTCGAGATGGCCATGGGGACCACCCGGGCCAGCAACTGGACCGGCGTCTTGTCCGCCGGCTCGGAATAGCCGCGGACCAGGACGTAGTAGAGGCCCGGCTCGGTCGTCGGGATCACGGCCCGGACGTCCGGCGCCAGCCCTCCGTCGTAGGCCGCGTCGTAGCTGGCCAGCGTCGGCGCCGTGGCGTACCGGAGGAAGAGCTCGTTGCTGGCCTTCTCGGCATCCGTGGACAGGTCCACCTGGAGCGTCTGCCCGCGGGGGACCCGCACCTGGAACAGCCGCTGCTGGCCGCTCGAGAGGGTCGTCGCGAACGGCACGCCGAGCGAAAGCTCGGGCACCGAGACCGTGAGGGTCTCCGCCGAGGCGGCCTTGTTGTTCGCCTCGAACTCCCGCTCGTAGACCTCGTTGAAGATGTCGGCGCGGACGATCACGCGGTAGGTCCCCGGCGTGATCGGCGGCAAGCTCGCGGCCAGCGACAGGGTGTAGCTGGCGCCGGCGGCGAGCGAGCCGCCGGAGTAGAGGACGCGGCCCAGAGGGATGTCCGAGATGTCCCAGGTCGCGTCGGTCGAGAGGTACGCGGTGTCGGTCCACGACCCGACGGCGGCCTCCCCGCTCTGGTTCTTGACGGTCCAAGAGATCGAGATCGGGTCGCCCACCTCGGCGTGGGACGGGATCGTGATCGAGGAGACCGCGAGGTCGGACGGCGGGGGGAGCTCGATGACCATCGGGACGGCCGTCGCGCGGTCGTTGTTCGTCTCCTTGTCGAGCTCGAAGACGCTGCCGTAGCCGGTGGTCCGCGGCGGGTCGGTGGTGGCGAAGACGTAGTATTCCTCGGACTGGTTCACGATCGCCGGGGCGCGGAGGGTCCGGGTGATCGTGTAGCTCTTGCCGGCGGCGAGCCCCCCCTCGTGCCGCACCGTGTCCATGAACCGGTCGGCCCGGACGTCCAGGAAGAGGTCGCGCGACAGGTAGAGCAGGTCGTCCCAGGCCGACTGGGTCGGCGGCGTGTCGCCGCCGTAGTTGGTGACCGTGTACGTGACCGTGAAGGTCTGCCCGGAGCGGACCCGGAGGGGGGCGTTGACCGCCGAGACGCGGAGGTCCGGCGGCGTGGCGCGGACCACCGAGATCGGCAGCCGCGCGGTGTTGTTCCCCTCCTGCCCATACTCATACACCGTGCCCCGCGCCAGCGACCGGGCGGCCGCCTGCACGCCGTCCGGGAACCCGAAGCTGGGCCCGCCGTCGAACCGGACCCCGTAGTTGTTGAAGCCGATGTCGCTCTGGACGGCCGTGTCGACCTTCGCCGGCGAGTCGGCCAGGACCAGGATGTAGAACGGCCCGTCGATCCCGTCCGGCAGCCGCACGCTCACCGTCGCGTCGTACGACTGGCCGATCGCCAGGGCGGCCGTCCGCTTGAATTCGCCGAGGACCATGTCGTTCACGTCGAGCGACGGATCCTTCGACAGGAAGACGCGATCGGTCCAGGCCTTCTCGCGGGTGTCGCGCGTGCCCTGGTTGGTGACCGTGTACGAGACGTCAATCTGCTGCCCGGAGGTGGACGAGGCCGGCACCGCGAGGCTGCCGATGACCAGGTCGGGCTCGTAGTACGTGACGTGGATCGGCGCCCGGTAGACGTTGTCCCGGAGGTCCTCGTAGGCCCACCGGCTGAAGTGGTCGAGGAGGTCCTCGTTGCGGCCGTGCTCCGCCGGCCACCAGGCGGCGGCCTGCACGGTCTTGTAGTCGCTGTTGTCGTCGTTCGTGTTGGGATGGACATACACGAACAGGTTGCCGCCGATGCCCCTGGGGAGCACGGCGGTGACGGTCGCGGTGTAGCTCTCCCCGGGCTGGAGGGGGACCGCGTTGGAATGGATCGACTTGCCGATCCACGAGGACCGATCCCGGATGTAGCTGCTGTCCCCCGAGATGTAGATGTCGTCCTGCCAGTAGCCCGTTCCCGCCCAGACCGGGCTGCTCCCCTGGTTCTGCACGGTGTATTGGATCGTCGTCAGCTCGCCCGACCGGTTGTCCGGCAGGGTGACGACGCTGGTCACGACGAGGTTGGCCGGCACCGGCACGACGTCGGTCGTCCCGATCCCCTTGTTGTTCGTCTCGTCCTCCTCCGCGAGCGTCGGCGGCCCGGCGTCGACCATGACGACGATGAACTTGCCGCGGGCCGACGGGGGGAGCGTCACGGTGAGCGAGCCGACGTAGGAGCCCCCCTTGTCGAGCCCGTTCTGGTGGATCGCCCGGCCGAGCCTGAGGGCGTTCCCGGTGGACGGGACGACGTTGGGATCGTCGGTCAGCCAGATCTCATCGCCCCACGAGCCGCCGGCCGCGCCATGCCCCTTGTTGGCCACGGTCCAGGAGACCGTGTACGACGTCCCGGCGAGCGCCTGCGACGGCGCGACGACGGAGGTCACGTACAGGTCGGGCTTGGGGATCGCCTGCTGGATGACGGTGGTCCCGAGCGCGTCCGATCGGCCGGCCTTGTAGTTGTTGTTGTCGATCTCGTTGGGGTCGTCCGGGTTGATGTTGATGGCCAGGGTGTCTTCCGGGACCACGTCGTAAGGGTCGGTCCACGGCATGAGATAGTAGGTCCCCGAGACCAGGTGGTCGGGGATCTGGACCGTGGTCACGACGTCGTAGCCCTGGCGGTTGACGAGCGCGCCCTGGTGCGGGAGGCTCTTCAGGAGGATGTCCCCGAGGCCGGGATTGGGCCGGTTCTTGTCGCGGGTCAGCCAGACGGTATCCGTCCAGGCGTCGACGCCGGTGGTCCCGGGCCCGAGGTTGGTGACGGTGAAGCGGACCTCGGCGGTCGCCCCCTCCACGACCTGGGTGGGCACCACCACGCCCCCCATGACCAGGTCCGGCAGCGGCTGCGGGCGGACGTAGAGCTCCACGAACTTGGTGTTGTTGCCGTCGTTGGGGAACTCGTCCACCTGCCCGCCGGCATCCGCCTGGACGATGAGATAGACGGTGCCGCGGAACCGCAGCGGGATCAGCACCGACGGGGTGACCGTCTTGTAGGACTCGCCCTGGGCCAGGGCCGACTGGTTGCCCACCGAGGCGACCATGATGTCGTCGGACGAGACGGTGGGATCCAGCGAGAGCCAGACCTTGTCGGTCCAGCGCGGGACCGTGGTGTCGGCCGTGCCCACGTTGGTGACGGTGAACTCGACGGCGATCGTCTGGTTCGGGTCGGCCTGCGCCGGGGCGACGATGCTGGTGACCTGGAGGTCGGGCCGCGGCAGGAGGGTGACCGGGATCGAGGTGTCGTCGACCCTCGTGTTGTTGGACGTGGCCCCGTTCTCGAACAGGCGGCCGTCGTAATTGGTGGTGACCACCGCCTCGTAGAGACCGTAGGTGTGCACCGGGATGAGCACCTGCTCGCGGCGGGTGTACGAGAGCCCGGCTCCGAGCGGGCCGTCGTATCGGAAGGTGCCCACCGAGAGCGTCGGGGCGGAGGGATCGCCGACCTTCCTCAGGTAGACGGTGTCCGACCAGTAGCCGCCCGCCACGCCGGGCCCCACGTTCTGGACCGTCCACTGGACGTCGATGAGGGTCCCCTCCGGCACGGCGAGGGTCGGCGTGACGATGTCGGTCACGGCCAGGTCGGGCGGGGGGGTGAGCTGGACGGCCATCGGGCCGGAGACCTGGGTGTTGTTCCCCGTGTAGAGGAACTCGAACGGCCCCCCCGTCTGGACCACCACGTAGTAGGTGCCGGAGATCCCGTCGGGCAGCCGGACGGCCGCGGTCCGGTCGTAGCCGTCGCCGACGGCGAGCTGGCCGAGGTGCGTGAACGAGCCCAGGTAGGCCGTGCGATGCGCCCCCGCCGCGTCGGTCACCAGCCAGAGCGTGTCGCTCCACGAGCTGGTGTTGGTCAGGCCGATGCCGTGGTTCTCCACCCGCCAGCTCACGGTCGCGTTCAGGCCGCTGGAGGCCGCGGCGGGCACGGTGACGGAGGGCACGGTCAGGTCGGCGTAGGGGATCGGCATTACGTCGACCGTCCCGGCCGCGCCCGCCACGTTGTTGGCCTCGGCGCCATTCTCGAAGATGGCGTCGGCGCCGTCGGCCTTGACGAAGATCCTGTAGCGGCCCGTGAAGGAGGGGGGGAGCAGGATCTCCTCGGTCCGGGCATACGAGGCCCCCGGGGCGAGCTCGCCGGCCCTGGCGAAGCGGGCGACCTCGACGTCGCCGCCGAACGTGGAGTCGCCGGAGGCATAGACGATGTCCACCCAGCCGGCCGACTGTGCCCCCTTCGTCCCCGCGTTGGCGACCTTCCAGGAGACCGTGATCGACGCCGGGTCGCCGATCACCTCGCCGGTGGTCGCGACGACGTCCGACGCCACCAGGTCCGGATACGGGGCCAGCGTCACCGCCACCGACGTGCTGCTCGTGTTGTTCGACTCGCCGGTGCCCGACGCGTTGTACTCGAAGACCGCCCCCGCGCTGTCCGTCGTCACGGACACGCTCAGGTTCCCGACGCTGGCCGTGCCGTCGGGGATGACGACCGAGATCGTCCGGTCGGTCCCGCCCCCCGCGCCGATGGCCCCGTAGGCCGACGGATCATAGGTGAAGGCCTGGTCGAAGAGGGTCCCCCCGGTGGTCGTGTTGACGATCCGGATCCGCTCCGCGAACGGGACCGACACGGCGGCCGTGCCTGCGTTCCGGGTCCGCCAGGCGAGGCTGACCGTCTGCCCTGATTGGAGCGCAACCGGGGTCGCCGTCAGGTTGCTCACCACGAGGTCCGGGTACGGGCTGAGCCGGGAGACGAACGAGGCCGAGGTCGCATTGTTCGTCTCCGGCCCGCTGCCCGCGAGGCCCTCGACGATCTCGCCGGAGGAATCCGCGGTGATCGTCACGGTGAGGCTGCCGGCGCCGATCGCCCCGTCCGGCAGCGTGAACGAGAAGGACCGGTCGGCCCACCCGCCGGCCGCGATCGCCGCAGCCCCGCTGGCGTCGAACGCCGCCGTCGTGCTCACCACGGTCTGGTTGCCGTTGGTCACCACGATCCGCTCGTGGAAGGGGGCGGTCACGGCCGCCAGGCCGTCGTTCCGGTCCCGCCAGCGGATGGTCATGGTCCCGCCGGAGGTCAGCGTCCCGGCGGCGGCCTCGTCGACCCCGATGTCGGAGACCTTCAGGTCGGGCAGGGGGGGGAAGGTGATCGCGATCGGCGTCGCCGTCGCCGCGGCGTTGTTCGACTCGTCGGACTCCGGCTGGACGCCCAGGGCGTCCGCCTGGACGATCAGGTAATAGGAGCCGGCCGCCAGCGAGGCGCTCAGCGGCAGGTTCACCAGCAGGTTGGAGCGCTGGGACTGGCCGCCGGCCGCCAGCGGCAGCGAGGCCGCGTCGACGGTGGCCACCAGGATGTCGGCGGCGTCGAGGGTGGCGTTGGTGCTCAGCCAGATCCGATCGCTCACCGCGGCGGTGGTCGGCCCGTCCCCCGCGTTCCGGACCGTGTAGTTGAGGCCGACGGCCTGGCCGAAGACGGCGGTCGAGGCCGTCGCCCCGACGTCGGAGACCCTCAGGTCGGGGGCCTGGATCGTGATCGGCCGGCCGGCAGAGGCGTTGTTCCCCTCGAAGGTGTACTCGTAGACGTTCGACCGGGAATCGGCGACCACGAAGAGCGTCCCGGCGCCGATGAACGAGGCCGGCAGGCTCACCGTCTTGGCCGCCGTGTAGCTGGCCCCGGGCGCCACGGCGCCGGAGTGCGCGAACTCGGCCAGGCTGATGTCGTCGGCATCCCCGAACGTCGCGTTGCGGCTGAGGACCACGCGGTCGTACCACGGGCCGGCGCCGGTGGCCGCCAGCGCATGGGCCGGGTCGTTGCTGACCACCCAGGCCAGGTCGATCGTGCGGCCGACCTGCCCGATCGCCGGGGAGACGGCGATCGCCGCGGTCAGGTCGGGGAACGGGGCCGCCGCGATGTCCATCGAGGAGGGGGCCGCCGCCACGTTCGGGGCGGCGTCGGCGTCCTCGAACACGGCCGCCTGGCCCGCCCCGTGGTCCGCCTTGACCAGGAACCGGTAGGTCCCCGAGGTGCCGGCCGGGATCCGCCCGGTCCAGGTCCCGTCATATCCCTGGCCGGCGTCGAGGGCGCCCGCGTGGCCCACGTCGGCGACGAGGATGTCGTCCGCGTTCCCGAAGGTCGCGTCCGCGGAGAGGACGATCCGGTCGATCCAGGAGCCGACGATGCCGTCGGGCGTGCCGTCGCCCGTCGTGGAGCCGCCCACGTTGTCCACCCGCCAGGTGACCGTCACCGGGTCGCCGGCGAAGGCCAGGCCCGACGGGCCCGCCACGGCGACCTGCGAGGCCTCCAGGTCCGCGCTCGCCGGCGCCGACGCGGTGGCGACCAGGCTGGCGGCGTTGTTCGTCTCGCCCGTGCCGGACGCGTTCGCCTCGAGCACGGCGTTGACCGTGTCGACGACGATCGTGATCAGCAGGTCGCCGGCGCCGGCGTCCCCCCTGGGGACCGTGAAGACGAGCTGTCGGTCCGCAACGGCGCCGGCGGCGAGCGCCCCGCCGGTGTAGGCGACGGTCGTGTCGATCAGCGTCTTGCCCGTCCGCTGGTTGACGACCGTGACCCGGTCCGACCAGGCGGCCGCGGGCGTGGCCGCGGCGCCGTCGTTGCGGTCCTTCCAGGTCAGGGTCGCCTGGCCGCCGGTCTGCAGGGCCGAGGGGCTGACCTGGGCCTCGACCGCCCGCAGGTCCGCCGCCCGCACCTCGATCCGCGTGGGATGGACCCGGACGTTGTTCGTCTCGTCGGTCTCGGCCTGGGAGCCGGACGCATCCGCCACGAACAGCACGTAGTACGTGCCGGGCGTCAGCGTCGTCGGCACCGACGCCGAGCCGGCGACCGTGTAGCTGGCGGCGGGCGCCAGCGGCGTCTGGGTGTCGATCGTCCTCGAGAACACCAGGACGTCCGTGCCCGGCTGGAAGGCCTGGTCGAGCGACAGGTAGACGCGATCGGTCCAGTCGGCCGCCGCGTTGCCGGCCCCGAAATTGGTCACGGTCCAGCCCAGGTCGAGCGAGCCGTTGAGCGCGACCGCGGCGGGGGTCGCGGTCGAGCCGGTGACGCGCAGGTCCACGCTCACCTCGAAGGCGGCCTGGGCCGCGTCGTTCTGCTCCGCGGCGGCATGCCCCCCGGCGTTGAACTCGTAGACCTGGTCCAGGCTGTCCGTCGACACCACGACCTGGTAAGAGCCCGGCGTGGAGACGCTGAAGCTGGCCGAGCGGGCCTTCGTGCCCCCCGCGGACAGCGGCTGGGTGAAATCGAGGACGATGTCGGGCAGCGAGACGCCGGTCGTCAGGTTCCGCACCGAGACCCGCTCCTTGAACGGGCTCGAGACGTCCCCCGTGCCCCGGTTGGCCGTCGTCCAGGTCGCCGTGTAGACGCCGGTCGCGTCCGGCCCCGCCACCGCCAGCCCCTCCACCTGCAAGTCCGGATAGGGCGCGAGCTGGACGTGGATCGTCCCGGCCGCGGCGGTCACGTTGTCCCCCTCGAGGAGGAACTCATTGACCGCGTTGGCGCTGTCCGTGAAGACGAAGAGGTAGTAATCCCCCGCGATGCCCTCGGGCAGCGTGACCGTCGGATTGCTCGTGTACGAGGCCCCCGCCGCCAGGGCGCCGGAGTGGGCGAACACGCCGAGCGGGATGTCGTCGGCGTTGCCGAAGATGGCGTCGGCGGAGAGCACGACCGAATCGGACCACGCCGCGGCGCCGGTGCCCAGCGAGCCGACGTTCTGAACCGTGTAGCTGAAGCCGACCGGCTGGCCGCTGCGGATGTCCGAGGAGGACGGCGGCAGGACGGTCGTCACCTGGAGGTTCGGGAAGTTCACGCTCCCCGTGGGCAGGACCTGGATGTCCATCAGGTACGAGCTCAGGAGCGAGCCCGTGTTGTTGCCCGCCCGCATGACCGCGTAGTAGACGCCCGCCTGGGCGATGCTCACCTGCGCGACGCCGTCGAAGGGCCGGCCGCTCCCGGTCTCCACGACGTAGCCGTTCTGGGCGTTGTAGATGCTGACGACCGGATCCAGCGGGCTGCCCGCCGGCTTCCTCGCCGTGAGGAAGATCGTCTGGCCGGCCTGGATCGTCCCCAGGTTGAAGTAGTCGTTGTCCCCCCCGGGCGTCACGATGCCGCCCACGGTGCCGAACCGCGTGTCGTTGTTCACCGCCAGCGTCACGGCCGTCGCGCCGCTCGTCCCGCCGTTGTCCTCGGCCTCGAGCTGCACGGTGCCGGGCGTCGCCGTCGCCACGACCAGGCGGTATTCGCCGAGGTAGGCATCCAGGGTCGAGACCGCGACCGTGTAGCTCCCCGTCGCGGGCAGGCTCAGCGGCCCGAATTGGGTGCGATTCGAATTGTACGCGTTCGAGTACTGGGCCAGTTGCGCGCCGTCGGGACCGTAGATCGTGTAGTAGAGGCGATCGTAGTAGTTGTCCCCGAGGATCGAGTCGACCGACAGGATCATCCGATCCCCGGCCGTGCCCGCGAAGCGGAAGTAGTCCACATCCGAGCTGGTGGAGAGGAGCCCTCGGCCGCCGGCCGAGCGGAAGGTCGAGCCGACGGGGTCCTCGACCAGGGCGAGCGGGGTCGCCGTGGCGGCCGTGCTGTTCGACCGGTTCTCGGTCGTGAAGCCGGCGATCGGGGCGACCGAGAAGGTCCGGACGAACGGGGCGGCCAGGGCCTGCCCCAGCAGGTTGCGCAGGCCCGTGCCCGCCGTGAAGCGGTACTCGCCCGGCTGGAGCGGGCCGTTCGCCAGCAGGAACGCCGCGGTCAGCCCGTTCGCGTACCCGGGGGCGCCAAGCGAGTACACGACGTCGTCGTCGGTGTCGAACGAGCCGTCGGGCCCGGCGGCCCGCAGGTCATAGTTCCCGGTCGCGTTCACGGCCGCGGCGAGCATCTCGTCGCCGAAGGTCAGCGTCAGGCGGTCGATCAGGTCCGTCGAGGACGACCCCGACGCGGGCAGGCTCGTCCCGATGATCTTGGCCGGCGCGGAGTTGCTCAGGCCCGCGGTCAGCAGGTACTGGGCGAGCAGCCCGGCCCCGGCCCTCGCCGTCACGCGGGCGTAGTACGCCCCGGCCGTCGTGATCGTCGCCCGCGCGTCGCCGTCGTTCGGGTCGCCGTCCTCGTCCAGGAGCACGGTCCCCGAACCGTGCACGATCTCCACCCTGGGCAGGAACGAGCCGACCGTCGACGGCACGATCGTCCCCAGGTCGATGACCGTCCCCGCCGCGAGATTGCCCAGGAAGTAGACGTCCCCGCCGTCGATCAGGTTGACGTAACCCGCCACGCTCCCGGTGACCTGCGACGGGCCCGACGGCGCGAACGCGATCCGGTTGGCGGAGCTGATCGCGTCGTTCCCCTCGCCCTCCGCCTGGACCGTCCCCGGCGTCACGGTCACGCGAAGGCGATACTCGGCCTGGAAATCGTAGTTGGACGAGACCCGGACCCGGTACGTCCCGGGCACCGACATCACGTAAGAGACCTGCCCGTTGCGGCCGTAATACTCGGAGCTGAACGACGTGAGCCGGTTCCCGGTCGGGTCGTCCAGCTCGGCGTAGAGCCCGCTGGCCCCGGGCGACCCCGGGATCTCCATCGCCAGCGTCACCACGTCACCCGTATGGGCCGTGAAGCTGTAGTAGTCGGCGTCCGAGCTACTCCACAGGTTCCCCCGCGCGTAGCCCGACCTCAGCCCCGTGCCCGCCGGGTCCTCCGGCAACGCAATCGACGTCGACTCGCCGGTCAGGACTTGCAGCACCCCATCGGTCCGGGCCGCCGCCACGTCCGGCACACCGTCGCCGTTAAAGTCCCCCACCACCGCGGCGCGGGCCGTCGCCGTCGTCCCGTACGTCATCGCGGCGAACTGGCGGCCACCCAGGTTGTACGCCACCACCACCCGCGCCGCACCGTCGCCACCCAGGATCAGGTCCCGACGCCCGTCACCGTCCAGGTCCGCCGCCGCGATCCCGACCCCGTAGTTGTAGCTCCCCACGAAGTTGTACACCGCCGCCGCCGACAGGCCCCCGGAACCGTCCCCGTAGAGCACCGACAGGTTGTTGTAGTAGTCGTAGTCCGCCGTCGCCACGTCCAGCTTGCCGTCGCCGTCGAGGTCGACCGCCACCACCCCGTACGGGTTGTTCGACCCCGACGCGAACAACGACGCGGCACCGAACGCGCCGCCGCCCAGACCCTTGAGGATCGCCACCGTGTTGTCGTTGGTGCCGCCGCCGTTGAGCCCGTCGTAGTTCGACACCGCCAGGTCGAGCTTCCCATCCCCGTCGAAGTCACCCGCCGCCACCCCGCCCGGCCGCCCGCCCGTCGCGTACGTCACCGCCGCCGCGAACTGCCCCGCACCCGCCGCACCCCGGTTGAGGTAGATCCCCACCGTCCCGGTCGCGTAGTTCGCCACCGCCAGGTCCGCGTACCCGTCGCCGTCCAGGTCCGACGCCGCCAGCAGCCGCGGGTCGCCGCCCGCGTAGCTCGCCGCCGCCGCGAACGTCGCCGCCGTCGCCCCCGCGACCGTCGTGTTCTGCAGCACCACCACCGTGTTGGGGCCGTCCAGGCCCACCGCCACGTCCAGCTTGCCGTCGCGGTCGAAGTCCGCCAGCACCACCCCCACCGCCGCGCTGCCCACCGACACGTCCGTCCGCGCATAGCCGCCGCTCGCCTGCGAC
Organism: Aquisphaera insulae; assembly: GCF_011064615.1. Classification (GTDB taxonomy): domain Bacteria; phylum Planctomycetota; class Planctomycetia; order Isosphaerales; family Isosphaeraceae; genus Aquisphaera; species Aquisphaera insulae. Next base: position 25,627 of record NZ_JAALJH010000063.1, on the reverse strand, counting down.
AGCAAGACGCTGATCGTCCCGGCCGAGTTGTTGGACGTCACCAGGTCCGCCTTGCCGTCCCCGTTCAGGTCCCCCGCCGCCACCGCGTACGCGCCCGAACCGATCGCGTAGGTGGGTCCGGCCATGAGGGTGCCGGAGGGCGTCGACACCGCGGGGCCCAGCGGCGTCGACGTCGCGAACGTGTCGTTCGAGCGGTTCTCGATCGTGAACGGCGAGAGGGGAGCCACCGTGAACCGGCTCTCGTAGGCGACCAGCGCGTTGCCGGCCAGGTCGAGGAGTCCGGTCTTCGCGCGGAACCGATACGAGCCCGGCTGGAGCGGGCCGTCGGTGATCCGGAACGACGCCAGCGGGCCGGCGTTGGATCCGATGGGGACCAGGGTGTAGACCTGGTCGTCGGCCGTATCGAACGTGCCGTCCGCGCCCGCGGCGCGGAGATCGAAGAGCGACGGATCGTTGACCCGGGCCGGATCCATGCCCTCGGAGAACGCGACCGTCAGCCGATCGAGCTCGGCGGTGGTCGCGAGCTGGGTGAGTCCGGAGATCGAGACGTCCAGGCCGGTCGTGTCGTAGTTGTAATTGTTGTTCGTGCCGTAGCCGACCACGAAGTCCAGCGTATCGCCGGCCTTGACGACGATCGTGCCGGAGTAGGACCTGGCGGCGGCCTCGCCGTAGCCGTTGACGTTGGCATCGAACTGGGAGACGCCGTTGAGGAGCACGTGGACGTCGGAGGACGTGGGGCCCGTGAAGTCGAGGCCCATGAACCGGGCGCCGACGACGATCGACCCCGCCGCGGGGGCGGTCCAGCGGACGACGCTCTTCTGACCTCCCGAGCCGGGATGGAGGGAGAGCTGGCCCGGCGCGTAGGTCACGCTGCTGAAGCTCAGCGGGTAGGTCGAGGCGTTGTGGTAGACGCCGAGCGAGCCGCTGACGCCGCCGGCGACCCAGGCGTTGAGGCCGTTGCCGTCGCTCCGCTGGACGTAGGGATTGAAGGTCGCGCCGAGCGTCTGCTGCCAGCCGTAGGTCCAGGTCCCCACCGGATTGGACGAGAGGTTGAACTCGGTCGCCGGGCTGCCCCCGGGGAAGCTGGTGCCGACCACCTTCGGGGCCGTGAGGTCGGTCACGGTCAGGTCCAGGAGGTACTGGGCCCGGATGCCGGATCCGGTGGCACGGACGCGGACGTAGTACACGCCATCGGCGTCCGTCGTGTAGCTCAACGTGCCGCCGCCCGAGGCCAGGGCGGCGGCGCCCAGGCGCTCGATCGTCAGCGTCACGTCCCCGGCCGCCAGGGTGCCGAACGTCGGCAGGGCCAGGCTCGCGAGGATCGTGCTCCCGGCCGTCAGGTTCCCCAGGCTGTAGTAGTCGCCCGGGTCGCCGGCGGTGATCGCGCCCACGGCCTTCGCCCGGAACGAGCCGACCCCGGCGACCGCCGACAGGATCGTGGCGGCGGCCTGGTTGTCGTTCCCCTCGATCTCGAGCGCCGGCCCCCGCGCCTGGTCGACGCGAAGCTGGTAGGTCCCCGCCGCGCCCGCGCCGACGTAAACGTAATACGTGCCCGGCGCGGGGATCGTGAAACCCTGGATGAGGGACGGGCTCCCGGACGTCGTGATCAGGTTCTGGCCGGTGGCGTTCCTCAGGTAGAGGAACGGCCCGGAGGCGGCCGACTCCAGCCGCATGGTCACCCTGTCGCCGGCCTCGGCATCGAACCGCCAGTAGTCCCGGTCGGCGCCGTCGAAGAAGGTGCCGACGCCGAGGCCAGAGAACGCCTGCCCCCCCGCCTGCAGCTCCGCCATCGGCAACGGGGTCGCTCCGGGGATCGAGTCGTCCCCGAGCACCCCCTCGATGGCCCCCGCGGCCGGCGCGGCGATGCTGAATTCCTGGGTGTAGGGCGTCACCCCGCGGCCGGCTCGATCGGTCAGCCCGGCCAGCGTCCGGAACCGGAACCGACCGGGCTGGAGCGGATTCGGGTCGATCGTGAAGGCCACCGAGCGCGAGCCCACGCCGGCGTACGTCGGCGTCAGGGCGTAGACCTGGTCGTCGGCCGTCCCGAAGCTGTTGTCCGGCCCGGCGCCGACCAGGCTGTAATTGCCCGGATTCGTCGCGGCCGAGGCGAGCAGGTCCTCGCTGAAGGTCAGCGAGAAGCGATCGATCGCCTGGACGACCGTCGCCGAGCCCCCGGGGACCAGCAGCGGTGCCCCGTCGCCCGCGGCCCACGCCGGACGCTGGCCGCCGACGCCGTCGAGGCTGCCGTCATTGTGGTTGCTCGTCCGATCGGCCGCCACGACGCCCGAACCCTCGTCGAACTTCCAGTACCCCGCCAGCCCGGTTTCGGAGCCGGTCAGCCCCCGCGCCATGTCGCGGAGGACCTCGACCGGGGACCGCGCGACGCCCCAGATCCGGACCTCGTCGAGCTTGCCGGCGGCGAAGAAACCGAAGGCTCCGTTGTTCACGTCGGCGCCCAGCAGGACCGCGTGGGCGTCGTACGTGGGGACCGCACTCGTGACGTTCGAGGCGACCACCGAGCCGTTGATGAGCAGCGACTGGAGCCCCGTGGCCCCGTCGTAGGTGAACGCGAGGTGATACCAGGTGCCCGTCGCGGGCGTCCAGCCGTAGTTGACCTGGCTCCCGTTCGTCGTCCCCTGGACCTGCCCGCGGAGGGCGCCGGAGTCATACCAGAGGGCGAAGGAGTTGTTGGTCCCCGCGCCGAGCGGCTTGCCGATGAGGACCTGGGCCTGCGTCGAGGAGAAGTTGAACCAGGTCTCGAGCGTCAGGCCGGCGGTCGGCCGCAGCGAGGGCGAGTCGAGGACCTGGACGAAGTTGTTCGTGCCGTTGAACTGGAGCGACGGGGCGGCCGCCGCGGTCGCGTCGGGGAGCGAGTCCGCGATCACCGTCGGGGCCGAGGCGTCGTCCACCCGGGCCTGGAGCAGGTACTGGGCGGCGATGCCGGTCGCGGACCCCGTGTTGGCGGAGATCCGGGCGTAGTAGATCCCGTCGGCCGGGAGCGTCGCGGTCGCCGTCCCCGCGCCGGTCGCCGTCGCCAGGACCTGGCCGCCGGGCCCGCGGAGCAGCTCGATTTTCGGATCCAGGGCGCTCGTCGACGGCCTGGTCGCCCAGAGGCTGACGGCGTCGCCGGACCGGAAGTTGCCCAGGCTGAAGACGTCCACGTCGGTCGCGGCGCGGATGGCCCCGGAGGCCGTCCCGCCCGCCTGATTCGTCCCCACCGGGCCCAGGGTCGCGGCGCCGGCGGACGCGATCGAGCCGTTGTCCTCCGACTCCGAGAGGAATCCGCGGGCGATGTCCGCGCGGATCGTGTAGGCCCCGAGCGTATTGCTCCCCGAGCTGTAGGTCCTCGAGTAGACGTAGTAGGTCCCCGTGGACGGGATGAGGACGTTGCCGATCAGGGGCCGGCCGGCGGAGGTGTCGCTCGCGGAGGCCAGGCCCTGGTCGCTCGCGTTGCGGAGCTCCAGGTAGATCGAGGAGCTCGACGACCCGCCCTCGCCCGCGATCGAGACGCGATCGCCGGCCTGGGCGGTGAAGCTCCAGTAGTCGACGTCGCTGGCGGTGAATGCCCCGGTGCCAAACCCCGTGAAGAAGCCGCTCGAGGCCGGATCCTGAGAGAGTGCCAGGCCGGTCGCGAAGCCGAGCGTGTTGTTCGGCTCCACCTCGGGCGTGGTCGACAGGAGGATGATGGCCTCCAGGCGCTCGAGGTCCGGCCGGAACGCCTCGAGGCGATGCCGGGCTCGAAACCGACGCCGCGAGCGGGCCCTCCGATCGGTCCTCACGTCCTGGCCGCGTCGAAGATACGTCATGGTCCATGCCCCTCGTCGATGTTCGAATGCCTCTCCTCGCGGATCACCCGGCGCGCAGCCCGATCCGCGGGGATCGGGCCGGCGCGGGCTCGCGTCTCCTCGACGTCCTGTCGGCTCTCCGGTGCTCGCGACGCTGACTCGAGCCACCGACGCACGCCGCGGCGGGGCCGCGATCAATCGTCATGGATCGAGGTGCGGAAGCAGACTCGAAAGATCAACCTCGGCTATCAGGTGAAAGACGCCTGGCGCCCGTCAACGCGTGGAAGGCGACATGAGCGCTGAACCCGGCCCGCTTGCTCACTCCCCAGTGCATGAGCCGCCCGGTGTCTTCCCGGAGATGTTAATCAACGGTTTTCGTGCGGACCCACCGGCAAAGCAGATCCGTGAAGCAAATTACTGACACTCAGCCTGCTTATCAAGAGTGCATACTTCCCTTCAACGCCACATTGTCCATCCACTTTTGTCGGGCTTCGCGAAAAACCGTGAACTTACGGACAGAACTCCGGAACCCCAGAGCGGACTCCGCTCCGAACCACTTCCCGCCACGGCGTGGGGAGAATGGCGCCGAAGCCAGCCGCGCGAAGCCCGGGAATCCGCGATGGACGTGACCACCGAAACGGGCGGATCATCCACGCTCGCCGGGGCGAGAGCTCCTGCCCGTCATCTTTCCGATCAAGGGCTTCGGATCGGAACTGGATTCCCCGGCATTCGCGACCTGATGGCCGGACGGGAGGTCGCTCGTCGGGGCGGGGAAGGGGGATGGAAATCGACGTTCCGTTCAGACAAAAAAGCCCGCCCCCCCCCCAGAATGCCGGACACTTTCCCCAAGTCATTCTTCTACTAATTATTTCGGAATCATTGCTTCACGCCGGCCACGCTTTCGTCACGCTTAGAGGACGGAATCCGAGAAAATTAGAAGAAAGCCGTGGTACTGGAAGGCGAAGGATGCATGATACGTCCAGATCGATCGCAAGTGGAGTCCGGGCGGCACATCCCTGCTCGTGACGATCGGCCGGGCCACCGCTCAGGTCCACCGCTTCTGTTGCAAAAAAACCGGCAACAGGCGGTATCGGACGCCTAACAATGCCCGGTCCGAGCCCGGCCAGGGGACTTTTTTTCAACACGCTCATCAGCCGGATTGCCGATGCCGATTCGGATAGCTAGACTCCGGACAGGTACGTTGCCTTGATTCGTGCCGATGATCCGTCATCGCGGGGAAGACTTCGTCGATGTCGACCCAGGATCTCCGTCGCCGTTATGCGGAGGTGGATAGGCCTGTGCGCGTCTCCTCTGAGCCCACCACACGTGTAACTCTGATCGGGCGACTGCAGTGTCAGCCCTATGATCGATCCGCCTGGGATCAGTTCGCCGCCCTCTATAGCCCGATGGTATTCGCTTGGTGCCGCCGCTGGGGAGCCCAGCAGGCCGATGCGGAGGATGTGGCGCAGCTCGTCTTGCTGAAGATCTCGCATGTCATGGCGAACTTCCGCTACGAGCCGGAGAAGAGTTTTCGAGCCTGGCTCAAGACGATCACGCATCACGCCTGGCACGATTTCGAGAAGCACCAGCGGCGGCCCGATCGGGGGCGGGGGGATTCCGTCTGCCTCGAGTTCCTCAAGAATCTCGAAGCCCGGGATGACCTCGTGAATCGGATCGACATCGCTTTTCGAGAGCGCGTCCTCGAGGAGGCGATGGTCCGAGTCCGATCCCGCGTCGCCGCCTCGACCTGGGAGGCGTTTCGCCTGACGGCATTCGAAGGGCTGAAGGGGGCTGAGGCGGGAGAACGGCTGGGCATGCCCGCATCGCTCGTGTTCTTGCACAAACACAAGGTCCGAAAACTCCTGGCCCTCGAGGTCAAGAAACTCGGGGGGGACGACGCCGAGTCCTGATGCGTTCGGGGGATCGGCGAAGGACGATCCCAACAGCGGCTGGAAGCGGAGGACGGTGCCGACATTGAAGTCGGCGACGCCTCGGGTCCGTGTCTGATCCGGTAGCCACGATCGAATCGGGCGATCGCTTCGAAGGCAGGTGATGCCTCGGCCGACGACGATTCGGGTCGCTCTTCATCCAATTCGTGAGTCTGTCCTCAAGAGGCCGCGTCCGTCCCGTGGTTCCCCCACCCGGAGGAGGCCGCACGTATCGAGCCCGCTCGACGGCGCTCCTCGGGGCGTGTGATCCCGGGAGGGCGACGCGCAACTGGCACCCTTCACCATGCGAACTTGCCCATCTCTCGACGATCTCGCGCGCTTCCTGAACGAGGACCCCGATCTGCCCGCCACCCGAGAGCTGGCCCTGCATGTCAACATGTGCCCAACGTGCCAGGGCGTGCTGGAAGATCTCACGAGGGACCTGATCCCCCTCGTCGACGAGGAACCGGCCGGGGCGCCACGCGGGGAGGCCCGGGGAGCCGGGCCGAACGTCGCGGCGGATCCTCCGGCAACGACGCGGCCCGAGGGGGACGCCCCCGCGGCCGGGCCCGCCGCGGCCCGTCGTCCCGGGGCGAGGTGGACGGGGATGTCGTCCGATGAGACGTCCCCGCCCGCCTCTCGGCGAGAGGATCGGCCCCCCTCGGGGGACTGGCCCAGGATCCCGGACTTCGAGATCACGGACGTGCTGGGACGCGGCGCGATGGGCGTCGTCTACCGGGCCCGCCAGGTCAGCCTCAATCGACCGGTGGCGCTGAAGCTGGTCTCGTCGGGGCCGACGGCCTCCGAGTCCGCGCTGGCCCGCTTTCGGGTCGAGGCCGAGGCCGTCGGGCGCCTCCAGCACGCCAATGTCGTGCAGATCTTCGCGGTCGGGGAGTATCAGGGGCTTTCGTACATGGCCCTGGAGCTCGTCGAGGGGGGGACCCTGAGCGAACGGCTCGGCCACAAACCTCAGGGGCCCGCCGCCGCCGCCGCGCTCGTCGAGGTCCTCGCCCGCGCCATCCACGTCGCCCACGAGAACGGGATCGTCCACCGCGACCTGAAGCCTTCCAACATCCTGCTCAAGGCGAGCGAGGGGGCGACCGGGTCGGCGCTCAGGGCGAGCCCCGTTGCGCGGGACTCGCGCGAGTCCCCCCGGGCCGCCGCTCGGCCGGAATCCCCGGCGGGCCCCAGGCCCGCGGGCTCCTCGGGGCTCGCATCGGCGACCTACGGCGTGCCGAAGATCGCCGACTTCGGGCTGGCCCGGCTGCTCGACTCGACGAGCCGATTGACCCGGACCGGCGACGTGATGGGGACGCCGTGCTACATCGCACCCGAGCAGGCGATGCTCATCTCCCACAGGGCGAAGCCGAAGGGCGAGGCCGCCGCGACCGTCGACGTCTACTCGCTGGGGGCGATCCTCTACGAGATGCTGACCGGCCGCCCGCCGTTCGAGGCGGAGAGCACGATGAAGACCCTCCTCCAGGTGCTGCACGAGGAGCCGGTCTCGCCCTCCCGCCTCCAGCCGAGGCTCCCCAGGGACCTCACGTCGATCTGCTTGAAGTGCCTGGAGAAGGGCCCTTCGCGACGCTACCAGAGTGCGGAGGAGCTGGCCGATGATCTGGATCGCTTCCTCCACGGCAAGCCGACCCGGGCCCGGAGGATCGGCGGGATGGGACGGGCCTGGCGATGGTGTCGCCGTAGGCCGTTGATCGTCGCCATGGCCGCCGCGATGGCCGTCCTGTGCGTCGCCGGGGCGGCCGTGCTGAGCGAGCTCAGGAGGCAGGCCGAGGGGGATCGCCGCCTCGCCCGGGGCAACGCCGAGCGGGCCGCGGTGCTGCGGGAGCTCGCGGAGGAGAATCGCTACGTGAGCCTGGTCGCCCAGGCGCAATTGGAGTGGCAGCGGAACAACCCGACGGCCGCCATGACGCTGCTGGAGCGATGCGAGCCCGAGCCGGGGGGGGCGGACCGTCGCGGCTGGGAGTGGCATCACCTGAAGAGCCTCCTCCGCGCCGAGCTGGCGACGCTGGGCCTCGGCGAGGGGGGCGAGTTGCAGGCGTCTCGGGTCCGGATGAGCGGCGACGGGCGGTATCTCGTCGCGGGGGGAGGGCTGCTCTATGCCCGGCCGAAGGCCGAGGGCCGGTTGAACGTGTGGGACCTGGGATCGTGGACGTCGGGGCGGCAGCCGCGGCTCGTCGCGAGCCTGCGCGAAGGCCCCGAATTCGTGACCGCCCTGGCGACGAGCCGCGACGGCGGCCTGGTGGCCTTCGGGCTGAAGGACGGGGCGGTCCGGCTGTGGAGGCCGCGGGGCGAACAGGGGTCGCGGGAGCTCGGGCGTCACGGGGCGATGATCACGGACCTGTCGCTGAGCCCCGACGGCGGCCGGCTGGCGTCCGCCGACCGGGACGGGCGCGTCACGGTCTGGGACACCCGAGACGGCCGCCCCCTGTTCCGCCTCGTGGGCAGGCGGGTGAAGTTCGTCGGCGACGGACGGCGGGTCGTCTCGGGCGGGCCGTCGGAATTGCCCTCGGAATCCGGGATCACCGTCTGGGACGCGACCGACGGCCGGCGGCTCCGGGACCTCCGCATCTCCGCGGCCGGCTTCGACGTCAGCCATGACGGCCGTCACCTGGTCCTATGGGGCGGGGCCGAGGCCCGGATCGTCGACCTGGAATCGGGGCACGTCCTTGCCACGCTGACCGGCCACACCGGGGAGGTCGCGGAGTCCGCGTTCTGCCCCGACGGGATGCACGTCGCGACCGCGTCCGCCGACCGCACGGTCCGCATCTGGGACGCGCGGACGGGCTCCGAGGAGCTGACCTTCCGGGGCCACGGGGACGGGGTGGAATCCGTCGCCTTCCACCCGACGGGGCGGTCGGTGGCCTCGTGCGACCGCCAGGGCGGTCATGTGAAGCTCTGGGACCTGACGCAGCACCCGGAGTACCGGACGGCTCGAGGGCTGCCGCCGGTCCCGCGCTCGACCAGGTCGCTCGTCGTGCCCCGGGTCGTGCTCGCGCTCTCCTTCAGCGACGACAGCCGACGCCTGCTCGAGGTCCGTCACGACGGGATTTCCCGCGAGGAAGACGCCCTCGGCGGCCCCAGGTCCGGCCCGCTCCGGGCCTTCCCGGTGATGGGCAAATGGCTGGTGCCGGCGACGGTCGCGGCGTTCGCCCCCGATGCACGCCGACTCGCGGCCGTGTCCCGGTCGGCCCCGAACGTCGTCCAGGTCTGGGACACCGAATCGGAGAAGGAGCTGGCCCAGCTCCAGGCCGCGCAGCCGATCTATCACGTCGCCTGGAGCGGGGACGGTCGGCGACTCGCGACCTCCGGCCTCGACTGGAAGCAGACCGGCCGCCTCCGGGAGGTCAAGGTCTGGGACGTCGAGCGGGCCTCCGCCCTGGCCGAGTTCCGGCCGGGCTGGCTCGCGAGATCGCGGTTCGCCGGCCTCTACGGGGTGGCCGCGCTGGACGCGACCGGCGGGCGGGTCGCCCTGGACGATTACGGGGAGGATGGGGCCGTCCGCATCACGCTGTGCGACGTCTCCACCGGGCAAGGGCGGCAGTCCATGCCGGCCGGCGAGGATCCGATCCACGCCCTGGCCTTCAGCCCTGACGGCCGCCTGCTCGCCTCGGGCACCCTCGACGGCCGGGTGGTCATCCACGACCTGACGACCGGCCGGCCGTTGCACCAACGTCCGATCGCGGGCCCCGGCGTCGCCATGGGGATGCTCGCCTTCAGCCCGGATGGCCGTCGCCTCGCCGCGGTCGATCGCGAGGAGGTGCAGGTCTGGCACGTCGCCCTGGGGCATCGCCTCCTCTCGCTCCGCGGGGCGTCTCCGCGTCGGGGCGACGACGGCTTCAATCCTCGAGTGGCGTGGAGCCGGGACGGTCGCATGCTCGCGTCATCGAACCACGATAAGCGCGTCACGGCCTGGTTCGGCGGGGAAGGAGAGACGGTCTCGGATCGGCGGGAGGGGGCCGAAGGGCGGGCCTTCGCCTGGCACCTCGGCCACGCCCAGGTCGCGATCTGGGAGCCCGAGTTGCGGCAGGCGGCGGAGTTCCACCTCAGTTCCCTCGCGGCCCTCCCGCCCCCGAGCGAGGAGCTCGCGTTCGAGCGCTCGCTCCTGTACGCCTGCGTGGGGCGCCGGGAGGAGGCGGCGCGGGGAGTGGCCCAGTCCTATGCCCGCCGGCCGGCGGGGACCCCGGGGCGGGCCTACGAGTACGCCCTCGTGCTCCTCCAGGCGGGGGATGTTGGCGAGTGGCGACGCCTCTGTCGCGACCTGATCGACCGCTTCGGGACGACGGACGAGCCGCCGATCGCGAACGACCTGGTCCGCAACGTCGTCCTCGCCCCGGACCCGATCGAGAACGCCTCCCGCCTGCTCCACCTGTCCGACGTGGCGGGTAGGGACACACCGAACCAGCCGGAGAAGGCCCTCCACCGGGGTGCCGTCCTCTACCGGCTCGGGCGGTTCGAAGAAGCGATCCGCTCGCTGGAGGCGGTCGCACCCGCCAGCGACGAATCCCGGCCGGCATGGGCCTTCCTGGCGATGTGCCACGCGCGGCTCGGCCGCAGCGACGAGGGTCGCAGGTGGTATCGACGGGTGGAGGAATGGGCCGCCGAGCTCGGGGGCGCGACGAAGGACCGGGCCATGGCGGTGATCCCCGCATCGGTCGGCTGGCAGAGGTGGGCGCAGGCCGTCGTCCTGCTCCGGGAGGCGGAGACCGTCCTCCGGGGACGAGAGGACGCCCGATCACGGCACTGACGCCGAAGAGGGCACTCCGAAGGAATCCGTCGGGCGAGGCGTGGTGGGCGCGCCCCCCGGGGTGCCACGCCCGCGAGGACGACCTCGTCGACCGGCCGGGGATCGCGGACGCCGCCATGACCATCCAGGGGCCTCGATATCCTCGAGGCGGCCCCGCTGCATTCATGATGTCATCTTCATCATTTCTGTATTTTTGCGGGAGCTGCGGAAATGTTCGCCCCGGTGGGGCAGTACTACCATTGTGAAGACACAGCGCGTCTCGGCCTTGAGGCCTCGGCCCCGAGAGTCCGCCTTCAGAGCCCCCTCGTCGATGGCGAGGTCCGCCGAGGCGCGTCTCATGGAAGGGTCGCCGGGAGGCTCATCCCCCAGTGGTCGGGCGCGCTGGAATCTCCCCGCACCGCCATGTTCACCCTGGGGCGTGTCCCGGCCCCGCGGCGGTGCCCGCGAGAACGTGTCTCCCACGTCGTGGCGGCCGCCCCAGCCGGGCGGGCGCCAGGGAGGAATGCCGGGCCGCATGCCATCGTACGGCGCGGTCCTCAGCTCTTGACACCGACTCGGAGCCACTTTTCCCGAACTCCCCGATAGGCCCGCTGCATGGCGTGGACCGCGACCTCGCCGCGTCTCCGGATCCGGGGCGCCCGGTGAGGGCCGCGTGGACGCTCCGCCGCTTGCGGCGCCGGGTCTCGATGCGCCCGATGCCGGGTCGCGGGGCCAAAGGCCTGCCCGCCCCACGGTCACGCCCCCTTCGAGACCCGCACCGCGGCCCTGTCGGCACGCTCCCGCATCTTCGAATCGACTCCATCTGAACCCGTTGACGTTCCGCCGCCCCCCGTTGCCGGGGGGCGGGCGATCGAGCCGCGCGCGGACCGCCGATCTCGGACCCGTTGCCCGCATCGATCTCGACCAGGCCCCGACGACGCAGCCCAATAGCCCATCTCCGTCCGACCCGAGCCGAGCCGCGACGGTCGTAAGGACGCACGAGACCGGACAGCACCCGGAGAAACATCATGTTTTCGTTCAGCGATTACCTCCGCCGGAGGCGCAACGGTCGCCCGGCTGGGAAGCCGTCGTCCTCGCCTCACACGGGACCGCGGCGGAGGGATCGTAAACGTCCCAGGCCGCTCGTGGAGCTGCTCGAGGACCGGACCCTGCTGTCCATCACCTACTCGAGCTCGAACGGCACGCTCGATTTCGCCAGCGACAACAACAGCGACAACCTCTATCTCAAGCTCGACAACCAGGGCACGGTGTCCTACACCACGGACACGTCGGCCGGCTATACGAGCACCGGATTCAAGGCGGACTCCCACTCGGTCGTCACGGCCGAGATCGCGGGCACGATGTACCTGGCGGGGATGGACTCGGGCGGGGGGACCTATCGGAACGTCGGCAGGCTCCAGCCTCTCGGGGGCCTGGAGGGCCATCTCGCGGTCGAGGTGACGGGGAACCTCGCGACGCTCGGCGGCGACCTCGCGATCGAAGGCAGCCGCGTCACGGTTGACGACGGCACCTCCACCCAGCCGGTCGTCGTCTCGACGTCCTCGGCCGGCGGGGCCGCCGGCTCCCTGACGCTCAAGGCCCCCTCGATCACGGTCGGGAGCCATGTCCAGCTCCTCGCCCAGGGATCGGGCGGCGGCTCGTCCCGGGACGGAGCCATCTCGCTGACGGCGAAGGACACGGTCGATGACTACTTCTTCTTCCTGGCGAACCTGCTGACGAGCGGCTTCAAGGAGACCCTGAACGCCTCGATCACCGTCGGGGCGGGCTCCCAGGTCCGGGGCGGCGACGTCTCCATCACGGCGACGGCCGGCAACGTGTCGTCGATCAAGACGCCGGGGAAGATGTGGGAGGGCCTGCTCTCCGAGGTCGGGCTCGACCTGGCGGCGAGGGTCAGCAACGACCTCCTGTCCCTGCCGGTCTCCGTCGTGATCCGGGACGTGACCAGCACGGTCGACCTGGGGGGCTCGGCGAGCATCGTCAGCAGCGGGGCCGTGACGCTGGCGACCGACGCCACCGCCAACGCCAGCGGCTCCGCGACCTTCTTCCTGCCGATCTCCGGCGGCGGGATCAGCTTCGCCTACTCGGACGCCGAGGCCACGGCCAAGACGAGCGTCGAGTCCGACGCGACGATCTCGGCGGATTCGTCGATCCAGGTCGGCTCCTCGACCACCACGACCGCCTACGCGACCGCAGCCGTCGCCAAGAACCTCACGAACTCCACCGCCTCGCGGAACGCCGTCGGGCTGGCCGCCTCCTATGCCCGCCTCCGCGCCGTCTCCCATGCCACCGTCGAGAAGGGCGCCGTCCTGGCCTCCAATCACGGCCACGTCCAGGTCAACGCCGTCGCCGAGGAGACGACCACCGGGGTGGCGGAGAGCCGCGTCAACCTCGACGGCCTCGTCTCGCTCAGCGGCTCCTATACCGACTCCGACGCGGACGTGAAGGCCTACGTCGACGGGACCATCCACGCCGCCGCGGACCCGAGCCCCGGCCAGTCCCTGAACCCCTTCTCCAGCTCGGTGGACCTCCCCAGCAGCCGGTTCGTGTTCGCCAACGATCCCGGCTACACCCTCGGCGAGCCCCTGACCTACAGCACCGGCGGCGGCGGGCCCATCCCGGGGCTCGTCGACGGGACGACCTACTACGCCATCCCCAGCCATTCCGACGGGTCGTACTTCATCCGGCTGGCGCGGACGCTCGCCGACGCCAGCCTCGGAAGCTACGTGTCCTTCGACCCCTATCCGACGCTCCAGAAGACCGACGGTACGCTGTCGATCCCGATCACGACCCTCAACTCGGCCGGTCCCGACGGGGACTCGGCCCGCTGGACGATCGCCTATGACTTCGACCCCGGCCTCAAGGAGGGAGACGCCGTCACCATCACCCCGAAGGCGGGCAACGCGATCGGGTACGACGACGCCGACGGCAACTACCTCGGCCTCCTGCCCGCCGGGACGTACTACGTCCACCTGATCAGTACGGTCGTCAACGCGTCGAGCCGCTTCCTCTTCCAGTTGCTGACCAATCCGAGCGACACGACGTCCGTCGTCCGCCTGGACGACAGCCCCGCCCTCAGGACCGGCTCCGGGAAGGTCGTCCGGATCCGATCGTTCGACACCGACGCCGGCACGATCACCCTCAACCCGGCCGACCTGGCCGGCCTCACGCTGGACAACGGCGACACGCTCACCTATTCGGCCGGCCTGTCCGCCCGCGTGGCCGGCCTGACCGACGGGACGACGTACTACGCGATCTCCAACCCGGCCGACTTTTCGAACATCGACCCCGCCAACCCGCCCAGGATCCAGCTCGCCCTCAGCCTCAACGACGCCCAGGCCGCGGCCCCGGAACTCGCCGGGAGCTACCCCTCGTTCACCTGGACCGACGGCGGCGGCACTTCGCATTCCGCCGCCTTCACCCAGGTCGATCCCACGCTGCGCGAGTCGATCTCGGGGACCACGATCACGCATTCCTTCTCGATCGTCAGCAGCGACCCGGCCACCCAGATCCTGGTCGTCTCGAACCAGGGCGGCGCCGCGGGCACGGCCTTCACCGAGGGCGAGGAGGTGCAGTACTACGGCGCCGTCGGGGACAGCACCACGCTCCAGGACGGCCAGGCTTACAAGGTCCACATCATCGACCAGTCCGATCCCGGGCATATCGAGATCCAACTGATCGATCCGACGTCGGGGCTGGCGGTCCCGGACGCCTCCACGGACGGCGTCGATCCGCTCAGCAATGCCGTGGCCTTCGGCAGCAATCCGTCGATCGCCAACGGGCAGCGGGTCACCTACCACGCCGGCCTCGGGGGCAACGCGGTGGTCGGCCTGGCGGACGGCCAGGAGTATCTCGCCGTGGTCGACTCCGCCCACCCGCAGATCGTCCACTTCACCGACCTCGCGGGGAGTCCCGTCTCGCTGGGGACCGACGAGACCCTCGAGGGGAACGGCCAGGTCTACACGATCGTCGCGAGCGACCCCTATCGCGGCGTGCTCACGCTCTCCGCGCCGGCGGGTAGCGGGGCGGGCCCGATCGCCGAGGGCACCCCGTTCGTGTTCTCGGGGACGATCGCGGGCGTGACCAGGGGGCTCGTGAGCGGACGGGCCTACTACGCCCACGTCGTGGACCAGGGCGACTCCGACGCGATCCTGATCCAGTTGAAGGACGCCCCCGGCGACGGCGGGCAGACGCTCGACCTCCGGGGCCCGGTCGACCTGGTCAGCCTCGATCAGACCTACATGTCCGGATCGTCGCACTCCCTGACGCCGATCGCCACCAAGGCGATCAGCATCACGGCGCAGATCATGGGCTCGGACGCCAGCACGGGCAAGACGGCCCTCGGGACGAGCGACTCGCTGGCGCTGCAGGCGCTGCGGGGGCTCCAGCACCCGGGCCAGTTCGCCTCGTACCTGATCGCCCGCGGGGTCGGCTCCCAGATGGGCGGGAACGGGAACTCCGGGCAGCAGACCCAGGTCCAGAGCCGGGCCAAGCTCGCCAATTTCGAGCTCAGCGGCTCGTTCGCCTCGAGCACCATCACCAATACGGCCATCGCCGAGGTGGGGCCCGACGCCGTGCTCGTCTCGGGAGCCGGCATCGACGTCGACGCCACCGTCGTCGAGCATTCGCGGGTCTTCGACAAGGCCGGCGTGACGCAGCTCAAGCAGAGCAGCAACAGCCTCGCCGTGGCCATGGCCGTCGCCGTGGATCTCGTCACGAACCGGGCCAAGGCGTACGTGGACGGCGGCGCCCGGGTCGACGCGGCCGGCCAGATCAACGTGGAATCGCACGTCGAGCTGACGAAGATCGCCAATCCGCTCGCCCTGGCGGAGGAGCCGCAGAATTTCGTGGACCAGGTCCTGGCCGATCCCGAAGGGGCCATCACGGCGCTGCTCCTCGACAACACGTCCTCGGTCTCCCAGGAATTCCTGACCAAGGACATCAAGATCGGGCTGACCGGGTCGGTCACCTACACCCAGGTGACGAACGACTCCGAGGCCAAGATCCGGGCCGGGGCCCTCATCAATCAGGGCGTGCCGACCCAGGGCCCGGGACAGGGCGTCGCCGTGAAGGCGACGACGGATTTCGAACGGGTCAGCGACGCGGGCGACGCCAAGTTCCAGCCGGTGGGGTTCGCCGAGTGGGTCATCGAGCGGGCCCGATATGCGGGGACGGCGAACTTCACCACCTACGCCCCGGCGAACAACTTCGGGGCCGCGGCCAACATCGAGGTGCTGAACAACAACACCGAGGCGATCATCGAGGGCGGGGCCAAGGTCAACTTCGGGGACGGCGGGCTCGTCGTCGACGCCGACCTGACGGGCTTCAATCTCATGCTCGGCGCGACCGGCAGCATCGCCAAGCAGGGGCAGGCGTCGCTCGGCATCGACGGGATGTTCACCTACCTCAACGACGTCAACACGACGCGCGCGGCGATCCAGAGCGGCGCCGTGATCCGGAGCGACCCGGCGACGACGGGCGATGTCCGCGTCGTCGCCGCGGATTCCTCCGACCTGATCACCCTGGCGGGGGCGTTCGAGTCCGCCAGCCGGACCGGGATGGGATTCAGCGGCGCCGTGAACGACGTCACCCGGACGACCGAGGCGATCCTGGGCGACGACGCCGGCACGACCTCGCCGGGCTCGTCCACGTATAACGTGGGCGGTGACATCGAGGTCGAGGCCACCAACCGCGGCAACATCTTCGCCTTCAGCCTGGCCGCGACGGTCGCCGTCCCCGCGAAGCCGGCGGGCGGCGGGGCCGAAGCGTCGGTGGTCCAGCTCGGCAACGAGAGCGGCGACTCGGGCGCCGCGTCGAACGCAGCCTCGCAGGCCGCGTCGTCGCGCTATGGCTTCGGGGTCTCCGGGGACACGGCGCTGAGCCTGGTGACCGACGACACGAAGGCGTACATCAACGACGCCGGGGGCATCACCGCGGCGTCCTTGACCGTGAAGGCCGAGGAATCGACCGTGCTGGTCAACGCGACCGGGGCGTTCGCCGTGGCGGCCCAGCAATCCACCTCGGGCAATTACGGCCTGGCGGGCTCGTACTCCGAGATCGACCTCCACGGCGGGACGGCCGCCTTCATCCGGCACGCGACCGTCGTGACCTCCGGCGACGTCGACGTCTCGGCCCGGCGCGACAATTACGCCGGCGCCCTCTCGGCCGGGGGCGCGGGGGCCGCCGTCGACCAGAACAACCCGAGCGGCTCCGCGTCGGCGATCGCGGGCTCGGTCTCCTACAACGTGTTCGGCGGCGACACCAGGGCCTACCTCAGCGACGTCCGCGGCGCCGTGGGCGGCGCGGTTGGCGTCACCGCGGAGGACGAGTCCGTCTTCATCAGCATCGACGGGGCCTACGGTCGGGGCAACAACACGGGCATCGGCGCCGCGGTCGGCTTCAATTCGATCACGCACACCGTCGCGGCCTACCTCGAGAAGACCTCCCTTTCGATCGGCTCCAACCTGGACGTCGAGGCGAAGGCCACCACGACGCTCGTCGGGGTCGGGATCTCGGGGGGGAGCAGCACGGCCACGTCCGACCCGTCCAAGGGGGGCTTCGCGGGCGCCGGGAACGCGGTCGTCAACCAGATCGAGATGACGCTGGACGCCCACATCTCGCAAGGGTCCTCGATCGCGGCGGTGGGCGGCGTCACGGTCCACGCCGAGGACACGTCCACGTCGGCCGTCGTCTCGGGCGCCCTGGCGCTCGCCAGCGGTACCTCCTCGAAGGGCCTCGGGGCGGCGGTCGCCTACAACCTGATCGCCAATTCGCTCTCCGCCTACGTGGATTCCTCGACGGTGGGCGCCGGCGGCGGCGACCTGGACGTCTCCGCCAAGTCGACCCCCACGATGATCACGCTGGCGGCGGGCGGCGCGGGCGCCGATTCGTTCGCGATGGGCGGATCGGTCGCCGTCAACGCGATCACGAACGGGGTCGATGCCCACATCGCGAGCTCGTCGGCCTCGTCGTCCGGCGACATGAGCGTGACGGCGACGGAATCGGCGACGACGGTGGCCGTCGCGGGGGGCGTCGGGGTCGCCGCGCCCGGCGGCGGCTCGACGGGGAGCGCCGTCGGCGCCGCGGTCGCCTACAACTACGTCGGGCAGTCGTTCGACCCGGCCAACCCCGCCACGGTCAGCACCTCGACGCCCAACGGCAGCACGACGACGGCCTACATCGAGTCGTCCACCATGGTCTCCGGCGGGCGACTCCAGGTCTCCGCGGGGTACGTGCCGGCGTCTCCGCTCGGTACGACGTCGATCAGCTTCGACGACAAGAGCGACGGCCCCACGAGCATCAGCGTCCCGGTCTCGGTCGACACGATGCTCGTCTCCGTCGCCCTGGGCGGGGCCAACGCCAACAACTTCAGCCTGGGCGGCTCGCTGTCGTTGAGCTTCGTCCGCGAGACGATCCACGCCTACGTGTCGGGCAACAGCCGGGTGACCGCGAGCGGGGACGTCGAGGTCACCGCGCTGGACTCCTCGACGATCGGCTCGTTCGCCGGCGCGGTGGCCGTGTCCAAGCAGACGGCCTCCGTGGGCGCGGCGGCCGCGACCGGCGACATCGCCAACGACATCATGGCCTACATCGAGGGCTCGGTCGTCACGTCGACCGCCGGCGGCGTCTCGGTCGTGAGCCAGGAGACGGCGAAGGAGTACGACTACGCCGCCGGGGGCGACAAGGCGAACAATTTCGCCCTGGGCGGGTCGATCGTGGTGGACACGATCGACAACGGCGTCGACGCGCACATCGGCGACGGATCGACGGTGACCGGCAATGTCGATGTCGTGGTGTCGAGCGAGGATACGTCCGAGGTTTCGGCGGGCGCCGGCCAGGTGGAGTTCGCCGTCGCGTCGGGCAGCGTGGCGATCGGGGCCGCCGTGATCACGAGCACCCTCGCGAACACGGTCCGCGCCTACATCGAGGATTCGAGGGCGAAGGCCATCACGGGCGAGGTGGACGTGCTGGCCGAATCGGACCTGACGATCACGTCGGGCGCGGCCGGCGGCACCGGCGCGAGCGACTTCGCCCTCGGCGGGGCCGTGGTCTACAACAAGGTCACCAGCAGCACGCGAGCCGACGTGGCCCAGGGCTCAACCGTCTCGGATGCGACGGGCCTCAGCATCTCGGCGACCGACTCCTCGACGATCCAGACCGGGGCCGGCCAGGTGACCCTCGTCACCCACGGCTCGTCGGTCGGGGCGGCCATCGCGTTCAACGACATCACGAGCACGGTGTCGGCCTACGTCGACGCATCGACGGTCGACTCGAGCGGCCCCGTCCGGATCACCGCCGACTCGAGCGAGTCGATCCTGGCGATCGCCCTGGGCGTGAGCGGTTCGGTGCCCAGCGAATACCTGTGGCAGGTCGATGATGTGGGGTCCGGGGCGGGCAACACCATCTCGGCCACGACCGAGGCCCTGATCAAGGGCAGCACGGTCCGTACCGCGAACGGCGGCTCGGTGGCCCTCACCGCCGTGGACGACGCCGACATCGTCGCCGCCGCCGGCGTCCTGGACCTCGTCTACTCCAGCGAGAACTCGACACATCCGGTGTTCGCCGACGGTGCATCGGGTGCGAGCAATATGATCGGGAGCAGGGACAAGCGTGACGTCGTGCGAGCCGCGATCGAGGCCTCGCTCGTGGATGCCGACGGCGGCGTCTCCCTCAGCGCGACGGCCAAGCCGAGCATCGGTAGCCACACCTACGCGGGGACCGGCAGCTACAACAGCTCGGGGCGCATCGGCCTCTTCGGTGCCGGCGCGGGGTCGGAGAACGTGATTTACCAGGACGTGCTGGCCCTGATCGAGGGGGGCAGCGTGGTGACGAGCCACCAGGGCGACGTCAGCCTGTCCGCCATCGACAACGCGGACATCACCGCCGACGCCGGCGGCGTGACGATCGGGATCGGGGCGGACACCAGCAACACGACGGTCACCGCCGGGGCGGCCCTCGCGCTCAACCAGATCACCAGCTCGGTCGTCGCCAACATCGACCAGTCGACGGTGACCGCGTCGGGGGATGTCAGCCTGACGGCGTCGACCGCCGACAAGGATGATCCCTCGAAGGCCGGGCTGACCATCCTGGCCACCGCGCTCGGCATCGCCGGCTCCCTGTCCACCTCCCAGGGATTCTCCGACGACAATCGCACGATCAACTTCGCGGCGGCCGGCTCCGGGGCCGGGAACTGGATCTATAGCAACGTCGAGGCCACGATCACCGGCCCGCGGGCCGACCAGGGAGCCACGACGTCCTACCCCACCGTCGTCACCGGCTCGGACGTCACCCTCTCGGCCACCGACGACGCGTCGATCACGGCAGTCGCCGGGTCGGCCGTGCTCTCCGCGGCCTTCGGCGGGCAGTACGGGAGCACGCAGCACAACTATGCCGTCGGGGTGTCGGCCGCGACCAATAGCCTGGGCACATCCGACGACCGCAACACCGTCACCGCCGCCGTCGAGGACGCCACCGTCGTCGCCCGCGGATCGCTCTCCATCGAGGCGACCTCGGAATCCAGCATCCTCGCGGTGACCGTCGCCGGGGCCATCGATGCCGGCTTCAGCGGCCGGTCCGGCGGTAAGTTCTCTCCGGGGATCGCGGGCGCCGGCTCGGGCTCCGCGAATACCATCTACGAGACGACCCGGGCGTTGATCGACCTGGGCAGCTCGGTCAGCACGGGCGACGGCGAAGCGGTCCGCGTCGCGGCGCTGAACAACGCGAACATCGTGGCCGATGCGGTAGGGGTCGCATTGACCCTGGTCGGCTACAAGAGCACCACGGGCCTCTCCATCCAGATCGGGGCGGCCGTGGCCCTGAACACGATCGACACCATCACGGACGCGAGCATCGACTCCTCGGCCGTCCATTCCGGCGGGGCCGTCGACGTGAGCGCCTCGACGGCGGACTCGAGCGACGCGAGCAAGCCCGGCGAGAGGATCATCGCCGTCGCCATCAGCGTCGGGGCGGGCCTGCAGGAGGGGACGGTCTTCTCGCTCTCGGGCTCCGGCGTCGGGTCGGTCGGACTGAACACGCTGACGAGCCGGGTGGCGGCGACAATCACCGGCTGCGAGGGGACCGACGCAAGCGGCCATCCCCTCTCCGTCTCGGCGGGCGCCGGAGGGGTCACGGTCACCGCCATCGACCAGTCCTACATCCGGGCGATCACGGGCAGCCTGGCCGTCAGCATCACGACGGCCGGCAATGTTCCCCGCGGCATGTTCGTGTCGGCCGAGCACGGGTACGCCAACACCGGGTTCGCCATCGCCTCCTCGTTCGGCTTCGCGGTCGCGGACAACGACCTCACGAACACGACCAGGGCGTCGATCGACGCCTCGAACATCTCCTCGACCGGGCCCGTCGGCCTCGCCGCCAGTTCGAACGGGGATATCCTGTCCGTGACCGTCGCCGGCTCCGGAGCGAGTTCGGGAGGGAAAGGCGAGAACGGGTTCGCGTTCTCGGGGGCCGGGGCCGGCTCGGAGAATTCCGTCACCGGCACGACCTCCGCCCTGATTGACGAGTCCAGCACGGTCGTCGCCGGCGGCGACGTGACGCTGACGGCCAAGGACACGTCGACCATCCTCGCCGACGCCAATGGCCTCACGCTCGCGAGGGCCACGGGCGCCGCGAACACCGACAACTCCATCTCCCTGGGGGCGGCCGCCTCGGTGAACGACGTCACCTCCAGGGTCGCGGCCGACGTCGAGGGGTCGACGGTGACCGCCACCGGCGCCGTCTCCCTCTCGGCCGAGTCCAAGACCACGATCACGGCCGTGGCCGCCGGCCTGGGCGGCTCCCTGACCGGCGGCCAGACCGGGCTGCTCTCCCTGACGGGCGTCGGCTCGGGCTCGAGCAACACGATCACCGCGACGACCGAGGCCCTGATCCGGGACGGCGAAGATGCCTCGGGGACGAATCACACGAGCACGGTCACCTCCGGCCACGCCGCGAGCGGGACTCCCCGGCCGAACGCGGCGGTCACGCTCTCGGCGAAGGACGACTCGACGATCACGGCCGGTTCCGGTGCCCTGGCCGTGGGCGTGAACGTGTCCTCATCCCCGGGCGTGGCCGCGGCCATGGGGATCTCGCTGGCCGTCAACACGATCGGCACGTCGTCGTCGCCGGATTCCGTCATCGCCGCGATCCGCGACGGGTCGGTGGTGGACGCCGGCGGCCCGGTCACCATCGCCGCCAGCTCGGAGCAGACGATCACGGCGGTCACCATCGCCGGCGTCGGCAGCGGCTCGAGCCAGGGCGCACCGGGCCTCGACGGCGCGGGGGCCGGCTCCGGCAACCAGATCGCCCAGTCGACCCAGGCCGTGGTGGACGGCCACAGCCGCGTCTCCACCCAGAACGGCGGGGCGGTCAGCCTCTCCGCCACCGACAAGGCCACCATCAAGGCCGACGCCGGCGGCCTCTCGATCTCCATCAGCGGCGGCGCCAACGGCGGCTCCGCCGTCGCCGTCGGCGCCGCCGCCGCGGTCAACACCATCACCACCGACGTCGCCGCCGACATCAAGGGCTCCACGGTCGCCGCCGCCGGCGCCGTGTCCCTCACCGCCACCTCCACCGACGAGATCGACGCCTACGCCGCCGGCATCGCCGGCTCCCTCAGCGGCGGCAGCGCCATGAGCTTCTCGCTCGCCGGCGTGGGCTCCGCCTCCAGCAACTCGATCTCCTCCTCCACCGAGGCCCTCATCGGCGACGGCCCGGACGTCGACGGCGTCCGCCACGCCAGCTCCGTCACCTCCGGCGTGCCCGCCAGCGGCTCCGCGCTCGACGACCAGGGCGTCACCCTCACGGCGACCGACAAGGCCACCATCTCCGCCGGCTCCGGCGCCCTGGCCGTCGGGGCCAATTACGGGGGCAACCCGAGCACGAGGGCCGCGGTGGGCCTCTCGATCGCCGTCAACCAGATGGGCACGTCCGGATCGCCCAATCGGGCGGTCGCCGCGATCGAGGGGGGCTCGGCCGTCAACTCGGGCGGGGCCGTGAGCATCTCCGCCAGCTCCGACCCGGACATCACGGCGATCACGATCGCCGGCACCGGCAGCGGCGCGACCCAGGGGGGGGTGGGCCTCAACGGGGCGGGTGCCGGCTCCGGCAACGAGGTCCACTACCAGACGAAGGCGCTCATCGCCGACGCGAGCCTGGTCAGCTCGGGCAACAGCCGGGGCGTCTCCCTGTCGGCCGACAGCACGGCGGACATCGAGGCCGTCGGCAATGCGCTCTCGCTGGCCGGTACCGGCGGCGCCGCCAACGGCGGGGCCACCGTGTCGAACGGGGCCGCGGCGGCCCTCAACACCATCGACTCGACCGTCCTGGCGAACATCGACGGCTCGTCGGTCGCGAGCGACGGCGCCGTCTCGCTCTCGGCCTCGTCCTCGGAGACGATCACGGCCGTGACGGTGGGGATCGGCGGCGTGCTCAAGGGGTCGAGCGGCGGCTTCTCCTGGGCCGGCGCCGGCTCGGGGTCCGGCAACTCGATCGCGCAGGCCACCGAGGCCACCATCACCGACTGCTCGGGCACGTCCTCCGGCGGCCTGGCCCTGGAGGTCTCGAGCGGGCACCAGGGCGCGATCTCGCTGACCGCCTCGGATACGTCGAAGATCACGGCGGGCGCCGGGGTCCTCTCGCTGGCCTTCCCGACCGGCGCATCGAGCAATACGATCGTGGTCGGGGCGTCCGTCGCCGTGAACAACATCGGCACGGCGGATGACCGCGACCGGGTGGTGGCCGAGATCGACAACTCGAAGGTGACCTCCGACGGGGCGCTCGACCTGGAGGCGACCTCGAAGGCGACGATCAAGAGCTACACGTACACGGGCAGCGGCTCGGTCGGCAGCGGCCAGACGGGCGAGACCGTGGGGATCGCCGGCGCCGGGGCCGGCTCCGGGAACTTCATCTACGGCGACACGCTGGCGCTGATTCGGGGCAACAGTCAGGTCGTCACGGGCCACGGAGGTGGGGTGACCCTCTCGGCCTACGACAACGCGGCGATCACCGCCGACGCCGGCGCGGTGACCCTGGGCATCGCGGGCGTCTCGGACCCGGAGGGCGCCAGCATCACGGCCGGGGCCGCCGCCGCCGTGAATCAGATCACCGGCACGGTCGAGGCCAACATCGACCGGTCCGCGGTGACCTCCGCGGGGGCGGTCAGCCTGACCGCCAGCACGGCCGACCGGAGCGACTCGAGCAAGGCCGGCCAGACGATCTACGCCGTGGCCTTCGGCGTCGCGGGGTCGCTGACCTCCGCCGCGTCCTCCACCTCCCCCGCGCAGTTCACCGGGGCGGGCTCGGGCAGCTCCAACGCCATCTTCACGACGGTCGAGGCGACCATCACCGGGTCCCAGGCCGACTCGGCCGCCACCTCCCACGCCATCGCCTCGGTCGTCGCCGGTGGCGGGGTGACGCTGACCGCCCTCGACCACGCGTCGATCACGGCCGGCGCCGGCTCGCTGGTGCTCGCCTCGGGGGGAGGCTCCAACTCCACCCCGCCCGCCGTCGGGATCTCGGTGGCGATCAATCAGATCGGCTCCGAGACGAACCACGGCGCCACGGTCGCGGCGATCCGGGACGCGGCGGTCTATTCCGCCGGCGGCGTCGCGCTCAAGGCGACCTCGCTCTCGACGATCGACGCCGTCACCGTGGCCGGCGCCTTCGCCCGGTCCTCGACGGGGAATTCCGGCGGCTCCAACTCCGGCATCTCCGGGATCGCCGGCGCCGGCGCGGGGTCGGAGAACGACATCTACCGCGACACGCGGGCGGTGATCGACCTGGATAGCTCGGTGCAGACCGGGACGGATCAGGCCCTGTCCCTGTCGGCGGTCGACAACTCCTCGATCACGGCCGATGCCGGCGGGTTCTCGCTGGCGATCCTGGGCTTCAGCTCGTCGGCCGGCTCGAGCACGCCGATCGGCGCGGCGGCCGCCGTCAACGTGATCAAGAACTCGGTCGTCGCCAACATTGACAGCTCCTCCGTGACCTCGGGCGGCGCCCTCAGCCTGACGGCCACCACGGCCGACAAGGACGATTCCAGCCAGGCCGGCGAGACGATCGTCGCCTACTCCTTCAGCGCCGCGCTGGGCGTGACCACCTCCGACATGAAGGGGACGAAGATCCTCGCCGGGGCCGGATCGGGCTCCGGCAACACGGTGGATACGACCGTCTCGGCGACGATCACCAACAGCGGCGGCGCGGACCCCGTCGTCGCGCAGACGAACCAGGTCACCGCGGGCGGCGCGGGGATGAGCCTGCACGCGACCGACCGCGCCTCGATCCTCGCGGTCTCGGGCTCGCTGAGCCTCAGCAGCGGCAACAGCGTCAACAAGGCCAGCTCCAGCACCTCGTCGTTCGGCGTGGCCGTGGCCGTCAACGAGGTGACCAACACCGTCTCCGCGTCCATCGACGCCTCGTGGGCCGTCTCCGGCGGCGGGATCGAGCTGAAGGCCATCTCCTCCGGCACGATCGCGACGTACACGATCGCCGGCGCGGGCTCCGACTCGTCCGGCAAGGGCTCGGTCGGCACGTCGATCGCGGGGGCCGGGGCGGGGTCGGAGAACGACATCACCAGCACCGTCTCGGCGGCGATCGACGGCGGCAGCGACGTCGAGGCCACGGGCGGCGACCTCAAGCTCTCCGCCGAGTCGACGGCGTCGATCACGGCGGATGCCAACGGCCTGTCGCTGGCGGCGGCCACGGGCGGCACGAACAACAACGCGGTCACCGTCGGGGCCGCCGCGGCCCAGAACAGCATCACCAGCACCGTCGAGGCGCAGATCGGCGACGCGACGGCCGTCGCCGGCGGCAAGGTCTCGCTCGCCGCGACCTCCGACGAGGAGATCGACGCCTACGCGGCCGGCCTCGCCGGCTCGCTCACCGGCGGGATGACGGGCAAGTACTCCCTCGCGGGCGTCGGCTCGGGGTCGGGCAACACGATCACCTCGCACACGGCGGCCCTGATCGAGGGCGGCTCGTCCGTGACCGCCGGCCGGCCCGCGACCGGCGGCGCCCTGACGAGCGGCAAGGGCGTCTCGCTGACCGCGAAGGACACCTCGACGATCACGGCGGGCTCGGGCGCCATCGCGTTCGGCGTCAACACCTCCAGCAATCCGGGCGTGGCCGCGGCGGTGGGGATCTCGCTGGCCGTCAACACC
>NZ_JAALJH010000062.1 GCF_011064615.1 Aquisphaera insulae | reverse complement strand
TTGCGGGTCATCGACGACGAGCTCGGGCGGATCGAGGCCCTGGACGGTGATGCGGACGCGGCTGGCCGCGACGACGATGCGGCATTCCTGGCGGAGGCCGAGCTCGAAGGGCCGAGGCGCGAGGTCGCGGCGATGAGCCGGGAGCTGATGGAGGTCCTCGACGAGCTCTGCCGGCTCCGCAAGGGGAGGGGGGCTCCCTCGGTCGGAGCCGGCTCGGTCCGTCAACCGGGTGAGCCCGACCCGGAGTCGTCGCCGGGGGCCTACGGAAATGAGAATAATGGGACCACAAGCGTGCCGTCTGAGACGCCGCAAGTCGATTGCAGGGAAGGAAATCCGGGATGCATTCAAGAGCCTTTATGCGACGAACGAAGCCAAATCGACGGCGCGGGGGGATCACGTCGGGAGGTGGGCCTATGCCGACGAAGGGGAGCGGGAGAGACAGTTGAGGCTCCGCCCCGGCCGGAGGACGAATCCGGCGTCGGGACGGCTCCTCCCCGCGATGGCCGGGGCTGGATTGGTGGGGAAGGTGGTGGTCGATCCTGGTCCCGAGACTGGCCTTGCCCGAAGTCCGGTTCTGGGGTAGTGATGCCGTGGATCCTCGGACCGGGTCCGTCAACGCCCTTCCCGCCGGCCGTCGGCGTGGTGGTGCAGCCGACGTCATGTCTTTTCACGGTCCGGCCATCGCCCGATCACGGCGATCAAATCGCGATCGCCCGCGAAAGGAGCTCGGATAAGAGTGGCCCGCGCGCATGGACAACCGGGTTGGAGGCGGCTCGCCCTGGCGGCGTTGCTGGCCTCGCTCTCGGCCGCGCAGGCGGGCTGCTCGCTGGCGACGCGCTCGCAAGTCGCCGAATGCCGGCGGTTCAGCCAGGAGGTCCGGGCGGAGAATGCCCGGCTCAAGGACCAGGTGCTCGCGCTCCGGACCCAGAACGAGGACTATGCGGAGCGGGCCGTGGACGACGGCAAGCGGCTGGCCCGGCTCGAGGATGCCAACCGGGAGCTCGAGACCTCCGTCGTGGCCTTCCAGGAGGATCGGAGCCAGCTCGAGGCCGCCTACCAGGAGCTGCGGGCGAACCTCCCCGGCGCGCCGCAGACGCAGCTCTCGCTCCGGGACAACGAGAAGGACACGCCGCCCGAGGTCCGCCCGGTCCCCCGGTCGAAGCCGATACCGAGGTCGCCCACGCGGGTCGCCGATCGGGGGGAAGACCCCGGAACCGACCCCATCGCGCCGGAGGACGATCCACCCCGGCCGCGGGCGAAGGAGTCCTCCCGGGGAACCGACCGCTGGATCCCGTCCGGCCGGAGTCCGGCCCGGCCGATCCGCCAGGACGAGCCGGCCGACGTCGGCGCGCCTTGACTTGTCGGCGGCACGGCTCGGATAATTCGGACCAGGACAGCGTCGAGACTCGCCCAGCTCATCCTTCCCACCAAGGAGCCTTGCATCATGCGGTATTCGCCGGCAGCCCTTTGCGGTGCCTTGCTCCTCGCCTGCGCAACCGCCAGGGCCGAGGGGCTCGAGGGGGATTATGTCGAGGCGCGGACGGCCGACGTGTTCACCGGGCCGTGCATCTCCAATTCCGAGATCTTCACGACGGGGCACCAGGCGGTCCTCGCCTGGAAGGTGCGGGAAGGCGCGTGGAAGGGCGTGGACCTGACGGGCCTCTGCGTGGCCGCGGCCGTCGAGGGGACGACGACGTTCTCGAAGGACCGTCAGGAAGCGGCCTCCGCGATCCTGATCCTGGACCGGAAGGCCAGCCCCGAGCAGCGTGAGGCCCTGGCGGCGATGGCCCGAGAGCTCGGCGGCGCCCGCCTGAAGAACATCCGGGCCGTGAAGACGGCGTCGATGACGCTCAAGCTGGAGGAGCACGCCGCGTCCGAGGCCGACTCGGTGCACAAGGCCCACGGCATGCCCCAGGCCCCGCGGGCGTCGTTCTGGGCCGCCGGCCTGGCGCAGATCGTCACCCGGCCGCTGGACGAGACCGACCACTTCTGCGGCAACGAGGTCATCGCCTATCAGCCCCTGTCGCAGGGGGTCAAGGCGCAGCCGGCCTACACGCTGGGCCACGAGTTCAAGGGGGAGGGCCTCCCCTCTCGCTGGAGCGACCCGAATTGCCGCAGCAGCTTCGTGGGCCGCTTCGCCCTCTGAGGCGGCCCGGGCTGCGGCCGCCGCGTCAACCTGAAGATGACAGCGTAGAGGCGTTCAATGATGCGATCGATGCGAGCGGGTGCGTTCTGCGTGATCATGGCCCTGGGGGCGGGCGTGTCGATCGCCCAGGATGCCTTCAAGGTCGAGGAATCGACGGAGGCGGCGCCGGCGGGCCTGGCGCCCGACGTCGCCTCCGCCCTGAACCCGCGGGGCTACAAGGTCTCCGATCCGGAAGGGAAGCCGCTGGCCACGCTCTGGCTCCGCAAGGAGATCCCCGCCGCCACCAAGCCGGAGGCGCCGAAGGGGAACATCCAGTTCCCGTTCCTGGCCGAGAGCGAGCTGATCGGCGCGATCCGGTTCGACGGCGAGGGGCACGACTACCGCGACCAGGCGATCCCGAAGGGGCTGTACACGGTCCGCTACGGGCTCCAGCCGGTCAACGGCGACCACCTGGGGGTCAGCCCGTTCCGCGATTACTCGCTGCTCCTGCCGGCGGCCAAGGATCGATCGGTCGCCGTCCTGGCGAAGAAGCAGTTCGAGACCCAGAGCGCGGAGGCGGCCGGGACGAGCCATCCGGCGATCCTGTTCATGCTGTCGGCCGCGCCGGACGCCAAGGCGCCGGCCATGATCCACGACGACCAGAAGAACACCTGGCGCGTGGTCGTCCCCCTGAGCCTGGCCGTCAAGGGGGAGGCGAAGCCGGAGTCGTTCCCGGTCGCGATCGTGGTCGTCGGGGCCTCGGAGGGGGCTTGAAGACGGCGTAATGTTGCGCATGTGGGTGAACTGACCTTGATGGACTCCCTTCGGTTGCCGGCCCGCCGCGGGGCCGTCGCGAGCGAACACCAGACATGCCGATCTCCTTGCTGATCGCCCTGCTCATCGCCTTCGGGATCGACCTGCCCGGTCCCGAGGTCCCGGGCTCGCTCGTGCCGTTCCGCATCCTGGAGGCCGCCGGCGGGGTGCTCCTGATCGCGGTGATGTCGTTCGGGCTGGGGGGCTGGGTGGCGTCCCGCGTGGCCCACGCCGGCTACGCCTCGGGGCGGGTCTTCCGGCGATACATCCAGGGGTCGCGGCTCTTGACCATGGCGGGCCTGGGCATCTACGCCTGGATCATCCACGGCGTGGGCTGGTCGGGCCTGGTGCTCTCC
Source organism: Aquisphaera insulae (assembly GCF_011064615.1). Lineage (GTDB taxonomy): Bacteria > Planctomycetota > Planctomycetia > Isosphaerales > Isosphaeraceae > Aquisphaera > Aquisphaera insulae. The sequence goes on along the minus strand of NZ_JAALJH010000062.1, from coordinate 52,296 downwards.
AACTGGAAGCTCGAGGGCTCGATCCTGGTGGACGACCTGGCGATCTTCGCCCCGTTCCTGCTGATCCAGCTCGCGACCTGGAGCGGCCTCTACCTGGCGGAGCGGGCGCTTCACGGCGCCCGGAACTGCCCCCCCTGGCACACGTATTTGACGCTGAAGTCGCGACAGGCGATCGGGCTGACGCTCCCCGTGATCCTGATCTTCGTGCTCCGGCACGACGTCTTCGGCCGGCTCTGGCCCGGCTGGCACCGGCACCCGGCGGCCGAGCCCATCGAGCTGGCCTGCCTGGGGCTCTCGATCCTCTTCGCCTCGCCGCTGTTCATCCGGCTGGCCTGGCCGACGCGGAGCCTCCCCGACGGCCCGCTCCGCCGCCGCCTGGAGCGGGTGGCGAGGCGCGTGGGGTTCCGGTTCACCGACTTCCTGGTCTGGGACACAGGGGGGATGATGGTCAATGCCTGCGTGACCGGGGTCCTGCCGTGGTTCCGCTACGTGCTCCTGAGCGACGCGCTCCTGGACTCGCTCAGCCCGGCCGAGGTGGCCGCGGTCTTCGGCCACGAGGTCGGCCACGTGGCCCATCGCCATCTGCCCTACTTCGGCTTCTTCTTCATGGGGAGCCTGGCGTTGATCTCGCTGGCGGCCGGGGCGATCTCGATCCCCGAGGCGTGGGTCGCGGGGCTGCCGTGGATCGACCCTTCCGACGTCTCCCAGGCGACCGAGATCGCCGAGGCCGGGCTGCTGCTGGCGGCGGCCGGCGTGTTCTTCTGGCTGGTCTTCGGGCACCTCTCGCGACGGTTCGAGCGGCAGGCGGACGTCTTCGGCTGCAAGGTGGTCTCCTGCGGCGACCCCGACTGTCCCCCGCACTTCGACTTCGATGAGGAGGGCTCGCCGCCCGCGGAGGGACGGCCCCGCCCGCTGGACGGCCTTTGCCCCGTGGGGATCCAGGTCTTCACGGATGCCCTCTCCTGCGTGGCTCGCCACAACGGCCTGGACATCCGGGCCAGGTCGTGGCGGCACGGGAGCATCGCCAGCCGGATCGACTTCCTCCGCGGCCTCCAGGCCAACCCTCGCGGCGAGCCCGCCTTCCAGAGGAGGGTCCGCGCCCTCCGGGCGACGGTCGCGGCCCTCCTGATGGCGACGTTCGCCGTGGCCCTTTTCACGCATTCCTGGGAGCTGTTGCCCTAGGGCTTTGTCACGGCTCAACGGTGGGGATGACTACGTGACAGGCAAGAACGCCTACTACGTGACAGGCAAGAACGCCTACTACGTGACAGGCAAGAATGCCTGTCCTCCGGGGGGCAGACATTCCTGTCTGCCATTCCATCCTTTCCCTCGGACTCGAGCAGGAACCTGGCCGTGGAATCCCGCCGAGTCGGTTTGAGCCATCGGGCGACTTCTGGTATAAGCTCCGGCGGCCGCCCGGAGACACCCGTCCCGGGCACCCGCCCCAGCACCACACCGCAGCCCAACCGAACGACAGGGAGGTCGTCATGGTCCGATGGCCCATTCGCATCAAGCTCGTCGCCGGACTGAGCGTGGTGGTCGGGATGATGCTCATCCTCCTCGCGGGCTCCGCCTTCGGCCTCCATTCCTTCCACATTAGCTACCTGACCCAGTCGGATCAGCTCGTCGAGATGGGGGCCTCGGTGGACCTGATCGACCGCGTCTTCCGGCTCCAGCTCCACGGCGAGGGGACACCCGAGGAGCGAGCGGAGCTTGCCGGCCGGGTCCTGGAGGCACGCGAGGCCCTGCTGACGTACTTCCGGCTGCTCAAGCAGAACACGCTTCGGGGCAACCGTGCCAACAGCGGGCTCGACGAGCTCGGCCTGGCCTTCCGGATCGATGACGACCTGGCCGCGATCCTCGCCGAGCTTTCGCCGGAGAAGGCGGCCGGCCCGATCCTGCCCGGCACGACTTACTACGTGAAGGAACGACCCGACCTGCTCCCCCAGATCGAGCCGGCGACCGACCTGAAGTCTCGCCTGGCCCGCCTCAACCGCACGGTGATGCTCCTGCCCAAGGAGCTTTTCGGGGACTTCAACGACATCCTGGTCCTCTCCAAGGGGCAATACCTGACCAGCCGGGCGATCGTCTGGACGTCGGCCCTGATGGTGATGGCGATGCTCGCGGTCCTGATGCTGCTCTTCCACCACTGGGTGCTCTACCCGGTGCGGCTCCTCCAGCGCGGGGTGCGGCGGGTGGCGCGGGGCTCTTTCGACTACAAGATCGAGCTCAACACGGGCGACGAGATGCAGGACCTGGCCGAGGCCTTCAACGACATGACGGCGAAGATCAGCATGACCTACGCCGACCTGGAGCAGCAGGTCAACGAGCGGAGCCGGCAGCTCGTCCGCTCGGAGCGGCTGGCCGGGGTGGGGTTCCTGGCGGCGGGCGTCGCGCACGAGATCAACAACCCGCTGGCCTCGATCGCGTTCTGCTCCGAGGCGCTGGAGAACCGCGTGGGGGGGCTCCTCAGCGGCTCGGACCATCCTGATCACAGGGTGATCCAGAACTACCTGAAGATGATCCAGGAGGAGGCGTTCCGGTGCAAGAACATCACCGAGAAGCTCCTCGACTTCTCGCGCTGCAACGACATCCAGCGCGAGCGGACGGACATGGTGGGCCTGATCCAGGGGGTGGTGGACATGATCCGCCACATCGGCAAGTACCGGGGCAAGACGATCGCCTTCCAGCCCAAGGAGGCGGTGATGGCCCACGTGGACGGCCAGGAGATCAAGCAGGTGGTGCTGAACCTGGTCGTCAACGCGCTGGACTCCATGGAGACCGGCGGGGTGCTCCGGATCGAGGCGCGCTACGGCCACGGCATGGCCGAGATGGTGTTCGCGGACAGCGGCTGCGGGATGCCGGCGGACGTCCTGGAGAACATCTTCGAGCCGTTCTTCACCCGGCGGCGGGTGGGGAAGGGGACCGGCCTGGGCCTGTCGATCACCCATCGGATCGTCAGCCAGCACCACGGCGAGATCATGGCGAGCAGCCCCGGCGAGGGGCAGGGCTCGACCTTCAAGGTCCGGCTGCCGATCCACCCGTCCGAGGTCGACGAGGGGCGTCCCCCGCGCGAGTCGCCCGCGACCCGGGGCGCCGTGCTGGCGGCCGCCGGCTGAGGTCGATTCCGAACACGATATGATCATGATAGACTGCGAACGGATCGGGCGGCCGGGGCGCCGGGAAGGAAACCGGCGGGAGACGCGGGCCGATTCAGGGAGGGATCGATGATCGAGAAGTCACGCCAGGGGGGCCTGCGGATCCTGTTCGCCGACGACGAGGCGCACCTCCGGGACCTGATGCAGATGGAGCTGCCGCGGCTCGGCCACGAGGTCGTGGTCTGCCCCGACGGCGCCGCGGCGCTGAAGGCCCTGGAGCGGGGGTCGTTCGACGCCGCCCTGCTGGACATCCGCATGCCCGGCATCACCGGCATCGAGGTGCTCAACCAGGTCAAGCAGGTCAGCCCGGACACCCAGGTGATCATCCTCACCGGCCACGCCACGGTGGACACGGCGGTCCAGGCCCTGAGGCTGGGCGCGTTCGACTACCTGACCAAGCCGTGCAAGTGGGCGGAGCTGGAGGTCCTGCTCCAGCGGATCGTCGAGCGGCGGGACCTGACCAACAAGACCGCCGCGCTCGAGACCCGGCTGAAGATCGCCGAGGGGACGCCGATGCTGATCGGCGAGACGCCGTCCATGCAGCAGGTCCATCGGCTGATCGACACGATCGCGCCGACCGAGGCCACGGTGATGATCCTGGGCGACACCGGCACCGGCAAGGAGCTCGTCGCCCGCAACCTCCACGACAAGAGCGAGCGGGCCTCGCGGACCTTCATCCCGGTGAACTGCGGCGCCCTGCCGGAGAACCTGGTCGAGAGCGAGCTCTTCGGCCATCGCAAGGGGGCCTTCACCGGCGCCGAGTCCAACCGCAAGGGGCTCTTCGAGGTCGCCAACGGCGGCACCCTGTTCCTGGATGAGGTGGGCGAGCTGGACAAGAGCGTGCAGGTCAAGCTGCTCCGCTTCCTGGAGTCCGGCGAGATCCGCCGCGTGGGCGAGAACGAGCCGTTCCGAGTCGACGTGCGGGTCCTCTGCGCGACCAATCGGGACCTCCGCGAGATGGTGAAGACCGACCTCTTCCGGGAGGACCTCTTCTTCCGCCTGAACACGTTCGAGATCATCCTGCCGCCCCTCCGCGAGCGGAAGGCCGACCTGCCGGCGCTCTGCCGCCACCTGCTGACCCGGTACACGTCGAGGCGGGGGACGGGCCACATCGAGATCAGCCCCGAGGCGCTCGACATGCTGTCCTCCCACGACTGGCCGGGGAATATCCGCGAGCTGGCCAACGCCATCGAGCGGGCGGCGATCCTCGCCGGCCGCGGCCCGATCCTCCCCGAGCACCTGCCCGCGCAGCTCCCGGCCAGGTCCGGCCGCTCCGCCCAGGCCGCCCCGGCCCACGCGGCGATCGGCTCGCCTCATTTCGCCATCCCCGAGGGGTCGCCGACCCTCCGCGACGTCGAGATGAGCTACATCCAGGCCGTCCTGGAGAAGCACAACGGCAACAAGGTCGCCGCCCACAAGGAGCTCGGCATCAGCCTGAAGACGCTCTACAACAAGATCAACCAGCTCCAGCAGACGTGGACCGCCGCCGGCCGCCCCGAGGGGGGCTGAGGCTCGCCGGCCCCCGGCCCCGGCCTGGATAGAATCCGAGGCGCTCCGGTATGCTGGTATCGGCTCGAGGGCGGGTCGACCGCCCGACGATCTCGAGCCACCTTCGATCGCGCCGGATCCCCGTTCGCCGCGCGGGAGGAGGGCCCGCGGAGACGGCCGGGGGATCGCCGTCGGAGTCCATCCCGATGCCGGATCAGGTGCTCGATGAGGGGCGAGCTCGGGCCGACGCGAACGTCGGCCCGTCGTCGTCATCGGGACAGATCGATCCGGGCCTGGCGCGGCTCTTCGAGGACCTGCTGAAGCGGCTCCAGGGCGGCGGCACGATCGACGTCGAGGCGGCGGCGGGCGAGCACCCGGCATGGGCCGACGAGATCCGCAGGATGGCCCCCATCCTGCTCGACCTGGCGATGCTGGGGCGGGGCGACTCCGCGAGCATCGCCAGGGGGCGGGAGATCGGCGGCTTCCGGATCGATCGCGAGATCGGCCGGGGGGGGATGGGGATCGTCTACGAGGCCGAGCAGTCGGCGCTGGGGCGGCGGGTGGCCCTGAAGGTCCTGCTGACGGCGGCCTCGCTGGACTCGCAGTCGCTCCAGCGGTTCCAGCTCGAGGCCCGCGTCGCCGGCCTGCTCCAGCATCCGCGGATCGTGCCCGTCTACGACGTCGGGCTGGCGGACGGCGTCCCCTACTATGCGATGCAGCTCGTGGAGGGGGGCAGCCTGGCCGACCTGATCGCCACGATGCGAAGCCTGGACCGCAACGGGGGCGGTGCGGGATCCGAGGCCTCGGCCCTCGACGCCCTGGCCGGCGGCCTGCTGTCCGGGCGGTTCGCCCCGGGGGCGGTGCGGGAGGCGGTCCGATCGGTGGCCGTCGCCCACGGATCGATCCACGAACCGTCCTACGTCCGGACCGTGGCGAGGCTGGGCGTCGAGATCGCGGAGGCGCTGGGCTACGCGCACGAGCAGGGGGTAACCCACCGCGACATCAAGCCGGCGAACCTGCTGCTGGACCATCGGGGCGACGTGTGGGTGGTCGACTTCGGGATGGCCGACGTCCAGGGGGGGGCCGGGCTCACCATGACCGGCGGCCTCCCCGGCACGCTTCGCTACATGAGCCCCGAGCAGGCATTGGGGCGTCGAGCCCTGGTGGACCGTCGGACCGACATCTATGCCCTGGGGGTGACGCTCTATGAGCTGCTGACGCTTCGGCCGGCGATCGAGGGGGGCGATCGGCAAGAGATCCTCCGCCGGATCGCCGAGGTGGAGCCGGCCCCGATCCGTCGCCTCAATCCGGGCGTTCCGGTCGACCTGGCGACGGTGGTGGGCAAGGCGATGGCGAAGGGCCCGACCGAGCGCTACGAGACGGCCGGCCGACTGGCCGACGACCTTCGCCGGTTCCTGGATGGCCTGCCGATCGCGGCCCGGCCGGTCGGCCCCGCCGCCCGGGCCTGGCGCTGGTGCCGCCGCAAGCCGATCACCGCGTCGCTGATCGCGGCGCTGGCCGCCTCCCTGATCCTGGGCCTCGCCGCCGTGACCTGGGGTTGGCGACGGTCGGCCCGCCAGGAGCGGCTGCTCGCGGCCTCCGAACGGGCGACCCGCCTCGAGGCGGCCAAGCTCGCGGCCGTCCATCGCTTCCTGGTCGATCGCCTGCTCGGCCAGGCCTCGCCGGAGATCAACCCCGACGGGGGCCGCACGACGATCCGCGAGGCGCTCGACCGCGCCTCGACGGACGTGGGCCCGGCCTTCGTGGGACAGCCCGACGTCGAGGCCGCCGTCCGGCTGGCGATCGGCAAGGCGTATCACGGTATCGGCGACTACGCGACGGCCGAGCGGCATCTCCGCCTGTCCCACGACCTGTTCCGCGGCCTGTCGGGCGAGCCGGCCGACGAGATGCTCGAGGGCGAGGCCGAACTCGGCCATGTCCTGGCGCACCTGGGCCGCCTCGACGAGGCCGAGCCGCTGCTCATGGACGCCGTCGACCGCTCCCGCCGGCGGCTCGGCGCGGATTCCCCGACGGCGCTGCAGGCGTCCGGCTACCTCGCCGAGTTGCTTTCGACCCGGGGGCGGGGCGAGGAGGCCGAGGCCGAGTATCGCCGGATCCTGGCCGTCGGCGACGCCGCGCCCGGGGTCTCGCCCGACGTGGTCCTCTCGGCCCGCAACGACCTCGGGGACCTGCTCCGCCGCCGCGGCCGGCTCGACGAGGCCGAGGCGATCCTGCGGCGGACCATCGACGACGCGACCGCGCTCCGCGGGCGCAAGCACCCGGCGGCCCTGTCCGCCCTGAACAACCTGGCCGCCGTGCTGGAGAAGCGGGGCAAGGACGAGGAGGCCGAGAGGATCTTCCGCGAGTCCCTCGAGACCAATCGCGAGGTCCTGGGCCCGGATCATCCCGGCAGCCTCACCGGGGAGTACAACCTGGCCCACGTCCTGGCGAAGCTCCACCGCGACCGGGAAGCCGAGTCGATCTTCCGCCGCGTCCTGGAATCGCATCGGCGCGTCGTCGGCCCCGATCATCCGTCCACGCTCTTTGTCTCCAGCAGGCTGGGCGAGTTCCTCCATTCGCGGGGCCGGACCGACGAGGCCGAACGCCTCCTTCGGTCCACGCTGGAGGCCCAGCGGCGGGCCGTCGGCCCGGAGGATTCCGCCACCCGGCTGACCGCCGGACGCCTCAAGGCGTTGCTGGACGAGCGAGCCCTGGCCGCCCACCGGCCGTCGCAACCCTGACGGCGTCCCCGGGGCTTTCTCGCCGAATCCGAGAAATTCCGCGTAAGGACGCGCCTCCGTCCGCGGGGTAAGCCTTGGGAGAGGACGATGACCACCGAGGGAGTCGGGGCCTTGGATGCGCTGATCGAGAGGACCCTGTCCGGCGACGCGTCGGCACGCCTGGAGTTGCTGGAGCGGCATCGCGACGACCTCCGGAGGATGGTCAGGGCGCGGCTGAACCGCCGGCTGGCGTCGCGGATCGACCCCTCGGACGTCGTCCAGGACGCGCTGGCGGACGCCTCGCAGCGGCTCGACGAATATCTCCGCGACCGGCCCCTGCCGTTCCTCGGCTGGCTCCGTCAGCTCACGGCGGATCGTGTCGTGGACGCCCACCGGCGGCACGTCATCGCCCAGGCGCGGAGCGTCCGCCGCGAGGCGCCGGAGCCGATCTCGTGGGACGATTCGGCCTCGGCCCTCGGCCATAGCCTGGTGGCCAACGACACCAGCCCGAGCGCCCGGATGGCCGTCCAGGAACGGCTCGAACGCGTCATGGGCGTGCTCCAGGCGATGGCGGAGAAGGACCGGGAGATCCTGGTCATGCGACACATCGAGCAGCTCCCCGCGGCCCAGATCGCCGAGGCACTCGGCTGCACGGTCGGAGCGGCGGAGGCCCGCATCTATCGGGCACTCGTTCGGCTTCGCGCCGGACTGGAAGGTCTCGAGCTATGAACGACGGCCCACCGCCCGAAGACATCGTCGATCCCGCGCTGGCGGGCCTGGCCGAGGAGATTACGACCCAGCTCCAGGGGGGAAAGGCGAGGGCCGTCGAGGCGATCATCGAGCGCCATCCGGCCGAGGCCGGTGCCCTGCGGGCAATGCTGCCGACGCTCCGCCGGCTCGCCGAGCTCGCTCGCGTCGTCTCGCCGAGGAATCCTCGCGGGCGGGACTTCTCCGATCGTCGGCCCCCCGTCGATGCCTGATACGGATCAAAGACCGCAAATCCAGAACCCCGGGACAAGGAGCCCACGCCACCCGATGAACGCCGAGAGCCCACGCAAATTCACGCCCGCTGCCTTCATCCTCCCCCTCGTCGTGATCCTCGGCGCGATCGCCGGATGCGGCGACGAGCCCTCGCGGAATGCCGGCACGATCGACATGCCCGAACGCAGCACCGCGAAGCCCGACCTGAAGCAGGCCGCCGCCGACGCCAAGGCGAGGGCCAAGGAGGCGAAGGCCGCCAAGGCCGCCTCGCCGAATCGCTGACGCCTCGATCCTCCCCACGGAACTCCTGCGGCGCCCTCTCTCTCCGGGGCGCCCGCGCTTCCCATCACCCCGTCCCCGTTCGCATGGAGCCCTTCTCATGTTGCGTCGTCCGACCCCGGAGCCGCGTCGTCGCGGCTTCACCCTGATCGAGTTGCTGGTGGTCATCGCCATCATCGCCGTCCTCATCTCGCTGCTGCTGCCGGCGGTCCAGTCCGCCCGCGAGGCCGCCCGGCGGATGCAGTGCACCAACAACCTCAAGCAGCTCGGGCTGGCCGCGGCGAATTACGAGTCGTCCAACGGGTCATACCCCCCGGCCAATATCTACACCCAGCAGGGCAATTCGCAGTTCGGCTTCTCGGAGTTCGTCCGCATGGCGCCATTCATCGAGCAGGGCGCCGTCTACAACTCCGCAAATTTCAACTGGAGCTACGCCGCCCCGTGCAACAGCACGCTGGCCTCGGTGAGCCTCACCATGCTCCTCTGCCCGAGCGACCCCACGGCCGGTACCCCCTCGAATGTTGATGCCGCGATCTACGGCTTCTCCGGGGTCTCCATCCTTCAGGCCCGCACCTACTACTCCGGCTGCGGCGGCCCGTGGAACGCCAACGGCTTCCAGGTCATCCCCACGCTCGGCGCCGATCCCTCGCTCACGCAGTACCAGAAGGGGGTCATCGTCGACCAGGGGCCGGTGAAGATCGCCTCGATCACCGACGGCACCAGCAACACCATGGCCTTCTCCGAGAACGGCCACGGCTTCATCAATCCCAAGTCCGCCGACTATTACCACAACTGGAACGACGGCGACCCCAGCGTCGGCGTCTTCGAAGCCAGGTTCCCGCCCAATAGCTGGAAGAAGTACAAGGGCCTGCCCAGCTACTGGGTCATCTGCAACCCGATGAGCTTCCACCCGGGGGGCGTGAACGTCTCGTTCGCGGACGGCTCGGTCCGCTTCATCAAGGACACGGTCGACTCCTGGCAGATCGCCACGCCCGTCTCCAACGGGCTGCCCATCGGCGCGAACGCGGAGATGTACTCGAACGTCGGCCCCGGCGACTACGGGTTCACGCTCCAGAACGGCGCCTACATGGGCGTCTGGCAGAAACTCTCGACGCGCAACGGCGGCGAGGTCATCAGCGCCGACCAGTATTGAGCCGCCACGCCTGGCCATCCCCACCGGAGCCCGCCCGACATGAACCTCCCGCTCGTCCGGACCGTCGTCCTCTGCCACTGCCTGACCGCGGCCGCCCTCGCCGACGGGCCGGCCCGGTCGCCCGCCCAGATCCTCGCCGATTTCGACGCCGTCCTCGCCCCGACCCTGGATCGCTCCAGGGGCGGGGACAAGGACGCCATCAAGGTGTACCGCGAGGAGGCCGTCCGGGCGTCCCGCCGCAAGGGAGAGCTCGCCCTCGAGCTCTTCCGGGCCGATCCCGATCACCCGCGAGTCCCCGCCATGCTCATCGGGCGCTGGATCGAGACGATGATGGCTCCGGCCACGGCCGGGGCGACCATCGCCGAGGTCGACCAGGCCCTGGCCCACTTCAAGGACCCGGGACAACGCAAGACCGCCCGCCAGATGAAGGCCATCGCGACCGTGGTCTCCCACCCCGACGATCCCCGCGCCGCGCTCCCGGAGGTGGATCGTTTCCTGGCGGATTACCCGAAGGACCCGATGGGCGCCAATCTGCTCAACGGCTTCGCGATGTCCGTCAAGGATCAAGAGCTGAAGAAGTCGCTCCTCCTGAGGCTTGCCGCGGAGTTCCCCGACTCGCCGCTCGCGAAGTCCGCCGCCAGGGCGCTTGCCGCGCTCGACCTCGTCGGCAAGCCGCTCGATCTCGAGTTCGTGGACGCCGTGAGCAAGCAGCCCGTCTCGCTCAGGGGCCTGAAGGGGCAGGTCGTCGTGATCGACTTCTGGGCCACCTGGTGCGGCCCCTGCGTGGCCAGCATGCCCGCCCTCAAGGAGCTGAACGACCGGTACAAGGACAAGGGCCTCTCGGTCCTGGCCGTGAACCTGGACGAGGGGGACGAGGGCCGCGAGAAGATGGCCGCGTTCGTGGCGAAGAATGGCCTCCCGTGGCCCCAGTACCACGACGGCAAGGCCTGGGAATCTCCGCTCGTCGAACGGCTGGGCGTCACCGCCATCCCGGCGCTGGTCGTGATCGACAGGGCCGGTAAGATCGCCGAGCTCGACGCGCACGATCGCCTTGCGGAGATCCTGCCGCGATACCTGGCCGCCCCGGCGCCCGCCCGATAGGCCGGGCCGCCCGGCGAGATCCGTCGGGGCCGGTCCCGGAGCGGGGGTATCCCGGGATCGCCCGACCTGCGTAGAATGAGCGCCATTCGATCCCGATGGACCGCATTCCCCGCGCAACCTCTCCCCCATCGCGAAGGGATACCATCATGAGCGACAAGCTCCCGCGGCGGGACTTTCTCCAGGCCGCCTCGGCCTTCGGCCTCGGCGCGGGACTCGGCCCGGTGGAGGCCCTCCGCGCGATCACGCCCGCGACGGCCGCCGAGGCGAGGGTGGATCCGGAGATCGTCCGGTTCCGTCCGGAGATCGAGCCGGTCGTCCGATGGATCGAGGAGACCCCTCGCGACCGGATCTTCGACCGCGCGGCCGAGGAACTGAAGGCGGGGCTCGGCTACCGGCCGCTGCTCGCGGCGCTCTTCCTCGCCGGCATCCGCAACATCAAGCCGCGCCCCGTCGGCTTCAAGTTCCACGCGGTCATGGTGATCAACTCCGCCCATCTGCTGGCGCAGACGTCTCCCCTGGCCGATCGCCTGCTGCCGATGTTCTGGGCGCTCGACAACTTCAAGGCGTCGCAGGCCGCCGACGTGAAGGAAGGGGACTGGTCGCTCGGCCCGGTCGACGATTCGCGGATCCCGCCCCCCCACCTGGCAAGGCTGGAATACCTCCACGCGATGGAGACCTGGGATGCGGAGGCGGCCGACGCGGCCATCGCCGGCCTCTGCCGGTCCGCCGGTTCGGCCGAGACCATGGAGCCGGTCTGGCGGATGGCCGTCCGCGACCAGCGGAATATCGGCCACAAGGCGATCTTCGCGGCCCAGAGCTGGCGGACCCTCCAGGCGATCGGCTGGGAGCACGCCGAGCCCGTCCTCCGGTCGCTCACCTACGGCATGCTCGACCTCCAGGGGGACAAGCCCGCACCGATCGGCCCGTATGAAACCAGCCTCGAGCAGGCCGCCAAGATCCGCCGCGACTGGCAGGTCGGTCGGGCCGACCCGGGCGCGACCCGTTCGCTCCTGCGGGCCCTCCGCGAGGCCACCCCGGAGGCCGCCGTGGCCGAGGCCGCGAAGCTCCTCAACGAGGGGATCTCTCCGGGTGCCATCCTGGACGCGGCGGCCCTCTCCGCGGGCGAGCTGATGATGCGCAACCCCGGCATCATCAGCCTCCACGCCACCACCGCGACCAACGCGCTGCACTACATCCACGAGTCCAGCGGCGACGACACGACGCGGAAGCTGGCCCTCCTGCAGGCGATCGGCTGGCAACCCCTCTATCGGGACCGCTCGAGGGCCGCCGGCCGTGTGGAGATCGACGGCCTGGCCTCCGCGGAGAAGCCCCCGGTCGGCCCGGAGACCACCGACCGGGCGAAGTCCGAGGAGGCGATCGGCGCGATCCTCGCCTCGCTCGACGGCCATCGCGATCAGGCCGTGACGAAGATGATCGACTTCCTCTCCCGCGGCGGCTCCTCGATGCGACTCTTCGCCGCCGTCCGGAAGGTGATCCTCCACCGGGCCACCGACAGCCACGATTACAAGTTCGGCGCCGCGATCTGGGAGGAATGCCTCGCCGCCACGGACCCGCGGTGGCGTGCCCCGCTCGCCGCCGCGGCGCTCTACCAGATCCCCGGCCCGTCGGCCGGCGATAGCCCGCTCATGACCCGCGCCCGCGAGGCGATCGGACGAGCCATTTAGGTCCCATTATGGGTGCATTCCATGCATCCCGCGGGAGCCGGCGCGGTGCGGTACGGTACGACGGCCGGCCCTGCCGCGGCCGGCGCGATCCGCCTCTAACGCCCGTTCCGCTTCAGCTCCTTGTACGCCTCCACGGCCATGCGGTCGCACGCCTCGTTCTCGGGATGGCCGCGATGGCCCAGGACATGGGTGACCTTCACCTCGTGCGAGGCGAGGAGCTCATCGAGCCGCATCCAGAGGTCGGAGTTCATGACGGGCTTGAGCTGGCCCTTCTCCTTCCGCTTCCAACCCTGACGCTTCCAGTTCGCCATCCACTCCGTGATCCCCTTGGCGACATACTGGCTGTCGGTGACGAGCTCGACGCGGCACCGGCGCTTCAGCGACGCCAGGCCCTCGATGGGGCCGGTGAGCTCCATCCTGTTGTTGGTGGTGTCCCATTCCGCGCCGGAGTCGTTCTGCTCCTTGCCCGTCGCCGGATGCTGGAGGATGTACGCCCAGCCGCCGGGGCCGGGGTTGCCGCTGCATGCGCCGTCGGTGAACAGCCTGACGAGGTCGGCCGGGGCCGAAGGGTCCGCTTCCATGACGTGTCCATTGCGGGCGACGATCGTGACGCCCCTCCTGAAAGGCGGCGACCGCCGAGATCCCTCGGCGGTCGCGGTTGGAGTTCGGGCGTCCATGATGGGCCCGTGGGGGCGGCCCGTCAAGCGATCCTCAGTACTTGCGGACCACCCCGACGAGCACGCCGAGGATGTTCACGTGATCCCGGAAGATCGGCTTCATCGTGCGGTTCGCCGGCTCGAGCCGGAAGCGGTTCTTGTCGCGGAAGAGCTTCTTGAGCGTGGCCTCCCCCTCGTCGTCCCGGACCGCCACGATCTGGCCGTCCCGCGCCTGCTCCTGTTTCTTGATGATCACGAAATCGCCGTCGGCGATGTGCTCCTCGATCATCGAGTCGCCGGAGACCTGGAGCGCGAACCGATCGGTGGCGTCGGTCCACTCGGAGAACGTCAGCTCGTCCTGCTGCTCGATCGCCTCGATCGGCTGCCCGGCCGCGATCCGCCCCACCAGCTTCACCCCGGCATGACCGGCCGCGGTGGGCGGATCTTCCAGGAGCTGGATCGCCCGCGACATGTTCGGCTCGCGGTGGATCAGCCCCTTCTTCTGCAACGCCTTGAGGTGGCACATCACCCCGTTGGGGCTCTTGATCTGGAAATGCACGCCGATCTCGCGGACCGTCGGGCCGTAGCCCCGGCCCTGGATCTTGCTGCGGATGAAGCCGTAAATCTCGCGCTGCTTCGGCGTCAAGACTTCCAGGTTGGCCATTCGAGGTCTCCTCAATCAAATCAATATGTCATGTCATTCTATTCGCATGTGCCCCTGCATGCGAACTGCGGGACACGGACGAACACTACGTGGCCCTTTGGTGGCTAATGTACACAGGTCGTCTAGCGCACGCGAGAACATTTTTCCGGTTGGTCGATTTTTTCCATCAGTGGGGAACGACTTTACGGCATCTGACGGTGGGATGGGGGTTGAGCGGGGGCCGCGAGGGCCTTTAACCTGGGCGAGTTCCCGGCCCGCCGGAATCGCCACCCGTTCGAGGATCTCCCATGCAGAATGACATCCGAATCCTGGCCATCCATGCCCATCCCGACGACGTCGAGTTCCAGTGCGCCGGGACCCTCGCGCTGCTCCGGGAGTCGGGCTGCGAGGTGACGATCGCCACGATGACTCCCGGCGACTGCGGCAGCGCGGAGCACGACTGCGAGGCCATCGCCGCGATCCGCCGCGACGAGGCCGCCAGGGCCGCGGCCCTGATCGGGGCCCGGTACGTCTGCCTCGAGTTTCGCGACCTGGCCATCTTTAACGACGACGACTCCCGCCGGCGGGTCACCGAGGCCATCCGGAGGGCCCGGCCCGACGTGATCCTCACGGCCCCTCCGGTGGATTATCTCTGCGATCACGAGATGACCAGCCTGCTGGTCCGCGACGCCTGCTTCGCCGCGCCCTGCCCGAACTATGCGACCCGGCAATGGGATCCGGCCGGCCCGCTGGCGCGGATCCCGCACCTTTACTTCGTGGATGCCCTCGAGGGCTCCGATCGCGACGGTCGCCCCGCGCCGGTGGACTTCCACGTGGACATCTCGCGGGTCTTCTCGACCAAGCGGGAGATGCTCGCCTGCCACGCCAGCCAGCGGAACTGGCTGCTCCGCCAGCACGGCATCGATGAGTACCTGGACAGCCAGGCGAAGTGGGCGGCCCATCGCGGGGCGGAGATCGGCGTCGAGCGGGCCGAGGGATTCCGACAGTACCGGGGGCATGCCTACCCGCAGGACAACCGGCTCCTGACGCTGCTCCGCCAGGACGGCCGGGGCGGCGCCGTCGGCCGATGATCAGGGGGCCGCGAGGATGATCAGGGCGCCGCGAAGTTGATGACCTGGGCGATCATGCTCCGCAGGTCGTGACGGTTGACGATCCGGTCGATGAAGCCGTGCTCGAGGTGGAACTCGCTGGTCTGGAAGCCCTCGGGCAACTGGACGCGGACGGTCTGCTCGATGATCCGAGGGCCCGCGAAGCCGATCAGGGCCTTCGGCTCGGCCAGGATGATGTCCCCGAGCGAGGCGAAGCTGGCGGCCACGCCACCCATGGTCGGGTTGGTCAGGACGCTGATGAAGAGCCCCCCGGAGGACCGGAAGCGTCCCAGCGCCGTGGAGATCTTGGCCATCTGCATCAGCGAGAAGATCCCCTCGTGCATGCGGGCCCCGCCGCCCGAGCCGCTGACGATCACCAGCGGGAGGCGCTGCTTCATCGCCTCTTCCACGGCCCGGGTCAGCTTCTCGCCGACGACCGAGCCCATCGAGCCCATGATGAAGCTGCTGTCCGTGATCCCGAGGATCAGCCGGATCCCCTTGATGAATCCCTGGCCCACCAGGGCCGCCTCTCGCAGCCCGGTCCGGGCCTGCTCGGCCTTGATCCGCTCCGGATAGGGGCGGCGGTCGTCGAACCCCAGCGGGTCGGCCGGGAGCAGGTCGGCGAACCACTCCTCGTAGGTGTCCGGATCCAGGAGCTGCTGGATCCGCTCGACGGCCGTCACCGGGAAGTGGAAGTTGCACTCGGGGCAGACCTTGGCGTTCTGCTCCACCTGCTTGCGGAAGAGCGTGGCGCTGCAGCCGTCGCAGCGCATCCAGACTCCCTCGGGGACCCGCTTGGTTTCCGAATGCCCCTGCCAGGCATTCGCCGATCCGCCTTTCTTGGCCATGGCTCGCTGCTCTCCCGGCGGCGTGGCCGCCCCTGTTCCGGCCCGGTGCGAGCCCTCAAACTCCCGTTCTCGCGGGCGATTGTCAATGTCAAGAGAATCCGCTGGCCAGCAGGTCGGCGGGCACGTCGATCCGCTCGCAGCCGCAGCAGGGGAGCTGTTCGTCGAGCTGGAAGCGGGACGTCTTCCGGAGGAAGCAGGAGACCAGGCGGGCCAGCGGCTCGCCCACGACCAGGCCGATCAGCTCGCCATCCTGATGCCGCCGGATCAGCGGCTTGAAGGCGGCCTTGACCCGGTCCAGCGCGTCCTCGATGGTCTCCCCCTGGGGCGGGCAGATCGTCCGGGGATCTTCCATCCATTGGCGGAAGAGCCTGGTGTTCCGCCTCCGGATCTCCTCCACCTGCAAGCCCTGCCAGAGGCCGTGATCCAGGTTCCTCAGCTCGTCGATCCGCCGGGGCCGCAGCCCCAGGGCCCGGCCGATGATCTCCGCCGATTTCAGCACGCTCTCTCCGGGACCGCAATAAAGGGCGGTGATCGTCTCGGCGTCGGGTGTCTCGGCGAGCTCCTCGGCCAGGCGAGAGACCCTCGCCCGCCCCTCGTCGCTCAACGGGATGTCCAGCACGCCCTGGACGCGATTCTGTTCGTCGTAGATCGTCGCGCCCGGGCGGATCAAAAGTACTTGTGCCATCGAAGCGGCCATCGGTCTCCCAGATTCCGCGGCGCCGTCGATCGTCTCCCTGGCTAAAGGGTCGATCACGGCAGGGCTCCGCGCCTCGTGTGCTATTTTCCCAAACCTCTCGGGTTTCGGCAACGCTCAACCCGCCGGTCGATGCCTCCATGCCTCCCCGCGAGGCGTCGTGGAACGCCACCCAGGCCGTGTGTCGCCGACAGGCGGTGTCCGCCGTGATCCTCGACGAGTAGAATCGGCATCCGGCGGATACCGCCCTTGATCGAAATGTCCCACCGCCCTTGCGGAGTTGTCCTCGATGCGTCTTCCCCTCGTCGCGATGGCCGGTCTGGTGCTCTTCATGATCTCGAATGCGGCCCTGGGCGGCGAGACGGCCGGTCCGTCGGCGGGCGGGGACGATCGCCTGAATGCGATCTTCCAGGGCTATTTGAAGGAGCTCTTCCGCCGCGAGCCGATGACCGCCACCATGCTCGGCGATCACTCGCAGGACGACCGGCTCGACGACATCACCCCCGCGGCCCGGAAGGCCAATCTCGAGTTCAAGCAGTCCATCCTCGCCACCCTCTCCCGCGAGGTCGACCCGAAGGGCCTCTCCGACGACGGCCGCGTCGACCTGGATATATTCCGGAGCGCCCTGGCCCGCGATATCTGGCTGACCGAGAACTTCAAGCCGTTCGAGGAAGACCCGCGCGTCTACGGCGATTATGTGACGTCGAGCGTCTACCTCCTGCTCACCCAGTCGTCGCTGCCGAAGGACCTCAACCTGGCTCACGCCATGGCCCGCATCGAGCAGGTCCCTCGGATCCTCTCCGTCGCCCGCGCGACGATCAAGGTCCCGCCGAAGGTCGTCACCGAGACCGCCATCCGCCAGGCCGAGGGGGCCGTGGCGTTCTACACGACGGATCTCTTCGAACTCGCCGGGCAGAAGCCCGGAGAAGGCCCGCTGGGCGCGAAGGCTGCCGCGCTCGTCCCGGCGCTCAAGGCCCACGTCGAGTTCCTCAGGAAGGAGGTCCTCCCCCGGGCCGGAGAGAACTGGCGGATCGGCCGCGAGAAGTTCGTCAAGAAGCTGGACCAGGAGCTCGACGCGGGCCTCGGCGCCGACGAGGTCCTCGCGGAGGCGCGGCGCGAGGCCGATCGGGTCCAGCGCGAGATGGAGGTCATCGCGCGACAGGCCTGGGGCAAGCTCTTCCCCGGCAAGGTGATCCCGGCCGACGACCGTGAAGGCCGCCGCGAGCTGGTCCGCCGGGTGCTCGAGAAGGTCGCGGACAACCACGGGTCGGCGGAGACTCTCGTCGACGAGGCCCGTGCCACCGTCGGCGAGATCAAGGCGTTCATCCGCGACCGCAAGATCCTGACCCTGCCCGAGCCCGACCAGTGCCGGATCATCGCAATGCCCGAGTTCATGCGGGGGAACAGCGTCGCCTACCTGAACCCGGCCCCGCCGCTGGACACGCGCGGATCCAGCGAGTACGCCATCAGCCCGCCGCCTTCCGACTGGACGAAGGCCCGCGCCGATAGCCTGCTCCGCGAGTACAACCGCGCGATGCTCAAGATCCTGACCATCCACGAGGCCTACCCGGGGCACTACGTCCAGCTCGAATACAGCAACCGCTGCCCGTCGATGATCCGCAAGGTCCTTTCCTCGGGGACCTTCGCCGAGGGCTGGGCCGTCTACACCGAGCAGATGATGCTCGACCAGGGATTCGGGGACGGCGACCTCGGATTGCGGCTGAACCAGCTCAAGTTCTACCTCCGGGCCGTGGTCAACGCGATCCTCGACCACGAGATGCACGCCGGCTCGATGACCGACGAGCAGGCCATGGACCTGCTGATGAACCGCGCCTATCAGACCGAGGGGGAGGCCGTCGGCAAGATCATCCGCTCCAAGCAGTCGTCCTGCCAGCTCTCCACCTACTTCGTCGGCCGGATGGCGTTCTACCGCCTCCGCCAGGCGATCCAGAAAGAGCAGGGGGAGTCCTTCGACCTGGGCCGTTACCATGAAGCCGCCCTCGCCCACGGGACGATCCCGGTGAAGCACCTGCCGGGGCTGGTCCGAAAGACGCTGGGGTTGCCCGATTCGGGGATGCCTCCCCGGTGAGTCATCCCGCAGATCGGGCTGCCGTGGGAATCGCGGCGGGCGGAGAGTCCTTCGTGATGCACGAGGATCACCGTGGCAAGGAATGGCGTCTCCTGGACCATCCGAGGCCTGATGATCCTGACGGCCGTCGCGGCATTGCTGTTGCGTTGGTGCCCTGTCTCCGCAGTCCAGCTCGTTGTGATCGTCGTCATGTGGAACTCACGACAGCGACTTCAGGAGCGGAGCGGAAGACTCCTCTATCGTTTGGTCAGTCCGGGGCGGAGCTGGCTCCTCGGTCCCGTCCTGTGTTTCCTCACCCTTGGGATGTCTGTTGCCGGCTTCCTCCTATTTCCTGGTTCTCCCGATGATCTGAAGATCTCGCCTCTCTTCATGGCTGTTTACTACGGCTTGATCCTTCGATGGGCTCGACTCGAGCTGCGAGAACACGGTCTGCTGGGCGTAACCGGTTTCAGCACCTGGGAGAGCATCCTGGGGTGGTGGTGGGGACGAGACCACACGACACTCCATATCAAGATGCCGCTCGCGCTCTGCTCTCTTCGCGTCATGGCGAACGACACGGACCAGATCCAGGCGATCCTCGAGGATCGCCTGGGAGCCAGCAAGCAGTTCCGACCGGAGTTCGAGGCCGGTTAAGAGAGGCGAACCGACTGATACGTCCTCATGGTGAGTCATCCATCCACGACGAAGGCCCGCCGTCCAGCTCCGGGAGACAGAGCCAGCAGGCGGGCCATTCGGCCTTGTAGCAAGCTCCGCTGCGGCGATCACTTGGGCTGCCGATTCTCCTTCAGCTTCGGGACGTTCCCTCCGCTATCGCCGGGGTTGGGAGGGGCCGGTGTCGGGGCGGCGGCATCCTCTCCGCTGGGCTGGGCCTGCCTGCGGCCCTCGATGTGGTCGATGTCCATGGCCGAGAAGAAGTCGTGCAGCTTCGCCTTGCCCGCGCGGCCGGCACCTTCCTCGTCGAGCTGGGCTTCCTTGACGATCCGGTCGCGAGTGCGATCCAGCTCCGGGAAGATCGTGGCGTAGGCCTGCTTCTGGGAGGGTGTGGTGGCCGGCCCGAACCTCAGGTTGAAGGTCTGCATGAACGAGATCAGGTTGCCGACGCTCGTCTTCTCGATCTTGGAGAGCTCGCCGAGCACCTTGTCGATGTCCGGCTTCTCGAGCATCCGCGTGAGCGCCGAGACGGTCTTCACGAACTTCTGGGCCTCGAGGTTCTCGGCCTTGTCTTGCAGGGGCATGGCCGCGAGCTTGTCCTTGATCCGGCTATTCACGCCCCGGAGCCCCGCCAGGGTTCTGGGCGAGATCTCGCCCTTCTCCGCGTTCTCCTTGCGGACCTCGTCCACGAGCGCCTCGAAGTCCTTACGCTCGGATTCGAACCGCGGCTCGAGGAGGACGGCGGGCCACTGGGAGGAGGCCTTGAGCTGGGCCAGGCTGAACGTGATGGCCTCGGTCGCGCTCCGGAAGGGGACATCGCGGATCAGCTTGGCGTCGATCGACTCGTTGGCCGATCGCAGGACGGAGGAGTGGATCCGCGGGTCGGAAAGCTGGTCGAGGGCCGCGTTGAGGGCGTCGCCGGACTCGACGTCACGGGGAGTCGGCTCGTCCTGGACCCGCTTCATCATCGCGTCGTAGGCGTCCTTGTCCCGGGCGATATCCGCGTTCCTGCGCGCGTAATACTCGCGAGTCCCCTCTTTCTGGGACTCGTAGACATACTGGTTCCACCGCATGGCGGTGTCGGTGTTGATCGAATTGGCGACGGCGGTTTCCTGGTTGTAGATGCCCGCGCCCATGTTGAAATAGCCGAGGCCGCGGGCGATGTCCCCCTCGGCCGTGCCGCCATATCCCCCCAGCCCCCAGCCGCCCCAACCATATCCGCCATAGCCGGCCGGGTAATAGCCGTAACCGAACTGGGCCCGGGCCTGGCCCGGGAAGGCCGCCAGGGAGAGCAGGGCCCCGGCGGTAAGAGTCGTGATCGCGCGTCGCATCGTGGTCCCCTCGCGAGACGAAGGCCGTCCCGAAACGGCGACGGGACCGTCCCCGCATCCGCGGACCGATCCCGCGGCCAGGCGGCCCCTCGATCCTCGTACGCACATACCATTCCGGAAAAAGGGCACGCGCCGCGGAATCGGCCATGGGGGCCCGGCCGAGATGATCAGTCGATGGGCACCAGCCCAGGCTCCCCTTCGCCGGGACGGGGACGGGCGCGGGCGGGGACGGGCGGGGCCGTCGCCTCGGCGATCAGCCGATAGATCAGCGGGCCGATCGCGACCTCGTCGCCGGGCCGGAGCCGGGATTCCTCGACCGGCCGCCCGTTGACGCGGACGCCGTTATGACTTCCGAGGTCTCGAATCAAGATGCGATCATAGGCCATGACCAGGCAGCAGTGGCGACGCGAGATCTTGGGGAGATTGATCCGGACGTCGCACTCGGAGTGTCGGCCGATGAGCAGGACCGGACGCTGGAGGGAGATGACGGGCTGGGGGCCCTGCTGGACGGGGACTAGCTGATAGCTCATCCCGCGGGATTCTCCGGATCCGGCCTGGGCTTGGCCAGCAGGGCTGCCGCCTCGCCGTTGGGGGCCTCGTCTCCGGCCATCTGGACGATGACCTGGATCCGGCATTTCTCGGCGACCGAGGACGGGAGGATCTTGCGGACCGCGGCGGCCAGCGCGTTCTCCTCGGCGGGGAAGGGACTCAGGGGGAAGGGATCATCCGAATTCGGATTGGAGTTGCCCCGGCCGGTATCGTTCCCGTCGATCATCGGCAGGCGGGGCCCCGGCGAGGGGATCGGCGGCGATGAGTACGGGGCGGGACCGTCGGCGAGGGTCTGATCGTGCCCCTGACCCGTGTCCAGTCGATATCGAATATGTGCTATCGAAAGCTCGTCGTTCGCCTTGAGCCGGCCCATCTCGACGCGCTGGCCATTTATTCTGATGCCATTGGTGCTACCAAGATCGCGAACCACCACTTCGCCATTCTCTTGCATCATGCAACAATGATGGCGTGATACGCGTAGGGAATCTAACCGAGCATCGCAGGCGGGATGTCGACCGACGACGACCATGGCACGGTCCAGGACGATATCCGGACCTTCATCAAGCGCCACGAGTCGTGCGGTCATGGATAGTAATCCCGGGGTTGAGACCGATCGCAACATTTCCATGACATCTACACCCGGATCATGATTCATTCTAGTCGTAAGGGGTGTGGTCGCACAAACCTAAAATCCTCGTTCCGAGCGATCCCGGCCTGACTTCGAAGACCGGATGCCGCGACGGCCGAGTCGAAGCATACGCGATTCGGAGAGCCCCGGGCGAGCCGAGCGGGAGCCTATCCCAAGTATAAACCGCAATATCCCATCGCGTGCGACAGAGGAAAAGGAATTGCAAGATCCATACCCAGCCGACCAGGTTTACCGCCGAACTTGCCAGGTCGGAATCGCCGGGAATCGAGCCACTCCGGCTGCCCCGAGACGGCACGGCTGGACCGCGTCCCGGCTGCCGACGCGGACGGAGCACCGCGATCGATCCCTCTTGCTCGATAAAGCGGTGTCCACGGGTTCAGACGGGGTTGAATTCCGGCAACCCGACCGCGACACATCGGACCGAATGATCCCCCGCTCCCGTGCCGCTTCAACTGATCTGGTTTGAACTTACGGTTCGACCGCGGCTCGAGGGATCCTCCCCTGTGGTGGCGAAGATGGAACGTCATGCGGCGGTCGCCAGTTTGGGAGGGCACGCGGTCTCATCGGCGCGTGCCGGGTTCTGATTTTCAGATCTGGCGTATGTAACAAATCAACTGGCAGAAAGCAAACCCGAACCGGGCCCCTGCTTTTTGTTTTTAGTCGTTCAATCAGGGGGCGTATCTGTCCTCCGTGAGCCGTTCGGCGCGGGGCCTGTCCGTGCATCCCGGGCCGTCAGCCCGATCGACCCTCTTTCAACCGGCGGGCAAGGTGGCCCATCCCGACCAGCCAGTTCACCGCGTCGGCCAGCGATTCCCGGATCGGCCGGGGACGAAGCCCGAGGACGGCCAGGCTCTGCGAGGGATCGAAGTGCATGATCCGTCGGGCAAGGCGGACCCCCGTGACCGACGCTCGGGGCGGGCCGCCGCCGAGGTGATCCGCCCGGAACTCGCTGAGGTGGGCGATCGCCAGCGCCGCGGCGTAGGGGACTCGCCACCGGGGCGCCGGCACGCCGCAGATCCCCGACAGGATCTCCAGCAACCCCGCGAGGGTCAGGTTCTCACCGGCGAGCAGGTGGCGGCGGCCCGGCTCTCCCCGCGCCATGGCCAGCTCGAGGCCGGCGGCCACGTCGCGAACATCGATCAAGTTCAAGGTACAATCCATGATCACCGGTAATTTTCCCCGGCAGAAGTCGAGGATCAGCCTCGACGGGGGCGAGAGCCCGCGGTCGCCCGGGCCGATCGGCATCGTCGGGTTGACGACCACCACCGGCAGCCCCCGCCGCGCCATCCCCATCGCCGCGTCCTCCGCCCGCAGCTTGGAGAGGCAGTAGGGGCCCACGGCATCACGCTCGTGGATCTGCACGTTTTCATCGATCGGGCCGGCGGAGTCGCCGCGGGTGAGGATGCTCTCCGTGCTGGTGTGGACGACCCGGCGTGCCCCCGACTCGAGCGCCAGCTCCAGGACGTTGACGGCCCCGACGTGGTTCACGGCGTCGAACTCGCCGCGGTCCCGGGCCCAGAGGTTGGGGTTGGCGGCCAGGTGGTAGACCTCCGCCGCCCCTCGCAGCGCCGGGGCGAGCGTCCTGCGGTCGCGGATGTCCGAGTAGCGGACCTCGACGCCGGCGGGGAGCTCGCCCAGGTCCGCGCCCGGCCGCTCGATCACGCGGACCTCGCGGCCCGCCTCGGCGAGCCGCCGCACCAGGTGGCTGCCGATGAACCCCGCCCCTCCGGTCACGATCGCCAGGTCGCTCATGGCACCTCGTAGAGCTCCTGCTCGGTTCCCACCGGCGCCGGCCGCCCGAGCACGCCCGCCCGGGTCCAGCCGGCGAATCGCTCCGGGGTCACGAAGTCCGTGAAGCCGTATCCCCCGGGCGCCCGGTGGCGGCGGACTTCCTTCCAGTCCACGTAGACGTGGGTGATCCCCCGATCCTTGAGGGCCCGCCGGAACTCCTCGTCGGTCTTGCCGGCCGCCAGGCCCTCGATCGTCTCCGGGTTGAACACCGTGTTGTAGACGACTTCGTGGTCCATGTGGAACACCGCGGCCTGGCCGACCAGGAGGATCCTGGCACCCGGCGGCAGCTCGCGGTCGATGGCCGCCAGCGGGGGATTGAGCCGCCGGGGCAGGTCGCGGCGGAGCATCGCCAGGTCGCCGGTCCACTCGTTGAGGCCCGTCAGCGCGGTCGAACAGTCCACGAAATTGCAGGCGATCGCGACCGTCAGGAGGAACCCGCGGAGGGGCCGCCAGCCCGGGGCCTCCGACCAGTCCGCCCCGATGCCGGCGAGGACGGCCAGACCCGGCAGCATCGGCAGCCAGAAGCGGTCCAGCCGATGCGTCAGCAGCCACCACGTCACGAAGAGATAGGCCGTGTAGCCGAGGATCGCCAGCACGATTCGCCGCGATCGCCGGGACGCCAGCGCCAGGGGGACGAACGCGACGTAGAGCGGAGATTGCCAGTCCGACCGGCCCGCGACGTCCACGACCGACTCGGCCAGGGCCCGGGCCTCCACCGGCCGAGGCCCGTGCGCCCGGGTCCACTGGGCCTCTCGCGACGCGTCCCAGGGATGGCCGCCGAACACATGATACCCCAGGGGATACACGGGGTTGCCGTGGTCC
The DNA here is from genome assembly GCF_011064615.1 of Aquisphaera insulae. GTDB lineage: Bacteria > Planctomycetota > Planctomycetia > Isosphaerales > Isosphaeraceae > Aquisphaera > Aquisphaera insulae. The sequence goes on along the minus strand of NZ_JAALJH010000062.1, from coordinate 27,899 downwards.
AGCACGTTCTTGCCCAGCCACGGGGCCATGACGATCGCCCAGCCGACGGCATAAGCGAGGATCGGCCGGGCCGTCCTCCCTCGCCAGCCATCGGCCAGCGCGAGCAGTCCGAACGGGATGACCGCCGAGATCAGGGCGGGGTACTTGCATGCCATGGCGCCCCCAGCCAGCAGGCCGATCAGCCCCCACCAGGGACCCCGGGGGAGGTCGCGATTTCCCCACGCCAGGATCGACGCGGCGATCAGCCCGGCGTGGTAGTAGCAGAGCGGCCCCTCCACGTAGGCGATCACCGCCAGCCGGTAGATCCAGGGCGTCGAGAGGTAGATGGCGGCGGAGAGCCAGGCCGCCCGCGGTCCGCCAATCCGTCCCGCCGCACCGGCGATCAGGATCGCGGCCATCGGCGCGAAGAGGGCGACCAGGAGCTGGCCCGCGAGCGCCCCCCACCACCAGTCCCCCATCACCTCCATCGCCATGACGTGGAGCATCTCGACGCCGAACGGCATGTTGGTGTAGACGTTGTGCGGCAGGTCAACGATCCGCCCGGCCAGGAAATACTCCTTCGGCCCCTGGATGTGGTATTCCAGGACGTCGAAGTCGATCGCGGGCAACATCGCGCCCAGCGCCATGACCACGACGAACGGCACGGCGATCGCCGCGCCCGGCCAGAGCCCCTGCGGCCAGGTCGATCTCACCGCGCCGGCTCGGTCCCGCCGGCGCCAGCTCACGACCAATCCCGCCAGGGCGATCGCCGCCAGGCCCGCTCGGAAGGGCCACGGCGAGAGCATGCCGGCCCGGCCGGCTGCGAGCGTGAGGACGCCGAGGCCCGCGGCCCCGACCCCGAACGAGACCGCCACCCGCTCGGCCGCGGCGAGAGGGCCCCGGATCCGGAGGCCGGCCAGGGCCAGTTCCCCCAGCCCGATCGCGGCCATCGCGATCAGCCCGGCGACCGCCGCGATCGGCAGCCGCTGCGGGAGATTCTCGAAATGGCTCAGCTCGGCGGCCGCCTGGCCCAGGAGCGACTCCGCCCAGGGCGTGTCCGGGACGACGTGCGGGAAGGCCTTGAGCAGGAGGATGCCGCGTCGGAGCGTCCCCGACTCCTTCGGGAAGTTGGGCATCGGGACGATCAGGAACCAGGCCAGCCAGGCGAGCTGGAGGACCGCGATCGCGATCAGAAGGGTCGCGGGCAGGCCGGCGGGCGACGGCGGACGGGCCGAGCCCTTCGGCGTCATGCGTGCCGGCCCGGTCACAGCGTCGGCCCGATCGTCCAGGGGGCGAACTCCTCCTCGCCCACACCGAGCCGTTCGCTCCGCGTCGGCTCGCCGCCGGCCACCTCGAGGATCCGGTCGAAGAGCCGCCGGCCGACCGCGTCCACGGGCTCGCCGTCGAGGATCGTCCCCGCGTCCATGTCCATGTCGTCGGCCATCCGCTCGTACATCGGCGTGTTCGTCGCCAGCTTGATGCAGGGTGTGGGCCGCAGCCCGAGGACGCTGCCGCGGCCGGTCGTGAAGACGAGCACGTTCGCGCCCGAGGCGACCAGCCCGGTGGTGCAGGGGGGATCGTATCCGGGCGTGTCCATGAAGACCAGCCCCGGCTTCGTCACCGGGGCCGCATAGTCGACGACGTCCACCATCGGGGTCGAGCCCGCCTTGGCGAGGGCGCCCAGGGATTTCTCGTAGATGGTGGTCAGGCCCCCGGCCTTGTTCCCGGGCGACGGGTTGTTGTCGATCGTGGCGCCGAAGACGCCGGTATACCACTCCCACCACTTGATCCGCTCGACGAGCTTCTCGCCGACCTCGCGCGAGGCCGCCCGCCGGGTAAGGAGGTGCTCGGCACCGTAGATCTCCGTCGTTTCCCCGAGGACGGCCGAGCCTCCCTGGCCCACGATCAGGTCGGCGGCCACCCCGAGCGCGGGGTTCGCCGTGACGCCCGAGTTGCCGTCCGACCCGCCGCACTCCATCGCCAGGCAGATCTTCGAGGCCGGCTGCTCGGTCCGCCGCCAGGCGTTCGCCCCCGGGAGGAGCTGGCCGACGGCGCGGACCGCGGCCTCGACCGTCCGGGTAATCCCCCCCTCCTCCTGGATGTTCAGGACGGTCGGCGGAGGGCCCTCGGCCCCGAGCATCCGCGACTCGACGCTGCCGGCGGCCGGTCGGAGCGTCAGGTGACGCGATTCGACCAGGTGCTGGGCGTAGGCGCCCTCGCAGCCGAGGCCGACGATGACGTAGGCGGCCACGTTGGGGTGGCGGGCGAATCCGGCCAGGACCCGCTCGAGGATGGCGTGATCCCCGCCCTCGAATGGGAGGCCGCAGCCCCCCTTGTGAGTGATCGCGAAGACGCCGTCCACGTTCGGGAACTCATCCTTGAGGCGGTCGTCGCGGAAGCGGTCGGCGATCAGCCGCGCGACGCTCGCCGAGCAGTTGACCGTGCTGATCACCGCGACGTAATTGCGGGTCCCGACCCGGCCGTCGGGGCGGAGGAAGCCCCGAAATGTCCGCGGCCGCTCCGGCTTCGGGACCGGAGGACGGTCGGTCGCATGGGCATAATCCCGCGCGAAGAGGTCGGCCCGCAGGTTGTGGACGTGCACCAGGCTCCCGGCCGGGATCGGACGGGACGCGAAGCCGATGATCTGACCATACTTGCGCACCGCGCGGCCCTCGGCCACGTCGCGGACCGCGATCTTGTGGCCCAGGCCGATCGGCTCCCTCGCCGTGACCGCTCCCCCGGGGAGCTCGACGGTCGCGCCGGCCGGGATCGGTCGGGCGGCGACCGCCACGTCATCCTCCGCCCGCAGCAGCACACCACGCGGAGAATCGCTCGACATCACTACCCCCTGTCACGCCGTCGAAATCGACCACTCGGCTCCAGCATAACCCGGGGAGAGTCTCCGGGTGAAGCACTCTATCCCCCGCGGCCGCTTATCGTTCGGATGGAGCACCGGGACGCGGCGGCGCGGATAGCAACTCGCGGGCCGGGAGCCGGAAATCCTCGGGAGCTAGTTGCTTGAAGATTTGGCAAGTGGTAGTTTTAAGTTTCTCGGAGAGGGGGCCGATAGGATCCGATCTTCTCCTCTACGTTGCCCCCTTGCTCCCGGTTCACTGTCACGCTTTTCATCGTGCCCCGGTATATCTCGTTACGCGCCGGTGCCGCGCCGTCCGGAAACACCGTGCTTCGCCGCGGTCGACCGCCCCGGAACGGGCTGCCGAGCCCGACGGGCGTGTCGAACTCGCCTGCTCACCGTCTGACGTTCCGTCTGGGAGCCCAATTACCATGGCCAAGAGTCGGGATTGGACCGAGATCCTGATCCGCCGCGGGATCATCGGCCCGGATCAGCTCAAGGAAGCGCAGCGATCCGGCGCCGCCGTCGAGGATGCGCTCGTGAAACTCGGTTACGCCGAGATGGACGACATCGTCAAGGCGAAGGCCGAACAGCACGGCCTCCCCTTCGTCGAGCTCCGCGAGGTCGAGATCCCCGCCTCCGTCGTCGGGCTCGTCAATGAGGCGCTGGCACGCGAGAACATCGTCATGCCCCTCGCCGAGGGGAACGGGACCATCAAGGTCATCATGCATGACCCGATGGGCTTCGAGACGATCGAGAAGCTCCGGTTCGTCCTCAATCGCGAGATCGAGGTCGCGCTGGCCCCCAAGGAGGCGATCGTCGAGGCGATCAACAAGTATTACGGCGCCTCCGGGACGGAGACGGAGTCGGTCGACTCCATGCTCCAGGAATTCACCGACACCGCCATCGACTTCGCCGAGGACGGCGGGGGGGGGACGAAGGCCGGGACCACCAATACCCTGGAGGAAGGGGACGCGCCGGTCATCAAGCTCGTCCACCTCATCATCCAGGAGGCGGTCACCAACCGCGCCTCCGACATTCACATCGAGCCGTTCGCCGACCGCGTCCGGATTCGCTACCGGATCGACGGCGTCCTCATGGAGCGCGACTCCGCCCCTCGCCGGCTCCTGGGCGCGATCGTCAGCCGCCTCAAGATCATGGGGCAGATCGACATCGCCGAGAAGCGACGGCCCCAGGACGGCCGGATCAAGATCCTGGTCGCGGGGAAGGACATCGACCTGCGTGTCAGCATCCTTCCGACCACGCATGGCCAGTCGGTCGTCATGCGGATCCTGGATCGAGAGAACATCAAGGTCGGTCTCCAGGACCTGGGATTCGCCGAGGATGACTTCGGCCGGTTCAAGGGGCTGGTGAAGCGTCCCAACGGAATCCTCCTGGTGACCGGGCCCACCGGATCCGGGAAGACGACCACCCTATACGCCGCCCTCAACGAGTTGAATCGGCCGGACGTGAAGATCATCACCGCCGAGGATCCGGTCGAGTACTACCTGCCGGGGGTGAACCAATGTGAGGTGAAGGCGAAGATCGGGATGACCTTCGCCCGGATCATCCGGGCCATGCTCCGGCAGAATCCGAACATCCTCCTTGTGGGCGAAATCCGCGATCTGGAGACGGCAGAGACCGCAATTCAGGCCAGTCTGACAGGACACCTGGTTTTCAGTACTCTGCACACGAACGATGCGCCCAGTGCTGTTACACGGCTGGTGGATATTGGTATCCAACCGTTCCTGGTGGCCAGCTCCGTGCTTGCAATCATGGCGCAACGCCTTGTCCGCAAGGTGTGTCCGAAATGCAAGGTCCGCTACGAGCCCCCCGCCCACGTCCTGGCCGGCCTGGGACTCCGCCCCGAACTGGCCAAGAAGGCCAACTTCATGAAGGGCAAGGGTTGCAACAATTGCAACAAGAAGGGCTACCGGGGCCGGATGGGGATCTACGAGCTGATGACCATGACCACCGGCATCCGCGAGCTTGCCTTCAAGGGCGAGTCCACGATGGCACTCCGTAAACTCGCTCGCAAGCAGGGGATGCGTACGCTCTTCGAGGACGGGATCATCAAGGCGATCAAGGGGCTGACCACGCTCGACGAGGTCCTCCGGATCACCAAGAACGACGTCATGAGCGACCCGGTCCCGGCGCCCAAGAAGGAAGTGAAGCCGACGTGAGGCGGATCCGTCGGACGCCGCGCGAGCGGTTTGAGTCGGGCCGCCCGCGCCACGCGGACCCTCCCTCGACCGTTCGGCCGCGTTATCGGCCGCCCCATTTTGCGTAACCAGATGTTGCAGCGAGCCGTCGGGTCCCTTGATTCTGGTCCGCGACCTCCGAAATAATGAGGAGGAGCGAGGAGAGCCGGGTCTTCTCCTAACTCCGCTCGACAATTTCGGAATTTATCGGCCACCTGGTCTTCAGGACAAAGTCAATACCCCGCGGATGAACAGGTAGATGGACCTTTTCTGAGAATCCCTGGGGAGGTGGGTGAAGACCATGGGCACACTGCTCATCGACAAATTGCTCCAGACGGTCTGCACGCAGAAGGCGAGCGACCTTCACCTAACGGTGGGTAGCCAGCCGGTGGTGCGGCTCCACGGCCACATGCGGCCGCTGGCAACCAAGGTGCTCGAGGCGCCCGACACGGTCGCCCTCATGAAGAGCATCACCCCGGAGCGGTGCCAGCAAGAGCTGCAGGAAGTCGGGGGGACGGACTTCGGCTTCGCCTTCGGCGAGATGGCCCGGTTCCGGGTGGCGGTCTTCAAGCAGCGCGGGAATGTCGGACTGGTGCTCCGGCGGATCCCGAACGAGTTCCTCACGTTCGAGCAGCTCGGCCTGCCCACGGTCATGGGCGAGCTGATCCAGCGGCCGCGAGGCCTGATCCTGGTGACCGGCCCCACGGGGTCGGGCAAGACCACCAGCCTGGCCTCGATGATCAACTGGATCAACAACAACATGGACCGGCACATCATCACGATCGAGGACCCGATCGAGTATTTCCACAAGCACCAGAAGTCGCTGGTGAACCAGCGCGAGATCGGGATCGACGTGCCCGACTTCCCCGAGGCGATCCGCCGGGCCCTGCGGATGGACCCGGACATCATCCTCGTCGGCGAGATGCGAGACCTCGCCACGATCCAGGCGGCCATCACGGCCGCCGAGACCGGGCACATCGTCTTCGGCACGCTCCACACCAACTCGGCCGAGGGGACGGTCAACCGGATCATCGACGTCTTCCCCAAGGAGCAGCAGGACCAGATCCGCACCCAGCTCTCGGTGGCGATCATCGGCGTGCTCGCCCAGGCGCTCCTGCCCCGCAAGCCCAAGGGGCTGGTCGCCGCCTACGAGATGCTCGTGGTCACCCCGGCCATCTCGAACCTGATCCGCGAGAACAAGACGTACCGCATCGACTCCTCGATCCAGACCGGCCGCAAGCACGGCATGATCCTCCTGGACGACAACCTCTTCCAGCTCTGGCGGCAGGGCCTGGTGGAGGAGGCCGAGGTCATGTACAAGGCCCGCAAGCCCAACGACCTCCGGGAGCGGATCGAGAACGCCAAGAAGGGCATCTTCGAGGACGACGAGGAGGATGGCGACGAGGAGGAATGAGCCGCCGCGGCCGTCACGAGGCCGCCCGGCTCGCGTAAACGTCCGGGAGCTTTGTAGAATCACGATTCGGTTGATCGCACGCATTCGTTGATGAGTCGTCGCCGCCCCGGTCGCCGGGGCGGCGGCCCGTCCGTTCTGTCCCTCGCGCGGCCCGTTCGGCGCCGTCGCACGCGGTTTCTTTCTTCTTCTACACTCGACAGTACGGCGGCCTATTTTAACCCGCACGGGGGTGCGTCCGGCCCTCGCGCATCGACTTCGATCCACCATCAGATTGGGACGCTGGCATGGCTCGACGACTCGGCACGATCATGGTGGACATGGGCTACCTCGACGAGGATGGCCTGTGGAAGGTCCTCGAGGAGCAGAAGCGTTCGGCCAACGAGCTCCTCGGCAAGGTCGCGGTCCGGCTCGGCCTGGTGAAGGAGGACCAGGTCCTCAAGGCGCTTGGCGAGCAGCTCGGCATGAAGGTGATGAAGCTGGCGGACACCACCATCCCGGCCGAGATGACCGAGCTGGTCAACGAGAGCATGGCCACGGCCTACAAGGTCGTGCCGGTCTCTCAGAACAAGAAGGACAAGAGCGTCACGGTGGCGATGGCGGAGCCCCAGAACCCCTCCACGATCGACAGCCTCCGGCTCTTCCTGGGGGTGGACGTGAAGGGGGCGATCGCCTCCGAGAGCGACGTGATGTCCACCATCGAGCGGCTCTACGCGGGGCATCACGAGTCGATCCAGGACGTCGTCAAGCAGATCGAGCAGGACAAGGGGCTCGCCTCGTTCGCCGGCCGGAACCAGAACACGATCGACCTCGAGGCCATCGAGGAGATGGCCGAGGCCGCGCCGGTGCGGAAGCTCCTGAACATGGTCCTCCTGCTGGCGATCAAGGACAAGGCCTCGGACATCCACTTCGAGCCGTTCGAGGAAGAGTACAAGATGCGCTACCGGGTCGACGGCATCCTCTACGAGCTGGTGCCGCCCCCGCGGCACCTGGCGCCGGCGATCTCCAGCCGCATCAAGGTCATGTCGAACCTGGACATCGCCGAGCGGCGGCTCCCCCAGGACGGCAAGATCCAGCTCGCGCTCGGCGGCAACAACGTGGACATCCGGGTCTCCACCCTGCCGACGATGTTCGGAGAGAGCGTGGTCCTGCGGATCCTCGACCGCTCGGTCGTCCAGCTCGACCTCCGCAAGCTCGGCATGCCGGAGGACACCCTGGCCACCTGGATGTCGGTGATCCACAAGCCCAACGGCATCATCCTGGTGACCGGGCCCACGTCCTCCGGCAAGACGACGACGCTCTACGCGACGCTCAACGAGCTGAACAAGATCGAGGACAAGATCATCACCACCGAGGAGCCCGTCGAGTACGAGATCGAGGGCCTGATCCAGGTGCCGATCAACCCCGAGATCGGCGTCACCTTCGCCAACTGCCTGCGGGCCATCCTGCGGCAGGATCCGGACAAGATCCTGGTCGGCGAGACCCGCGACCTGGAGACCGCGGAGATCTCCATCCAGGCGTCGCTCACCGGCCACATCGTCTTCACCACCCTGCACACCAACGACGCCCCCTCGGCCGTGACCCGGCTCCGCGACATGGGGCTCCCCACGTTCCTCATCACGGCCACGGTCGAGGCCGTGCTGGCGCAGCGGCTGGTGCGGAAGATCTGCGTCAACTGCAAGACCGAGTTCACCCCCAGCCCCGAGGTCATCATGGAGCTGGGCCTGACCCCCGAGCAGGCGGCCGCCCAGAAGTGGTTCTACGGCAAGGGCTGCGAGCGCTGCAACAACACCGGCTACAAGGGCCGCATGGGCGTCTACGAGCTCGTCGTCATGAACGACGTGCTCCGCGACATGGTCGTCTCCGAGGTCTCGCTCGACGAGTTCAAGGACGCCTGCCGCAAGTACGGCATGCGGACCCTCCGCGAGTCCGGCCTGCGGGCCATCAACGACGGGATGACCAGCATCGACGAGATCATGCGCGAGACGATGACCGAGATTTGATGCGTGCGTCGCACGCGGCGGGGAGGACGGGCGGGAATGCCCGTCCCCCGGCCAACCCGAAATTCAAGACCACACGACAGAGCAGGCCAGCGAACACGCGAGACACCCGACCCGCACCCGAGACGACACGGGCCCCGGCCCTTCCCGGAGGGAGCGCGAGATGCCGACGTACCAGTACGAGGCGATGGACCACACCGGCCGCGAGGTCAAGGACTCGATCGACGCGTCCACCCAGGAGGAGGCCGCGCAGCTCATCCGCCAGAAGGGGTTCTTCGTCACCAAGATCGCCGAGAAGGCGAAGAAGAACACCCGCAAGGCGGCGGCCAGGAAGGGGGGGCGGAAGAAGAAGAAGTCGTTCACCATCGGCCGGATCTCGACCAAGCAGCTCTGCACGTTCACCCGCCAGCTCTCGACGCTCCAGGACGCCGGCCTGCCGATCCTCCGGAGCCTGAAGATCCTCGAGGGCCAGTGCAAGCCGGGCGTGCTCAAGAACTCGCTCGGCGACGTGGTCGAGGACATCGAGAGCGGCATGACGCTCTCGGAGGCCTTCGCCAAGCACCCCAAGGCGTTCGACCGGCTCTACTGCAACATGATCAAGGCGGGCGAGGCCGGCGGCGCCCTCGAGGCGATCCTCCAGCGGCTGGCCGACTTCAAGGAGAAGGCCCAGAGCCTGAAGCGGCGGATCAAGTCGGCGATGGTCTACCCGATCGTCGTCATCTCGGTCGCGTGCATCATCGTCGGCTTCATCCTCTACTTCATCATCCCCAAGTTCGAGTCGATCTTCAAGGATTTCGGCGTGCCGCTGCCGGCCATGACCGTCTTCCTGATCGAGGCCAGCCACTTCCTGATCAAGTACTTCTACCTGGTCTTCCTGTTCCCGATCTTCGTCTGGATCTTCATCAAGCTCCTCTATCGAAATAAAACAGGAGCTTATGTCTGCGATCGAATATTATTGATGATCCCCGTCATGGGGACCATCGCCGAGAAGTCCACGGTGGCGCGGACGATGCGGACGCTGGGGACGCTGGTGCAGTCGGGCGTGCCGATCCTGGAGTCGCTGAACATCGTCCGCGACACGGCCGGCAACGCGGTCTTCGAGCGGGCGTTCACGCGGATCTACGAGAGCATCCGCGAGGGCGAGACGATCGCCCAGCCGCTCCGCGAGTCGCGGATCGTGGACGACATCGTCGTGAACATGATCGACGTCGGCGAGGAGACGGGCGAGCTCGACACCATGCTGAACAAGATCGCCGACAACTACGATGAGGAGGTCGAGACGGCGGTGGAGTCGCTGGTGAGCCTGCTGGAGCCGATCATGATCGTCGTCCTGGGCGGCATCATCGGCTTCATCGTCATCGCGCTCTTCCTGCCGCTGATCACCCTGATCACCAAGCTGTCCGGCTGATCGACGGGCCGGGCGGCCGAGAGGCCGCACGCCGCGGGGCGATTCGGGCCGAATGGCCCCGCGGCGACCCTTGAAAAAACGCGTGGCATTCGTAATTCAAAGGATGACAACTCCACCCGACGGCGGCGCGGCGGGCCGAACCAGCGCCCCGCCCCCCACTCCACGGAGACCCGACCCGATGACCCGCCCCCGCCCGATCGACGCCAGTCCCGGCCCGCGAGGCCCCCGCGGCTTCACGCTGGTGGAGCTGCTGATGGTGATGGCCGTCCTCGCCCTCCTGATCGCGCTATTGCTGCCGGCGATCAACTCGGCCATGCGTACGGCAAAGTCGGCGGCGACCGGGGCCGAGATCAACCAGCTCGCCCAGGCCCTGGCGGCCTTCAAGTCGAAGTACGGCGACTACCCACCGAGCCGGATATACCTCTCCGAGCGCGGCTACTATCCCGTGACGGACACCACCAACCTGGCCAAGGTGGCGGGCACGACCGACATGACCGGGGGCCAGCTCGCGCAGCGGTCCCTGGCCGCGATGCGGAAGTTCTTCCCGCGGGTCCAGTTCAGCACGTCCGGCACCGCGCCGGGCATCACGGCGAGCAACTTCTACGATTTCAACGGCAACGGGGTCCTCGATACCGACGGATACATCCTCTACGGACACGAGTGCCTGGTCTTCTTCCTGGGGGGGATCCCGCTGGCGACCACGTCGGGTGTGTCGGTCTCCGGCTTCGGCAAGGATCCGCAGAACCCCTTCAGCAACGCCAATCCGACGGCCGCTGGCATGTACAACGCGAATCGGACGGCGCCTCTTTTCGAGTTCTCCCCGAATCGACTCTTCCTCGACGTCAATCACACCGGTGCGCTCAATCCCGCGTATCTCGACTCCCAGGGGAATCCGGCGCCGGTGGCACCCGCGTCGGCCCCCATCAATTTCTACGTCTACTTCTCTTCGTACGGCAACAACGGGTACGACCCGAATGACGTGAACTTGGCGGAGACGGCGCCGGCCGGGGACGGGCCCATCGCCCTGGGCTTCCGGGTGGGATTCCCGCTCTACAACAATGCAACCTCCTGCATCTCCCCGGCTCCCAATCCCTACACATCGACCTCTTCATACCCAGCGTCCGGCGCCATCAGCTTCATCAATGCCCAGTCGTTCCAGATCATCTCATCGGGAGTCGACGGCCAGTATGGAGTCGGCGGCCAATACAGCGCCGAGAGCAATTCCCAGGTCCTCCCGTTCGATGCCACGCGCATCGCCGGAACGACCGACACCAGCGTCCGATCGCTGGAGAAAGACAACATCACCAACTTCCACAACGGACGCCTCGATTGATCGACGGATGCGAGTGCGACGATCATGCGGGGTCGGTGGAGAGGCGTCGGGATCGGGCTTTGAGGAATGAGGTTGCGGATATGCGATCAGTCTCGGGCCAGACGCGTGGGAAGGCCATCGCCGGTGGTCCCCCGGGGTTCACCCTGGTGGAGCTCCTCGCGGTCATCGTGATCATCGGCATCATCCTGATGTTCATCCTCAAGTCGGCCATGGATGGAATCCGTCGCGCCGAGGAACGAGCCACCCAGTCCCTGATCATCAAGCTCGAATCGGGATTGAACGACCGCCTTGATGCATTGCTTCAAAACCTGCCGACGCCGAATTATGCCCATGCCTACCTGGCGGGCATTTACCCGGCCGGATTGGGGACGGAGGCGGATAGTGGGCCGATCATGCTCCCGGCCGCCATCGATCTGTCCTCGGGTGCCCCGAATCCGAAATGCCTGACGCTTCAGCGTGCCCAGGTGATCGCCGCTTTCGACTTCATCAGGGCAGAGATGCCCGACGTCTTCTATCTGGATCCGTCCTTCGTCGCCAATCCCAATTCGTACAGCGGATCTTATGCGATCCAGTTTACGGGCCTGCCTTTCCCTGGGACGGCCCTCGTGACCGGCGGGAATTACATGCTCCCCCTCGGGCACATGGTGACCGGGCCGCGTAATAACCTTGGTGCGACTTACGGCTGGACGTCCGGGTTCGGGGATGGACACATCGACCCGCAGAGCGGACGGCTTGTCTCGACCCACCCGGAGTTCGGCTTCACCGGTTCGGGCATCAACGGAGCGTCCTACCCGGCGGCTGCCGCCCTTTACAAGGGCCTGGGGATCAGCACCCGGGGCTACGACATGGTGGACAACGACGGCAACGGCCTGGTCGATGATTTCGCCGAGTGGTTCAACGGCGTTTCCGCCACGGACAGGTCGGCCATCGTCACCAAGCTGGCGGCGCACACGCACAAGACCGCCAGGGCCGAGATGCTCTATGCCCTCCTCGTCGAGGGGGTGGGGCCGCTCGGGTCGGTCTTCAACCGGGACGATTTCACCGACCGGGAGGTCCGCGATACCGACGGCGACGGCCTTCCCGAGTTCGTGGATGCCTGGGGCGAGCCGCTCCAGTTCTTCCGCTGGCCCTTGCTCTACCACTCGGACCTGCAGCGCGGGCAGCGCATGATCGCGACGACCGGGCAGTCCTGGACTCTGGTCCCGCCCTACGGAGATCCGAATACGGGCAACGGCGGCAATTACGACCAGCGCGAGCAGAATCCGCTCGACCTCAACCAGCAGCTCATGGCGCCGGCCTGGTGGTCGACTTCGGGGAGTGGAGGGCTCGCGGCCAATGGCGCCTCGCCGATCGCGCCGGTCGTGGGGATCGCCAGCCCGCCCGGGATGAGCAGCGCGGCCCATTTCTTCGCCTCATACTTCCACCGGCTCTCGGACGCGACCACGCCCGTGGGAGGAGGCTTGGACTGGGACCGGGCCGGGGGTTCTCGCCGTGCCTTCTACACGAAGTTCCTGGTCCTCTCGGCCGGCGAGGACAAGGTGCCGGGGGTTTTCCTCTACAGCAGCGCGTACCTGAACTCCCTGGGTTCCACGGATCAGATCGCGCTGCGCCTGCTCGCCAATGAGAATGGCGCGATGCCCTTCGGGTGGAACGGGACGTCGGGACCGGCGGTCGATTTCGTCTCGACGGCGTCGATCTCCGCCGCGACCTCGATCGGTTACAGCCCGGCCGCCGACCCGGAGCATCCGTCGACGTCCGACGTGCTCCAGGCCGCCCAGGACGACATCACGAATCAGAACGTTCAATCCACGGGCGGGATCGGAGGGTCGGGCTGATGAAGTGCTTCCGCGGGATCAACTCTCCGTTCCCGGATCGGATGGGATGGCGCCGGCGGCATCGGGCGTTCACGCTCGTCGAGCTGCTGGTCGTGATCCTGATCATCCTGATCGTCAGCGCCGTGACGCTCCCCTCGATCATCTCGGCGGTGAGTCACCGCCAGGTGAGCGAGGCCGCTCGGCTCCTTCAGGCCTCCATGGTCGCCGCCCGAGACACGGCGGTCCGCACCGGCTCGCCCACGGGGGTCCGGCTGATCTCCGACCCGACCATCAGCGGCATCGATCCGTCCACGAACATGGTGGATATCAACCTGCCGCTGGCATTCAACCGGATCATGCCGTTGGAGTCGGCCCCAGACTACACCGAGGGCATGGTCAGCATCATCAAGGATCTGCCGCTTTTCTCGCCGTTCCCCGCGGCGATGAGCACCTATCCGCCGGCAGCACATTTGCCCTACGTCCTTTATGCCTCCAACCCGGTGAAAGTGCTGATGGTCGAGGAATGTCCCATCGACACGAGCTCACCGGTTGGCCTGGCCAATACGCCGACCTCCTGGTTCTGGAACGTCCGGATCGGCGACAAGATCCGGATCGCGGATAGCGGGCATATTTATACAATCGTTGGTCCAATGGTCCAGTTCAACCCCGAGCTCTTCGTGAACGATGGACCGGCCGGATCTCCGACCCAGCTCCTGCGGACCTATCTGCCGAAGGGGTTCACGGCCGGCATCGATTTTCGCGTGGAATATCTCTTCCTGATCAACGGGCAGGACGACGACACGCCAGTCCCGGACGGATTCATCGACAACGGCTGGGACGGCATCGACAACAATTTTAACAACACGATCGACGAACCGGCCGAATGGACCGAGACCGAGACGTGGATCGGCACGATCGGGGGGAGACTCGCGGGAGTGAACTCGACGGTACTGAGCCTTCCTCCGATCCCGCCGAACCCCCCCACGACCGGCCTCCTCAACCAGCCTTACACGATCACGAGGCGGCCGATCCCGAGCTCGGGTTCACGCGAATTGTCACTTCCGTCGAACGTGGTGATTGATGCCACGACCTGGGCGAGCACCCGTGAGCGCTCGCGATTCCCTCTTCCGGCGATCACCCTTGGGGCCTCGACCGCGGCGCCCACGTCGTCCCAGGTCCTGAACCCGTTCTCGGGGAACGTGGACCTGATGGTCTATCCGGACGGAGCCGTGGTCCCCACCACCATCTATTCCTCGCCCTCCTCGTTCGGGCTGAACGGGTCGTTCATTCACCTCTGGCTGGCCGAGCGGAGTGACGTGGTCGCGCCTGCCGCGGTGTCGGCAACCGTACCCTGGGCGCTACCGATCCCGTCCGGCTTGACCCTGCCGGCGGCGGCGACCGGCCGGGCTGAGCTCAAGGGTGAGAGCAGTTTGATGACCATCTTCTCACGGACCGGCCGGATGGTGATCAACACGCCGCCGCGGTTCGACGATCCGGCGAACCCCGCGAACGGGACGGCGTACAACCTCAATCTCCCGTTCCTGGAAGCCCAGCAGGGTGTCAGGGGGGCCAACCAATGATCCGGCTACAGGAAAAAGCTCACGGTCGGTCCTCCGCCGCACCCCGGGTACACTCCAGTCGACCGGGGATCACGCTCACCGAAGTGTTGATCTCGATCATGATCATCGGTATCGGACTGGTCTCGTTGGCGACGCTCTTCCCGCTTGGGCTGCTTCGCCTACGAGAGGCCCAGCGCCAGTCGCGTTCGGCCTACCTGACCGAGTCGGCGGCGGCCGACATTGCGGCGCGGGGACTATTCCGTGCGGACACGTTCGCGGCGGCGGACTTCCTGAATTCCTACCCGCCGGCCCCGTGGGCCGCCGGGAGTTTCAATCGGTGGTTCTATTCGCCCGTGAAGGCGTCTCTGGACCCTGCGGGAGACGGCAGTTTCAACCCGCTCTTGCAGGACACGCCCGGTTACACGGTCGATCCATACTATGTGAATGGGCCGATCTATTCCCCGCAGGGGGCGGTTGCCGTCAATCGCGGGCTTCCCTTCGCCTATGATCCCCTGTGGCGATGGCAGACGGACCACGTCAACGGGGGGATCTATCTCCAGGATACCCACAATCCAAGCTATGCCACGACTCCGGGGATGACGCCCGAGGCGCGGTTCGCGGCGGGGAATGTCCTCCGGACGGTCATCCCCTCCGACTACGACGGCAACGGCGAGCCCAGCGCCCACGGCCTCCAGCGGCTGACAAATTTCAACCGACCGGCCTATACGAATGCGGCGGGAAACCTCGTCATGCCGGTGATGCCGTCCGCAAGCACCGTCCCGGGGATCTTCGTATCGCCCGAGGACATGGTGGTCCAGGATCCGACTGTAATCCCGCAGGCGAGCCCCGTCGTGCCGGACTTCAGCATCTCCGGCAACGACAGCCTGGGGAGTCCTCAGGTGACGTTTGACTGGCGGTTCAGTTGGATGATCACGGGTCGCCAGACCAACACGGCCAACGGGGCCGCGTTCGACGGGAACGTCGTGATCTTCGAGAACCGTGCCTTCGGGCTTGACCTGGTGCCGGCGGGAAACACCGGCACGAGCGTCTACCAGGCATCGGGAGAGATGGTCTACGAGGGGATCTTCGGCTACAGCCAGAACGTGGTCACGGCCCCCGGTTACGCCGTGGGTTATGCGTCAGGCGCGGATCGCGTCGTCCTCGTCCGCTGGCCTGCGGGGATGGAAGACCCCGTGATCAAGGTCGGGAACTGGATTGCGGACGTGACCTACGAACGGGTCCAGAGCGTGGCCAACCTCCGTTGCTCCAATTTCCCGGATCCGGTCAGCGGAGTCCTCGGCGGTGTCCCCAACATGCTCAACAATGGCGAGTGGGACAACCTCCCGGCCCAGCGTTGCATCTGGTATCAGGTCCAGAAGCTGGGGCCGGTTCAGAACGACCCCCTCGGCGGCTACCGAGCCATGGTCGTGTATGTCGATCGCAAGCTCGAGGCCCGGACCCTCCTCCAGCCAGGCGGGGCCCCGGTCTATCGAAATGCAGTTCTCGTCGCGCCTCATGTGGTCAACGTGATTCCGCAGTCCTTCTTCCTCAGGTAGGAATTCCCATTCGGCCACAGGCATGCCGGCGACGGCCTTCGCTCGGGGACCACGACGTGAAACGATCTCATCGAATCGACCGACGACATGGGGCTCACAGCCGGCGCGGCGTGACGCTCATCGAGATGCTCGTCACCCTGGCGGTGCTGCTGCTCATGATGACGGCCGTCGTCAAGATCTTCCAGGCGGCGACGAGCTCGCTGAACTCCGCGCAGGTTTACCAGGAATTGGAAAACCAGCTCCGCCAGCTCGACACGACTCTCCGAATGGACCTCTCGGGCGTCACCTGCAAGATGACGCCGCCCAACGATCCGGCCAACAATCCGGGGTATTTCGAGTACGGGGAGAACGAGTTCGCCGACGGCCAGGGAGAGGATGGGGACGACTACATCCGGTTCACGGCCAAGGCCCCCGCGGGCAAGCCGTTCACGGGGAGGATGTGGATACCTCCCCATGGCTTCCCTGGCCTGGTCAACGCCCCCTATCAGCCGATCACAGTGACCAGCGAGTTCGCCGAGATCATCTACTTCCTGCGGAATGGTAACCTCTACCGGCGCGTCCTGCTGGTCGCGCCCGAGCGGCAATCCACGATCGTGCCGACGCAGTCTTTCACCGGGGGGACGAACAATCAGGGGACGATCAGCAACGGTGTCGGCGGGACGGTTAGCTTCAATTTCCTGCCCAATGCTCTGGGCGGGTCGCTCCAGACGAGCTGGCAGGGGATGAACGACTTCTCGGCCCATCCGGCGCCGTCCGGCCCGGATCCGAATATCGTGCTCAGTCACAATGCAATCGTCCTGAACACCCTGGGGCACCTGGCGAACCGCGAGAACCGGGCCTTCCATCAGCGCTTCGCCAACGACTTCCTCTCGAACGTTAACCCGTCGGTGACGTCCCCGGACAACGTGGCCGACGACGTCAACGGCGATAACGTCCCCGACTATTACCCGACACTCTACCCCGAGGCGTACGGACACGCGGTCGGGGCGGGCCAACTGATCTACGAGCCCTTCTACGGGAGCTTCGGTCGATACGCCGTCGGCGTCCGATTCCCGTATGTGTTTCCCGGTGCCTATAGCTGGCCGCAGCTTCTCGACGGAGGCGTGGCGCCTTACGGTTGGATCCATTCGCCGAATCCTCAGTATTACAACGCGGCGACCAACTCCGCGGTGGCCTTCGACACCAATCCGCTCCTGTACCTCCAGGGACTCAACCATCATCCGGTCGACCTGGGCGACAGCCTGCCGATACCTCCTTTCGGCGCGGCCGCGACGGGCACAATCTACAACACGACGTGGTGGGGCTTCCCGACGTGGCGAGAGACTCTCTCCCCGAACTGGGTCGATCCATCCTGGCAGGTGAATGGCGTGAATTTGAGCCAGCCCTATGGCCTGCCGCCCCGCCCGGCGAATGTCTTTCCCACCACGGACGATGTGAACTTCCTGCCGCCCATGCGGTACGACGGCTTCACGGGGGATTTCGGGATCTATCGGCGAAATCCCGATTTGTTCTCCGACTCGCTTGGGAAGATGAGCTACTTCTGGGGCGGGGCGGCAATCAACCAGGCTGCGCTCTGGCAGTTGAGCTGGGAGGACGACCTGATCATGACGGGCGTCCGCAGCTTCGATGTGAAGGCCTACGACCTCTGCCGCGGCGACTACGCCGATCTCGGCTGGGGAGACGATGCGCGGATTACCGGGATCACGACTTATCCCCCCTATCTGAACCAGACCCCGACGGTCACGACGTGGAACTATCTCAATTTCGATACGTTCAAGCAGACGTTCGCGCACGAAGGTCGGATGCCTCCGCTCGTGAACGACAACCGCCTCGACGCGTCGTATCCCAACCCGACCTACATCAGCCCCACGTCGTTCACGCCGGAGTACGCGGGTTACCCTGAATACTCGAGCAACGTGGGGGATAACACGGCGAGCGTGGTCCGGCTGCGGCGGGTGTGGGATTCGTGGTCCACCGACTACACGCGGGCGCCGGCGAACGGGGTCTACCTCAACAAGGCCAATCCCTCGGATACGATGAACGGCTTCCCCTGGGGGCCGCCGCTCTCGCCGCCGGTCTACCCGTCGTACCCGCCGCCGTATCCGGCCCCCCTGAGGGGGATCCAGATCCAGGTACGCGTCACCGACCCGACCAACCAGCGTATCAAGACATTGACGATTCGTCAGGATTTCACCGATAAGCTGTAAGCTATCGGGTGTGAGTGCAGGGTGTCCTGCAAGACCGGGAGGCACGATCATGCTCGCCAGTTCGACGCGAAACCGGCTCCGGAGACGAGGGGTCATCCTGATCCTCGTCCTCGGACTGCTCGGTCTGATGGCCCTGATCGGCGTGACCTTCGCCACGTTCTCCGGTCAGGCCCGCCAGAGCGCCCGGAGCTTCGTCCAGTCGAAGTTGCAGCCCCCCAGCGACGAGCTGATGGACTACGCGCTGGCCCAGCTCATCAGCGATACGGCCGACGTCCGCTCGGCCATCCGCGGCCACAGCATGGCCCGTGACATGTACGGCAACGATGCCAATCGGAACGGCTACGTGGACGCCCATCCGACCAACGGCACGTTCCTGACGGTGACGGCCTCGAGCACGACCGGCGCCGACACATATTTGACGACAAACATCCAGCTCGGCGACCCGGCGTTCTATGGATATGATTTCACCCGGTGGACGATGCGAGCGCACGTGCCCGGTGCGGTCGATTCGTCGCTGGAGATCCTCGATGTGACTTCTCCGTCGGGTTACCTGGTCTTCCATGTGAAGATCACCGCGACCGAATCAGGGACATCACTGTACAACCCGAACCTTGGCACGACGGTCCCTGCGGCCGCCTATTACTTGCTCCAGGCCAACTTCAACCTTGGCGGGTCCAACCCGGTGCCCCCCTACCAGATTGTGCTCGATGGTCGGTGGATGCACGCGTTCAACGGCCCGGGAATCGGGGCGTTGTCCTCTCGGGGCAATTTCCGCTTCAACGGCCAGTCGCCGGCCACTCAGGGCATGGATGAGGACTACGACGCGGCCGATCTCGAGAACTGGTTCCTGGCCATGCAGAGCGCCGACGGCCAGGTGATCATCCCCTCCTTCCACCGACCGGCCGCGATCCGCATCGATCCGGGGGCCACGGTCCCGGTCTACGACTGGGGCGGGACCGCCAACGCCACCTACGAATCCAACGCCGTCGGCAACTGGGCCAACTCCGCCTCGCGGATCCTCCGGCCTCGCGCCGCCGATGGACACGACTCGGCAACCTTCCCCGACCTGGTGCCGGATGCGACCACCAAAAAGCTCAACTTCGACGTCGACAACGACGGCGATGGCACCACGGACTCGGTCTGGGTGGACCTTGGCTATCCGCCCAGGAGGAACGCGCAGGGCCATCTCTTCAAGCCCCTCTTCGCCTTCATGGTCATCGGCCTCAACGGGCGGATCCCGCTGAACTCGGCGGGGAACCTGGCGGGGAGCATCAATCCCGGCATTCCGTTCCCGACGGTGAGCCCTACTTACCATTACGGGAACGGTGCCTACCACGCCTCGCATCTCGGCAATTCGGTCAGCGAGATCGACCCGAGCTATGCGTTGCAGAATGCCTTCGACCCGAACTACGACGTCGCCGCGGCGTTCAACTATCCGCTCGGTGTCTCGACCGACACCATGGTCAACACGCAGGTCGACAACGCCGGCGTCGACGTCCGGATCTCTCAGCTCCGAAACCTGCTCGCGGGGACCAGGCCCCCCACGACGTCGACCTTCGGGACCATGACCGACGCGGACAAGAACTACGTATTCTCTCAGCAGAATTCGGGGAGCGCCACGCAGAACCCGCTGGCCATGCCGAACGGAGTCGCCGATCCGAACGACACGGCCTACGGCGTCGACCCGGACAACGCGCCCGTCGTCCTGCGGCTGACGCCTTCGGTCCCGGGCCGGTGGGGCGAGTCGGGCTCCGTGCCGGGAGGGATCCAGGCGCCGTCGGCCCCCAGCCCGCCGGCCATCGGCGGCTACCTCAACCCGGTTCGGGCCACCTATCTGAATCCCGTCCGCGCCGGCTACTCGTACGACTCGACGGACGTCCTGACGGGCACGGCCCGCGACGCGGCCGACGACAATTACAACGGCTTTGATCCGGCCCCGCTCGGTCATGGAGGAGAGGTGGCCGATTCGGACGCCTACGACCCCGCCGGCGCCCTGCTGCTCCCCGTGGACCGGATGCGGCGGTTCGTCACCCCGGCCGACATCAACGGGACCGGCTCGGTGACGCCGTGGACGACGACCTACCAGGCCGGGGCCGACGCACTCGGCCGGGTGAGATTCTCCAGCTACTATCGCCCCCCCGGGACGCCGGGGTCGGTCACGCCCTATTCAGCGTCCACGCCGCCGACCACGGGGGAGGTCTACTACCCCGTCAGCGGAACCACGGGGAATTACTTCTACACCAACGGGCCGACGAACAACCCGAACAGTCTTCCCTTCCCGACGTATCTCCCCGACGTGACCAACAATCCCTTGCATGCCTTCGAGTTCTTCCGGTTGCCGCCCGTGATCGCGGGCGGGGGGCCGGGGCACACGCCGAGCGGGACCTGGACCTTCCAGTTCCAGCGGAGCGGAGGCATGCCCGTCAACAGGACCCTGGACACCGCCGGCCACCTGTTTCCGATCCAGTATCCGACCTATGACGCCACTGCCATGGCGAGCAAGTCGTCGGACGGCCTGAACGATGCGGACGAGATGAACCTCTATAATCCGAACGCGCAGGCAGACCAGGCGTTCGGCTATGGCGACCTGGAATGGCTCTATCGCCAGCAGGACGTGGACGGTTCCTCGCTCTCGAGCAGGCTGCCCCAGCTTGCCCCCATCAGCTTCGCGAACGCGGTCGACGCCCAGCGGCGAAGGCGGCTCTTCTCCACCGACGTGTGGGAGTCGAACGTCTTCTCGTGGGCCCCGGACAATCCGAACAGCGCGTTCCCGAACAACCGGCAATTTTCCTCGCCGACGGCCGACGCCAGCCTGCGTAACTTGAGCCTGCCAACGCCGTCGCTGGCGCACCGGGACCGGAAGATCAACCTCAACATGCCGCTGCCGGTCTCGAACGACCCGGACGAGCCGGTTCGTCGGAAGTGGATCAGCGACGCCTACCAGTTGCTCAAGTCGGTCCTGCCGCCGAAGGCGACGGATACGCCCGAGGAGAAGGCGCAGCTCAGCCAGTTCCTGGTCAACGTCATCGACTTCCGCGACCCGGACGGCACGATGACGCACTTCCAGAACCCGGACGTGATGATGGTACTGGGCGACGCCTCGACGACCCCCATGAAGCCGAGTTACCTGGTCCCGGCCGGGGCGACGGTGGCCGCCGGGTCGCCGGTGATCCCGCTCCACCAGTTTGGGATGGAATACAACCCGGTCGCGATCAACGAGGCGATGGCGAGCTCGTACCTGATGAACGGGACGGGCGCGGCCAACAGGTCCAATCGCTTCATCGTGGAGCTGGTGAACACGCTCTCGCAGTCCGCCATCAGCTTCCTGCCGGCAAATAGCTTCAACCCCACGATCGCCAATCCGCCCGACGTGTCCCAGCTTGACCTGTCGGTCGCGAATTACGACATGGTCATCGCCGGCGACGATCCGGTCAGCCGACCCGACCCCTACGTCGGGCAGCTCCAGCCGATCGTCACGGCGAGGTATTACGGGCAGATGCCATTCAACCAGGCGACCGGGGCGACGCCCCTGTTCTCCCCGGCCCTGACCACGGGGACCGTGCAACTGCCGCCGCTCTATTCCTACGGGGCACCCGTAGCGGCCGCGGGAAGCCCGTTCTCGGCGGCCGACTTCCCGACCAACTACTTCTACACGATCGGCAGCGCCCCGCCGTCCGTGGCCGCCACGCCGGTCATCCCGCTGGTCGGCACGCTGAACTCGGCCTTCGATCCGTTCAGCTCCACGGCCCCGCCGGCGACGGTGCCCACTACGGTCATCCCGCCGGCCTGGACCAACGGGATGACGGATACCAAGGGCACGGCCGTCGGAATCCCGACCAAGGCGTATCCCGCCAAGATCACGGCCGCCCCGCCCACGGGCGGCGCGCAGTATTACTGGGCCTGCCTGAGGCGGCCCGCCAACCTGTTCGCGCCCCCGCAGCCGAATCCGGCGATCGCGGGCTACAACCCGATGGTGGTTGTCGATGCGATGCGTTTTGCCTTCTCGGAAGGGGGCGGGACGATCGCATCCGGATCTCCACCCACGATCAACCTCGGCACTCAGCGGATCTGCTCCAGCCAGCGCTGTCAGCCGTTCCGCGGGGGGCACGCCGTCCGGCTGCCCAGCGATACCACGACGGGGGTCGCGCCACTCTACACTCCCTACGGGTATTCCGAGCAGATGGCCGCACCCACCTCGGCCTCGACGGTTGGTAACTACAACGACGGGACGACAAACGGCGCCATCACGAGGCAGATGTACCACACGTTCGGGTTGATGAACGACCAGTCGGAACTCTGGGATTATTTCCCCTTCAACGACCGGGACTTCACGAGCGTGGCCGAGCTCCTGCTCGTCCCCGGCTGCCCCCCCGGCCTGTTCACCAAGCAGTTCGTGGAGCTGGCGCCTATGCCGCCGACTACCGGGGCGGTGGCCTCTGTGCCGATCACGTTCCCGGTGCCGTCGACCATGCCCCCGAATCCCCCCACGGCGGCGACCACGCCATCCGCCGCGCCGACGTCGCCTAACGCGGCCCTGCGGGCGCCGGTGCCGACGGCGGGGACCGTGTCCCAGCCGCGGACCTTCCCCTACCTGGTCGACAAGTTCTTCTATACGGGCTATGGCAACACCACGGCCCCGGTGCCGGCGATCGGAAACGACCCCGGCGGCAAGGTGGGCGGCCACGCGGCCGACGGCTGGTTCAAGATGATGGAGTTCTTCGAGGTGCCCAGCCAGGCGATCGGCGCCATCGGCACGGTCGCGGCGGGGACCAACTTCGATTGGGCGCGGCAGGACGCCCGGGCCGGCCAGGTGAACCTCAACCTGATCATCGACGAGGAGGTCTTCTTCGCGGTCTTCGGCTCGCAGTCCGTGAACATCACGAACGGCGCCGCCCTGAGCAACACGGACTCCTTCACGCAGACGCTGCTCAGTTTCGCCCAGGTCTCCGGGGGACCGGGAGTCACCCCCGAGATCGTGACCTCGTCCAAGTCGGGCGGGGCGCCGAGCACGTCGTACTCGATGTGGGGAGCGAGCTCCCATCCCGGCATCGTCGCCAACGACCCGGTGGGCCACGGCGGCGGGGCTTACAACGGCATGAAGGCGGCCTTCGCCCAGTTCCTCTACCTCCGCCACGGCGGCGACCGGTTCCTCTTCGGCGCCAACAACACGGAACGGCCGTTCCACTCGCTCAGCTATCCGGACATCGATTACACGATCATGAGGCCCGCCAACCTGCCGCCGACGGCGACGTCGACGCCGGCGCTGGGCTACACGGCCCCCACGGGGACGCCCGCGGGATACTACTTCAGCAATACCACCGCCGGGTACGTGGGCGACCCGGGGCTGAGGAATCCCTACCTCAATCCCTGGGGCCCGGTGAGTTCCGTGGCCACCGCGGGCGTCTACGGACCCACGAACACGTATCAGCCGGGAATCAACATCTACAACTCGACGCCGGCCACGTCCGTGACCATGACGATGCCGCCGCCGATCCCCCCGCGGCGCCTCTTCCAGCCGCCGGACGCCTACGGCTCGAACGCCTTCGGCACGCCCCCGACGCTGCCGCCGACGGCGCCTCAGAGCAACGCGAGCGACTCGGGAGATCCATTCGTCAATCGGGCCCTGACGGCCGCGAACGGTGCCCTCCCGGTCCTGACCGGCGGGCTGTACGCCAACAGCGGCTATCCCAACATCTTCTGGTCGGGCAATGCGCCGGCCCCCGGCATCCCGGCCACGGGCGTGTACCTGGGATCGAATGTGACCCCGAAGCCGGACCTGAGCCAGAGCCCTTACTGGCGGACCGAGATGTTGCAGAAGGTCATGAACCTGACCACCGTGCGCACACATCAGTACGCGGTCTGGATCACGATCGGATTCTTCGAGGTCAAGCGCGAAGGGGACCTCGGCATGCTGGCAACCGCTCCCGTCCTGGCCTTCGACCTGATGGGCCCGGAGATCGGCGCCGCCGTCGGCCAGGCAACCCGCTATCGCGCCTTCTTCATCGTGAACCGATTGAAGCTCACGGGCTTCGATCCGAATACGCCCGGCAGTTTCCGCCCGGCCGTGGTCTATCGCCAGAGAATTGAGTGATCGACGAGTTTTCTCGGAGGGAACCCTCGCTCTCGCGTATCCTTAGCAATAAAGAGCGCGGCTGGCTCCGGTACTCGGACCGGACGAGTTCGCCGCCGGCTGTCCAGCATAGCATCTTGTTCGAGGCCGGCGGAGCCGTCTAGAATCAACCTGATCCCGTCGTCAACCCAAGAAAGGACCGATCATGACCCCCCGTCGTCGTCGAGGCTTCACCCTGATCGAGCTGCTGGTGGTGATCTCCATCATCGGCGTGCTCGTCGGCCTGCTCCTGCCGGCCATCAATTCGGCCCGCGAGGCCGGCCGCCGCGCCCAGTGCCAGAACAACCTCAAGAACGTTGCGCTGGCCATCACGCAGTTCTCCACCGCCAAGAACGCGTTCCCCGCCTCCGGCACGTTCTTCGAGGCGACCACCGTCAACACGACGGACCCCACGACCTCGTCGATCTACACCGCCATCAACAACCCGACCGGCTCGGTGCCGGCCAGCTATGCCCGGAGCTGGGTGGTTGACATCCTCCAGTACCTCGACAATGTCGAGCTCGCCAACGCCTGGGACCGTGAGAGCCCCTATCTCTCCACGAACCAGACCGCCGGCACCGCCGTCAGCAACCTGACGATCTCCAAGACGGCGCTCGCCATCCTCCGCTGCCCGGACGACCTCAACGCCCAGGACAACCAGGGCAACAACAGCTACGTCGTCAACAGCGGCTTCACCCGCTTCCCGGCCGCTCCGACCCAGTGGGTCGGAGGCATGACCGACGGCGCCCCGGCGAACGGCTCGACCGTGCTCTCGTGGCTGCCGACCGTCACCAACGGCGCCCCCTGGCTCACCAACCAGGGCATCGGCCAGAAGCTCGGCGTCATGTTCCCCGCCTCGGTGATGCCCTCGAGCGTCGCCGGCGGTAGCGCGGTGAACTTCCCCTGGAACGTCAAGACCACCGTCAGCGGCGTCGTCGATGGCATGAGCACCACGCTCCTGCTCAGCGAGAACACCCTGGCCGGATACGCCCCCGCGGGCGCCAGCATGCTTCCCAACATCGACGCCAACTGGGCCTGCCCGCACCCCAACTTCACCTCGTTCCTCGCCTCGGACAACGTCTGCGGCACGGCGGGAACCTGCTCGACCATGAGCCTGGGCCCGGTCACCGATACCGCGTCCGGGACGCAGACGGACGGGCCGGACTGGGAATGGGCCAACAAGCCCGGCACGTATGAGAACATCGGCTATGGTCAGAACCTGACCATCAAGGGGTCCTTCCCGTTCATCAACAGCGGACACCCCACCGGCTTCAATGCGGCGATGTGCGACGGCTCCGTCCACTTCATCCGCAACACGATCAGCGGCATCGTCTTCTCGAAGATCGTCAGCCCCGCCGGCAGCAAGCTGCCGCCGCCGGTTGGCACGACCTACAAGGGTCTCAAGCAGCTCCCCGTCAGCCAGGATGACATCGGCGGCTGATCCTCCAAGCTGCCCTCAAGCGTTGCGTCCTTCGTTCGACGACCGGGTATCAGAAGCCCGCCAGCCTCACCCCTTCGGTGCAGGCTGGCGGGTTTTTCGCTTTCAGCAGCAGGGTCTTTACTCTGCATTCGTCGATGTCATGATGGGAGCCTGAGTGCCGACGTTGGCACTCCCGCGTGAGGATGCTCTTGCGCCGATCCGTTTTGCCGGCGTTCCGTGTCGAACGCATCGAGGCGCACTCCGGTCCATTCGCCGGGCTCGAGTTCTCACGCGGCGGGATCGTGTTCTAGGGTGCTTCAAGGAGGACGACCCGGGGATTCGCCGGTGTGCTGCTGCGCCGGCGGAGGAGAGCACCATGATGCGCATCAGTCGCCGGTATGGCCCCGATCGGGGCCTGCGCCGAGGGTTCACGCTCATTGAGCTGCTGGTGGTCATCGCCATCATCGGCATCGTCTCGGCCATCGGCCTGACCGTCGTCTCGCACGGATCGACGGCGACGGCTGCCGCCGCTCGATCGCTGCAAGCGGCCCTTGTCGGAGCCCGAGATGCCGCGATCGCCACGGGCCGGCCGCACGGCATCCGCCTGCTGCTCGATCCGGCCTTTCCGATCTCCCGCCTGTCCGACGGCTCGATTGATCCCTCGAAGCCGCTCTGCGCCAACCGCATCATCCCGATCGAGGTGGCACCGGACTATTCGGAGGGGCTCGTCGTCGGATGGGGTGCCAACTATGAGTCCTACAGGCGGGGGTTCCCGGGCAAGCTACCTTGGTCATCCTCCGAGGTGTATCCGTACCCGGACAGGCTCCTCATGATCCAGGAATGCTCGGTCGACCTTGCCACGAGCGTGATGAGACCACCCACGAGCTGGTTCTGGAACATTCGCGTCGGAGATCGGATCCAGATCGGCGGGGTTGGGACCTGGTACACCGTCGTGGGACCGATGACCACGCCGAACCCCGAAATGTTCGTCAACTGCGGGAAGCCGGGCGTGGATTTCACGGGGGTCAGGAGCCCTCTCGTCCTGTTCCTGGCCGAGTCCATGCAGTTTGTGGAAGGCGACTACCTGTTCCTCGTCAACGGGCGCGACGACGACGGGAACGGCTTCATCGACGACGGTTTCGATGGAATCGATAACAACCACAACGGCCTCGTGGACGAAACCGCGGAGGGAGAGGAGGAGAAGGCGGGCCCCGATCTGAGGAAGACCTACCTCGGGGAATATCCCTACGTCATCAGGCGGCGACCATCGCCGTCGCCGGGGGGAATTCCGGTCACGCTCCCCTCGGGAACGGTGATCGACCTGTCCACCTGGAACACGACAAGGGAACGATCCCGGCTGCCGATCAACACCTATTCGGGCGAGGTGGACATCCTGGTCAACGCCCGCGGCGAGGTCGTCCCGAGCACGATCTACTCGACCCCGGCGAGCACCCCATTCGGCCCTCCATTCCTCCATTTCTGGATCGGCGACCGGAGCGACGTCTTTGACCCCGACCCGACCGCCACCCCCCATCTGCCGACCCTCGGCGCCGATTCCGGTCCCGCGCGGTCCATCAAGGGCACGCCCTACCTGGTCTCGATGAATGCCCGCTCGGGCCGCATCGAGACCACCACGCTGGCCCCGATCAAGGCCGGCGGAATGGCTGCCGCCAGCTCGGCCTACGATCCCAACCTGATCTTCCGCCCGGTCGAGCAGGGCGGGCGCTGACCCGTCCCGTCCGCCCCTCCTGCACCCATTTTCGCCCCGGGTCAGGAAAATCGACGGCCGCGTGAAACTCGAAGGCGAAAAATCGGGATCTTATTAGGATGAGCGGGGAGTCTTGCGCGCCCGGCCCGTCGCGTGAATCGTTCCGATCCAGGATCGACGAGCGACGATGGGAAGACTGCAGAAGGTACCAACGCGCCCAACCGCCACGCGAGCGTCCCGACGATCTTTGGCAATTCGTAAGACGGTCGGAAAGGAGTCCACGCCAGCCCGCCAAGGAGACGCGGGAGGGCAGAAAAAAGAGGAAAATGGAAGGGCAAAG
>NZ_JAALJH010000061.1 GCF_011064615.1 Aquisphaera insulae | reverse complement strand
GGCGCAAGCCGAGGCTTGCCGACAGGCCTCGTTCCCGCGCAACAAATCCTGGACAAGACGCCAGGGTCGTCCAGGCCAACTTTTCATCGCGCCAGTGTGAGGCTCCCGCTGGCGCTGGCGGAGCTGGGATTGATCGACGAGTACGAGTTCGTCGTGCACCCCAGGCTCGCGGGTCACGGGCCGACGTTGTTCGCGGGGCTGTCGAAGCCCGTGAATCTGAAGCTCGTGAGCCGGCTGGAATCTGGGTCGGGGGGGGTGGCGATGCGGTATGAGCCAGGAAGTTGGCGGCCGTGAACGGCGCCACCCATCTTCTGGGGGCCGTAAACCGGGGCGATCTGGGCCACCCAGCCGCGATCTTGATCGGTGGGAACAGGCCCAGAGGTGACGCAGCCCGCACCGCCCTTTGCGATCCCCTCGCTCACTCCAGCGTCGGCCGCACCACCTCACCTCGCAACTGGGCCTCCTGGCCCGGGATCTCGTATACGCCGTAGAACAACGAGCACGAATCAAGCCAGACGGAGAGCCGGTGCCAGGCGTCCTGGGGAAGGACCAGGTCGTGATGTCCTTTCTTGAGCATCTGGTAGAGCTTCGACGCCCGGGCTCCGAACTCGCCGGGAGTGGTGCGATAGAACTTGGGGTCGAGCCACCCACTCGCTCCATAGCTGAAGAAGCCGAACTTGGGGGTGAGCTCGAGGTACGACGCGTAGTACGTGGCGGGGCGCCAGCCCTCGGCGAAGGTGACCGGGGTCCGCGCCAGTGCGGGGGCCTTCCCCGCGCTCTTCTGGTGGCAAGAGACGCAGTACTGGTCGAGCACCGGCTGGACCAGCCGCGGGTAGCTGAACGGGTTCGTGCCGTCGACATCGGGGGACGGCTGCGAAGGCCGGCGCCGCATGGCCAGGGACGGCGTCGCGTCGCGCGAGCTGGCCGGGCTCTGGTGCCTCGGCTCATGACAGCCCAGGCAGGACGCTGTCTCGCCGGGCTGGAAGTGCGTGCCAGACCGCATCGAGGTGACGGCCAGCCCGTCCTGGTCGAGGGCCTGAAAGTACAGCTCACGGCGCGCGGGGACGGTGAAGTGGGCGCTCCCATCTCGCTCCACGGGGACGGTTCCCAGGATCGCCCGCGCCAGGTTCACCGACGCCGTATCGGGGATGGGCACGCCCGTGTGGGCCGTGGAGTTCGAGGGAATCGACTGGGGGATGATCTCATAAACGCGGAGTGCGCCGATCTTCGTGCCGGCGGGCCAGGCCCGGTCTGACCGGTACACGTCGGCCACGAAAACGGTGGCCTCCGCGGGTCGATCGGCCGCCAGGCGGTCAGAGCCGTCGGGAATCACCGGAGGCAACGCGCGCGGGACCATCGGAATCGGGTGCAGGCATCCGATCTCGGGATCGCGATAGATGAGCTCGCGGTTGCCGCGGCTGTCCACGAGGTAGAGACCGTAATAGCCCTTCGGGTCGGGATTGCGCGGGGCGGGCCGGTCCGGATATCCCGTGCCCGGGTCGCCCGGAGCTCCCATGCCGGCCGGGTTGAGGGCCGGGACCTGCACCGGATCGTAGGAACAGAGGTAGTAGTCTTCGGAGAGCGGCCACGCCTCGCCGAATGACTCGGTTCCGCCCTGGCTCTCGGGAAAATCCACCTCGGGGGTGAGCCGCTTGACCGGCGCCATGCGGTCGTCGTCGGGCACGAGCGGGTCGATGAGCACGAGCGAGCCGAAGGCCTGGCCGTGGTGCGGCGCCGCCGTCGCGAGGAACCGGTGCGAGCCGGGGATCGCGCGCACGTTCAGCTCCATGTCGGGCCGATAGTCCCGCAGGGCGTAGTTCGCGTGGATGGGACGCGGGCCGCGGCCGTCGGGCGTCATCAGCCAGGGGTTGTGCGTGGTCATGCCGTTGCGGTCGACGTAGTCCCATCGGGTGTACACGAGGAGTCCGTCGTGGCTCGCGCTGGGATACCACTCGTTGGTTTCGTGATAGCTCAGGCAGCGCAGGTCGTGGCCGCCGGGGGCCATGTCGAACACCGTGAAGGTGGGACACGCCCGGCCGCATCGCAGGTAGCCCCCGCGCCGCTCGCTGATGAACGCGATCCGGCCACTGGGCATCCAGGAAGGCTGAAAGTCGTTCCACGTGCCCTCGGTGAGCTGGACCAGGTTCGTCCCGTCCATGCCAACCCGGAACAGGTGAAAGCAACGGCCCGCGTCCCAGTGGCCTCGCGCGGGATCGGTGTGCTCGATGTGGTTGCGGCTGCCTCGGCACTCCGTGTAGGCAAAAGCGACGGACTGGCCGTCGTAGGAAAGGTCGGGCGAGAGGAACGAGCCTCCGACCGTTTCCTCTCCGTGGAGGTTTCCGGAGTAATCGAGCGTCAGGTCCCAATGGCGTCTCGGCCCACCGGAGAGGGTCTGGCCGCGGAGTGGGCCGTTCTTCACCAGGGCTCCGGCCAGCACATCACGAACCGCGGGAGCAGGGCCGAAGGCGTCCTCGAGCACGAAGAGCCCCCCGCCAGGGCGCTGGGCCATGCCGTAGAACTGGTCGCACATATGATTGAAGCAGCTTCGCTGCCGCTTCACGAAGAGAATGTCCTTGAAGTCGAGCAGCGGGTTCGCCAGCGCGACGCGGCGGCGGAGGTGGCAGGCCTCGTTGAAGAGTGCCCGCCGCGCCTTTGCATCCTTGACGTCGATCCCCGCGGCGGCGCCGCGGAGCGAGGTCAGCTCGGCGGCGGCCTGCTTCAGATCGGGCGACTTGGGCATGGACTTCAGGTCGGAAATCAAGGCCTCCGTGCGGCGGAGGATGACGTCCAGCGGGTCGCGATCGGAGTCGAAGATCAGAGACTCAGGCCGAAACGCCTGCTCGGCGACGCGGCGAAACGCGTCGCGGCGTGAGAGGTCGTAAGCCAGCATCTCGTACTGGCGGTCCTCCTCTCCGGGTGGATAGGCACGGCCCGAGGCCGAAGGCCCAAGCCACTCCGTGGAGCCCGCATTCACAGAACCCGGCGCCATCAAGGCGCCTGAAGCGGCGATCACCCAGAGCACGACAGCGTGCCTCATGAGAACAGCCTCCTCCCGTTTCTGGCAGGGACCGCATCGTGCGGCCAGTCTGGCGGTTTCCCGCAAGCTACTCCTTTCTTGAACCAGGATCAATGCCGAGGGCCGCCTGCACGGGTGATGCGCATGAACGCAAGGATCCGCCCCGGGAACCGTCACGCGGCGGAGATGGGGCCGCCCGAGGGCCCTCAACGAGGGCTGGCCGGGAATCGCCCTGAGCCTTGACTCCAATGGCCGGGCTGGTCGATCCATGTGGCGGGTACACAGGGCCGCCCAACTTCCGTGGGCCGTGGGCGTGATGTGAATGGCCCCCTGGGAAACAACGACCGGTTCACCCCCAAGGACTCGGTACGTATTCCATGATGACGACCGTTTTCAACCTGTCGCTTTGAACTTCTATATCAGCACACTGAGCCTGATAGAGGTTCGGGTTGGCGGACAGGTTGCACACGACGGCCACCTCGAATCTGTCGAGCGGCCGGCCGGCCCTTTCCCTCCCGCCTCCTTCATCAGGTCCTTGCTGAAGTTCAGGGCCACTTCGTTTCGCCCTTTCGAGAACGCGGAGGCCCCGGGACGCCTGCTTCCGCGTCCCCGGGGCCCATGATGGAAGAACGGTCCTTGCGGCGGCCTCAGCGGCCGGCCTTCACGGGGAGGGTTCCCAGGGTGTCTCCGTTGGCCTTGAAGCCGCCCCCGTCCACGTCCACGAAGATGGGGTTGGACACGGCGACCGGACGATCCTCCCGGTGTTCGGGGCCCACGATCGGGCCGAGCTTCGAGTGCTCGCCGATGGCGGCGACGATCACGTGGGCGTCCCCGCTCAGCCGGAGCGGGATGGCGCGGTCGAACTTGACGGCCCCGTCGGCGAACGGCCCATTCCCCCTGGCCCGGGTGAAGTTCAGCTCCTCCGGCGCCCGCCCGTTGACGAAGACCTGCACCCGGTCGACGTCGAACCAGTTGGGGCACTGGACCCGGACGCGGAGCGTGGCCGAGCCCCCCGGCGCGGCGACGTCCTCGCCCGGCCCCGCGGGGGCGGGCGAGCCCCCTTCGCCGCGGATCTCGGCCTCCAGGAACGGGCCGTTCGACATCACGAGCTGCCCGCGCTCGGCGGCGTGGACGATGTCGATCGTCCGGATCCGGGCGGGGTCGTCGGTGGGGCTCTTGATGTAATTCCTCAGCCAGCCGGAGCCGTGGAAGTTGTAGTGGGCGTCGGTGTTCACCACGCCCGGGATCCGACGCCCCAGGTTGAGGAGCTGGAGCCAGTTGTAGATGGGCGCGTTGTAGCGATGCCCCTGGGCCTCGATGCTCGGCCCCGAGAAGATCCGGTCCGGCGGGTGGACCTCGATCACGTCCATGTGCGGGATCATGCCCGAGTACCCCGAGTCCTTGCGGCCGTCGCCGTCGCGGTCGAAGAACATCCAGCCGATGTCGGGATGGTTCACCTGGACCAGCTTCTCGCTCGACCCGTCCCAGAGCGCGAGCCGCTCGATCTGGACCTCGGGGTCGTCGTCGGCCGTCGGGGCGCCGCCGTCCTGCTCGCCCGGGCGCATCACCAGGGGGAATGCGTTCTGATGATTGATGGGGAGCGGCTTGCCGGTCAGCTCCATCCCCGAGCAGGTCGCCATGAGATGGGTCACGCCGAGCGCGGCCAGGTGGGGGTCGTAGCTCGAGATCCGGCCGTGCTCGGTGCACGGGGCGAATTCGATCTGCTCGCAGAGCAGGTTCAGGACCCGCCCGAGCTGGCTCGCCGTGTTGTCCCCGGAGGGGCTCGAGTGGCTGTGGAAGTCGGCGCTGATGGAGCCCTTCGTCGTCACGGACCGAATAAGCGTCCCGGCGAGCGGCGTCTCCTCGCCTCGCCTCACGTCGACCCGCGTGAAGACGGCGTCGTATTCGGGCCCATAGCTGATGCTGACGTCGTAGGCCCCCGGGGCGAGCTCCCGGCGGAACCGCCCGTCGTGGCTGTAGCAGAGGTTCCTGACGGCGAAGTCCGCGCTGTCCGGCCCGAAGTCGGGGTCCTTGGTGCCGTCGCGCCCCGTGAACCGGACCTTGCAGGGGATCTTCCCCCCGCGCGCGTCGGAGATCGTCGCCACGACCACGCCCGGCTCGGGCAGCTCCAGCGCGAACGGCCCCTTCGCGTCCGCCGCGACCTGGAGGGACGCCTTGCCGCGCGACGGCTCGGACACGGCCAGGGTTGCCGCCCCCTCGCCGAGCTCGACGTCGATCGTCCCGTCGGGGCGGGTGCGACCGCTCGCGACCGGCTTGCCTTCGCGCTCCAGGATCACGTCCGCCCCGACGACGGGCCGGCCCTTCGAGCTCACCGAGACCTTGGCGGAGCGGGACGGGCGACCGGCCGGCCAGCCGGCCAGCGACCGGACCTGGAACGTATCACCGCCGGGGATCAGGCGCCGCTCGAGGGTGTAGCGGGCGCCGGGATCGAGCCGGACCGCGACCTTCCCTTCGCCATTCTGGTAGCGGAGCAGGATCGCGCGGGCGTTGACGCCCTTGACCAGGTGGTCCCGCGGGGCGACGCCGTAGGCCTGGCCGAAGTGCCGGTCATACGTCCAGAAGAGGTCCGCCGGGGCCTCGGGCGAGCTCTCGAACGAGTGGTCCGCCCGGATCGAGTCGACGAGGCTGACGTCGACCGGGCCGGCGCCGCGGTTCGCGTAGGTCGTCCTGACGAGCACGTAGGGCCAGCCGTCCTCCAGCGTATAGGAGACCTCGACGTCGGGCTCCCGCTCGCGCGGCGTCGCGACGAGGCGAAGGGTGACCCGCCTGGCCTTGACGAAGATCCGATCGAGGGAGGCCGTGTCGTAGACCGTCGGCGCCTCGACCTCGATGCCCCCGAACTTCAGCTCGCGGAGCTGGGCCCCCGGATAGAAGGCCGAGAGCTGATCGCCGGGCCGATCGCGGCGGGTGAGATCGATCACCGCGCCGCCGACCTCGCGCACCGTGAGATTCGCGTGGCGGCCTCGCCTCGGAGCGGCGATCACGGCCAGGATCTGATCGTTCGCGAGGGTGAGGTCGCCGTGGATCGCGTCGACCTCCTTGCCGTCGGGGACGTAGCGGTCGCGGGTCTGGGCCGTGATGGTGACCAGGTCGGCCGCCTCGGCCACTCCGATCGGGGCCATCAAGGCCAGCAGGAGGGATGCGTGCCATCCGGCGGGTCGTCGCATGATGCTCTCCTCGTAGGGTCCGCCCGCCGCGGAGTCATCTCGAGGCGGGAACGAGAAAGCCATAAAATACGACCGCCGGAACGGGGCCACCAGCGAAGCTTCCGTGAAGGCGCCTTTCTGCCTAGTTGACCGGTCCTTGGGCTTCCGTATCGGGCCCCGCGTCGAGCCGATCGGCGTGACGACCGTCGACCCACCTCGCCGGCAGGCCGGTCTTGAGCAGGCTGATGGCCGCCGCCAACGCGAAGAAGATCAGGCCCGAGGCGATCCAGTCGAGCCCGACGGCGATCCGTCGCAGGTCGCAGTAGGACCGCCAGCCGACGCTCGCCAGCCAGCCCGTCAGCCCCACGAGGGCGACGGCCAGGAAGGATCGGCAACGGCTGCCGTAGCCGAGCAGGAAACAGGCGACGATCACCAGCAGGGGATAGGCGCGGAGCAGATCCGCCGGGACACGGTCGATCGGGCCGGGACCGCCGCGGATCGCGACCAGGCATGACAGCCCGAGGCAGGCCGCGGCAAGATGCCACAGGAACCGTCCGAGCCGGTCCTGGAACCACGCGCCGATCAGGATCGCGGCGATCACCGCCAGGTGGAAGGCGACGAGTTCCCGGTAAGCCTCCAGGCCAAGCCGGTCGAGCCCGATCGCGCCCGCGGCGATCAGGCAGGCCGATCCGACCAGGCCCCTCCAGGACTCCCGCCGCCGGGCCGCCAGCCCGATCTCCAGGATGGCAGCCGCCAGCAGGGGGAACGGCCGCGGGGCCACCAGGCCGTTCAGGTCGAACGTGTCGGGACCGATGACCGACAACGCGATCAGCGATGAGGCCAGCCCCGCCAGACCCAGCGGCACGCGACGGACCGCGGCATGGCCGTAGAGCCCCGTCACCGCAACCAGGGACAGATAGAGGGGGGAACCGCCCAGCCCTTCCCGGAAGAGGCCCAGGAAACCCCGGAAGACGGGATCGGTGCGATGGCCGAGCACGGCCAGCACGAGGACGCCCGGGAGCACGGCCATCGCCAGCCGCTGCATCGGGCGGTTGCGGGAGACGATCGCCGCCTCGACCAGCAGGACATCCATGGCGAGAAGGAACGGGACCAGGAAGTAGGGGCCGAAGATGCTGTCCGACCTCCCCACCAATCGCGACATCTCCACGAAGTGGAACGACGTGCAGAGATAGGCGGCCCGACCGCAGACCGCCACGGCGAGCAGGCCGAAGAGGGTCCACGGGAAGAGCGGATACGGCCAGGGGCTGCCGTTCTTGGCCACATAGCCGGGGCCCCGGCGGATCGCGGGGATCAGCGAGAGGAACGCCAACCCCGCCAGGGGCGAGAATCCGAAGAGGAGCCACCGCAGGACCGGACCCTCGGGATCGTGGAGGAACGGGGACAGGACCAGCGGGTAGAGGAAGAACAGGCCGAGGATCAGGAGGTAGGGGACGTGATAGAGCGGGGCCAGCCGGAGTCGAATCCCCCGGAGCAACCCCTCGCTGACGAGGACCGCGAAGAGGAGCCCGCCCAGGAAGCAAGCCCGGCCGAGCCGCGGGCTGCCGGCCAGCGTCTCGTCGAAGGTCACCGAGATCGCCAGGAACATGGCCACGATCAGGAGGAGCATGGTCCGCGCGTCGTCCCAGACGCGGCCGCAGCGGATCAGGAGGCACGCCGTCGTCGCCAGCAGCAGCGTGTACCCGAGCAGGGCGATCATGAGCGCCCCGGTCTCGATCGTCCTGCCGCTGGTGTCGAACGACATCCGCAGGCCGATGAAGACGAGATCGGCGCTCAGGACGTAGAAAGGATTGCTGGTGTAGAGCCAGCCGACGAGGCCCCTCGGCCTTGCCAGCTTCCGCGCGAGCACAGCCAGAGTTTGCGTGGGATCGAGCATGATCGGCTTCTCCGTCAGTCCGACGATGTGAGCGTGTCTCCCTCGCGACGTGCACGAGAGCTACGGCGTTCCTCGCGATCTGTGACAGATGTCGAACAACGAGCGGTGGGGCGACGTCGGGTTGATCGAGTCGGGTTCCTCGGGCCCGGACGAGCGATGATCGCCACGGGCGGGGGGTTTCCGGCGACTCGGATGTCGATCGGGGGCGTGGGCGTTCGACCAGATCCGGAAGGGCTCTGGACTCCTGGTTACTTGCACGGGCGGAGACGGGACATGGCCAAGCCGGCGAAGAACACGATTTGCCTCTGGTATGACGGCGGCGCCGAGGACGCGGCGCGGTTCTATGCGGAGACCTTCCCCGATTCGTCGGTCGGCGCGGTGCACCGCGCGCCGGGCGACTTCCCGTCGGGGAAGAAGGGGGACGTGCTGACCGTCGAGTTCACCGTGATGGGCATCCCGTGCCTCGGACTCAACGGCGGGCCTGCGTTCAAGCAGAGCGAGGCGTTCTCGTTCCAGGTCGCGACCGTCGACCAGGCCGAGACGGATCGCTACTGGGACGCGATCGTCGGCAACGGCGGCCAGGAGAGCCAGTGCGGCTGGTGCAAGGACCGATGGGGCCTGTCCTGGCAGATCACGCCGATCGCGCTCACGAAGGCGTACACCGATCCCGATCCCGCCGCCGCCGGGCGCGCGTTCGAAGCGATGATGACGATGCGGAAGATCGACATCGCGGCCATTGAGGCGGCGATCCGCGGAGGAGACTCGAAATGAGGAATATCAGGATCTTCGCACACACCTCGCTGGACGGCGTGATCTCGCCGAGCGGACAGGGCGAGGACAGCGAGTATGCGCACGGCGGATGGACGGCACCCTATCGGTCGCCGGCCGGGGCGGCGGCCGTCGCCGAGGCCCAGGGGACGGGGTTCGCGCTGCTGCTCGGCCGCCGCACCTACGACCTCTGGGCCGGCTTCTGGCCGAAGGCGCCGAGCAGCCCGATCTCGGACGCCCTGAACGCCGCCACGAAATACGTCGCGACCCGCAGGCCGGAGAGCCTGGGGTGGGGCCCGGTCGGCGACCTCGGCGCGGACATCCTGGAGGGGATTCGCCGCCTCAGGTCGGGCGACGGGCCCGACCTGGTCGTCTGGGGGAGCACGGCCGTGACGTCCCTGCTGTTCGAACACGAACTAGTCGACGAGCTCGTGCTGATCGTCTACCCGATCCTGCTGGGCAAAGGCAAGCGCCTCTTCCCGGAAGGTGCCGACCCGCGCGAACTCGCCTTCGTCAGCACCCAGGCCATGACCTCGGGCGTGCTCATCAATTCCTATCGACGCGCAGGATCTCGGCAAGCTGATCCCTCGCCCACGTGAGCGGCCGGGCAGTCGGCCCAGGAGTTGCAATTCGAGACGGCCAGGCTTTGGGCCTCGCATCGTCGCAGAGGAGCCCCATGCGCCATCGCCGTCCCCCCTCCTTGCCGATGCGTCGATGGCCGTATACGATCCTCACGGAGGTGAAATGCCCGAGCCATCGTCCGAAACCGAACACTTCGACCGGCATTCGCTCGCGGCCCGCTACCGCGAGGTCCGCGGCCGTAGCGAGCGGCTCTGTGCGACGCTGGAGCCCGAGGATTACCAGCTCCAATCGATGCCGGATTGCAGCCCGCCGAAATGGCACCTGGCGCACTCGGCCTGGTTCTTCGAGACCTTCCTGCTGGCGCCGCATGCACCCGGCCATCGAGCCTTCGACCCGCAGTTCGGCTACCTCTTCAATTCCTATTATGACGCGGTCGGGGACCGCTGGCCGCGACCTTCGCGCGGCCTGCTGTCCCGGCCCACGATCGCCGAGGTGTACGCCTACCGCCGCGCGGTGGACGAAGGGATGCTCTCGCTGCTCGAATCCGCCGACGACCCGCTCATGCGAACGATCGGGCCGATCCTCGAGATTGGCCTCAATCACGAGGAACAGCATCAGGAGCTCCTCCTCACCGATCTCAAGCATGCGTTCGGATTGAATCCCCTGAGGCCGCGGTATGCCCCGGCGGAGGAAGGGCCCCGGATCGACGCCGCCCCCATGGAGTGGGAGGCCTTCCCGGGCGGCGTCCGCCGGATCGGCCACGAGGGCACGGGCTTCGCGTTCGACAACGAGGGGCCGCGGCATCGCGCCTACGTGGGGCCATTCGCGCTGGGCTCTCGCCCGGTGAACAACGGCGAATACCTGGAGTTCATCCGGGACGACGGCTACAACCGGCCGGAGCTCTGGCTCTCCGACGGCTGGTACGCCAGGGGTTCCGGCGGCTGGTCCGCGCCGATGCACTGGCATCGCGACGGCTCGGATTTCGCGCTCTTCACGCTCCGGGGGATGCGGCCCCTGGATCCGGGCGAGCCCGTCTGTCACGTCAGCTTCTATGAGGCCGACGCGTTCGCCCGATGGGCCGGCGCCCGCCTGCCGACCGAGGCCGAATGGGAGTCCGTGGCCGTGGGCCGTCCCATGGCGGGGAACTTCCTGGACTCGGGCCGGCTGCACCCGTCGAACGCCGGCGGCTCGATCTACGGCGACGTCTGGACATGGACCGCCAGCCCCTACTCGGCCTATCCCGGCTATCGGCCGGCGGCCGGGGCGATCGGTGAGTACAACGGCAAGTTCATGTGCAACCAGATGGTGCTCCGCGGCGGGTCGTGCGTCACGCCACCGGGGCACGTCCGCCCGACGTATCGCAACTTCTTCCCGCCGGGCGCCCGCTGGCAATTCTCCGGCCTGAGGCTCGCGAAGGATCTACCCGAATGACGAACACCCGACTCGCGGCGGGCCCGGACCGTCGCTTCCGGTCCGACGTGATCTCCGGCCTATCGCTGGCGCGGAAGCGGCTGCCTTCCAAGTACTTCTACGACGCCGCCGGCTCGCGGCTGTTCGACCGCATCACCAGGTTGCCCGAGTACTACCCGACCCGGACCGAGCTGAAGGTCATGCGGACTCACGCCCCCGCGATGGCCGCCCGGTGCGGCCCGAGGTGCCAGTTGATCGAGCTGGGGGCCGGGACGCCCACCAAGGTGCGGCTCCTGCTCGACCATCTCGAAGACCCGGAGGGCTACGTGCCGGTGGACGTCTCCGGGGCCCACCTCCGCGAGGCCGCCGCCGCGCTGGCCGCCGATTATCCGACCCTGGACGTCGAGCCCGTCGTCGCCGATTTCACGGCGCCCTTCGACGTCCCGGACGGCCGGGCGGAGCGTCGCGTGGCCTACTTCCCCGGCTCGACGATCGGCAATTTCGACCCCCCCGAGGCCGACGCCCTGTTGCGCCGGATCGCCCGGCTCGTCGGCCCCGGCGGCGGGCTCCTGCTGGGAGTCGACCTGCGCAAGGACGTGAACATCCTCGAGCGGGCCTACAACGATTCGGCGGGGGTGACGGCGGAGTTCAATCGCAACCTGCTGGTGCGAATCGACCGCGAGCTGGGCGGGAATTTCCGCGCCTCCTCGTTCCGCCACCTGGCGTTCTACGACGCCGCCCAGTCCCGCATCGAGATGCACCTCGTGAGCGACGCCGCCCGCCAGGTCCGGGTCGGTTCGAGCACGTTCGACTTCCGGGCCGGCGAGACGATCCACACCGAGAACTCCTACAAGTACGACGTCGACGAGCTGGCGGCCCGGGCCCTGGATTGCGGGCTCCGGCTGGAGGAGCGCTGGACGGACGATCGGGGCTACTTCGCGGTCCTCTACCTGACCGCGACCGGCCTGGATCGTTCGGAGGAGGAGTGACGGAGTGGCCCCCTGATGTTCTCACTCCGCGACGTCGAGAAGTCCTACGGCGGCCGGACGGCCCTCGGGCCGATCTCGCTCGAGACGCCCGTCGGCCGCACGACGGCCCTGATCGGGCCGAGCGGCTGCGGCAAGTCGACGCTCCTGCGGCTGCTGATCGGCCTGGCCGGCCCCCATGCGGGGGAGGTCCGCTTCGACGGCGTGCCGGTCACGCGCGAATCCGCGCCCGCGATCCGGCTCCGGGTCGGATACGTCATCCAGGACGGCGGGCTGTTCCCGCACCTCACCGCGCGCGGGAACATCGCGCTCATGGCCCGCTACCTGGGGCGAGACCCGAAGGCCATCGCCGCCCGGATCGACGAGCTGGCCGCGCTCACTCGCTTCCCGGTCGACGGCCTCGATCGCCACCCGGGCGAGCTTTCCGGCGGCCAGCGTCAGCGCGTGGGCCTGATGCGAGCCCTGATGCTCGAGCCGGATGCGCTCCTCCTGGACGAGCCTCTCGGTGCGCTCGACCCGCTGGTCCGCGCCGAGCTCCAGGACGAGCTCCGCGACATCTTCCGCGACCTGGGCAAGACGGTCGTCCTGGTGACGCACGACCTGGGCGAGGCGACATTCTTCGCCGATCGGATCGTCCTCCTGCGCGACGGCCGGATCATCCAGGAGGGGACGCCGGCGGACCTCTGGCATCGGCCGGCGGACCCCTTCGTCACCCGTTTCATCCAGGCCCAGCGCGGGCCGGAGGTGCTCGCATGATCGGGCCCCGGACTCGCCTCGCCCCGCCGCGTGCATTCGCGCGGGGCCTCCTCGTCGCCATCCTGGCGACGGGGTTCGGCTGCGGGCCCGGCGAGAAGCCCGTGGTGATCGGGGCCAAGAAGTTCACCGAGTCCGTCATCCTCTCGGAGATGGGCGTGGCCCTGGCACGCGCCGCGGGGGCATCGGCCCGCCGGGACGACCTCGGCGGCACGCCGGCCCTCTGGCTGGCGCTCAGGCAGGGGGATGTCGACGCGTATGTCGAGTACACGGGCACGATCACGCGGCAGATCCTCAAGGCCGACCCGCCGGACCTCGCGGCGGCGCTCGCCGCCGACGGCGTGCGGATCAGCAAGTCGCTGGGATTCCGCAACAACTACGCGCTCGGCATGCGGAAGGACGTGGCGGCCGCGCGCGGGATCACCAAGACCTCGGACCTGCGCGACCACCCGGACCTCCGCTGCGGCTTCATCCACGAGTTCCTGGACAGGCCCGACGGATGGCCCGGCGTGAAGGCCCACTACGGGCTGCCCCAGACCAACGTGCAGGGGATGAATCACACGCTCGCCTATCGCGCGGTGGTGGAGGGGGCGCTCGACGTGACCGAGGTCTACACCACCGACGGCGAGATCGCCCAGTACGACCTCCTGGTCCTGCCGGACGACCGGGATTTCTTCCCCAAATATGAGGCGGTCTGGCTGTATCGCGCCCAGCTCGCGGAGCGCCGGCCCGATGTGGTGGCGAGCCTGCTTCGGCTCGAAGGACGCATCACCGAAGCCCAGATGCAGACTCTGAACGCCGCCGTGCAGGGGGAGAAGCGCGACGAGGGCGAGGTGGCCGCACAATTCCTGCAATCCTCGCTGGGATTGCACGCCGGCCCGATCGAGGGGAGCCTCCCCGGCCGGCTCCTGACGACGACGGGTGAGCACCTGCTGCTGGTCGTCCCCTCCCTGCTGGCGGCGATCTTCCTCGCCGTGCCGCTCGGGATCGTGGCGGCCCGGCGGCCGGGGCTGGGGCGGATCGTCCTGGCGGTCGTCGGGCTCCTGCAGACGATCCCGTCGCTGGCGCTCCTGCTCTTCATGATCCCCCTGATGATGTGGCTGATCGGGCGAGGGACGGGTGCCCCGCCGGCCATCGCCGCGCTGACGCTCTACAGCCTGCTGCCGATCGTCCGGAACACGCACGCCGGATTGACGGGGATTCCCCGGTCGCTCCGAGAATCCGCCCAGGCCCTCGGCCTGCCCCCCGGGGCCGTCTTGCGGCTCGTCGAGATCCCCCTGGCCGCCCCGACGATCCTCGCCGGCGTGCGCACCGCCGCGGTGATCAACGTCGGCACGGCCACCCTGGGCGGCTTCATCGGCGCCGGCGGCTACGGCCGCCCCATCCTCCGCGGCATCGACAAGTTCGACGTCCCCCTCATGCTCGAAGGTGCCATCCCCGCCGCCCTCATGGCCATGGCCATCGAAGCCCTGTTCAGCCTCGTCGAACGAGCCTCCTCACCGCCACGGTAGTGCTCGGTCAACACTCGGAATTCGGGATTCAGGACAGACGGGAATGTCTGTCCCCCGGGTTCAAAGCCACTGACAATGCACTCGGGTCGTCGGAATCAAAGCGAGGGAACCATGAGCACTCTTATCGTCATCCGCGACGAGACCGAGCGGGACGCCCTCGCGATCGAAACGGTGACCGTCGAGGCCTTCCGATCCCTGGACATCAGCAGCCATACGGAGCCGTTCATCATCGAGGCCCTGCGCGCGGCGGGTGCCCTTGCGGTGTCGCTGGTCGCGGAGAGGGACGGCCGGGTCGCGGGGCACATTGCCTTCTCGCCGGTGACCATCTCGGACGACACCCCCGGCTGGTACGGGCTGGGCCCGGTTTCCGTCCTGCCGGACTGCCAGGGGCAGGGCATCGGCTCGGCGTTGATCCGCGAAGGACTCGCCCGGCTGAAAGCCCGGAAGGCCCGGGGCTGCTGCCTGGTGGGACATCCCGGCTACTACGGCCGATTCGGCTTCGAAAACCCGGCGGGCCTGGGCTACGACGACGTACCGCCGGAGTTCTTCTTCGCCCTGGCCTTCGACGGGCCCATGCCGAAGGGGAAGGTCCACTTTCACGAGGCGTTCGGAGCGACCAGCCCCCAGGAGCCCTGAGCCGGACGAGCGAAACCGGGACGAGCAGGATTCTGAAACCAGGCCTCCGACAAATCGTCCGCCATCACGTCAACAGAAGGCGATTGGGGCAGGCGGCTTACGTCGGGGCAGCGGAAAAAGGCCGGGAGCCGAGCGTCGAAAATGGCGAAACGTAGCGCACTTCTCTTCATGGAGGGCTCCTGCGTGCCGATCCGGCCGTTTGCCATCCTTCCTCAATCCGGAACGACTTGCCATGTTGAGCGGGATCAGGTCGGCAAGGCGATGGGGATGGCTCGAGCGACGGGCTCCGGAGCATGGAGAGCCTGGCCGTTGGCTGCCGGTGGCCGTGGTGAAACACCGCGGAGGGCGGTCCATGGACCTGGACAGATTCCTCTCCAAGGCCGGAACCCCGGCCGCCGTTGCGACCGGGGAAGAGGGGGGCAAAGCCAACCGAAGATCCAAATTTAAGTTCTTTATCCACATCAACTTATGGAAGAAAACCAGACCCAGGCTGCGCGACGATCGAAGCCAATTTTCGGGCGATCCCGGAGTGTCCCACCACGCCACCCGAACACTCTCAACACCTGCAAGAAAACAGGGCCCACCGTTATGGACAGGGCGGGGGCGTCCTGGCGGGATTGTCGCAATACGCAATGGCGGACGTTGACAGCCTTTGCTCCGACGCAGACCCTCCGGGTGGCCGTGGTGGAATACCACGGGACCGCCTCAGCCTTGGTGAAGAGCCAGTCCACCCACTCGGCCTGCCCCCCGTGGTGTCCCACCACGGCCACCCAGTGCCATCTGTCAATCTCTCCGCGTCCTAAACCCCCCGCCGTTTGCGACAATCCCGTCCCGGCAATCAAAAAACCGCATCCAAGGTGAAACAGGAAAAGGA
This sequence comes from Aquisphaera insulae, assembly GCF_011064615.1. Taxonomy (GTDB): domain Bacteria; phylum Planctomycetota; class Planctomycetia; order Isosphaerales; family Isosphaeraceae; genus Aquisphaera; species Aquisphaera insulae. The sequence continues at coordinate 43,334 of NZ_JAALJH010000061.1, read as the reverse complement.
CTTGCGGACAATTTTCGGAACAGGCCGCGCGACGATCGAAGCCAATTTGCGGTGGGCGGTCGATGCTCAGGGCTTTCGGATGAATTCTGATGGCAGCTCGCCGAAGAGGCGGCGGAAGTCGCTGGCGAAGTTGCCGGGGCGGTGGAAGCCGTAGCGCCGGGCGACCTGCTCGACGTGGCCCGCGCCCGGGCCGATCGTCCGGAGAGCACGGCGTGCCGCGTTCAGCTTGATCGCCTTGATGAAGTCCTTGGGCGTGCACCCGGTCGCTTCCAGGAACGCGTAGTGGAGCGTCCGCTTGCTCACGCCCGCAAGCTTGCACAATTCCAGGACTCCGGGGCGACGATCCGGGAAGGCCCGGACGTATTCCTCGACCTTCCTGACGGCGGCGAGCCGCTGGCCGGTCGTCGTCCGGAAGGGATCGACCACGCGGCCCGCCGTCAGCGTGTCCAGCAGGAGCACGACGAGGTCGTCGGGGTTCACGAGGGGCTTCGCCTCGGTCCCCTTGCCGTCCGGAGGTGTGGAGAGGGCGAGCAGGGTCGTGTGCAGCCTCTGGGACAGCTCGTCGGCGTCCCGGGAGCCGATCGCCAGGGCGCGATCGCCGCAGAGGATCCGATCGAGCCCCACGCCGATCAGGGCGGCGGCGGTCCACTCCAGCAGGCCGATCTGGACCACGATCGAGACGTTCTGATAGTTGGAGCAGGTGCGGTGATCCATCTCCGAGTCCGGCGCGATGACGTTGACCATGCCGGTGCCGAGGGTGCGCCCGCGCCAGGAGGAGCCGGCGTTCCGGTCGGTCACGGTCGAGAACACGCAGGAACCGTCCGGGCGCGCCCCGCGAGCCCGGACGACGCGGGCCGATCGGACCGCCAGGAGCTGGACACCGCCCAAGTCGACCAGCCGCAGGCCGCCGCGGAATGGTCCGCCTTCGAGCTGCTCGAGCCGCTGGTCCCAGCGGACGAAGGCCTGGCGGATCTCGTCGAGGTCGTCGGTCTCCACGGCCCGGACCATGGGCCGCGCCGGATCACTCGCACCCGCCAGGCTGGGGCCGTCGCTGCTCATCGTCGGGTCCCTCAGACGACCGGTGCGACGCGGGCGTCGGGTCGATTGCACTTCCTGGTCTTGCGGTACACAATCTTGCAGACTGAGATAATTTGGGGCTTTTTGCGATCGAGCCGGACGCCCCGGCGCCATTCGGCTCACCGCCCATGACGCGCGAAGCCTCGGCGAGCGGCCCCGTCCGGCCGCCTCCCCGGATCGATCAACGTGTCGTCGAGAATCGGGCGAATTCGCTCCGCTTCGTCGCAGGCCCGATCCTCGACATCATCAGGAGCTGAGCATGGCCACCAGGCGTGAGTTTGTCAAATCGCTACCCGCGTTCGCCGTGGCGGCGCACCTGATGCAGGAGTCCGGTCCGGCTCGGGCGGCATCGGCCGCGTCGGTGGCGGGCCATTTCGATCCCAAGGGCAAGGCTCCTTCCGAGTTCACCAAGGAAGTCCTCCGCAAGGCCAGGGCCGAGCTCCCCTTCGGCGACGCCCGCGACTTCGAGGAGCAGGAGCGTGGCCTGATCGCCCCGATGAAGGAGATGCAGATCAAGGCCGACGCCGGCAACGTTGCCTGGGACATGGAGAAGTACCGGTTCCTCGACCGAAAGGAGGAATTCGACAGCATCCACCCCTCGCTCCACCGGATCGCCCGGTTGAACAACAACTACGGCCTCTACGAGGTCATCCCGGGCATCTACCAGGTGCGGGGGTTCGACCTGACGCAGGCGACCTTCGTGCGGGGCAAGGCGGGCTGGATCCTGTTCGACCCGCTGGTCGCCGCGGAGACGATGCGGGCGGCGTGGAAGCTCTTCCAGGAGCACGTCGGCAAGGGCCTGCCGCTCACGACGGTCATCTACTCCCACTCGCACGGCGACCACTGGGGGGGCGTGCGGGGCGTGGTCGACGAGGCGGACGTCCGCGCCGGCAAGGTCCAGATCCTGGCCCCTCGCGGCTTCATGGAATATGCGGTTTCCGAGAACGTCTACGCCGGCAACGCGATGAACCGGCGGATGTTCTACCAGTACGGGCTCCTGCTCCCCGTCAATCCTTACGGGTTCGTCACCCAGGGGCTCGGGCACGGCGTGGCCAAGGGGAATGTGGGCCTGATCGCGCCGACGCGGATCGTCGAGAAGGACATCGAGGAGATCGAGGTCGACGGCGTCCGGATGATCTTCCAGAACACGCCGAACACCGAGGCCCCCTCGGAGATGAACACGTATCTCCCCGAGATGAAGGCCCTCTGGATGGCGGAGAACGTCGTCGCCAGCCTGCACAACATCTACACGCTCCGCGGGGCGCTCGTCCGCGACTCCCTGAACTGGTCGAAATCCATCAACGAGGCGCTCTACCGCTTCGGGCGCGAGGCGGAGGTCCTGTTCGCCTCGCACCACTGGCCGCGGTGGGGGAACGATCGCGTCCAGGAGATCCTCCGCGGCCAGCGCGACCTCTACGCGAACTTCAACAACCAGGTCCTGCACCTGGCGAACCAGGGCACGACGATCAGCGAGATCCACAACGTCTTCCAGCTCCCGAAGAGCCTCCAGCAGAGGTGGGATTGCCGGGGCTATCACGGTTCGGTGCAGCACAACGCACGCGGGGTGATCAACCGCTACCTCGGCTGGTGGGACTGCAACCCGGCCACCCTGATCCCACTCTCGCCGGGCGACTCGGCGCCGCTGTACGTCGAGATGATGGGCGGTGCGGCCAAGATCCTCGCCCGGGCCCGGCAACTCCACGACGAGGGGAAGTACCTGCTTGCGACCGAGATCCTCGACAAGCTGGTCCATGCCGAGCCAGAGAACCGGGAGGCGAAGGAGCTGCTCGCCGACGTCTTCGAGCAGATCGGCTACCAGCAGGAGAACCCGGGCCTGCGCAACAGCTTCCTGGCCGGCGCCTATGAGCTGAGGTCGGGCATCCCGCAGGGCGCCGCGCCCAAGTCGACCGGGCCCGACGTGATCCGGGCCATGACCACGGAGTTGTTCCTCGACTTCCTGGGGATCCGCATGGACCCCCGCAGCGCCGAGGGCCTGCGGTTCACGATCAACCTGATCACGCCCGACAACGGAGAGAAGTTCGTCGTCGAGCTGGAAAACGCCACGCTCACGAACCTCCCCGGCTTCCTCGCCGACAAGCCGGACCTCACCCTGACCATCAACCGCACGGATCTGGAACGGGCGATGACCGGCCAGAAGCCGATTCAGGCTCAGCTCAAGGACGGCACGGCGAAGGCCGAGGGGGACCTCGGCGTCCTGGCGAAGCTCGCCGCGCTCATGGTCGAGTTCGACCCCCGGTTCGAGATCCTGCCCGGGACCGAAGCACGGCGTGCCGGCGGCAAGAGGGCCGACCCGTTCGAGGCCGTGCCGGAGGTCACCGACGCGGAGTGATGCCCACCCGGCCCGGCTCCCGTCCGGGGGACCGATCACCCCGGACGGCCCGCGAAGGCAGCCTCAGAAGGTGAGGTTGAGCCGCAGGCCGTAGACGAACGCGTTGTCCGTCGTCAGGTTCCCGGCCCCGGGGCGAAGCCACTGGACGTCCGGGGTGATGTTCAACCACGGGGTCGCCTGGACGTTGTAATAGACCTCGACCCCCGATCCGTTGCGAGGCCCGAAGATCGTCCTGGGGGTGGGGCCGAACTCATTGCTGGCCCCGACGAGGAACCAGCCGAGGCCGAACGTATCGCCGCGGGACTTGCCCAGGGCACTGAAGCCGCCCACGCCCGCGCTCAGGAAGTAGCGGACCGGGTTGGGGTTGCCGTCGGAGAGGGCCGCGCGACCGAACATGCCGAAGCCGCGGTCCGGATTGTCGGTGAATCGCACCAGGTACTGGTCGAAGCCGTAGTAGAGGGAGTATGAGTCCCACTTCACCGGGGTCCTTGCGGCGGGATGGTCGTTCGACCCGCCGGGGAGCCCGAAGCTGTACCGCAGGTCGCTCTGCTCGTTGTGCTTCCAGATCGCGCCGACGTGGTGTTGCCCCGAGAGCCCGAAGAAACGAGTCTTCCTCTTCACCTCCCCGCCGATGATGACCCCCTGGTTGAAGAGGTTGCCGAACTGCATGAAGTCGGCGGTGTGATCCCTCGGGTCGACGACGTACGCACCGAATCCACCCCACCTGCGCGGCGAGACGAAACCCGCCCAGAACGACGAGTACGGCATGCCCAGCAGGAACACCGGGTTGGCGACGAACGACTGGTTCATGAACTGGTCCGTGCCGTCGCCGCCCGCGAAGATGTCCTGGTCCAGCGTCCCGAGCACGTCCTTCTTGCCGACGTAGAGCACCCAGCTCGGCGACAGCGGTTGCGTCAGCAGGAAGTCCGTGATGTAGGGCACGCCCGGGTCATTCGGCCGGGGCGGCAGGAGCGCGGCGAACACGGGGGGCGCGAACGTGCCGGCGCGGAGTGAGATGTTGCCGTACTCGCCGTACCAGTGCTCGGCCCGCACCAGCAACCGCCCGTGGGGCAGCCCTCCGAGCTTCTCGAGGTCGAACAGGAGGTCATACTCACCCCGGCCGGTGTACCGGAAGACGTCTCCCATCCCCAGCGGCGCGGGCACCGGCCGGTTGATCCCGCCGGCGATGCCGACGCCGAACTGGGTGACCCGACCGCCGAAGGTGATGCCCGAGTCCTTCGTCGAAAGGAGGTTGTCGAACAGGTCACCGGTCACCGTCTTGCGGCCCCACGGCGGCCCGGGAGCCGCCGGGGCGGGGGCTGTCGTCGAGGGCTCACCCGACTGTTCCCCGGCCTCGGGAGCCGGCTCCGGGTCGTCCGGCAGGAGGTCAATCGAGTAGGGATGGGCCAGACGTTCCGTCACCGTCTCCGTCCCCGGCGGCGGGTCGGCCTCGGCCCCTCCCTCCTGCGCACGAGACGGCCGGCCCGTGAGGAAGATCACGCCGATCACGAAAACCGTCGTTCGTATCTTCATGGCATGATTCCTAGCACAGGACCGTCGCTCGAGTGCGCATCAGGATCCCCGCCCGACCCGCCACGTTACCTGCCCGATCCTGGCCGTCCGGCGAATGCTCCAGCCATGCCGGGCCGCGCGTGTCGCGGGGGTTGTCCCGCCCCTTGAGGACGAACCGGTTGAAGCCGCCCGCCAGCTCCGAGCCCGAGCCGAGATGACCCGTCACGAAGGGGGATACCCTAACGTCCCTCCCCTCACCCTTGACGGAAGGATTATCGTCCGAATCTGCGGATTGAATCAGATGGTCCGATTGCATGAAAGGAAGACCAAAAAGTGCAATCGATGACCGCAAATAGATTGGAGGGGAACCGGTGACGCGCCTCGTACTGAATTTGACGACTGCAACGGTCGATACAGTGGTAGGGATTAAGAAAGATTCATTGCGAGCGTTGCTTGGGGCCAGAACCGCATGCACCGGATCAACGTGCTTATCGGATGTGTGCTTGCAGCCATCGTAATGCTGCCGGCGACCACTCGAGCCCAGGGGATCGTCGCGCCCGGTGCCGGGCCGATCAACCGTTCCATGGCCGGGGCCTCGACCGCGGCGGCCGTCGACCTCGGCTCCAGTTACTGGAACCCGGCGACCCTCAGCTTCCTGGAGCGGGACGAGTTCCTGATCGGGTCCGAGCTGATCATCCCGAGCATCCACTACTCCGCGGCGCTCCTGGCCGGGTCGATCAACGGGTCCTTGCCGCCCGAGAACCGCTACGGGACCTCGCGGAGCGACAGCGGGGTGCCGACGAATCTGGCCGTCGGGGCCTCCTGGAAGTTCCGGCCCGATTCGCCGCTGACCATGGGATTGCTGATCAGCGGCGTGGTCGGCGGCGGCGTCAATTTCGCGGGGAACTACAACACCCCGACGCTGGCCGGGCGTGTGCCGCCGAACTACTTCGGCCTGGGGCCGGTCTATGCGAACACGACGCTGCTGTCGATCAAGCCGATGGCGTCTTACGCCGTCAGCGATCGGCTCTCGTTCGCGGTCGCGCCGGTCGTCACGACGGGCACCGTCCAGTTCAACCCCGCCTTCTTCGCGCCCGGCCCCGCCGACCAGTACGGGATCGCGACCTTCCCGACCGCGACCAACTCGCGCCCGTTCTGGGGAGGGGGCTTCGAGCTCGGCCTGCTCTACGACGTCAACGACGACTGGAACGTCGGGTTCTCCTACAAGAGCCCCATCTGGCAGGAGAGGTGGAGCTTCAACAGCTACAATCCGGACCTCACCCCGCGCCGGGTCGGCACCCAGGCCGACATCCCGGCCATCTACTCGTGGGGCGTCGCCTACAAGGGCATCGAACGGATGCTGGTCGACGTCGACCTGCGCTACTTCGATTACGCCAACGCGGCCCTCTGGGGCGATTCCATCAAGAGCGGCGGCCTGGCCTGGAGCAGCATCTTCGCCGTGGCCGTCGGCGGCCAGTATCAGGTTACGGACCGGCTCACCCTCCGCGGCGGCTACCTCTTCAACGAGAACCCGATCAGCAGCGTGAAGACCATCTTCAACATCCAGGCCCCCGCGTTCATCCAGCACACGCTGTCGCTCGGTGCAAGCCTGCGGATGACCGATGACATCATGTTCACGGCCGGATGGGTCCACGGGTTCCGCAACGCCATCGAGGGGCCGATCCCCCAGATCCCGGGCAGCTCCGCCCGCATGGACGCCCAGGTGGATTCCATCCTGGCCGGCCTGACCATCCAGTACGGGGCCCGGCGATCGCGGGCCCGGGCCGCGGCAGACGACCCGGCGGGCCCCGCGCCGACGCCGGCCGGCGGAGTTCCGATCGCCGAGTAGACGAGACGGCGGCGAGACCGCTGTCTGCCCGTCCCGTATCGAAGAATCTGATCCACACCCGCAAGGCGGGCCCGCTCGCCCCGGGACCGAAATTCGACTAGAATAGGGTGTACTCGTAGTGTCGCGCTGGTGTTCAGGTCGATCGCGACGGAGTCAGCCCATGGAATCTACGCTTTCGCCCGGCAAGACCGCATCGGCGATCTGGGGGCGCGTGGTGAAGCCGGATCAGGGCAACATGGCGCCTGAGGCCGCGCGGGCAATACTCAAGCTGAAGTTCGACGAGGACGACCTTCGGCGTGTGGACGAGTTGTCCGCAAAGGCGCGGGATGGCACGCTCAAGCCCGGGGAGCGGGTGGAACTGGAGGAGTATATCCGCGTGGATCATGAACTGGCGGTCCTCAAGTCCAAGGCCCGCCTGTCGCTTCAGAAGGTGAAGCCGGCGCGATGAACGATGCCCTCCGGGGTCGAATCCGGAGGCGGGCCCGGTATCGTTGCGAGTATTGCCGGCTCCCCCAGTCCGCGGTATCGACTCGACACCAGATCGAGCACGTCATCGCGGAGCAGCACCGAGGCGACGACGACGAATCTAACCTGGCTCTCGCGTGTACTCACTGCAACTTGCACAAGGGCCCGAACATCGCGGGGCGAGACCCACTCACCGAGGAGTTGTGCCGTCTCTATCATCCTCGCAGCGACCGCTGGAGTGAGCACTTCGCGTGGGAAGGCCCACGCCTCATCGGCCTTACCCCCGTCGGCCGGACGACGGTTCAGGTCCTGGACATGAACGATCCCCTTATGGTCGAAACCCGAGAGGCTCTCATCCAGTTCCGCCGCTTCAAACCGTAAGAATGATCGGAGCCACCAAGCTCTTGCAGAGCGCGGGCGGCCGTAACGCCTCAGGAAACCGAAGACGTCCGGCGGCCGGCCCTGGGGCCCGTACCGTCGGCGGAATCTTCGGACCGAGGCTTGACCCGGCGGGTGAGCACGGCGAAGGGGCTGTCGGACTCTTGCCGCTTGAGCCGGGCGTAGAGGTAGTCGTCGTAGTTGCAGGGGTAGACCGTCAGCTTGCCCGACTCGACCTCGATCACCTTGTTCGCCACGGCCCGGGTGAAGTGCTCGTCGTGCGAGATGAAGCAGAGCGAGCCCTCGTACTCGTCCAGGGCCTCTTCCAGCACGTCGCGGCTGGCGATGTCGAGATGGTTGGTCGGCTCGTCCATCATGATGAAGTTGTGGGCGACGGTCAGGATCCGCGCCAGGCAGAGCCGGGTCTTCTCGCCGCCGGAGAGCGACCCGACGGCCTTGCGGGCGGAAAACGGCGGGCGGAAAGCGGGACACCGCAATTTTGCCGCAAACTGCGAGAGCGGGGCAATTTCCTGTTCATCCTTCGCCGCCGGCGGTATTCTTCGCGGCCCGCCCTGGGTGCGTGGCGTCATCGGCCCCGGATCCCGGAGCGTGGGTACCTCGGAGGCCGAAATGACGCTAAGATGAAAGGGCCATACCTCTCGCCCGCCCCGCCGCCCTTTCGCGCCCGACCACGCCACGGTCGAGGCGCCGCGTCCTGATCGAGGAGCCGCCCGTGGGTCATCGGACTGCCGTCCCCCGATCGATCTCGACCCTGGCCGCCGTGCTGCTGCTCCTGGGCAACCCGAATGCGGCCCGGTGCGACGGGTTCGAGGGGAACGTCCGTCCGCTGCTCCAGCAGCACTGCCTGCGCTGTCATGGCGGCGAGAAGCCCAAGGGGGGTGTCGACCTGTCGAAGTTCGGGGACGAGGCGGGCATCCGGGGCGATCGCGACCTGTGGGAACGGGTCGTGGATGCCGTGGTGGAGCGGACGATGCCGCCGCCCGGAGATCGGGCCGGGCCCAACGAGGACGATCGCCAGCGGGCGGCGGCCTCGATCCGGGCCATCCTCGACGTCACCGACGGCGTCCCCGATCCCGGCCCCAGCCTGATCCAGCGGCTCACGCGGCGGCAGTACAACAACACCATCCGGGACCTGCTGGGAGTGGACACGCGTCCGGCCGACGCCTTCCCCGCCGACGGCGGCGGGGGCGCCGGCTTCGACAACAACGCCTCGACGCTCTTCGTGCCGCCCATCCTGATGGAGCGGTATCTCGCCGCCGCGGCCGACGTGCTGGCGAAGGCCGAGCCGGCGCGGTTCGTCGTCGCCCGACCGGGCGACGACCTGCCCGCCGAGGAGGCGGCCCGACGCTGCATCGCCGCGTTCGCCCGCCGGGCGTTCCGCCGCCCGGTCGAGGCGGCCGAGGTCGAGCGGCCGCTGAGGCTCTATCGCCGCGCAGCGGGCCGGGGAGAGGGATTCGAGGATGCGGTCCGGCTTTCGCTCCGCGCCGTGCTCGTCTCGCCGGCCTTCCTCTACCTGCTGGAGACCGACCGGACCGACGGCGAAGGGCCGTATCGGGTCACCGACCACGAGCTGGCGTGCCGGCTGTCGTATTTCCTCTGGTCGTCGATGCCCGACGGGGAGCTGTTTGACCTGGCCGACGCCGGACGACTCCACGAGCCCGGCGTCCTGGAAATCCAGGTGCGCCGGATGCTCTCCGACCCGAAGTCGCGGTCGATGGCCGAGGACTTCGCCGGCCAGTGGCTCCGCGTCGGCAGCCTGGCGGACCTGGCCGAGCCGGACAGGCGGCTCTTCCCCGAATACACGCCCGAGCTCCGGGACGCGATGGTCGAGGAGGCGGTCGCGTACTTCCACGCCATCCTCCGCGAGGATCGGCCGGTCCTCGAGCTGTTCGAGTCCCATTACACCTTCCTCAACGACCGGCTGGCCCGGCACTATGGCATCGCCGGGGTGGACGGGCCCGAGTTCCGGCGGGTCGAGCTGCCGGACCGTCGCCGCGGCGGCGTGCTCGGCATGGCGGCCGTGCTGACCCTGACCTCCTATCCCAGGCGGACCAGCCCGGTGCTGCGGGGCAAGTGGGTGCTCGAGGAGCTGCTGGGCACGCCGCCGCCGCCCCCCCCGCCGATGATCAAGGCGCTGCCGACGGACGACCGGATCCGGGACGGCCTGACGTTCCGGCAACGGCTGGAGATGCACCGCAAGCGGGCCGATTGCGCCTCCTGCCACTCGCGGCTCGACCCGCTCGGCTTCGGGCTGGAGAACTACGACGTCCTGGGCCGATGGCGCGACCGGATCCAGAAGCAGCCGGTCGACGCCTCGGGCAAGCTGACCACGGGCGAGGAGTTCGTCGGGCCGGCGGCGCTCAGGACGATCCTGATGGAGACCCGGCGCGAGTTGCTGGTCCGCAACCTGGTGGCGCGGATGCTCGCCTACGCCCTGCGACGGGGGGTAGAATACTACGACGCCCCGGCGATCAAGCAGGTCATGGCCGAGCTCGAGGCGAGGGATTATCGGGGAGGAGCCCTGATCACCGCGGTGGTCGAGAGCTTGCCATTCCAGTATCGACGCGGCGAGACGGCAGGGGGGCGGCGATGAGTCGAAGGGAACTTCCGATCACGCGCAGGACCGTGTTGAGGGGCATGGGCACGATGATCGGCCTGCCTCTCCTGGAGGCCATGCGCCCCGCGTCGGCCGGCGCGATCGGGGCGGGGCCGGCCGACGATCGCCCGCCGGTCCGGATGGCCTGCCTCTTCTGGCCCAACGGGTGCAATCCCCACACCTGGACGCCGAAGGGAAGGGGCCGGGATTACGAGCTGTCGCCCATCCTCCGGCCGCTGGCACGGCACCGGGATGACGTGCTCATCCTGACCCGGTTGAGCAATCGGGGCACCTTCACGGGGGACGGCCACTACGTCAAGGACGCCGCCTGGCTGACCGGCACCACGATCCGCCGCACCACCGGATCGGACCTGGACGCGGGCGGCATCTCGATGGATCAGCTCGCCGCCGGCAAGATCGGCGTGCAGACGCGGATCCCGTCGCTGGAGCTCGGCGTCGAGCCGGTGACGACCGGCGTGGACACCAACGTCGGCTACACCCGGCTCTACGGCTCGCACATCTCCTGGTCGAGCCCGTTGACCCCGGTCGGCCGCGAGATCAACCCCAGGCTCGCGTTCGACCGGCTCTTCCGCCCGGGGGCGGTGGCCCGTCGGCGCGACGACCGCGACGACGATCGGAGCGTCCTCGACCTCGTCGCCGACGACGCCCGCGCCCTCCGCGACCGGATCGGCCGGGAAGACCGCCGCAAGCTCGATGAGTTCCTCGACTCGGTGCGCGCCGTCGAGACGCGGATCGCCTTCGAGGCGAGCGATCGCCGTGCGCGGTATGTCGACGACGCGCGGGCGCGGAGGGACATCGAGGAGCTCGGCGGCCGGGTTGACCTCTACAACCGGGACCCCGGCCGGCTGCGCGAGCGGTCGATGGACCATGCCGAGCACGCGGGGCTGATGCTCGACCTCCTCGTCCTGGCCCTCCAGACCGACGCGACGCGGATCGCCACCTTCATGTTCGGCAACTCGGTGAGCAACAAGAACTTCTCGTTCCTGCCGGGCGTGAAGGGGGGCCACCACGAGTTCTCGCACCACGAGAACGATCCGAAGAAGCTGGAGCAATATCAGATCATCACGACCTGGCACATCGAACAGTGTGCCCGGCTGCTCGACCGGATGAAGCAGGTCCGGGAGGGCGAGGGGACGCTGCTGGACCATTCCATGGTGCTGTTCGGCTCCGCCCTGCGCGACGGCAACGAGCACGACCCTCACGACCTGCCGACCGTCCTGGCCGGCCGTGCCGGCGGGCGACTCGCCCCGGGACGCCACCTCGTCTACGCGAAGGATACGCCGCTCTGCAACCTCTACGTCTCGATGCTCGACCGCGTCGGCGTGCCCGTGGAGCGGTTCGCCGACAGCACCGGGCCGCTCGAGGGCCTCGACAACCCGGCGTACGAGGGACGCTCGGCGGGCTGAATCGCCCGCGAACCGTGAAGTGGACCTCATCGTCCAGGCCACTCGGCCCGGAATTCAAGTGATGCTCAGGAGACCGAAGACGCCCGGCGGCCGGCCCTGGGGCCCGTACCGTCGGCGGAATCTTCGGACCGAGGCTTGACCCGGCGGGTGAGCACGGCGAAGGGGCTGTCGGACTCTTGACGCTTGAGCCGGGCGTAGAGGTAGTCGTCGTAGTTGCAGGGGTAGACCGTCAGCTTGCCCGACTCGACCTCGATCACCTTGTTCGCCACGGCCCGGATGAAGTGCTCGTCGTGCGAGATGAAGCAGAGCGAGCCCTCGTACTCGTCCAGGGCCTCTTCCAGCACGTCGCGGCTGGCGATGTCGAGATGGTTGGTCGGCTCGTCCATCATGATGAAGTTGTGGGCGACGGTCAGGATCCGCGCCAGGCAGAGCCGGGTCTTCTCGCCGCCGGAGAGCGACCCGACGGCCTTGTCGACGGCGTCGCCCGAGAAGAGGAAGGCGCCGAGCATCTGCCTGAGGGCGCCTTCGCTGGCGCCGGGGTGGACGTCCCTCAGGTTGGCGATCACGGTCGACTTCATGTTCAGGGCTTCGACACGATGCTGGGCGAAGTAGGTGGCGAAGACGTTGCTGCCGAACGCCACATCGCCCTTCGTCGCCGCGTGGACGCCCGCCAGCAGCTTCATGAGCGTCGTCTTGCCGGCCCCGTTGGGCCCGACCAGCACCACCTTGTCGCCGCGCTCGATCTCGAGGTCGAGGCCCCGGTAGACCACCTTCTCGCCGTAGGCGAAAGTCACGTCGGCGAACCGGGCGACGACCTGGCCGCTCCGGGGGGGTTCGGGCAGTCGGATCCGGACCGAGGCGTTGTCGGACCGGGGGGCGTCGATCCGATCGATCTTGTCCATCGCCTTGAGGCGGCTCTGGGCGCGTGCGGCGGTGGCCGCGTTGGCGCGGTTGCGATCGACGAAGTCCTGCATCTGGCGGAGCTTCTTCTGCTGGGTGTCGAACGACGCCTGGTGGACCGTCAGCCGATGCTCCTTCTGAGGGAGATAGGCCGAGTAGTTGCCGGCATAGGTGTAGAGATTGCCCAGCTCCAGCTCGAACGTCTTGGTGATCACGCGGTCGAGGAAGTCGCGGTCGTGGCAGGTGATCAGGATCGCGCCGGGGTAGGAGCGGAGGAACTCCTCGAACCACTTGACGCTGAGGAGGTCCAGGTGATTGGTGGGCTCGTCGAGGAGGAGGATGTCGTGCTCGAAGGCGAGCAGGCCGCCGAGCGCCAGCCGCATCGCCCAGCCGCCCGAGAGGGTGGCGACCGGCGCGTCGAGCTGGGCGACCGAGAACCCGAGCCCCAGCAAGATCGCCTTGGCGCGGGCCTCCATCTCGTAGCCGCCGGCGGCGACGAACGCCTCCATCGCGTCGTCGTAGTCTTCCAGGGCCTGGGGGTCGCCGTCCTCGAGCCCCTTCATGACCGCCTTGAGCCGGATGTCGGCCTCGGTCCAGGGGCCGAGGTGGTTGAGCATGTTCTCGAAGACCGTCCCCTCGCGGAGGGGATGGATCTCCTGGGAGAGATAGCCGACCGAGCACTTGCGGTCGCGGAGGAGCTCGCCGGAGTCCAGCGTCTCCTCGCCCGTGAGCACCTTGAACAGGGTCGACTTGCCCGCGCCATTCTTCCCGAGCAGCCCGATCCGCTCGCCGCGGACGATCGAGGCGTCGATGCCGTCGTAAATCGTCTGATTGCCGAACTTCTTGCGGGCGTTGATCAAACGGATCATCGGGATTTCGTCTCGCGGTTCAGGCGGGGAAGGAGCGTAAGCCGGGACGCCGATCGAAGTCCCGCCGGGACCGTCCTCGCCATCGGGCGCGGAGAGTCGAAAAGGAAGCCGAAAATAATACACGCATTGAGGGGCTTCGGCAAGGGACAACCGCCGCGGATTGGCTTCCGGCGGCTCCCGGGTTGAGGTCCGGTGCTTTCCCCTCGAAGCGTCTCCGCGACGTTTGTAAGATGAACGAATCGGCGGCCCGGGCGAGCGGGCTCGTCGGGGAGTCTCCGCCATGTCCGGCACTTTCGCAAACGATCCCGAGTTCGCCGCCACGATCCAGAAGCCACGGCGTACGGGATTCGGGCTCGTGAATACCCTCGTCTGCCTGGGCGTGATCGTGCTCGTCATCCTGTACCTCCTGCCGGACCTCTTCCCCAGCGAGGCGCGGCAGGCGGCCTGCCGCGCCCAATGCGCCTACAACCTCAAGCAGATCGCGCTGGCGATGCACAATTACGCCTCGGATCACGGGGCCTTCCCTCCGGCCTGCACCGTGGACGCCAGCGGCCGACGGCTTCATAGCTGGCGGACGCTGCTGCTGCCTTACCTCGAGCAGAAGACCCTTTACGAGTCCATCGACCTGTCGAAGCCCTGGGACGACCCGGCCAACGCGAAGGCGCTCGAGGCCAGGCCGACCGTCTACCGCTGCCCCTCCTCATCGGCGCCAAGAGATTCGACGACGTACCTCGCCAACGCGGCCGAGGGTGGCTGCCTGATCCCGGGAAGGCCCCGCCGATTCGCCGAGATCTCCGATCCGACCGGTGCGACGATCCTGGACATCGAGGCCGACGACGGGCACGCCGTCCCGTGGATGGCCCCGATCGACGCCGACGAATCGCTCATCCTCGGCCTGTCCCAAGCGTCGAAGCCGAACCACCCCAGTGGGTTCAACGCGGGGATGGTCGACGGCTCCGTGAGATTCCTCAAGCCCACCCTGCCGGCGACGGTGCGCCGGGCTTTGATCTCGATCGCCGGCGGCGACAACCCGAGGGGGGACGTGTATTAGCACGGTTTGTCGACCGATTGGAGACGCAGAGCGGACGGCACGCGGAGCGTGCCTGCTTCATTTGGGAATGCCGTCGGTGGGAAAACTGTGCAGGAGACAGACTCTCAGAAGTTCGACGCCAGGATGCGGGCGTCGATCTGGAAGTAGGCGGCAAGGCGACGGATCATCGCCCGCGTGAAGGGCTTCTTGCCGGCAAGGACCTCGGAGACCGAAGACCGGGGGATCTCCGCGGCGCGGGCCAGCTCGGCCTGGGTCAGGCCGTTCGCCTCCATCAGGTGGCGGAGCATGTCGGCGTCGGAGGCGGGCTCGATCGGATGGTGAAGGTCCTCATAGGTCGCGACGAGATCGCTCAGGGCATCCAGGTACATCACCTCGCCGGGACCGAGTGCGTCGCGGGCAAGCAGGTCGTCCATCACCGACTGGGCCTTCTCGAGATGGGACTCGGAGCGGATCGAGGCGAGGGGGAAGGCACGCACGAGGTCCAGGTAGGCATCCTGATTCTCGCCCCGCAACGCGAACGAAGATCGTGCAGGCATCGTTCAACCTCGCCGGCGTCCGGGGCCGGGCTCCCTGGGCCGGGGCGGGGGCGTGTGACAACCACACTCCTCCCTCTAGCGCGGATCGTCGTATTCGCGGTGGGACATGACCCGGAGCACGAAGACTTTCTGGCTCGAGAAGAGGACACGCGTGACCAGCCGATACCTGTTCCCGCCGATGTTGAAGACGATACAGGTCCCGACCAGGCTGGCGTTTCCAAACACGGCACGAATGTCGCCCCAGGATCGCCACGCGACCGATCGATGGCCGACGTGGGTGTGCCAGGCCCGAAGCGGTCCCTCCGAATCGTCGTTCCCGGCCAACTCCCAGAAGGCCCTCAGCCTCGCCTTCGAGATCACCCGCATCCCTCCTCCTCACACCGGGCGAACCACCCGGTCGATCCTAGTTCGTGATACACGAACAGGCAAGTCGACCTTCGAGTTCGGGCCACGCGCGGTTTCCAGGTCGAGGTCCTTAAGCTCTCTCTCGTCGCCTCGCCGTGACGTTTGTAAGATGAAGGTATCGGCGGCCCGGGCGAGCGGGCTCGCCGGGGAGTCTCCGCCATGTCCGGCCGCTTCGACCACGACCCGATGTTCGCCGGCTCGATCCGCAAGCCGGAGCCCCCGGGATTCCGAATCCTGAAATCCCTGGGCTGCATGGTCCTGATCGTGCTCGTCCTCCAGTGCTTCCTGTTCCTCCTCTCGGACCTCTTCCGCGGCGGTGGCCGGGAGGCGGCCCGCCGCGCCCAGTGCGTCAACAACCTCAAGCAGATCGCTCTGGCGATGCACAATTACGTCTCGGATCACGGGGCCTTACCCCCCGCCTGCACCGTGGACCCCAGCGGCCGGCGGCTCCATAGCTGGCGGACGCTGCTGCTGCCCTACCTCGAGCAGAAGGCCCTTTTCGACTCCATCGACCTCTCCAGGCCCTGGGATGACCCGGTCAACGCGAAGGCGCTGGCGGCCATACCGTACGTCTACCGCTGCCCCTCATCGACGGCGCCGAGGAACGCCACGACGTACCTCGCCAACGCGGCCGAGGGCGGCTGCCTGATCCCGGGAAAGCACCGCCGATTCGCCGAGATCTCCGATCCGACCGGTGCGACGATCCTGGACATCGAGGTCGACGACGGCCACGCCGTTCCCTGGATGGCCCCGATCGACGCCGACGAATCGCTCATCCTCGGCCTGTCCGCCGGGTCGAAGCCGAACCATATTTGGGGGTTCAACGCGGGGATGGTCGACGGCTCCGTGAAGTTCCTCAAGGTCACCCTGCCGGCGACGGTACGGCGGGCCCTGATCTCGATCGCCGGCGGCGACGGGCCGAAGGCTGAGGAATTCTGACGGCGATCGCGTCAGGAAGCCGAGAAACGCCGTCGCACCCGCTCCCAGATCTCGAACCCGGCGAGCGGGGCCAGCCAGTTGATCCAGTTGGCCAGGGGATCGTACCAGGACGCGGTGATGCCCATGGCCACGGCGAGGCCGCCGAGCAGGCGGAGCACGACGGCCGAGCAAAGGAGCAGGTAAAGCCGCCACATCCAGCGGCGATGATCCGCGAAACGCCGCCGCCTGGCCGCATGCACGCCGAGCACCGCGGAGAGGAAAGTCAGGATCGCCAGCGTCGCCAGGCCGGCCCCGGCGACGGGTCCGGCCTCGGCGTATCGCGCCATCCAGAGGCCGCCGGGTGCCAGCAACACCACGACGCAACCGACCTGGATCCAGCCGATCCGCCGGTGCCATCGCGGCCACCGCGCCCGCAGCCGCGAGTTCACCAGCACGAGCCCCAAGACCAGCGTCAACGGCCCGGACAGGACATGGGCGTAGAAGGCCCAGCGATAAGGTCCCCAGAAGTGGGGCTCGCGGCCGCGGAGGAACCCGACGTGGAAATCCGGCGGGAAATAATCGACATAATTCGACACGATGCCCGCGGTCACCTTGAGGACCAGCAGCCCGGCCGCGAAGGCCAGGGCGGCGCTCAGGGACGGGAGACGCCGCACGGTCGGCACGCTCCGGCTCGCGAGGGCGACCACCCGCGTGGGCGAGTGGTCATGAGTCCACAAGGCAAGACCCTTTGAAGGTGCCATGTCGTGGCACTTCCTGCTGCCATCATACTCCTCGAGTCGAGGTTCGATCCACGCTCACGGCTCGCCCGCGTACGCCTTCCAGAGGGCCTCGATCGCTCCGGCGTCGGCGGCTTGCGGCTGGAGCAGGATGCGGTAACGCAGGGTCAGGGACCGGCCGGCGGGGATCGTGTGGGGGGACTCGTAGATCACCGCGGGGCTGAAGTAGGGCATGTCCGGGATCAGATACCAGGGCGTGGGATGACGGAAGCTCGACGGATGCTCGAACACGACCACCGAGGCGGATCTCCCCCCCTCGACCGGGCCGCCGAAGGCCATCCACGGCGCGCGCTTCCAGAGGGCCTTCACCGGCCCGTCGCGGTCGGAGAACCGCCACGCCTTCAACGCCGGCGAGAGCCGCAGGGAGAGCCCCGCGTAGCCGCCCCAGCCGACGCCCTCGGGCTCGCCCTGGATCGGCGTCCGGTCCAGGAGGACGTCGGACGCGCCGGCCGTGAACGTGCTCCGCCAGTCGATGTGGTACGCGCCCGATGGTTCCGGGGCTGACACGGCCAGCTCGCGATGCTCGGCGAGCACCGCCGGCTGGCCCGGGGGGTGGTAGCTCAGCTCGAGGGCGATCCGCGCGGAGTGATCCGGCCTGGGCGTGAGGGTCAGGCTCGTCACCTCGGTCACCCCGGGGGACCTGGCCGTGGCGGGGTCCTCCTCCCAGTAGAGGACGTGATTGATGCTCTTCCACGAGAACCAGAGGGCCCGATGCCACGGGTGGTCCTTGGGGCGGAAGTCGGTGAGGGCCGGGCCGCCCGCGACCGTCAGCGGGTGGAAGTACGGCTTGCGGTCCTCCTCGTGGTTGAACTGCCAGACGACCCGCCCGTCGGCCACGAGCGCCAGCGAGCGGTCGGTCTGCGTCCAGGTCGTCCCCTGGGCGGGCTCGGCGCCGAGGCTTGCGGCCGCCAGCCAGAGCAAGAGTGCGGTCACGATCGGCTCCTCCGTTGTGATTCGTCCCATCCGGTCAGACGCAGGCGAACGTCCTCGACGCCTGGTCGAACTTCACGACCTTGCTGGTGCGGTGGGAGACGATGCCCATGGAGAGCGGGGCCTGCACCTTCACGGCCATGGCGATGTTGCAGAGCGGCTGCTTGCGGGTCTTCACGCAGCCCAGGAAGTCGACCCAGAGCTTGCTGGTGTCGCCCTGGCCCTTCCACGGGATGACGATCTCGTGACGGTCCTTGCCGCCCGGGACGATCCGGACGCCGTATTCCTGGCCCCCCTGGAGCATGCCCCAGGTGATGATGCCGTCGGTGCCGCGGATGACGGTGTCGGCCGGGGTGGCGTTGGAGAGGGAGTTGGTCATCACCACCGAGGGGCCGCCGGGGTAGTCCGCCAGGATGTTGCACTGGTCGGGCACCTCGCGGTGGTACTCGAAGGTGCCGCCGCCGCCGAAGACGCGGTCGGGAAACCCGAGCTCCAGCACGCAGAAGACCGGGGTGAACGTATGGACGAGCAGGTCGGTGGCCGGGCCGCCGGCGTAGTCCCAGTACATCCGCCACTGGAAGAACCGGGAGACCGAGAACGGGACCTTCGGCGCGTCGCCGAGGAACCGATCCCAGAGGAGGTCGGGGCCGGGCCGGGCGGCGGCGTCGGGGATGGGCATGCGCTCGCCCCAGTCGCCGCGGCGGAAGTAGCTGCAGGTCGCGTGCATCGGCTTGCCGATGACCCCCTCGCGGATCAGGCGGATGATCTCCGGATAGTTGTCGTCGGCCATGTGCTGGGTGCCGACCTGGACGAGCCGGCCGTGCTCGGCGGCGACCGCCTCGATCGTCCGGGCGAGCTCGAACTGGCCCCAGTGGGTCAGCGGCTTCTCGCAGTAGACGTCCTTGCCGGCCCGGATCGCGTCCAGGGTCTGGGGCGCGTGCAGCCGGTCGGGCGTGGCCACGCAGACGACGTCCACGCGGGGGTCGGCCAGGAGAGCCTCGTGCTCCATGTAGGCCTTCCCGCCGGTCTTCTTCGCGGCGGCGTCCAGGCGGGGCCGGTAGACGTCGCAGACCGCGACCGGCTCCGCGATCCCGCGATCCTTGAGCGCCATCACGATGTCGATGTGGGCCTGGGCCCGGCCCCCCACGCCGATGAATCCCACGCCGAGCCGCTCGTTGGCCCCCTTCACGGGGGCCCCGGCCGCGGCCAGCGCGGGGCCCATGCCGGCCGCGGCGCAGGTGGCCTGGAGGAAGGTGCGACGATTCGAGCCGGATCGGGGCGTCGCGTTCGGGGCGCGCATCGGGAGGCTCCTGAGCGAGAAGGTTGGTGGGAGGGAGCGGGAGGATGGAGGGCACGAGGGACGCGGCGACGGTCAGACGATCCGCCGCAGGTGGTCGATGCTGCGGGCGGCCTGGTCGACCGTGCCGCACTCGACGCTGAAGACGACGTCGCGGTCGCAGGTCTTGCAGATCGCCACCACCCGCTGCCAGTCGATCACGCCGTCGCCGCAGGCGCAGCCGACCGGCGTGCCGGTGACCTTGCCGCGCTCGGCGTCGGACTGCTCGACCGAGATGTCCTTGGCGTGGAGGTGGACCAGCCGGCCCTTGACGTGCTCGAGCCAGGCGTACGGGTCCTGGCCGGCGAGGTAGCTGTTGCCGGTGTCGAAGTTGATGCCGATCGCCGGCGAGTCCACCAGGGCGAAGATCCGGTCCAGCCCGGCCGGCGTCTTGCTGTACTGCTGGTGCGGCTCCAGCCCGATCCGGATCTTCCGCGGGACCGCCAACCGGGCGGCCTCCATCAGCGTGTATCGCATCAGCACGTGATCCTCCGCCTCCGTGGTCCAGTCGGGCTTCGGGCCCTCGTCGGAGTTGATCACGTGGGTGCCGACCTCGGCGGCGAAGCGGACGGCCTGCTTGAGGTACTCGACGCTGACCTCGGGCTTGATCAGCGGGCAGTGGGCCGACAGGCCGGAGACCTTGATCTTGGCCTTCTCGCAGGCCCGTCGGATCCGGAGCGGGTCGTCGAGCATGGAGACGCTGTGGAAGTAGCCGGCCTCGCTGAGCAGCTCGCGGCCCAGGTGGACCATCGGCTCGACGTACTCGTAGCCGAGCTCGGCCGCCTTCTCCACGCCCCACTCGAACGGCCTGTCGTCGTGCCGCACGAACTCCATGTTGACGCCGATGTGCACCCGACCCATGGCAATCCCTCCCCGAAGTCGCGGCGGGGCGGGTCGCCCCGACGCAAGGCGCTTTACTCACGACACCCGCACGTTACAATCGCGCCGCGGGCCGGTCGTGCGACTTCCTTCAGCGGTGGAATTTACACACAGGGCAAGCCTCATGAGCCGACCCGCCCCCCTCTACGCCGACCGCGACCGGATCTACCAGGCCGACACGTGCCGATCCCTGGTGCGCGGCGTGGAAGCGGGCGAGGTCACGCTCCGCGCGCTGACCCACGGCCATTATCCGGGGAAATCGCTCCCCGGCCGGACGCTGCCCGAGGTGAAGTCGGTCGGCTACTGGGACGCGAGGGAGCCCCAGAGCTGGGGCCTGGACTGGCACCGCAACGAGGGGATCGAGCTGACCTTCCTGGAGAGCGGCTCGCTCGCCTTCGGCGTGGACGACCAGCGGTTCCGCCTCCAGCCGGGCGACCTGACGATCACCCGGCCCTGGCAGCTCCATCGCGTGGGCGACCCGAACGTCGGCGCCGGCCGGCTCCACTGGCTGCACGTCGATGTCGGCGTCCGGCGCCCGCACCAGGCGTGGCGATGGCCCCCCTGGCTGGTGCTCACCCGCGAGGACCGCGAGGGCCTCACCCGGCTCCTCCGCCACAACGAGCACCCCGTCTGGCGCGCGATGCCCGAGCTGCGGCAGTGCTTCCAGCAGATCGCCCGGGCCGTCGATCAGGTCCACGCGGGGGGCCACCTCTCGCGGCTGGCAATCAAGATCAACGACCTCCTGCTCCTGGTCTACGAGACCCTCCAGGCCCACGACCCGGCGCTCGACGAGGCCCTGACCGACGCCGCGCGGACGGTCGCGCTGTTCCTGGCCGACCTCCGCGAGGACCTCGACGTCCTCGCCGAGGAATGGACGGTGCCCGCGATGGCCGCGCGGTGCGGCCTGGGCGCCACCCGGTTCAACGACCACTGCCGGTCGCTCACCAACCTGTCGCCGCTCCAGTTCCTCAACAGGTGCCGCCTCGAGGCCGCCGGCCGGCTCCTCCGCGAGTGCCCAGGGCTGGGCGTGACCCAGGTGGCACTCCGCTGCGGCTACGCCTCGTCCCAGTACTTCGCCAACGCCTTCCGCCGGCGGTTCGAGTGCTCGCCGACCGCCTATCGCCTGGGGCAGGGGCGGTGAGCGCGGGTTGCTGGCGTCCCGTTCACGGCTCGGGTATCATGGCCCGCCGCCCGCGGGCCGAGGGGGGCTCGCACGGCCCGCGCCCTGCGACCGAGGCGGCCGCGGGGCTCGTCGATTCGCGAACGGGATGGATGGCCATGTCGGTACACGGCCTGCTGGATCGAAGGCGGACGATCGCCCCGCCCGGGTTCAACCGATGGCTGATCCCGCCGGCCGCGATGGCGGTGCATCTCTGCATCGGCGAGGTCTACGGGTTCAGCGTCTTCAACGTTCCTCTGACTCGGCTCGTCGGCCTCACCCGGTCGATCCCGGGGAGCGACTGGACGATCCCGGAGGTCGGCTGGATCTACTCGATCGCCCTGATCATGCTCGGGCTCTCGGCCGCGGTCCTCGGGCGGTGGGTGGAACGCGTCGGGCCCAGGAAGACGATCGTCGCCAGCGCCGTCTGCTTCTGCGGCGGGCTGGGGCTGGCCGCGGTCGGCGTGGCGGTCCACCGCATCGGGCTGCTCTACCTGGGATACGGGGTGCTCGGGGGGATCGGCATGGGGCTCGGGTACATCGCCCCGGTCTCGACCCTGGTGAAATGGTTCCCCGACCGGCCGGGCATGGCGACGGGCCTGGCCATCATGGGGTTCGGCGGCGGGGCCCTGATCGGCGCGCCGCTCGGCGTCGAGCTGATGAGTTACTTCAAGTCGGACGGCTCGGTGGGCGTGAAGGAGGCTTTCCTGGTGATGGCCGTCGCCTACGGCCTCTTCATGCTCTTCGGCGCGTTCACGATCCGGGTGCCCGCGGCCGGGTGGCGGCCCGAGGGCTACGTCCCGGCGGCGAGGCCGGGGTGGCACGTCACGCCCGCGGACGTCCACGTGGAGGTCGCCTGGAAGACGCTGCCGTTCTGGCTCCTGTGGGCGGTGCTCTGCCTGAACGTCACGGCCGGGATCGGCATCCTGGGCCAGGCGTCGCTGATCTGCCAGGACATGTTCGGCGTGTCCGCGACGGTCGGCGGCGGGTTCGCGGGGCTGCTCAGCCTCTTCAACATGGGGGGCCGGCTCTTCTGGTCGTCGGCGTCCGACCTGACGGGGCGGAAGGCGATCTACGGCGTCTTCTTCCTGCTGGGGGCGTGCCTCTACGCGCTCATCCCGACCGCCCAGGCGTCGCACAGCGTGGGCCTGTTCATCCTGCTCACGGCGGCGATCATCTCGATGTACGGCGGCGGGTTCGCCACGACCCCCGCCTACCTCCGCGACCTCTTCGGCACCATGCACCTGGGGGCCATCCACGGCCGGCTGATCACCGCGTGGTCGATGGCCGCGGTCCTCGGCCCCCAACTGGTCAACTACATCTCGACCGACCGGATCGACCACGGCGTCCCGAGGGCGGAAGCCTACAACGCGACCATGTACGTGATGGCGGGCCTGCTCCTGGCCGGCCTGGCGTGCAACCTCCTGATCCGCCCGGTCGACGAGCGATTCCACCACCGCGAGGCCGACTCGCCCAAGCCCGCGTCGGTCGAGGCCTGACGACCCGAGACGGAGCCCGATCATGGATCGCACCGAGACGAGGTCCTCAACACCCCGCGTCGTCCTGTCCTGGCTGATCGTCCTGATCCCGCTGGGATGGGGAGTCGTCCAGAGCGTGACCAAGTCCGTGCCGCTGTTCCGGATGGCGACCGCCGCGGGGACGGCGGCCTCGCCCTCGGGGAAGTGACGACGACGATCGGCCGTTCGAGCGGCTTGCTCGAGCGATCCTCAGCGCCCGGCCAGCCACTCCGTGGGCAGGGGCTCGTCGCGGGTCTGGAGGCTGAGGTGGAGGTCGCGGCCGGCCAGGATATCGCGGAGGGACTCGACGCCCATCTGCGCCTGCACGACGTTCGGATAGCTGAGCCAGCCGACGAACTGGCCGTCCTCGATGCGAGACCGCGAGCCCTGCACCTGGTCCTTCGAACGCAGGTGCTCGAAGGCCTCGATCACCTCGTGCAGGGTCCCCGCCGAGTCGGGGAACTCCGCCGAGTGCTTCACCAGCGACGTCCGCGGCCAGGAGACGACCACGCAGACGCTCAGGGTGCTGTCCCCCGCCGCCTCGGCGGCCCGGAGATCGAAGCGGATCCAGATCAGCTCCGCGTCCACCGTGCGGAACTCCGCCCGCGAGGGGGGCGGAGGAGTCCATGAAGAGGCTGATGAGGACGACGAATCCGGCGGCGGGCCGGGCGCCCATGACGGCGGGGGGGGCGAGGCCGGCGAGGCCGCTGGCGCGAACCCGTTGCGGGACGTCATCTCGACCGTCGCCGTGAGGATCTCATGGGCCCGCTGGACCATCCGGAAGGCCCACTCGTCGCCGCCGACGTCCGGATGATACTTCTTCGACTTCGCCCGGAAGGCACGGTCGATCTCCTCCTCCGTCGCCCCGGGCCCGACGCCCAGGATCGTCCGGGGATCGAGCGAGAAATGGTGATTCATGGTCCGCACATCCTGACAGTTCCTGGGAGATGACCGCAGGATTCTTTCCCACGCAAACCGGGGGCCGAAACCTCAACAGCACGCATGCATCTTCTGCGATTGAACTTGAGGGTCTTCCTTGAATGGGTTAAGACAGACGCTTGTCCAGGGGCTTATCGGTTCATGGGACCACGTGGCAAGGATGCAACGGTCCGCGGCGATTAGACTTGGGTTCGCGCTCGTGCTCACCAGCCTGGCCATCCGGCCGGGAACATCGGCGTGCGCGCAGACGCCAGGCCGGGCGAATGGTGAGGGGCCGGCCGCCTCGCCCCAGGTGACGGCCTCGCCCCAGGTGACGGCCTCGCCCCAACGGCCGGCCGTGAACATCCCGCCGGGGCTGCCGCGGTATGAGATCGCGGCGCGGATCGACCCCCGGGCGAATCGGGTGGGGGCCGTCGAGCGGGTGACGTTCACGAACCGGTCGAAGGTGCCGGTGAACGAGCTGGTCTTCCACGTCTATCCGCGCTACAAGGTGGAGGGGAAGGATCGGCTCAAGCTGGCCAAGACCATGGAGATGCTCCGCCTCAGCCCGGAAGAGGCCCTGGACGACAAGGGGGACCGGCTGGCCGTCTCCGCCGTCTCCGTGGATGGGGAGAGGAAGCCGGCGGGCTTCTCGTTCGACCCCAAGGACCCGACGATCCTGGTCGTGCCGCTGGCCCGGCCGCTGCCGCCGGGGGGCCAGGTCGTGGCCCGGATCGACTTCGTGGTGGACCTGCCGGAGAAGTGGGGGCGATGGGGGACCTACCAGGGGGTCACCTACCTGGTGAACTGGTATCCCGTGCTGGCCCA
The DNA here is from genome assembly GCF_011064615.1 of Aquisphaera insulae. Taxonomy (GTDB): domain Bacteria; phylum Planctomycetota; class Planctomycetia; order Isosphaerales; family Isosphaeraceae; genus Aquisphaera; species Aquisphaera insulae. The sequence goes on along the minus strand of NZ_JAALJH010000061.1, from coordinate 18,616 downwards.
TCACGACGACGGGGGATGGGACCGCACGCCGTTCGCCCCGTGGCATCAGCCCTTCTACCAGGATGCGGGGCATTATCATGTGAACGTGGACCTGCCGGCCGGGCAGGTGGTGGCGTCCTCGGGGCGGATCGTCGGGCGGGCGGAAGGCCCCGGCGGCTGGCAACGGCTGAGCATCGCGGCGGACCCCGTCCGCGACTTCGCCCTGGTCTGCTCCGACCGCTTCCAGACCTGGGAGCGCACGGTCGGGTCGACGACCATCCGCGTCCACGGCTTCCGCGAGCATGAGGCCAACGCCCGCCGGGCGCTCGACTATGCCTGCGAGGTGATCCCCCAGTACGAGAAATGGTTCGGGCCCTATTCCGACACCGAGTTCGAGATCGCCCCCTCGTTCTTCGGCTGGAACGGCAACGAGTGCTCCGGCCTGGTCCTGCTGGACGACCGGGTCTTCCGCCTGCCGACGGCCGGCCAGCGCTACATCGAGCACCTCGTGACCCACGAGACGATGCACCAGTGGTGGTACAACACGGTGGGGACCAACGGCTATGGCGAGACCTTCATGGACGAGGGGCTCGTCAGCAGCTTCACGGCGCGGAGGATGGACGCGAAGTACGGCCGCAATGGCCCGCTGATCACCTGGCCGAAGGGGCTGACGTGGCTCCCCACGATCGGCCGCGAGGACATGCGGATGGCCGGCTACTACGGCTGGAAGCGCAAGGGGGGGACCGGCCCGGTCATCCAGGACATGGGCCAGATGGGGAACCTGATGTCCCTCTTCAGCCTGGCCTACGACCGCGGCGGCAAGGTCGTGGACATGATGCACAACCGGATGGGAGAGGAGAGGTTCTTCGCCTTCTTCCGCAAGCTCTACGCGGACTACGCCTTCAAGACCCTCTACTACGCCGACTTCAAGCGCGAGCTGGCGGCCTTCGACCCGAAGGGGAACTGGCCGGCGTTCCTGGAGGGCTGGCTCGAGTCCGGCAAGGAGACCGACTGGTCGGTGCAGAAGGTGGAGGTCGGCGCCCCTCACGACGGCCACGTCGCCGAGGCCGGGATCGGCCCGAAGGCCGACTCCGAAGTCCGCCGCGTGACCGTCGAGGTCGAGCAGAAGGGGGACCTCGCCGAGCCGACCGTCATCCTCTGCACGACCGCCGACGGCGAGATCCGCGTCCCCATCTGGCCGGAGAAGGGGAACTACGAGGTCCCCGGCGCCCGCGTCGAGCGGATCGTCCGGCCGAGTCCCCAGGGCCCGGAGCCGGCCGGCGACAAGGACGGGAAAGAGGGACCGAATCCGAAGGCAACCCCCCAGGGCCAGGGCCGGGGCCAGCCGCGATGGCAGGGGGGGCGCTGGATCATCACCCTGGACGCGCCCGGCGAGCCGACGCAGATCGAGCTGGACCCGGACCACGCGCTGCTGGACGCGACGCCGGACAACAACCGCTGGAAGCCGGACATCGCCTGGCGGCTCACGCCCCTGTTCACGCCCCTGGACACCTCCGGGCAGTTCCAGGCGTATGACCGGGTCTCGGTCGTGGCCGGGCCGTTCATCGACCAGTATGCCCGCGGTGGGTTCAAGGCGGGCGTGCAGCGGACGAACCGCTGGTCGGTGGTCGGCTGGGCGGGGACCGAGCCGGCGCTCCGCGAGGCGATCTTCGGCGGCGAGGCGACGCTCTTCCACACCCCCGGGACCAACTGGGCGACGGGGTTCTTCTACGAGCAGGGCCTGTACAACTTCTACAACGACAAGCGGCACTCCGGCGGCCGGTTCTACATGCGGAAGCGGCTGCTGGAGTCGTCCAGCTTCATCGTCGACGACCCGGTCTTCTTCGAGCTCTATTACGGCATCGGCAACGAGTTCTGGCAGGGGGACGACGGCCGCCCCGTGAACCAGTACCTGGGGGCGATCGGCGCCCGCTACCGCCAGAACACCCAGTTCCCCTACTGGGATCCCGTGCAGGGCGAGCTGATCGACGTCTCCGCGGAATATGGCAATACGCTGATCGGATCTCAGCTCGACTACGCGCGGATCGTGGGCCAGTACGGGCTCGTCCGCAAGGTGCCGGAGTCGTGGGGGATCCTCCCCAACAGCCGGTTCGCATTCCGAGGCTACGGCGGCTGGTCCACGGCCGCCGACGCCACGATGTTCCGCCTGGGCGGCGGCCAACGGCTGCGGGCGCTCGACCTGACCTCGCAGGAGGGCTCGGCCGTCTGGATCGTCACCGCCGAGTGGCGATTCCCGATCTGGCGGGACATCGACCACGACCTGATCGACCACACGATCACGTTCCGCCACCTTTACGGCGCCCTCTTCTACGACGTCGGCCAGTCCTACCTGAAGGACCACTGGGGGCCGGTCGTCCACGGCCCCGGCCTGGGCCTGCGCTGGGACGTCATCCTCTTCTCCTTCCTCGAGCGCGCCACCCTCCGCCTCGACATCGCCCAGCCGATCGGCGTCAAGGGGGGCCCGGTGCTCTGGTTCGGGATCAATCAGGTGTTCTGAGGGGATGCTCTCCGAGTGGCCTTCTCCTACCTCGTAGGATAAGATCGACGCGTCATGAAAGTCCTCTTCATCGAGTCGAGCGAGTTCACCGAATGGGTCTCCAAATTCCTCCCGGATGATTGCCTCAGGGGGCTCCAGCGGTAGCTCCTGGCCGACCCGAACAGAGGGAAGCCCATGCCCGGCTGCGGGGCCTGCGAAAGCTCAGGATGCCGGACCCTGGACGAGGCAAGGGGCGGCGGGGAGGGATTCGGGTCATCTACCTGCACGTCCCGCAGGCGAACGTGATCTTCCTGATGGACATCTACGACAAGGGTGAGCAAGAGGACCTGTCGGCGGACGACAAGGCATCACTCCGGGCGCTCGCCGATCACTTCAAGCGTTCGATCACGAGACGCTCGAACGGGGAACCACGCGGATGAAAACGCAGAGCAAACGAAGGCCGCTTGCCGAGCGATTGAGGGCGAGTCTGGAGGAGGCAATCCGCCACGCGGAGGGCGAGATCACGCTCAGGACCAAGGCCTGCGGGCTCCCCGAGGAACCTCCGGAGATCGAGGCTGATACCATCGTCGCGCTCCGCGACCAGTCCGGGATGTCGCAGGCCATCTTCGCCCGCATGCTCAACGTCTCCACCAAGACGATCCAGAGCTGGGAGCAGGGCGTCCGCACGCCCTCTCATGCCTCGCGAAGACTGCTCCAGATCTACAGCGAGAACCCCGAGGCCGTGTGCAGGGCCGTGGGGATCCCCACCGTCACCCTCAATGGCGTATCGATCGAGAGATCCTCGGGCCGCCGCAAGATCGTCGTCCGTGATGAAGCGAGCGACCCCAAGGCTCTCGCAGGGCCTCCCCGCAAGTCAGCCCGCGCCAGGGGGAGGACGTCTCGCTGATCGCCCAGCCGATCGGCGTCAAGGGGGGCCCGGTGCTCTGGTTCGGGATCAATCAGGTGTTCTGACGTCGCAAGGTCCCCGCGCACGCACCAATCCGAAGGAATTCACGGATATCAAACGCGTTTGATTGGATTGGAGAAATAAGACTCGTCCCACGAATGTGATAGAGGACGATTGCGCGCCGCCGCTATGTTCGTCGTCGCCTTGCGAAAGGCCCCCTCTCCCGCCAGAGCGCCGCATCCGCATCCGCATCCGCATCCCAGCGTCCGATCCCCATCCGATTGATCCACAACTCGGGAATCCCATCATGACGCGAACCGCGAGGAAGGTCCGCCCGTTCCGCTCCACGTCCGTCGAGCGGCTCGAAGAGCGTGCGATGCTGAGCACGACGGCACTCCTGTCGCATCATCACATCCACGAATACGCCCGCGTCGCCGGGGCGGCGACGGCCGCGGTGGCCACGGCGAGCTCGGCCTCGCACGGCCGGAACCACGCCCACACGTTCCTCAGCCGGGCGCGGACGCACGACGACGCCGGCCCCCTGAGCACGAGCGTGCCGTCGTCGGCGCTGACGCCGGCCCAGCTCCGCCACATCTACGGGCTCGACCAGGTCAGCAACCTCGGGGCGGGGCAGACGATCGCGATCGTGGACGCCTACGACGACCCCAACATCGCCAGCGACGCGGACACCTTCGACAAGCAGTTCATGACGACCATCGGCGGCTCGACGTCGTACTACGCGGCCTATGGCGCGGCCTCCACCTGGCTGACGAAGGCCTATTCCGGCGGCAGCAAGCCGACCGGGAACAGGGGCTGGGGCCAGGAGATCTCGCTCGACGTGGAGTGGGCCCACGCGATCGCCCCGCTGGCGAAGATCCTCCTGGTGGAGACGAAGTCCACCACGTACGCCTCGCTCCTGGGCGGGGATGACTACGCGGTGAGCCATGGCGCGACCGTCGTCTCGAATAGCTGGGGCGGCGGCGAGTCGTCCTCGGAGACCAGCTACGACAGCCACTTCCAGGTGCCGGGCGTGACGTTCCTGTTCTCCGCGGGGGACAGCGGCAACCAGTCGTACCCGGCGGAGTCGCCCTACGTGGTGTCGGTGGGGGGCACGCTCCTGTCGCACGACAGCAGCTACAACTGGACCGGCGAATCGGGCTGGACCAGCGGCGGCGGCGGCATGAGCGCGTACGAGTCCTCGCCCTCGTATCAGGCCGGTCTGGGCTACTCGAAACGGGCCAATCCGGACGTCGCCTACAACGGCGACCCGAATTCGGGCGTGGCGGTCTATGACTCGTACGGCAACTACGGCTGGGGCCAGTACGGCGGCACGAGCGCCGGGGCCCCCCAGTGGGCGGCGATCATCGCCCTGGCCAACCAGGGCCGGGTCGCGGCCGGCAAGTCGGTGCTCGACGGCGACACCCAGGTCCTCCCCGCGCTCTACGCGATGGCCTCGGGCACCTCCGGCACCACGCCGCTCTACGACGTGATCACCGGCACCAACGCCGTCGCCTCCGCCAAGGCCGGCTATGACCTCGTCACCGGCAAGGGCTCGCCGCGGCGGGCCGACCTGGTGTATGCGGCACTCGTCAATTATTGATTCGTGAGGGGGCTCGCTCCGCCCTCACCCCAACCCTCTCCCGCTTGGCGGGAGAGGGGGAGATCCCGTTTGCCCCCGCGTCGGGCCCGCGGAGACCTCACCGGGCCGGCACCTTGTCGGCGGGCAGGTCGACGGCGTGCAGGTCGCCGTAGATCCCCCGCCAGGTCTCCTTGCCCTTGGGCTTGCACCAGAAGAGGAGCTTGTCGGCGTCGCCGAGCTTGACGCCGTCGGGCTTGTAGCCGTACTGGCCGTCGAGCATCGCGATGTACACGGAGGCGCGGCCCGCGAGCGTGGCCACGCGGATGGCCTCGGCCATGCCGGTATCCTTCGCGTCCTTGGGCCCGGCGGTCTTCTTCGCGAGGACCTTGCCGTAGTCCTGCCAGTCGTCGATCTTCTTCGGGAAGGCGCCATTGGACGCGGTCGCGTAGCCGCGAAGCATCGAGATCAGGGCCGCCTCGGGCGTGCCGTCGTCCTTCTCCGTGCCGGCGGCGAGGTTCTGCTTGATGACCTCATAGCCAGGTGGTGGGTCGAGGCGGAAGAGTTCGTCGTCCAGCGGCGGATCGAGGCGGATGTCGGTGGTCGTGACGCGGCTCGTCTTGCCCGCGAAGGGGACGGACTGGTCGACCTGGATCGGCAGGCGGGTCTTCGGATCGACCCAGACGATGGTCTCGTACCCGGGTTTCTCCGCGATGCGGAAGCCCTTCGCGGTGACGTCGCCGATCTTCTTCTCGCCCAGGGCCTCGCCCTCGGCCGAGCCGAGCCTGCGAAACTCCGCCAGGCCCTGAGCCGTGAGATCGACCTGGCCGGGCTTGGGCTCGCCCGGCAGGCGGCCCTCGAGCATCAGGGCGGTCTTCTTCGCGGGATCGAGGAACATCCTCTTGCCGGCCTCGTAGTCGGAGATGATCACCAGCGCCGGCGTGCCGACGACCTCGACGCGGAAGTGGCCGGGTTGCTTGAAGGAGAGACGGGTCGGCGGCATCTTGGGCGTGTCGGGCAATTCGGACGTCGTCGTGTACGAGAGCGTGCGGGCATCCCGGATCTTCTCCGCGACCTCCCGATAGCTGATCGGCGCGCCGGCCAGGAACGGGCTACCGGCGAGGAACAGTCCCCCGGCGGCGAGCACCGCCGCGGCCGCGACCTTGAGCGTGATGAACATGGCGTTTCTCCTGGTTCTGAGAGGGATCGGGGTCGATGTCGAGCCCGCGGCGGCCTCCACCGCCTCGAGCACGCGGGCGAGGACCGCCGGCGCGGGCCCGTCCGGCACGGGCTCGGCGCGGAGGGCATCCACCGCGCGGGCGAGTCGGTCGCGGTCGTCTCCGGGACGTCCGGAGGTCGGATCGGCATCCGGTCTCACGACGGCTCCTTTCTCGCCGCGGGCGTGGGCTGGGGTGTCGTCTGATAGGCCCTCAGCAGGGCCTGGAGCCGGCCCCGAGCCCGATGGATCAGGACGCCGGCGAGCCCGACCGAGACGCCCATCCGGCGGGCGACGTCCCGGTAGCCGAGCCCCTCGAGGCCGTGGAGGCAGAACGCCTCCGCCTGCCTGGCGGGGATGCGGCCCAGGGCGTCGCGGAGCGACCCGGCCAGCTCACGCTCGAAGGCGACGTCGGCGGGCGTCGGCGACGGGTCCTCGACCTGCCTCCAGCCCTCGGCCGCCTCGACGGCCGCCCGCTGCCGAACCCTCGCCCGCAGCCGGTCCACGGCGCGGGCCGTGGCCAGGCGGACGAGCAGGGCCCGCCAGCTCCGGACGTCTTCCCGGCGCGCCACCTCCACGGCGGCCACGCAGGCATCCTGGAAGCACTCGTCGGCGTCGGCCCGGTTGCCCACCAGGCGATACGCCGCCCGCCAGGCCGCCGGCCCGTCCGCCTCAAGGATCTCCCGCCAGTCCGGCATGGATCTCCGTTCCCCCACCTTGAGCGAATCTCCAGGAGAAGAGTCGCTCCCCGGCCGGTTCTTCTTACAGCCTGAATTCTCGGGGATCTCCGGCCGCTCCGGAAGGGTCTCGTTTGACGCCTGGCGCGGATGCGAACCCCCCGGGCCCGTCCCGGGCGGCGAGCGGCCCCGAATCGCTCGGCGGAGATCGACGGGCGTGCCGATACGAGGTTGACCGCCGGAGCACAGGGAGTCACAGGGGTCGTCAACATCCATGAACGCCTGCCGATTCCTCCACATTTTCCGGGCATTCCTGCTCTCCGCCCGCGGACCGGACCGACGTCCCCGCTCCTGGTCGCCCGACCTGACGGGCCTCGAGCGACGGATCGCGCTCAGCGCGGCGAGCATCGCCCCGCCCCTCACCATGCTCTCGGCCACGACCGCCGACTCGAAGGGCGTCACCGTGACCTACCGCGTGGACAGCCCGACGACCCCGACGTTTCGCGTCTTCCGATCCGCCGACCAGGACCTCGACGCCGGCGACAGCCTGCTGGGTAGCCTTGCACCCCGGGCAACGACGCTTGACGACGCCGGCCATCCCGCGGGCTCGGTCGGGACCCACACCCTGACGATCCCCCTGCCGGGCGGCCTGCCCATCGGCCCGAGGCAACCCTACGTCCTGGTGGTCTCGGGCGACGCGACGACGGCCCCTGCCGGCTCGGCGGATCTCGCCTCGTTCCGCAAGTACACGATCGGCGTGGTGACCCACGGCGCCCTCATCAACGCGAGCTGGAAGAACGGCCCCCCCTGGCAGCTCCAGACCGCGAAGATCCTGCAGCGCGAGGGCTTCGACGCCGTCATCCCCTTCAACTGGGCCTACGTCAGCAGCCAGCCCGGCAAGGCCCCGGCGCAGGGGGTCCGGCTGGCCGGCAAGATCCTGGACATCGCCGAGTCCTTCCCCGCGGGCTCTGTGATCGACCTCCAGCTCATCGGCCACAGCGAGGGCGCGGTGGTGAACACCCAGGCCATCGTCGCCCTGGAGGGATCGATGACCCCGGGCCTCCGCGCCGGCTACCTGGAGGAGACGATGCTGGACCCGCACGCGGCCAGCAACAACATCCCGGGCCAGGCCAGCGATTCCGGCGGCCTGGTCGGCGGCATCGCCCGCCAGGTCGTCCGCGACTACCAGCGGCGGGCCAACGACCCGCCCGCCTACGTCCCCGCCGGGGTGGACGCCGCCCAGGTCTTCTACCAGCACAGCAAGGCCTCGGTGCACAATCAGATCTACAACCTGTGGGGCCAGGTCCCGGTCGCCAACTTCAGCGACGCCCCCATCGCCTACTACAACCTGACGGCCGCCGGCGCGATCCACTCGGGGAAGTACGGCGTCTCGCTCTGGTATCGCAACTTCGTCGCCCCGACGCTCGGCGAGCAATCGCCGCTGGTCCGCGAGCTGACGCTGACGGGCTCGGTCGAGGACGCGACGCCGATGGCGGCGAATGCCGGCCGCACGGGCCCGCTCGCCGCCCGGCGGGCCGCGGCCTGGGCGACGACGCGGGCCGTCGCGACGAACGCGGTCACGTTCTCCGGCACCGCGGCGCCGGGCTCGCAGGTCCGGGTCTACATCGGCCCGGCCGCGAATCCCTCGACCATCGCCCCCGCGGGGCGGACCGCGGCCGACGCGTCCGGCCGCTGGACGTTCACGACGCACGACCTGGCCGGCGGGACGTATCGCGCCGTGGCGATGTCGTACAGCCGGCCCTTGCAGTCCCGCCCGGGGCTGGCGATCGTCCCCATGACGCCGCTCGGCCGCTTCACCGTCTCCGGCCGCCCCCGCGCCTGACCTTGACCGGCTCCGGGCATGGCTCGGCCTCGGACGCCGCCGCGGCCGCCCTGGATCCCGCCTGCGCCTTCAGCTCGTGCAACCGGTGGATGAACACGACGCCCTCGCCGCCGGCCACCCCCTCGGCGAGGTCGACGACGCGGTTGTGGTGCGTGAACAGGATGACCTGCGTCCGCCTCGACAGCCCGGCGAGCACCCCGAGGGCCGCGGCGGCGCGGTCGTCGTCGAACTGGATGAGAATATCATCGACGATGAATGGGATGGGCTCGTGCGCCTCGAGGTGGGCATCCAGGCTGGCCAGCCGCAACGCGAGGTAGAGCTGGTCCGCGGTCCCCAGGCTGAGGCCCTCCACGTCCACGGCCGCCCCGGGCCCCGCGCGGACGGCACGGAGCACGGCCCGGTCCTGCTCGTCGTAGTCCACCTTCACGGAGTCGAACGACCCGAGCGTGAGCTCGCGGAAGAGGGCCGAGGCGCGGCGGATGACCGGCCCCTGGCTCTGCTGGCGATACCGGTCGATGGACTGCCTGAGGACCTCGGAGGCGATCCGGAGCCGGGCGTATTCCTCGACGTCCAGGGCGAGGCCGGCCTTCAGCTCCTCGACCGCCTCGGCGGCCTCGGCCGCGCGCGACGAGCCGTCCATCGTCGACAGGATCTGCCGCTGCCGGCCCAGGATCTGGTTCCACCCGTCGCGATCGGCCTCGAGCGTGGTGATGCGGTCGTCCAGCTCGCGGAGCCGCTCCGGGAGCCGGTCCACGTCGAGCGCCAGCGCGGCCTCGCGGAAGGCGTCCGGCGTCTCCGATCCGCGGAGGGCCTCGATCTGCTCGTCGCGGTCGCGGATCTCCTCGCGGAGCCGCGCGGCCCGCGCGGACCGGCGCTCGATCTCCGGCAGCTCGGCGACGTCCCGGCAGCGGGCCTCGCGACAGAGGGACTCGATCCGACGCGTCGCATCGGCCGACGCGTGCTCGGCGTCCCGGAGCCGGTCGTGCTCGGCGGCAAGCTGCTTGAGCACGGCCTTCCTCTCCGCCTCCACCTCCTCGGCCTCGCGGAGCCGCCTCAGCAGCTCGTGCGCCGCGGCCTCGATGGCCGCGTGGCTCGCCGAATCGTCCGGGGCGAGGTCGGCCGAGGCGCGGCGGCAGGTCTCGCGGACGTCGGCCGCGAACCGGTCGAGCTCGCGGCGATGGGCCTCGATCCGCTCCCGCGTCTGGGCCGCGGCGGCGAGGCCGGTGAGGAGGTCGGCCGCGCGGGCCATCAGGTCCAGCGCCTCCTCCCCGGTCGCGTCCGGCTTCAGGCCCAGCGGCTCCACGGCGCCCGCCCACTCGTCGCGCCAGGCCGCGAGCTGGCCGTCGATCGCGGCGGCCTTCGCCCGCTCCGCCTCGAGCTGCCGGCCGAGCATCCGGGACGACTCGACGAGCCGGTCTCGGCGAGATTCGACGGCGGCCAGGCGCTTCAGCTCCGCCTCGGCCCGGTCGCGATCGAGGGAGAGCAGGGGGGGCGTGGTCGCGGCGGGAGCCGCCGGAAGCAGCCCCCGAAGGTGCTCGCGGAGCTGGTCGCGCCGGGCCTCCATGGCGTCCAGGTCCCGTCGCATGGCGTCGACCTCGGCGGCCTTCTCCAGGACCCTGGCGCGGTCTTCGAGCCAGTCGAGCATCTCGCGCGGAGAGAGCGGGGGGGCGTCCAGCCCCCCCCACAGGCCCTGCCAGCGGGCGCGGGCCTTGGCCTCGCGGAGGTCGACCTCGGCCTCCTGTCCAGCCAAGGCCTCGAGCCGCCGCTCCGACCGACGAAGATTCGCCTGCGCGGTCGCCTGCTGGCTGACGCGGTCCGACTCGCGGCGGAGGCGATCGGCGGTGGCGTCGGCGGTCGAGGAGGCGGCCTCGAACGCGTCGGCCTGCCCCGGCTCCGGGGCGACCTGGCGTTCCCAGCCGGCCCGAACGCGGGACCAGAGGGCGTCGCGGGCGTCCCGGTCGCGCCTCAGGTCGTCTTCAGCCGGCACGTCGCCGAGGGCCCGGCGCAGCCGCTCGACCGCGGACTCGGCCTCGACCTTCTCATCCTTCGCCTTCCGCTGATCGCGCTGGACCTCCTTGCGATCCTGGTCGATCCGGCCGAGCTCGACGTCGGCCTGCTGGATCGTCTCCTTCCCCGGCACGCGGAGCGCATCAAGGGCCTCGATCGGGCCGGTCCAGAGCGGCAGCGCCTGGAGCCCTCGCGCCACCTGCCGCTCCGCCTGGGCAAGCTTCGCGCGGGCGGCCTCGATGGCCCCGTCCAGGTCCCCCTGGTCCCTCGCCCGCTTGAGGGCCAGCTCCAGCGCCGAGGTATCCGCCGATGGCGGCAGCCGATCGATCTCCGCCCGCTCGGCCTCGTGGCGGGCCGCCAGGTCCGCGAGCAGGGCGACGGCCTGCTTCCGCGAGGCATCCAGCCGGGTCCGTTCGGTCGCCAGGCGCTGGATCGCGGCCTTCTGCGATCGGTTCAGCCGGAGCCGCTCGGAGGCGGCCCGGAGCGTGTCCGGGTCGAGGCCGGGCTCGTCGCCGCGGGGACGATCGCCGAGGAGGCCCGGCCACGATTCGTCCAGGCGGTCGATCGCCTCGCGGACGGCCAGGCGGAGGCGGGCTTCCTCGTTGGGGAGGTCCGCGCGGGCCTTGCGGGCCGCGCCCATGGCTTCGCGAAGCCGGTCGACCGCGCCGACCTCGGCGAGCCGCTCCGCGGGGACGGCAAGGCCCTCGGCCCGACCCTCGAGCGCGACGATCTCGGCGCGGGCGCGGTCGATGGCCAGGCCGGCGGCTTCCAGCCCGCGCTGGGCCTCGGCCCGCTCGGTGGCGAACGGCTCGCGGAGCGCGGGGACGTCCCCCAGGCCCTCGATCTCCTCGGCCGCGGCCCGCTGGCGGGAGAGGATCGGGAGCGCCTCGCGGAGTCGCTCGAGCCGCCGCCGCGCCGCGCGGTCGTCCGCCAGCCGGGCCTCGATGTCCGCGAGCCGAGCCTCCGCCTCGGCGAGCTGCCGCTCGTTCTCCACCCATTCCGAGCTGCGGAGCGAGTGGGCCTTGCGGGCCTCCTCGGCCTCCCTGATCGCGGCCAGGCTGCCGTTGATCCGCGGCTTCTGGCCGCTCGGCTTGAACAGGTCCTCGACCTCCCGGGCGAGCTCGCGCTGGACGCCCATCAGGTCCTTGAGCCCGCCGCCGGCCTGGAAGAGCAGGGTGCCGAGGTCCCCGCCGCCGCCGAGGATCGCCTTGCCCCCCTGCACGAGCTCGTCGTGGCCGAGGGCGAAGCGGCCCTGGAATTCGCCCTCGCCCAGCCCCTTCAGGAGCCGAGAGACCGCGTCGTCGGGCAGGGGTGTTTCGCCATCCTCGGCCAGGAGCGTGGCGCGGCTCCCCTTGCGACGGATGAACCGGAGCTCCTCGCCGGAGGAGCCCCGCAGCGTCATGCCGATGCGCATCGCCGCGTGCGCGTGGAGGAAGTTGTCCGTCGACCGCACGGGGATGCCGAAGAGCGCCTGCTGGAGCGCCCGCAGCGACGACGACTTGCCGGCCTCGTTCGGCCCGTACACGACGTGCAGCCCCTCGGCGCCCGCCGAGAGGTCCAGGGTCACGCCCGTGAACGGGCCGAAGGCCAGGAGCGACAGCTCGAGGATCTTCATGATCGGGGGGCGACTTTCATGTCAGTGATCGGTCTCCTCCGCCTTCTTGTTCTCCGGCAGCTTGAACTGATCGGGGCGGCTCTTGACGACCTCGCGGAGCCACTCGGCGGAGTAGCCGGGCGCGGACGGGTGCCCCTTGGCGTTCTTCAGGTAGCCGTCGACGTGCTTCGTCAGGATGGCCGAGGCCACCTCCTGCCAGCGGCGGAAGACGGCCTCGCCGGTGGAGACCGAGTAATTGGTGAGGAACGTGTTCGCCAGAGCCGGGTCGGTCGCCGCGAGCTTGGCGGCGGCCTCCTCGATCACGGGCTGCATCCGGAAGAGGTTCCCCTCCTGCTCCTCCTGCGCCTTGCGGACGTCCGGGTAGACCCGCGACCAGCGGTCGTAGGCGAGGTTGGAGACGAGGTTCGTCACCCACCAGGCCGATTCCCAGGAGAATTTCTGGTAGTCCCCGCGCTCGTACGCGGCGGGCAGGGAGCCGATCGAGCAGTAGAGCGGCGTGAAGCACGAGGTGGAGGCCTCGTCGGGCGTGAACCAGGTCACGCCGCCGATCGCGTCCGGCAGGGCCTTGCGACTCTGGGTGACCACCACGAAGCCGGCCTGCTGGGTGGCGATGGGCCGCTCCCACATGTACTTCTTCTGGTCGACCGTGAACGCCAGGTCGCGGAGCCGCAGCGGGCTGCCGTAGGGGCCGGCGTCGATCCCCTTCGTCATGTCGTAGGGCGTCCCCTCGTAATGGTCGCGCATCAGGGCCATCACGTCGGAGACCGCCAGGGGCTTATCCGGCTTGACGAAGAGCGGGTAGTCCTCCGCCCCCTCCGCGCCCCGGAAATAGGCGTCGGAGTAGTTCTGGCTGGGGGCGGCGCGGCGGCAGATGCTCCAGACCCGCCCGGCGCAGGCCCGCTTCTGGGACGGGCTCTGGTCCGGGTGGTACGCGTCGCGGTAGCTGAACGGCTTGCCGGAGTCGGTCCGGTAATAGCCCTTCTCGACGGCGAACGAGATGACGTCGGGCGCGTACAGCCAGTTGTCGGGATCGTTGAGCGGGAACGTGGTGATCCGGCTCATGTTGGCATGCGAGGTGATGTAGCCCTCGGGCACGCGGGCGGCGACCCAGACGATGCCCCGGCCGCCGGGCCCCTTGCCGATCAGCTCCATGATCCAGGCCTCGTCCCTGTCGGCGATCGAGATCGTCTCGCCGGAGGCGCCGTAGCCGTATTCCTTGCAGAGGGCGTCGATGGTGGCGATGGCCTCGCGGGCGGTCTTCGCCCGCTGGAGCGTGAGCAGCATCATGGCGTCGTAGTCGAGCTGCCCCTTGCGGTCGACCAGCTCGTGACGGCCGCCGGTGGTCGTCTCGCCCAGCGAGAGCTGGTGCTCGTTCATCAGGCCGACGACCGTGTAGGTCCTCGGGGCCTGCTTGACCTTGCCGCGGACCTCGTCATCCTCCCAGCCGCGGACCTCCACCATGGCGTCGGGCGGGTGGGTGCCGCCGGGGATCCGGAGGAGCCGCGGCATGAAGGGGGCGTCGGCCGAGTAGGTGATGATCACGGAGCCGTCCTTCGAGGCCCCCCGGCTGACCAGGATGCTCGTGCAGGCCCGCGCCGCCGGCAGGGCCGCGATCGCCAGGGCCGCGACCGCCGCCCATGCGCCAAACTTCGCCACGGCCGGGCGGCCGAGAAGCGCTTTCGTCATCGTGATCTCCTTGATGTCCCGGAGGCCGTCTCCCCGCTGGAGTATCCCAGGGGAGGCCCCCGCCGGTCAACGCCGCCGCAGGCGGTCCAGGAGCAGGGGGCCGACCTGGTCGAGCAGGCCGCGGATCCGCCCCGGGCCGTCGAACGCCTCCTTCAGGTCCACCGGGAGCCGGCGGACCAGGTCGTCCAGGACCTGGGCGCGGAGCGCCTCGAGCCGGGCGTCGTCGCCGCGGAGCTCGTCCAGGAACGCGGCCAGCTCCGCGAGCGGGGCGTCGGCCAGCAGGTCCTCCGAGAGCTCGCGCGGCGGCGACGTCCTGAAGATCACCTTCTCCACCCAGACCCGGCCATCCCCCGCGTCGATCGCCGCGCGGCGGATCTCGTTGGTCCATTTCGCCGCCTGCGAGGCGAGCGCCGCATGCGCCGGCGACGTGCCGATGACCTCCACGCGGATGGCCCGCAGGCGGCCGTCGTCGCCCGCGAGCCGCCCGCCCAGCTCGTCGTTGAAGCGGGCCACCACGGCGTCGCCGTCGCGGTCCCCCGAGGCGTCCAGCTTGCAGCCCTCCCAGCGCACCACGTCCAGCCAGCGGGGCTCCGCGGAGGCCACCTCCAGGTGCGGGTCCACCGTCACCAGCATGCAGCCCTTGGGACCGGTCTCCCGCGCGTGGCGGCCCTGGATGTTCCCCGGGAAGACGATCCACGGATCATCCTCGATCAGGACCTCTCGCTTGTGGATGTGACCGAGCGCCCAGTAGGCGTACTCCCGCGTGCGGAGGTCGTCCAGCGTGCACGGGGCGTAGCTGTCGTGCCCCTCGCGGCCGTCGACCCCGGTGTGGAGCAGGCCGAGGTTGAAGCAGCCCGCGACCCGCCGCGGGTACGCCCGCGCCAGGTTGTCCCAGACCGCCTGCCTGGCGAAGCTCTGGGCGTGGATCGCGACGCCGAGATCGTCGATGACCATGGTCCCGGGGGACTCGTGGTCGAACATCTTCACGTTGTCCGCGAGCTTCAGGTCGCGAGTCATCTTGTTCTGGGCGTCGTGGTTCCCCCGGATCATGTAGACGTTGATGCCCGCGTCGCGGAGCCGCAGCATCTGCTTGCCGAAGAAGAGCCCGGTGTTGTAGTCCGGCCAGTCGCCGTCGTAGAGGTCCCCCGCGACGACCACGAACGCGACCTTCTCCGCCATCGCCAGCTCGACGAGATTCTCGAGCGCCCGCCGCGTCGCCCCGCGGCATTCCTCGACCGGCGCGCCCTCGTACCGGTCCAGCCCGCGCTGGGGGCTGTCCAGGTGGATGTCGGCCGCGTGCAGGAACTTGAACGTCGATGCGGGACTGGACATGGCGGCGTCGTGGGGCCTCGGTTCGTGGTGATCGACCAGCACGCGTTAAGTGTACAGATATTCCGAGGATTTTCCAGGCCGGCCGCGGCCCCGCGGCGGGATGGTCCCGCGGCCTGGCGCGGTCCGGACGATCCCGGGGGATGCTCCGCGGGCGCGGGCTCCGACTCATCGACAATCCGTCGCGATCCCGGCAGGACTGTCCTCAGGGCATCCGACGGACAACGTCGACGGCCCGGCCTCCGGGACGTGACCGGCGGCCGGCCGACTACTCCATCCGCGTCCACCCCGAGCCGGCCGAGGCCGCCCGGCGATGATCGGCGCCGGGCCGTTGCCCCCGCTCAGGCCGTCACCCCGACGCCCAGGCCGAGGATCTCGTCCACGGCGGCGCCGATGTCCAGGGCCCGCATCAGGGACTCGCCGACGAGGATGGCCGAGACGCCGGCCCGCTCCAGCCGGAGGACCTCCTCGCGGCTGCGGATGCCGCTCTCGCTGACGAGGAGCACCCCCGGCGGGACCTCGTCGCGGAGCCGGAGCGTGTGCTCCAGGTCGGTCCGGAACGCGCGCAGGTCGCGGTTGTTGATGCCCACGAGGTCCGCCCCGCAGGCCAGGACCCGGGGCAGGTTCTCCGCCTCGTGCAGCTCCACCAGGGCCGTCATGCCCAGGCCCCGCGCCCGCTCCAGCAGCCCGGCCATCGCCGCGTCGTCCAGGATCTCCGCGATCAGGAGGATCGCGTCGGCCCCCGCGAGCCTCGCCTCGACAACCTGGTATTCGTCGATGATGAAGTCCTTGCGCAAGAGCGGGATCGCCACCGAGGCGCGGATCCGCGCCAGGTAGGAGAGGTGCCCCTGGAAATAAGGGGCGTCGGTGAGCACGCTGATGCAGGCGGCGCCGTGCTCCTGGTAGGCCCTGGCGATCGCGATCGGGTCGAAGTCCTCGCGGATCACGCGGGCGGACGGGCTGGCCTTCTTGACCTCCGCGATCAATCGGATCGGCCCCGGACCCGCCAGCGCCGCGCGGAAGTCCCGCGGCGGCGGCGCCTCGGCCGCCTGGACCTCCAGCTCCTCCAGGGGCATCCACCGCCGCGCCGTGGCGACCTCACGCCGCTTGGAAATGACGATCTCATCGAGTATGTTTAAGCCCATCGTGCTTTCGCTCTCGTCGGCTCGATTCGCCTCGCCTCGCCGCCGCCACCCGACTCGCCTCGGGTCGCAGTCGCGGATGGCCCCCGGATCGGACCCGCTCGAGTCTCGAACCGAGGCGCCCACCTCGGTCCACGATACTCTAACCGACCCCCTTCGACGTTGACGAGGGGAACCCGGATCCGCCCATGCAACGATCGTCGCAAGGGTCCTCGCGAGCACGCTCCGCCGGGCGCCGCGGCGCGGCCGAGGCGTGGGAACCCGGGGGAATTGTGGCGGGATTGAGGAGCCTGACGCCCGGCCCGGTCATTCCGGCGAGATTCACGCTTGCGAACCGGAGCGACCCAATATACAGTCCGGATTACCATTAGAGATGTTTGCGCGATGGCGGATGCCCGCATCGAATCCCGCATCGTCCCCCTCGCCCATGGCGATGCGGAGGGTTGCGGCACGGAGGGTGGTCGCGGTGGTCGCCGGTCCCCTTCGATGGATCCGGGCGAAGTCGCCCGGGCCGGGGGGGTGGGCGATCGAGGGAAGGCAGGATGCAGGGGAGGGTCGAGATGACCACGGTGGTGCAGTGCCCGAACCCCACGTGCGGCCGGACCACGGCCCTGGGCGAGGATCCGCTCGGGCGCATCTTCCGCTGCCCGCGATGCCTGACCAAGCTCCCCACGGCCGGCGCGAGCACGTCCGATTCGGGCTGGACATCCGTCCTGGGCCCTCTGCCCCGCCGCTGCCCGCCGGCCGCGCGGCGGGGGGCCTCCGCGGCCCGGGCCACGGCCCCGCCCCCGGGCATCGAGAGCGGCGAGTTCCTCGCCGCCGCGTTCGGCCCCAGGGTGGATGAGCCGTCGACATCCGGCCACTCCCTGGCCCACGACCTCCAGGAGAGCGGCGAGGTCTACATCGGCCCGCTCGACCGCGACGAGGCCGACGGGCCCGACGAGGCCCGGCCCCCGCGGGGAGAGGAGCAGGGGCAGGGGCAGGGAGAGGAGCAGGAACAGCCCCGGCCGCGGCTCGGCCGCTTCGAGCTGATCGAGGTCCTGGGCGAGGGCCATCACGCGACGGTCTACCGGGCGCTCGACCCGCTCCTCCGCCGCGAGGTCGCCCTCAAGCTGCCGCGCGAGGACATCGCGCCCAGCCGCCGCGGCGTCGACCGATTCCTGGCCGAGGCGCGGGTCCTCGCCCGGCTCCGCCACCCGCGGATCGTCCCGATCTACGACGCCGGCCGCGAGGCCGATCGCCCTTATATCGCGATGGCCCTGATCGAGGGCCAGAGCCTGGCCGACCGCATCGCCCGCGGGCCGCTCCCCTTCGCCAGGGCGGCGGCCGTCGTCGCGGAGCTCGCCGAGGCGCTCGGGCACGCCCACGACCAGGGGATCGTCCACCGCGACGTCAAGCCCGCCAACGTCCGGATCGACCGCGAGGGGCAGGTCTACCTGATGGACTTCGGCATCGCCTATCATCCCGACTCCGGCGAGATCCCGCTCCCCCCCGGCAAGATGCTGGGCACGCCCGCCTACATCGCCCCGGAGCAGGCCCGCGGCGGCCAGAAGGACGTCCTCCCCGCCAGCGACCAGTACAGCCTGGGCGCGGTCCTCTACGAGCTCCTCTGCGGCCAGCCCCCCTTCCACGGGCCGCCCCCTTACGTCCTGTTCCACGCCATCCACCACCAGCCCCCCTCGCCCCGGAGCGTCGAGCCCGCCATCCCCCGGCCGCTCGCCTCGTTCTGCCAGAAGGCCATGGCCAAGCGGCCGGACCGCCGCTACCCCTCCTGCCGCGACCTCGCCGCCGACCTCCGCCGCTGGCTGGCCGGCCCCGCCGTCAGCCCCCCCCGCTGGCGCTGGGCCGGGCTGCTCGGATAAAATACGAACTAACCACAGAGGCACAGAGGCACGGAGAAGAGGATGCAAAGGCGGGCAGGAAGGAGACTCAGGGCCCAGCTCATGGAAGCTCGCGATTCGCCCGACACCATGACATGGGCATCAATAAATAGAACTATTTCCCTGTCCTGATATGATCTTGGTCTGTTTCTTTCTCCCTCTCTCCCTCTCCCTCTCCCTCTCCCTCTCCCTCTCCCTCTCCCCCCTCATCTTCTTTCTTATCTGTGCTCTCTTCTCTGTGCCTCTGTGCCTCTGTGGTTAG
>NZ_JAALJH010000060.1 GCF_011064615.1 Aquisphaera insulae | reverse complement strand
TCCGGATAGTCTCTAAGCGAAATAGAACGACCACGGATGGCACGGATACCACGGATGGGGACGGGGGGGAGGAATTGAGCCACAGATGAACACAGATGAACGCAGATGGGGAAGTGGCCGTGGTGTTGGACAGGCTCCTCTCCCCTCACTGGGTGGCCGTGGTGGAACACCACGGAGGGCTCGCCGTGGTGTTGGACAGGCTCCTCTCCCGGGCCAGGGCGGTCCCGTGGTATTCCACCACGGCCACCCGGATGGCCTGTGTGGTTGCAAGACGTGGCGACATCCGCTGTGTGGAGATGTCTTGATTTTGTAGGGTGTGTCAAGCGGAGCGCAGACGCACCGTGATCGCCGTGTCCTGGGGCCCGAGTGGGAGAAACGGCGTCCGCGTGCGTGGCCGAGCCGATTCCGTGGCCGAGCCGATTTGGTGCGTCTGCGCTCCGCTTGACACACCCTACAGGAGCCAGGCTCATCCGGCGGGGACGCTCGTGAGGGTGCGAGCCCCACCGCTATCCGGCGCCGCTTCGGCCGGATGAACCGGCCACTTGCCCAGGGGGCATTGCTCGTGGGCCATGAGGCTCTTGGCCCGGGTGAAGCAGCCGCAGATGCGGCATCGTTGCCCCGTGTGGTGTTCGCAAAGGCCGCAGAGGGCCAGCCGGACCGCCCGAACCTCGGGTTGGATCGTCTTCATGCCCGAACCGACGAAGGCCATCATGGCCTTGGTGGCGGACATCGCCATCCGCAGGAGTCGTGATTTGGATGAGGGAGCCGGTTGGGGAGAGCGGACCTGCGCATTCACGAACGAGGCGGACCCGAGCGAGGCGGCTTGCTCCTCCTCCCGGTAGCGCCGGAGCTGCTCCTCGTACCAGGCCGCTTCGGGATGCCCGAGGGCCATCAAAAGGGAGACCGATTCCTCGGCCGCCTGAACCGCGAGGTCAGCGCGGCCCAGCTCGGCCAGGGCAAGCGCGTGCGTCCATCGCAGCCGGGACTCGTGAACGCGGTCGCCGAGTGTTCTTGCCGAATCCAGCGCCTCGTCCAGGAACCTGGATGCCCCAGCCGGGTCGGCGAGCTTCAGGTGAGCCAGCGCCAGTCTTTCCAGGACGATCTTTTGGGCGTACCGATCGCCGGTGCTCTCGGCGAGCTGAAGCGTCGCCCGAAGCACGATGATCGCCTCCGTGGGCCGCCCGGCGGTCAACAGAACAAGCCCCAGGTTCCCCAGCGCGTCCGTCTCGCGACCGCGATCCCCGAGCCTCCGAAAAATGTCCACCGCCCGATGAAGCGCCGAGACCGCGACGCTGGAATCCGACGCATGGGAGTTTGAGCTGGCGAGCGCATGGTCCACCAGGCCGATGGCTTCTGCCAGACGAGAGTCGCTATGCGTGTTCATCCCGTCCCCTCTTCCAGTAACGGACGCCGGCCCTTACTCTCGAAGAGGAGTTCTCGAGCACCCGGTTTCAGACGCGGTATTTCCTGGACTCTCCACTTCGATGAATCGAGCGTTGCCCAGACCCTTCAGGCGTTCGGGACCAACCGCTATGTCCCCTTCGGCCTTCCCTGGTGGGCTGGCTTTTCATCCCTGCTTGACTCGCAGTCGGCCGTGCGGAGACGATTCCCTTCAACTTGGCGTAACCTGCTTCGGTGTGGTCGGCCGAAGCCGGCCGGGGGTTCCGACCTCGGTTTACCGGACCGAAGCAGTCAAGGCGTGGTGGAAGGCACTCCCGCCCGCGTGGTTACTCCTGGGAAGGAGGGCGCAGTATCGCCCCCGGGCGGCCTGGACCGTCGCAGTGACCGTGGCACCGCCTCTGGTGGAAGATCGACCTCTTGACGCGACATGCCCGAGCGATCCCTCGTCGCGGGCCGTGACGTCGCGTCCTCGTCGACGAAACTGGCGCCGCCGTTCGGCGTGGCGGCCATGCCGCAGGCGACCGCGGGCCCGGCCGTGCCGACACGGAACAGCCGCGGCCGTCTCCGGCTGCTTGCTGCATCCAGGCCGGCCCGGCCATCGCACCGGGCTGTGAGGCTTTACCTGCCGTTGAAGAGGTCGTTGTGGGCTGTACCCGCCCTGTTGCCCTTCACCTTGGTGGTGCCCAGCAGCGAGAGGGCCGAGTCGAAGGCGTAGATCTCGCCGCATTCGCCGGCCGCGGAGCCGTACCCCTGGTTGCCGTTGCCCCGGCCGTCCGGGCTGTTGCCGTGGTCGCCGGGGCTGAACCGAACGGCGAAGGCGCTCGACGTCCCGGCCCCGGCGGTGCCCGCCTCGATCACCACCGCCATGAACTTGTTGCCGTTCACGGCGGCCAGGCCCTGGTAATCGCCGATGAAGTAGCCGCCCGCCTGCGGCGCCTGCTCCATGTCGAACGAGTCGGGAGTCAACCGGATCTCGCCTCCCCAGTTCTTCGGGTTGGACAGCCCGCCGCGGCGGTTCGGATCCACTGTGATGGCCCAGGCGTCGGTCGGCACGCCGGCGGCCGTCGTGTTGTTTCGGAAGTCGTCGTAGGTAATCGCCAACGTGCCCGTGTTGTTCACCGCGAGGGCGGGGTTGAAGGCCTGCTGGTTGAGCGCCGGGATGTTGGTGGGCGTCGGGTTGGCCTGCACCGGTACCGTCCAGGTCTTGCCGCCGTCGCTGGACATGGCCAGCTGGATGACGCTGGGCGAGGTCGCCGCGGCGTCGTGCGGGGCGTCCTGCCAGGCCGCGTAGAGGTTCCCGTTCTTCGGATCGACCGCGTAGCCCGGAATTATGTCGCCGGTGCGTACGGGGGAATCCGGGTGATCCGGGTCGGACACGGCCCCAAAGTAAGTCCATCGGTCCGCATAGCCCTGGTCGAGCTGGGCCACGGTGTACGGCGCGGACCAGGTCGCGCCGTGGTCGGTGGAGGTGACGGCCTTGACCGAGAGCGTGTACGACTGGAGGCCCGGGTCCCAACGCAACTGCTCGAAGAGATCGACAAGGGAGCCGTCCGGCCGGACGAGGATCTGGTTCCCCTGGTTCGCGGCGACCTCGCCCGCCTGGGGATTGGGGAGCGGGTCGTTAACCGTCCGGGCCGGCTCCCAAGTCGCGCCGCCGTCGGTCGAGCGCGACATCAGGGTCACCCCATCCTCGTAGAGGAAATTGCCGTCGCTGTCGTAGGTATCCAGGAACTGGACCCAGGTCGTGTAGACGTACCGGGAGTCGTTCGGATCGGCGGTGATGGTTTCCTTGTCGTTGAAGAGGTAGGTCGTCAGGTCCCCATCGACGGTCGGGGCCGGGTCCGCGCCCACGATGATCGGGGCACCCCAGGTGAATCCCCCGTCCGTGGACTTGCTGACCGCGACGGAGGGGCCGCCGGTGGTCAGGTCGAACCCCAGGCTGGCGCAGTAGACGGCACCGTCGGGGGAGAACGTCAGCCACGGGTCGGTGGCGCGCGGGGCGCTCCCGCCCGTGACCTGCGAGGTGCCGGGGATGACGATCGCGGTCCAGGTCTTGCCGCCGTCGAGACTCACACCGCCCTGGAGCCCGCGCGCGCCACCGTTATCCCAACGGTCCTGCTGCCAGACGCTCACGATGTTCCTGGCGTCGCGCGGGTTGACCGCCACGTAGGGCTCGATTTGGCTGCTGGCGTAGTTGAACCCGGGCTGACCCGGCACGTTGTCGGAGGTGACATCCGCGAACAGATCGGCCGGGGCGATGGGGATCGGAGAGCCGCTGAGCAATTCTCGGCGATCGAGGGTCTCCACGCCGAGGGCGTGGCGCGGACGGCGGTTTCTGCCGGAGCGGCTGAGAGCGAAAACGAACCGGTTGCGAAGCATGAGATGTTTCCTGGGAGACTCGTCCGCCTGGGTAGCCCGGCGTCGATGGATTCGAGGGTCGCTACCGACCGGAGTGCCGTCGTTGGCACGAGGACCACGGGTTTCCGCGGGGACAGTTCGACGACAGCGTGGTTGGACGCCTGTCCGGGCCTGGGTTACCAGACTCGGAAGCTCTGACAAGACCGCCCATTGGCACGGAACTCCATCGCTCGATGCTCGGACCTCGCGCCCGAGTGAGGCCACGAGGCGGCGCCGGCCGTGCATTCGTCCTCGGTCGCCGGGAGGCGTCGGGTCGGCGGCGACCAGGGACGATTGCAGGCATTTCCTCAGTACTGCCAGCCGGCGGGGGGTCCGAGACAGGTTGCGAAAGAATTTCATCGGGAGTGACCGAGGCGGCCGACGGAGGAGACCGACCACCTGGCCGCTCCTCAGGTCGATCACGCAGACGCCGCAGGTCCGCTCCTCCGCCTTCAGCCGTTCGGTGATCGGGATGCCGCTGAAGACGGCGCTCTCGCGCACCTGAGAGAGGCCGACGAAGGCAAGGTTGCCCGCGAAGTCCACGCCGCGGGTGAAGCCCGGCACCTCGGCGATCGGCTCGTACTTGCCGGTGTTCGGGTCGATGGATCCGAACGTCCCCGCGCCCGACTCGCAGACCCACAGCCGCCCGCCGTACCATCGCGGCGAGTGGGGCATCGACAGGCCGCGGGCGATCACCTCTCCCGAGGCCACATCCATCACGATGCCGCCCTTCGCCTTGTTCGCCCGCCAGCCGGCCGGCTCGTCGGTCTCGCCCAGCGCCGTGACGTAGCGCGGGCGGCCGTCGACCATCCCCAGGCCGTTCAGATGGCAGCGGTCCGTGGGCTCGAGCGCGGTGACGAACGGCGGCCGCCACCGCGGCGCGAAGCTGGCCGAGCCGTCGAGCGTGCAGAGGCAGGAGAACCGGGTGTTCACGACCCAGAGCTCGTCGCCGGCGCCCCAGGCCATCTCGTGGATCTGGATGTTGCCGGTGACGTGGCTGGAGCGGGGCAGGAAGCAGGCGTCGTGCCGGCCCGGCGGCTCCAGCCTGGCCGTCACGGCCGGGGCGTCGACAAATTCCCAGACCTGCATCTGGGTGCCGACGGCCAGCCGGCCGCCGGATAGAGCCATGCCCATGGGGGCCTGGAAGGCGCGGAAGTGGGTGTTGAGGTGGTCCCCCTCGTCGCGGACCATCACCAGCTTGCCGGCCTGGTACGTGGTCACCAGCAGTGAGGCGCCGAACTGCCGCAAGAGCACGGGAAAGTTGGACGTGTGGACCGCCCGCAAGGGCGCCGGGGTGTCCGCCTTGGGGCGGCCGTTGTCCAGCGCCGGTTGGGGCGGGGAAACCATTGTCGTCATGATTCGTCACCACCTGCGTCACGAGCTGCGAGGCTGTGGTTGCGTTATGTCAAGGTCGAGGTTCACGGCGCGTGGAACGATCGCTCGGGGTGTAACCCCAGGCGATGACGCGACGCTGGTGGTCTCCGGCCCAGGCGGTGGTCATCACGACCCCGGTCGGCTCTGGCTTCGCGCCGGGCTTACCACCTGTACTGCGGGCCGATCACGATGCGCGTTTGGATTTGGTGGAATAATCTCGAAGTCGTCGATCAAACATCGAATCCGCCCATTGAGGCCGTGACGGCCAATACCGTTGACTCACCCTGGCCGCAGGGCGTTGACCGGACCCACCCGGCTGCATCCGCCGCTGTTTCCGGGCCTCGATTGTTTCCCGCCTGCTCCTCCGCGGGTGGTCAACACGACCCCGCACGGGCGCCGCTTTCAAACTGGACTTAATCCCTGGTACTGCCAGCCGGCGGCGATGCGAGACCGGTTGCGTGAGAAATTCTCGAGGTCGTCGGATTATGGCAGCGACGGCCTACCAAGGCCCAGGCGGCCAAAATGCGGGGGGATCGTCGCGAGCGGCTTGCGGCTGGCAGTAGAAGTAATAGGATGAAAGATATGTCGCTACCACCAGGCCAGGTGCCCGACCTCGTCGCCCGCGTTGCCGCCGGCGATCGAGAGGCGCTCGTCGAGTTGCTCGCCCGTTACCGCGCCCGATTGCGGCGTATGGTGGCGTTGCGCCTCGACCCGCGGCTCCAGGGCCGCGTCGACGCCTCGGACGTGATCCAGGAGGGATACCTGGACGCCATCAAGCGGCTGGACGACTACATCCGCGACCCCTCGGTGTCCTTCTACATCTGGCTGCGATTCCTCGTGGGTCAACGCGTGGCCGACTGCCATCGGCGGTATCTGGCCCGGCCTGGCCGCGACGTCGGCCGGGAGGTCTCGATTTACCGCGGCGCCATGCCCGGCGTCAGCTCGGGGGCCCTGGCAGCCCGGCTGCTGGGCAAGCTGACCAGCCCGCTCCAGGCGGCGATGCGGGCCGAGCGCAAGCTGCAGCTCCAGGAGGCCCTCAACCGCATGGATCCGATCGACCGGGAGGTCCTGGTGCTCCGACATTACGAGCAGATGAGCAACGTCGACGCCGCCGCGGCGCTCGGCCTGGAGAGGGCGGCGGCGAGCAAGCGGTACACGCGGGCGCTGGAGCGGCTGGAGAAGATCCTGGGCGATCTCCCGGGGGGCGTCGGCGGGGACGCGCCATGAGCGACGCCACTTCCGATTGCGACCCCTTCGAGATCGTCGCCGAGTCATTCCTGGAGCGCTATCGCGCCGGCGAGCGGCCGAGCATCGAGGAACTCGCCGCCCGCCACCCCGAGCTGGCCGGGCAGATCCGCAGGCTGTTGCCCGCCATGGTGCGGGTCGAGCAGGACCTGACGATCGACCCCGAGCCGGGACCCGCCGCGAGGGCCATGCCCGCGGCGTCCTCCGGCCCGAGCCGGCAGCTCGGCGACTACCGCATCCTGGGCGAGATCGGCCGGGGAGGGATGGGGACGGTCTACGAGGCCGAGCAGGTGTCGCTCGGCCGCCGCGTGGCCCTGAAGGTCCTCCCCGGCCACGCCGTGGGCGACCGGAGGGCGGAGAACCGCTTCCGTCGCGAGGCCAAGGCGGCGGCCCGGCTGCACCACACCAACATCGTGCCGGTCTTCGAGGTCGGGCGCGAGGGCGACGTCGCCTTCTACGCCATGCAGCTCATCGTCGGCCAGGGGCTCGACCAGGTCATCGAGGAGCTGAAACGGCTCCGCTCGCCCGATCGGGAAGGCCGACTGGAGGGCACCGGCCCCGCCCATGCCAGCACGTCCGACGGGCACCCATCACGACCGTCCGGCCGGATCGCCGAATCGCTCCTCGGCGGCCGGCTGGCGACCGAGGGGCCGGAATCGCTCGTGCGCGAGGGGCACGAGGCGGATGACCCGGCCCCGACCGAGCGGCTCGAACCGGCCGCAATCCTGGGACATGAGTCGGCCTGGCCGGACGGCGACGGACCGCCACCCCGGCGCCCGGCGGACCTGTCGGGCTCGGCGGTGCTGCCGGGGGGGACGCACGTGTCGAAGATCGACACGTCCGGCCGCCGCCAGCCGTTCTTCCGGAGCGTGGCCCAGATCGGCCGCCAGGTGGCGCAGGGGCTGGCCTACGCCCATGCCCGCGGGGTCGTCCATCGTGACATCAAGCCGTCGAACCTCCTGCTGGACACCGCCGGAGTCGTCTGGATCACCGACTTCGGGCTGGCCAAGGCGGAGGAGGACGGCCTGACGGCCACCGGCGACATCCTCGGCACGCTCCGCTACATGCCGCCGGAGCGGTTCCGCGGAGAGGGGGACGCCCGCGCCGACATCTATGCCCTGGGCATGACCCTCTACGAGCTGCTGACGCTCCGCCCCGCGTACCGTTCGTCCGATCGCCTGAAGCTCATCGAGCAGGTCAAGAACGAGGAGCCGACCCGGCCTCGGTCGCTCGACGATCGGATCCCGCGGGACCTCGAAACGATCGTACTCAAGGCGCTGGACAAGCTCCCGGAGCGGCGCTACCCGACGGCCGAGGCAATGGCCGAGGACCTGCGGAGGTTCCTGGCCGACGAGCCGATCAAGGCCCGACAGGTGAGCACGACGGAACGCTACTGGCGCTGGGCCCGCCGCAACCCGGTGGTGGCGATCCTGGGCGGCGTGCTCACGGCGTTGCTCATCGCCGTCACGATCGGGTCGCTGGTGACGGCCTCCCATTTCAAGACGATCGCCCTGAGTGAATCGCTGGCCAACCGGCAGTCGCAGCTCGATCGCAACGAAGCCCTCCAGGCCCGGCGCCTGGTGACCGAGGAGCGGGACAAGTCGCTGCAGCTCTCGGCGAGCCTGGCGCTCGAGAAGGGGATCGCCCTGGGCCAGGGGGGCCAGGCCGACCACGGCCTGCACTGGATGCTCGAGGCCCTGAGGACCGCCCCCGAGAATGCAAGCGACTTCCGGAAGGCCGTCCGCTGGAACCTAGGCGCCTGGCTCGGGCAAGTGCACCGGCCGCTCCGGATCGTGGAGGCCGCCGGTGAGTGCTCCGACCTAGGGTTCAGCCCCGACGGCGCGACGTTCGCGACGGGCTTCAATCCCCGCGATCGGGAGCGCGCGACGCCCATCCATCTCTGGGACACGGCGACGGGGGCGCTTCGAAAGACGTTCCCCGGCGCGGTCAGTCCGTTCGTCTTCGGGCCCGACGGCAAGGTGCTGTTTGCTTTCACGGAGTCACGGGCGGTCGTGGCCGTCGCGGTCGCCAGCGGGTCCGTGCTCTGGACGGGCACGCCCTTGCCCGGAGGGACCGCCTTCGAAATCGCGGTGAGCGCTGACGGTTCCACCGTCATTGCGGCCCTTCATGAGGAGAATTCCGCCAAGCTCCGGTTAACCCTGCTGGACGCGACCACCGGCTCGGTGCGGGGCGAGCCCCTGGAGTTGACGGGGACCTGCGCCGTGGCCCCGGACGCGAAGACCGTGGCCATCCACGCCACCCAGGATGGCGAGATGCGGTTGGCCCTCCACGACTTGCCCTCGGGCCGACGGCTGCTCTCGTGGCCTACCGGAGAAACTACAAAGGAATTGAGCAAGGGCCGATGGTGGGGCGGATTCAGCCCGGACGGGACGTCGCTCTACGCGACGGTCTCCACCGGAGGGATGCTCTTCGAGGGCGGTGCTCAGGTCTCGCGGTTCTGGGACGCGGGCCGGGGACAACCCCTCAGTCCGATCATGGCGAGTACGACGTATTTCACCTACGCTCCCGCCGGCGATCGAATCCTGACGCTGACGGACAACCTCTGGCTGCTGCGTCGGGCACCGGATGGGCAGGTCCGGGGGTCGGGATTATCCTCGGCGGGGGACGGTCACGACTTCCGAACTCATCCGGACGGCCTGACCGTCGTCACTCACGCGAGCGACAAGACCTATCGCATCTGGCAGGTCTCCCCGGAGGCCGAACCGACCGCGGCCGACCGGTCCGATCGCCAGGCCACGACGGCGGACACGCGACCCGAGCGGGAATCGCTGGCGCTGAGCTTGCTGTCTCAGGGCTTCGTGACCGACGGACGGGTCGCGCTCACCGAGGCGACGGGCGTCTCGGGACGGCAGCAGGTCCGCGTCACGGACCTCGCGACCGGCCGCGCGCTGGGACGACCCACCCCGCACTATCCGGGCTGGCACGTGCGCGGGCTCGCCCTCAGTCGGGATGGGAGCCTCTTCGCGACCGGCAGCAATCCTCCCCACTTTCCGACCGGCGAGGTGAGGATCTGGGAGACGGGCACCGGCCGACTGCGGGTCCCGCCGATCCCGCAGATCAACTTCGTCGTGGCCCTGGCATTCCGGCCCGACGGCAAGGTCCTGGCCACCGGGGATTTCAGCGGCCTCGTCCGACGGTGGGACACCGCCACCGGCGAGGAGATCGGCCGCCCGCTTCCGCAGGGAGAGATTGTGCTCAGCCTGGCGTACAGCCCGGATGGCACGAAGCTCGCCGTCGGCCTGTCGAATGATCATACCGGCAAGCCCGGCATCCGGCTCTGGGACGCCGATGCGGGCACTCGCATCGGGGAACTCCTGCCGAGCAGCGAGCCAGTCCGGCGGATCGAGTTCTTTCCCGACGGGACGACCCTGCTCGCGGCCCATGACCATTACACCCAGCTCTGGGACGCCTCTCAGGGCCGCGCGGTCGGCGGGCCGATGGCCGACGAGACCTCCGGCGGCATCCGCCCCGACGGCAGGGCCTTCCTGACGCTCGGCAGGGACGGTGGCGTCACCCTGCGCGACGCCTCGACCGGCGGCGTCCTGGCCCGGCTGTTGGCCGTGCCGTCGCCGGCTCTCTGCAGCGTCTTCCGCAGCGATGGCGGACTGGTCGCGGTGGGATTCCAGGACGGTTCGGTGCGCCTCTGCGACCCGGCCACGTCGCAACCGATTGGCCCCCCGCGGTTCATGGAATACGCGGTCAACAAGGTCGCCTTCACGCTGGACGGCCAGTCGGTCGCGGGCATCGACGTCGCCGGGAATACCCGCGTCTGGCGCGTCCCGAGCCCCCTCGTCGACGAGGGGCCGGACGACCTGAGGCTCCGCATCGAGGCCCGCACGGGCATGCGGATGGAGCCTGATCGCTCGATCGCCCGGCTCGACGCCCCGGCCTGGCGCGACCGGCTCGAACGCCTTGGCCACGTCGACCCGGCCGCGCTACGGCGCGAGGTCGATCCCGCCTGGCACGCGACATTGGCCCGCGAGGCCGAGCAGATGGGCAACACCTTCGCGGCGATCTGGCATCTGGACCGCCTGATCGCCACCCATCCCGAGGACTGGTCCCTGTACGCCCGAAGGGCGAGGGCGAGGTCCCGCTCCGACCGTCTCGAGGAGGCCGCCGCCGATTACGACCGAGCCTTGCGGCACGCCTCGAAGGATCTGGTCCTCGACGTCCAGGCTCATGCGATGCTCGACTGCACCTGGCGCGACCGCTGGGCCGAGGCCCTCTGGTATCTCGACCGCCTGATCGCGTCACGGTCCAACGACGCCTTGCTCCACGAGGAGCGGGCAGCGGTCTACGGGAAGCTCGGACGCGAGGCCGACCGCGTGGCCGAGCTCGCCCGCGTCTACGAGCTGGGGCCCGACGCGGGGCTGGCCCTCCCCCGCGCCGAGGAGCTCGGGCGCGCAGGCCGATGGGCCGAGGCCGCCGACCTGCTCGCGCGCTGCGGCCGCCGGGGTGCGATCGGCCGGGACCTGGCGCAGGCCTGGGCGGTCGCCTGCCTGAAGGCGGGTGACCACGCCGGTTATGCCGAGGCCTGCGCGGCGTTCGCAGGCCGCCTGGGGCCGGACCCGACGGTCGTCTGGAATGCGCTCGCCGAGGCGTCGGTCCTGGCCCTCGCGCCCGCCGCCCACGAGGATCTCCGGCGGCGCATCGAGCAGTTCGAGCGGCGGCTCGCGGTCAGCCCCGCACCTTCGCCGATCTACCGGCATCTTCTCTCGTGCTCGCTGGGCGGCCTGCTGCTCCGCGCAGGCCGGTTCGACGATGCGATCGCGCGACTCAACGAGGGTCTGGCCGCCTCGAAGGTGCCGGAGCTGCCGACCGACTGGGCCTACCTGGCCGTGGCCTGGTCGAGCGCGGGGAAGCCTGCCGAAGCACGAAAGTGGCTCGATCGTCTCCGCACCTGGCAGGTCGATGCGTCGGCCACCTACTGGGATCTCCAGGAGCTCGCCCTCATTCGGGGCGAGGCCGAGTCATTGCTTCTCGATGCCGAGTTCCCGAGCGAACCATTCGCGGGCCCATCTGCACGATGATTGCGACATCGTGCGATGCCGTTGGAGACCCTCGAGAAGGAACAGACCGACTGACACCCGCGTCCTGTTCTCCGTCAGGGTCAGTCTCACGGGTCAGGCCAATAACAATGAACACCCCATCTTCCCCGGACTTTCACGCCGTCATAGCGCCGTTGTCCTTACGCAACCTATCCGGTTCATCCGGCTGAAGCGCGCGCCGGCCTGTAGTGTGGATGGCGCAGCTATCCTATCAATTCGTATCTCGTCTCATGGAGCGACAGTATCTTCAGCTTGAAGAACTCATGGTCGCGATACCCGTAGGCCACGCGCTTGAGGACCTTGATCTTGTTGTTGGTCCCCTCCAGGGGGCCGCTGGTGATCATGGCCTCGTAGTAGGCCAGCAGGCCGCTGCGGTACAGCGCCAGCGCCTTGGCCATCCGCTGCAGGACCTTCACGCCGGATGCCTGCGCCCGCCTCAGCCAGCCGTCGAGGAAGCTCGTCGCGAATGCCTTGCCGGGCTGCTCCCAGAACCACCTCAACTCCTCCTTCATGTAGTAGGCGGTCGCCAGCGGCTCGTTCAGCTTCAGCGCCTCCTTCAGCCGCCGCTTCTCGTCCTTGTCCTCGTCCAGGTTCGCGGGATCCTTGAGGATCAGCCACCGCACGCCCTTGAGCACCCGCTTCCCCAGCCCGTCGGTCAGCTCCCGATGCAGGTCCCTCCGCAACTCCGTCAGCTTCTCGTTGAAGAGCTTGGAGATGTGGAAGTGGTCGAAGACGATCAAGGCCCTCGGCAGGTTCTCCCGGACCGCCTTGCGATAGGCCGCCGACATGTCCATGGCCACCGCCTCGATCTTCGCCCCGCTGGGCCGCAGCCGCTTCCAGAAGGGCCTCAACGCCGAGGCGGCCTTGCCGTCGCCGACGAAGACGACCGCCCCGCTCTCGAGGTCCAGCACCGTGGTCATGCAGCGATGCCCCTTGGCCACGGCGAACTCGTCGATGGCGATCCGAGTCAGGTGCTTGAGCTTGGGCTTGGCGTATCGCCTGGACAGGTCGCGCTTGAGGATGTCCTTGATCAGGTCCCAGCCGACGCCCAGGTGGACGGCGAGGCTGAGGATGGTCATGCGGCGGCCCATCTCGATGACGTAGCGCTCGAAGGCGCGAGTATAGGTCCACCGCGGGTCGGCGAAGCGGAGCCTGACCTGGCGGGCGGCCCGGCAGCCGCGGCACTCGACGCGCGGGACTCGGAGGGTGACGGCGGTCGGCTTGGAGCCGATCGGCACCGAGAGGAAGGTGCGGGGGACCTCGCCGCGATGGATGACGTCCGCCGACCTGCAGGCCGAGCATCGGCACGTCGAGGGCTCCTGACGGATGCTGAAGGTGACCCGCCCGTCGCCGAAATCGGTCCGGGTGTAGTGGTAGCCGCGGATGCCGAAGCCGTGATACAACAAGCTGGTGGACATGCTGACCTCCCGTACTGGAGTCTTGTAATGCAACTCCAAGTGGAATCAGCATATCCACGCTTTTCAAGCCCCGGCGCGCGCTTCAGCGGGATGAACCTGCTATACCGCAACGGCCGAGTTTCGGTTGACGAGCGGGCATGATGACCACCCTTCATCCCCCGGCTGCTCCGCCCTCCCGGAAGACGACCAGGTGGACGGTGCGGCGGTCGAAGGGGACGAACCCGGTGGAGGCATAGAGGCGGGTGGCCGGGGTGTTGCGGATGTCCACCGCGAGCTCGAGCCGCGGGGCGTGGGGGGCGGCCAGCTCGAGGGCGTGGGCGATGGCCGACCGGCCCAGGCCGCGACCGCGGGCGGCGGGGGTGAGCCCTAAATAAACGACCTCCCAGACGTCGCGGTCGGGGATGTCGGCGAGGAGGAGCACGACGGCGGCGTCGGGCTCGCCCTGGACCCGGCCGAGCCGCCACCGGGAGGGGACGAATCGACCGGTGGCGCGGTGGCCCTCGATGACCTCGTCGAGCGAGCGGACCCCTTCGAGCTCCGGCATGTCCAGGCTGGACGTATAGGTGGCCTGGAGGAGCCTGCGGAAATCGTCGGCCTCGGCCGGGTTGAACGGCCGCCAGGCCAGCGGAGGGGGACCGGAGGCGGCGGCGGCCGGAGGCAGCGGAACTCTTGTATCCCGCTCGAGATAGAGAAGTTCGGTGACCCTCGGCATGCCGCCGCGGATGAGGTCGCCGACGCCGCGACCGTGGGCCGATTCGTCGAGCACGGCCTGGACGATCCGGAAGCCCCGCCGCTTCAGGTCGGCCAGGGCGGTACGGACGAGCGCGGCGGCCGTCGCCGTCCGCCTCAGCGAGGGCAGGACCTCGGGGGCCCAGACGGCCGCGGCCCGGCCGGCCAGGGCCTGGGTCAGGAAGGCCCCCACGATCCGATCGGCGGCGGAGGGCCGCCACGGGCGTTCCCACGCGACCCAGAGCCCGCCGAGGTCGACCTGGCCGGCGGCGGACTCCCGGAGGACCTCCTCGACGAGCGGCCCACGGACGGCCTGCGGGACCCTCTGATAGAGGACCTGGAGCGCCTCCAGGCAGGCGGCGGGGGGGCACGGCTCCACCAGCGGGACCCAGGGGGTCATGGCCTTACGGCGTCCTCCGCTCGGTTCCGCAGGTCCCCACGCCCCGGGTGGCGGATCGGGCGGGGCGTTGACAATCGGCAGCGCTGGCCCAATCATCGAGGTTCCCGGGCCCGGGGGCAAGGCATCCGTGCCCACGGATCGCGCCCGCCTCGAGCCCGCGGACGAGCCCGAAATTGCGACGGAATCCCTGCGAGCTCAAGATGTTCGGTCGAACGAACGGGGGCCGTCAGGCCACCGGACGGGATGCCGGCGCTGGAATTGCACGCGAGTATTTTCCGGGAAAAAACCGCCAACGTTGCTCGTTGGCGATTCGTATCATAAAACACCTGAGGAGATCATGCGAATGCGGGAGTCGGTTGCAACCGGGCCCTTGCCCGACGCCGACGGCCAGGTCGAAGGGACGGCTCAGGATCGGCCGGGCGTGATGACGCCCGAGGAATTCGGGGCTTCCTCCTCGCCTTCCACACCGCACGCCGGATCGGTATCGATCTCGGGCCAGGGGCTCGACGACGAGACCAACCTGAACGACGCGTGGCTGGTGGAGCGTGCGCGACGCCATGACCATGCGGCCTTCGCCGTCCTCGTCCGCCGCTATGAGCGGAAATTGACGAGGGTGCTGGCGCGGTTGGTCCGCGATCCCGAGCTGGCGCGTGATCTCGCCCAGGAGACGTTCTTTCGCGTGTACAACCGGCTGGAGCGGTTCGACACGGCCCGGCGGTTCGGCCCCTGGTTGTTCCGGGTGGGCGTGAACCTCGGCCTGGACAGCCTGAGGCGGAACCGACCCGAGTCGTCGCCGCCGGCTTCCATCGACCGCTTGCGGGGGGATGACCGGCTGCCGTTCGAGCTCCCCGACCCGGACCCGAGGATCCGGATCGAGCTGGCCCAGGAGGTCCATCACGTCCTGGCCATGATGCCCGTTTCCTACCGGACGATCCTGGTGCTGCGGGACCTCGAGGGGTTCTCCTCGTCGGAGGTCGCGGCGATCGTGGGCCGGCAGGAGGCGACCGTCCGGTGGCGGCTTTCCAAGGCACGCGAGAAATTCCGCGAAATCTGGCAACGCCGACAGGATGAGGCGGGGCGGGAGGCCAGGGATGGTTGAAACCGACAAAGGCGTGAACATGGGCCGATCGTGTTGCGAATGGGTGCGTGAGCGGCTCCCGCTCCTGGTGGAGGACGCCGACGGCGTCGCCGCCGAGGGATGCGAGGTGAGTGCCGCGGACCGCGCCCGGATCGACCAACACCTCGCAGGATGCGCTGGCTGTCGGAGTCGGAGGGAGAGCCTGGGGCGGGCGATGTCCATCCTGGGCGCGATCGCCGCGGAGCCGTGGGCCCCGGTCATGGCGGCCGGCCACGCCCCCTCGGTCCTGGCCGGGGTGGAGGACCGGATTCGCCGCCAGCAGGCCGAGGGTCGCGCCTGGTGGCGCCGGCTCTGGCGCGGGGCCTGCCCGGAAGGCGTCCGGGGCGTGATCGACCGGGCCTGCGGCCGAGCCAGGCTCGTCCGCGACGAGCTCCCCCTCCAACTCGCCTGGAGCCGGGACACCCTGGCCGAGGCGTTCACCCGGCGGGCCGATCGCGCGGCCTCGCGGCTCCGGGATGGCCTCGACGCTCTCGAATCGGCCCGGCTCAACTCCCATCAAGCCCGGCATTTGCGGCTCGGATTCGGGCTCGCCATGGGGCTGGGGATGATCGCGGGGCTGGTGGCCATTGCGACGGCGGACCGGGCGCGGACCGCCGCGGAGGTCCGGATCGCCGCCGCCGCCGTCCCCCTGCCGCGTCCCGAACGGCCGTCCGTGGTCTCCGAGGACGTCGTGACCGCCGCCGCGGCGCTGACCGACCTGCATGCCTCCAACTCGCTCGTCCAGGCGCGGCCGACTCTTTCCGCGGCCGCCGAGGGGCCCTCGACCGCCGGCTCGCGCCCCACGGGCACGGCAACCGCCGCCGCCACCGCGGCCACGAGCTCCTCGCCATCCATGCAGTATGCCTTCGATCTCGAGCACGGTACCCCGATGCCCCCAGAGGCTCGCGGCGGCAAGCCGGCCTACTGAGCAGAAGGGCCTCGCGGGACAGGAATCGGCGATGCCCACCTCCGGACCCTCCAGGATGACGCGGCTTGCCGCGAGGATCGCGATTTGCGGCCTCGCCCTGGCCCTCGCCGCGGCGCTGGGGGCCGGCTTCCAGCGGGGGGCCTGGCCCTGGCCGCCGCGGCCCGCGGCGCCCGCGGTCGGCGATCATCCCGAGGCCCAAGCCTTGACGAATGGTTCCGGGCCGGTGTCGGACCCGGGCGCGACCGCGAGTTCCAACGCAAGCCGCGCCGTCGAGCCCGATCCGGGCGCAGGATCGGTCGCAGACCGGTCCGCCACCACGCCGGAAGAGCCCCTCCCGACGGCTTCGGGCCGGCATCGGAAGCGGGACCGCGATCAGGGCGACAGCGACCGCGACGATTCCGCCGCGCTCTTCGCCACCATGGAGCGGCTCGAGCGGCTGATCGGGGCGGGCATGGCCCGGGCGAGGGCCTCGGTGGTCTCCCTGGAATACACCTCGGCGGAGGCCTCGAACGGCTCGCGAAGGATGGCCTGCGGCGTGGTGATCAACGCGAGCGGCGACCTCCTCTCGGTCCGCATCGATCGCCCGACGGTGGCCGTCGCGGCGACACCGGCCCCCGCCCCCACCCCCGCGGCCTCGCCCGCCGCCCCGCCCGCGCCCCCCGCTGCAGCCCCCGCGCCCCCCTCGCCGATCGTGGCGCGGGACGTGGCGGGGCGACGGCACCTGGCCCACTGGGTGGCGTACGACCCCGAGAGCGGGCTGACGCTGCTCCAGATCCCGGCCCGTGCCGTCAAGCCGATCGAGATCGCCGCGGAGGAGCCGGTGCTGGGCGGCCAGGTCTTCGTCACCGGCAACGCGTTCGGCCTGGGCCACACGGTGAGCCGCGGCTATGTCACCGGCCTGGACCGCGCCCTCAAGCTGGGGGTCCGCCAGCTCGGCGGCCTGATCCAGGTCCAGGCCCGGATCTACCCGGGGGACAGCGGCGCGGCGGTGACCAACCAGCGGGGCCAGTTGCTGGGCCTGATCCGCAGCGGCCTGGCCCCCCCCGCCGCCGGTGAGGCCGCGGACCAGGCCCCCCGGGCTCGAGACCGGGATCGCGATCGCGACAGCGATTTCGGCTTCGCGATCGCCGCCCGGGACCTGCTCTGGGTCGCCGACCAGCTCCGGGCGCACGGCCACGTGGATCGGGCCTATCTGGGGGTGCGCCTCGAGCCCGCCGCCGGCGCCGCCGAGGCCGCGGACAACCCGCTGGCCGAGGGGGCGGCGCTCCAGGAGGTGATCAAGGGAAGTCCCGCCGCCACCGCCGGGCTCCGCGCGGGGGACCTGATCGTCGCCATCGACGACCAGCCCGTCCGATCCCCGAGCGACCTCACCGATCGGCTCGACCGGCTCCCGTCGCAGGCCCTCGTCCGGCTCGACATCATCCGCGGCCTCGGCGCCGAACGACGGCCGATCTCCATGGAGCTGAGGACCTCCAGCCGCCCCGACGCGAGCCCGGCCCAGGCCGCGGCCGGCGCGAGCCCGAACCCGACGCCGGTCCCGAACGCCCCCACCCCGGCCGTCGCCGATCGCAAGCCGCCGCCACCCGGCGTACCCCCGCTCAACGTGGTCCCCACGGCCGCCACGCCCGGCCATCCCGTGGCGAACGTCCCTCCGGATCGCCACTCGCCCTGACCCGGCGGACCTCCTCACAGCCCTCGACTCGTCTCCCCCAGCACCAGGTCGATGACGTCCTCGAGCCGGCCCCCCTGGGCGAACGCCCAGAGTTGACGTTTGGCCCCGTTGCCCTGCTCGAGCGTCCGATTGACCAGCCGCGACACCTCCTGCCAATCTCCGGACGACTCCAGGGCGGGGTGGAGGAACTCCAGCATGGCCTCGATCAGGGAGCGGGCCGGGACCGATTTCACGGCGAGGACGTCGATCAATTCGCCGTCGAGGCCGAACCGCGAGGCCCGCCAGCGGGCGGCGTCCAGCAGCTCCGGCCGGACCGGTTCCAGGGGGAGGCCCCGGCGATGCTGCTCGACGCAGGAGCGGGCCAGCGCCCGGCAGAGGCCGGCGATCATCACGGCCTCGTCGATCGTCGGGCAGACGTCGGCGATCCGGAACTCGAGCGTCTCGACGTGCGAGGAGAGCCGGACGTCCCAGTAGATCTTGGACGCGTCGGGGATCATCCCCACGGCGACCAGCGAGGCGACGCACGCGTCGTACTCGGCCCGGGAGGCGAAGACCTGCGGCGTCCCGGTCATCGGCCATCGGGAGAAGAGCTGCGTCCGATACGAGGCGTATCCCGTCTCGGCCCCGAGCCAGAACGGGGAGCTCGCCGACAGCGCGATGATCGGCGCCAGCCACGGGCGGCACCGGTTCATCGCCTGGACGGCCTCCTCGCGGTCGGCGATGCCGACGTGAACATGGCAGCCGAAGATGATCTGCTCCCGGGCGAGCTGCTGGAAGTCGTCGTGAAGCTCGAAGTACCGCGGCTTGGGCGTGATCGGCTGTCCTTCCCAGGTGGAGAAGGGATGCGTCCCCGCCGCCGCGATCCGGCTGCCGTCCCTCTCCGCCGCGGCGACCACGCCCCGCCGCAGCCGGACGAGCTCCGCGCGGACGTCCGCCAGGGTCCGGCAGACGGGCGTGCCGATCTCGATCTGCGACTGGTAGAACTCGTTGGTCACCTCGTCGCCGAGGTCCTCCCGCGCCTTCGGCAGCACCCGCGCGACCCGCGGGCGGAGCTCACGCGTCTCGGGGTTGATGATCTGGTACTCCTCCTCGACCCCGATCGTGAAGTCGTCGGCTGCCATGGTCGGATGGGTCCTCCCTCACTCGGGATTTCGGCACGGGCGGTGGCCTGCGGTTTCTCTTCCTCCGGCAGCAGCAAGAGAATGCAAATCCCGAGCCCAGGAGATTCACCGGACCGGCGGAATCTCCGACCGCGCGTGGTTCGGGCGATGGCGATGTCGAGGCTGGTATCGGCTCGCCCGCTCAGCAGCACTGCCAGAGCAGCTTCCCTCGCGTTTCTTCGGCGTTGACGAAGGCATAGGCGATGCCCGCATCGCCGAAGTTAACGTAGAAGGGGACGGTCGCGGAATCCAACTGCAAGAGGAGCTTCCAGCCCTGGCCCTCAGGGAACTCATCGTTCTGGAGGAAGAGCGGGGAGCCGCCAACCTTGTTCCCCTGGAGCGACGCCTCGTACTCGCCGACCTGCTCCTTGGTCCAGAGCATCTGAGCCGACTGCGGCTGGAACGCGGGCTCCTCCACGGCGGTCAACTCGACGGGGAATTCCACCGACTCGGGATGAAGGCGAGGCTCGCCGGGGACCTCCACCATCCGGTAGAGCGTCGGCCCTGAGCGAAGGGGCGTGACGGCGCCCTCATACTCGCCCGGCTGGATGACGACCGCATTCTCGCCGCCATCCGGCTCCCACGTCCCGTCCACGTATTCGCCGTCCTCCTCGTCCGTCATGAAGAGGTAAGCCATGGCCCCTCCCGTCCCGCGGAATGCGGGGGGCTCCAGCGCGATCTGGGCGATGAAACGCATGGGCTTTCCCGTCGTCCGGCTGAGGGGCCACCGCGGCTCTTCTCGCCAGTCCGGCTGCCCGCCGAACTTCGTCAGCCCGGCCGGTCGTGTCGCATTCGCGGTGCCGAAGGTGATTCGCCTCGCGATGGTCATGGAAGTTACCTGCTGGTCATGTCCTTGTATGTTGAGACGCGAAGGCCCGGATGCCCTCGATGAGCTGCCCCAGGCTCGGCTCGTTCCTGGCGGCCGACTGAAGATTCAAGGCGCCAACGATCTCCTCAACGAATTCGAGGCCCCCAAGGATGGGGACCTGGCCGCTTTTCCGGACGGACTCGCGCAGGAGCGTCTTGTAGACGTTACGCTCGCACTTCCGCTTGCCGGGATTCGGGATCTCTCCCACCACGCGACCGAAGGCCGCCGGATCGGCGAAGAACCAGCGCTCGACGTGCGGATCGGGACAGGCCACGACGACCGCCGCGGCGAGGCTACGATCGACGGCGCTCTCGGCCTCGCCTCGGGCCTCGACCAGACCCTTGCAGTTGGCGTCGATGGTGACGACGAGGAGGTCGGGTATCGCCAGACCGAGGGCGTGCTTGCCGACCGCCTTCTGGTAGAGCTTCAGCTCGCTGATCGCCTTGCCGTGCCCGCCGACCGCGTTCCGCGTGTTGATCTGGAATCGGAGATTGGCCTCCGTCAGCATGCGAGTCAACAGTGCCGCGACGAACAGGTGATGCGCCGTGTCTTCCACGAAGAGGTCGATCTTAAGCATCGATCAGCCCTCGTCGAAGGAGCTTCTCGAAGACTCCGTCGTCATTGGCGTCCTCCAGGGCACTCGAGATGTCCTTGTCCCGAAAGAGCGGCCCTGCAGAGTCGAACGGAATGACGATGCTCTTCCCCTCGTCGCGACGCACGTTGAGAAGGGAGAACTCGCCTTCCCGCTGCTCGTGAATACGCAGCAGGGCATCGCAGAACACGGGGGAATGCGTTGTCACCAGCACCTGCTTCTGCCGCTCGCCTTCCGCGTGGGCGAGATTCCAGAGGAGAGTCGCAATCAGCTCGAGTCGCTGCGGATGGACGCCGTTCTCGGGTTCCTCGAAACCGATCAGGGAGCCTCCCCAGGGATTGGCCGCGATCGCCGCCAGGGCGAGCACGCGGAGCGTGCCCTCCGAGAGAATCCTCGACGAGTAGTCGATGCCATCCTGGACGACGTGAATGTCGAGGGTCCCGCGCTTCGGATCAAGGTCGACGCCCATCGAGGTGATGCTGGGTATCAGGGTGCGGAGGGTCCTCTGAACGCTCTGATACCTCTTCGGCTCCTCGGCCCTGAGCCGGTAGAGGAAGGGCGCCAGGGATTCGCCGAGGAGGCCGATGTCATCGACGGCTTCCGGCGGCCGCGCGGACCGCATGGCGACCCTCGGGTCCAGGTAGTAGACCCTCCATCCCGCGAGCTCATTCCGCGTCTTCTCGATGGCGCGGTACTCGATCCCGCCCAGGCGAGGATCCGAGAGGATCGAATGATTCAGGCCGATGTTCTCCTGCCGGGGGTGAGCGGGCTTGCTCTTTCTACGGATGTGAATCTGGGCTCCGACCTTCTCGAGGGCGGCCCTGCCTTTTGGCTCTCCCCGGCTGTTGAGCTGAGACAGATACTCGTCGTGGACGCCCAACCGCCCCGAGCCGGGCTCGATCATGATCCCCAGCCGATAGCGAATGATGTCCCTTCCCTCGCTCAGATCCGCTTCCAGGCTGAATCGGGCCTCTCGGGCCGAGAGCAGCTCGGGGAGGCCGCCGGGCGGAAAGGCGAATGCCTCGATGGGATAACCCCGGATGGGCTCCGCGAGGCCGTCGGCGAGCGTTCGCTCGGTCCCGAGTCTCGAGAGGGCCTGCACGGCATCCAGCACGTTACTCTTGCCGGCGGCGTTAGGGCCGAAGAGGACCGTCAGGCGAGGGAAATCGATGACGACGTCGGAGAGCGATTTGAAAGACTGAACATGCAGCCGCTTCAGCATCGTCATACCCCGATGGAGTCGCGTCGCCGAGGCCGCCGCCGCCTCGATCGACCTGCGGGAAGTTCGGCCCGCGCCGCGTGGACTCGTGACATTGTAACCGCCGCACATCGCCTCCACGCCCCAGACCTCTGCCGAATTCTATCCGCGGTCGTACCTTTTCCGCGCGGGCCGAAGTCGAAGGCGAAAACCCTTGACCTCGGCCAGGCTTCCGGTGATACCGTAGGGAGAGCATACGATTTCCCCCCGCAGCGTCTCCGCGCGTTTCCCCCCCGCGACGAGTCCTCCCCATGACGCGTCCTCCCGCACCAGGCCGCCGCGCAGAGCCCTCGGTTTCCCCGGGCCGGCTCGGGGTCGCCGGCGCGACCGTCGCCGCGGTTGCGCTCGTGTTCGGGACCGCATCTGCGATGGCGAGGGGCGACGACCCCGCCGCGACGGCCTTCTTCGAATCGAAGATCCGCCCGGTGCTCGTCGAGCATTGTGCGAAGTGCCACGGCGCGTCGGCCGCGGCGCCGAAGGGTGGGCTGCGGGTGGACACGCGCGAGGGCCTGCGCCGCGGCGGAGACTCCGGGCCGGCGGTCGTCGCGGGGAAGCCCGAGGAGAGCCTCCTGCTCCAGGCGATCGCCCGGACCGGCGAGGTCTCCGCGATGCCCCCGAAGGAGCCGCTCCCCGCGTCGATCGTGGCCGACTTCCGCGCCTGGATTGCCCGCGGCGCGGCCGACCCGCGGGACGGGATGGGCGCGGTCGCCTCGGCCGCATCCGCGTCAGGGTCCGGCGACTGGTGGTCGCTCCGTCCCTTGAACCGGCCCGACGTCCCGACGGTCGAAGGGGCAGGGAAGGGGAGTGATGACGTCCGCAACCCGATCGACGCCTTCCTCCTGGCGAAGCTCCGCGCGAAGGGCCTGACGCCCCAGCCCGAGGCCGATCGGCTCACCCTCATCCGCCGCCTCTGCTTCGACCTGACGGGGCTTCCGCCCTCGCCGGAGGAAGCCGAGGCGTTCGTCCGCGACGCGGATCCGCGGGCCTATGAGAAGCTCGTGGACCGGCTCCTCGCCTCCCCGGCGTTCGGCGAG
The DNA here is from genome assembly GCF_011064615.1 of Aquisphaera insulae. Taxonomy (GTDB): domain Bacteria; phylum Planctomycetota; class Planctomycetia; order Isosphaerales; family Isosphaeraceae; genus Aquisphaera; species Aquisphaera insulae. Next base: position 36,464 of record NZ_JAALJH010000060.1, on the reverse strand, counting down.
CGGTGGGCGCGGCACTGGATGGACGCGATCCACTTCGCGGACACCCACGGCTTCGAGCACGACGTCTTCCGGCCCAACGCCTGGCGGTATCGCGACTACCTGATCGCCGCGATCAACCGCGACACCCCCTGGCCCCGGTTCATCCGCGAGCAGCTCGCCGCCGACGTCTTCTATCCCGACGAACCCCGGCTGACGGCCGCCCTCGGGTTCCTCGGCGCCGGGCCCTATGACCTGAGCGCGGCCTCGACCGCCCCGACGAGCTTCGAGAACCTGGACCGCGACGACCTGGTCACGCAGACGATGGCGGCCTTCGTCAGCGCGACGGTCCACTGCGCCCGCTGCCATTCCCACAAGTTCGACCCGATCCCGCAGGAGGACTACTACGCCCTCCAGGCCGTCTTCGCCGGGATCGGCAAGGGGGACCTCGCCTACGACGAGGATGCGGAGGTCCATCGCCGCCGCAAGCAGGCGCACGCGATGCTCGCCGCCGCGGAGTCGGGGAAGGCCGATGCGTTGCTCTCCACTGAGGCCCGGACGATGGTCGCCCGCTGGGAAGGATCGCGGGGCAAGCCGCCGGCATGGGCTCCCCTCGACGCGGAGGTCTTCGTCGCCTCCGACGGCTCGACCCTCCGGAAGCTGAACGACGGCAGCCTGATCGCGGAGGGGCCGCGGCCGGAGCGCGAGACGTACACCGTCACGATCGCCGCGACGTCCGCCCCCCGTCCGATCGGCGCCGTGCGGCTCGACGTGCTCCCCGACGACGCACTCCCCGCGAAGGGGCCGGGCCGCGCGCACAACGGCAACCTCCACCTCTCCGAGATCGAGATCCTGGCCTTCCGCCCGGGGGCCGGCACGCCGGAGAGGCGCACGATCCGGCGGGCCTCGGCCGACTGGAACCAGCCGGACTGGGGCGTCGCCCGCGCGATCGATGGCGACCCGGCGACCGCCTGGGGGATCTTCCCGCGGGTCGGCGTGTCGCATTTCGCCGTCTTCGAGCTCGACGGCACGCTCACCCTGGAGCCTGGCGCGCGACTCGTCGTCGTCCTCAAGCAACTCCACGGCGGGAGCCACCTCATCGGCCGGTTCCGGCTTTCCTCGGCCGCGACCTCGGGCGATGCGGTGGTGGCCCTCCCCCCGGACGCGGAGCGGGCACTCCGGATCGAGCCGGGCCGCCGGACGCCCGACCAGGCGCGGGCCGTGGCCGTCGCGGTCCTGCGGCTCGCGGCCGAGCGGGAGCTCGCGAGCCTCCCCGCGCCGGTGAAGGTCTACGCCGCCGGCCGGACCGTGGAGGTGGACGGCAAGGCCGCCACCATGGACCGCCCTCGCGTCATCCGCGTCCTGAAGCGCGGGGACCTGAGCACCCCCGCCGCCGAGGTCGGCCCCGGCGCGCTCTCGGCCGTGACGGTCCTGAAGCCTCGGTTCGATGCCATCCCTGCGGGTGCGGGGGAAGGGGTTCGCCGGGCGTCGCTGGCGGACTGGCTGGCGGACCCGAAGAACCCGCTAACCTGGCGGAGCGTCGCGAACCGGGTCTGGCAGGGGCATTTCGGCGCGGGGCTCTGCGACACCCCCAGCGACTTCGGCCGGATGGGGGGCCTGCCCTCGCATCCGGAGCTGCTCGACTGGCTGGCGGCGGAGATCCGGGACGACGGAGGCTCGCTCAAGTCTCTTCATCGACTGATATGCACGAGCGCGGCCTATCGACGTTCATCGGCCTCGGTCGAGTCGTCGGCCGCCGCGGACCCGGACAATCGGCTCCTCTGGCGGATGAACCGCCGCCGCCTGGACGCGGACGGCTTCCGGGACGCCGTGCTCGCGGTCAGCGGCCGGATCGACCGCAGGGCAGGGGGGCCGGGCGTGGCCCATTTCAGGACGTCGCCGGGCCCGCAGGTCACCCCGAAGGTCGATTACGACGCCTTCGACTGGGACGCCCCCGGCGCCGGGCGGCGGAGCATCTACCGCGTGGTCTGGCGCGGGATCCCGGACCCGCTCATGGACGCGCTGGACTTCCCCGACGCCGCGCTGCTGACGCCGTCGCGAGGCTTCTCGGCCTCTCCGCTCCAGGCCCTCTCGCTGCTCAACAACGACTTCGTCCTCCGCCAGAGCGAGCACCTGGCCGCCCGGGCGCAGGCCGCGGGCCCGACCGCGGCGGGCCGCATCCGCGCCGCCTTCCGGATCGTCGTGCTCCGCGAGCCGACCGCGACGGAGGAGGCCGCGTTCGCCGCGCTCGCGGGCCGGCATTCGCTGGCCGCCGCCTGCCGCGTCCTGCTGAACAGCAACGAATTCCTCTTCGTGGATTGAACGATGGACGATTCGCACGCCGCCGCCGGCTCCTCCTCGCGTCGCGACTTCATCGCCCGGCTCGGCGGGGGGCTCGGCGGGATTGCGCTGGCGCCGATCCTCGCGGGCGAGGCCGCGGGCGCGGGGCGTCGCGAGCTGGACGCCGGGCTCCATCACCCGGCGCGGGCCCGGCGGATCATCCAGTTGTTCATGAACGGCGGCGCCAGCCCGATGGACACCTTCGATTACAAGCCGGAGCTGGACCGGCTCCACGGCCGGATGATCGGCCCGAAGGAGAAGCCGGAGGGCTTCACCGCCCCGGCCGGCGCCGTGATGAAGAGCCCGTTCGCGTTCCGCCGTCACGGCGAGTCCGGGCGGTGGGTGAGCAGCGTCTTCCCGCACCAGGCGAGATGGGTCGACCACATGGCCTTCCTGATGGCCATGTCCAGCAAGACGAACGTCCACGGGCCCGGCAGCTACATGATGAACACCGGCTTCACCCTGCCGGGGTTCCCCTGCATGGGCGCCTGGATCTCGTACGCGCTGGGGGCCCTGGCGGACGAGCTGCCGGCCTTCGTCGTCCTGCCGGACCCGCGGGGACTGCCGTACAACCAGAAGGGGAACTTCAGCGCCGGGTTCCTGCCGGCGAAGCATCAGGGGACGCTGATCAACGCCGCCTCGCCGCGGCCGGTCCCGGACCTCTTCGCCGCGCCGAAATACGGGTTCGCCGCCGGCGCGGCCGACCGCGACAGCCTGGCCCTGCTCCGGCAGATGAACCGGGCCCACGCCGACTCCCATCCGGCCGACTCCCGGCTCGAGGCCCGAATCGCCTCCTGCGAGCTCGCCGCGCGGATGCAGTTGAGCGCCCCGGAGGCCTTCGACCTCTCGACCGAGAGCCCGGTCGTGCGGCGGGCCTACGGCCTCGACGATCCGGTCACCGAGGACTTCGGCCGCCGCTGCCTGCTGGCCCGCCGCCTGGTCGAGCGGGGGACGCGGATGGTCCAGGTCTGGAGCGGCCCGCAGGGGGCGACCAACAACTGGGACAATCATTCGAACATCCTCACGGAGCTCCCCGCGATCGCCGCCAGCGTCGACCGCCCGATCGCCGCGCTCCTCGGCGACCTGACCGCGCGGGGCCTGATGGACGACACGCTGGTCGTCTGGTCGACGGAGTTCGGCCGGACCCCGTTCGCGCAGGGCTCGGTCGGCCGCGACCACAACGGCGGCACCTTCGTCACCTGGCTCGCCGGCGCCGGCATCAAGGCCGGGGCCTCCCACGGCCGGAGCGACGACCTCGGCTACATGACCGCCGAGGGCCAGACCTACTGCTATGACCTCCACGCCACGATCCTCCACCTGATGGGGATCGACCACACCCGGCTGACCTTCCGCAACGCCGGCATCGACCGCCGCCTGACCGACGTCCACGGCCACGTCGTCCGCGAGATCCTGGACGTGTAGGGGTCGGCTCCGTCCGCCGGCCGGGCGGGCCGCGGCCGGCGGTCATAGCCTGGCGAGCTCGTCGATTCTCGACGCGTGACGCCTCGGGATGTCCTACACTCACCATGGGACGTCGCCGTTCCGCGGTCGCGCCATCCTCTTCGAGTTCCGGGGGAGCTCCATGAATCGAGCCGCCGTCCTCGCCTCCTTCCTGGTTGCCTCGGTCGCCGCGCCGGCCTTCTCGCAGGAGCCCGGCTATCGCTCGCCCTATCGCGTCGCGTTCACGTACCCGGTGGCGGAGTTGATCGGCGACCTGGAGCGGACGGAGCGGGGCGACCCGCGGCTGGAGGCGGAGATCCCGTTCGAACGCTGGTACTCGAAGAAGTCCCTGGAGCGATGGCACTCCTGGGGGCCGGAGCCGCGAGCCTATCCCGTCCCGCGGGAGATCGAGGCGTGGCCGGTCGAGCGGAAGCGGGAGCGGGTCATCGCGACGGCGCTACGCTTCCAGGGATATGCTTATCAGCATCATCATATTCCGGACTGGAACCCGCCCGCCGGCTGGCCCTGGCAGAAGACCTGCGCGGGCCGCGACGGCAAGGGGGTGGATTGCAGCAACCTGACGGGGTTCGTCTACAACCAGGCCTTCGGCCTGCGGCTCAATACCGACGTCCACCGCCAGTCCCAGGAGGAGGCCGCCCGCGAGCCCGGCGGCAGGTCCCACAGGCTCCACCGCGTCGAGCTTCCCGCCGGCTACGACGAGCGGCTCCGCGCGCTCCGCACCGGGGACCTCGTCTTCATCCGCAGCCGCGAGGGGAAGATCAGCCACGTCGTGATCTGGGTCGGCCCGATCGGCCAGTCACCCGACGACGTCCCGCTGATCATCGACAGCCACGGCGAGGACGTCCGCGACTCGGCCGGCCGGCCCATCCCCTGCGGCGTCCAGCTCCGCCCGTTCCGCAAGAACTCCTGGTACAACATGAGCGCCAGCCACGCCCTGCGGGTCCTGCACGAGTGAGGCGGCCGCCGGAATCCCGCGGCCGAGCTCGTCCCCGGAGCGGTCGCTTCGTTACAATCCGTCTCGGGCGGCCGGAGAGCCAGGACTCACCGGGATCCTCACCGCCCGACCGGGATGACGATCATGCGACCTGCGTGGCTGATCGAGTCGGGAGTGTACGGTGACGAGGCCGCCCCGCTGCTGGCGGAGATCCGGCGCCAGGGGATGACGGCCGGGGTCGTCCCTCATGGCGCGATCCGGGCCCGAGCCGGGCCCGTCGTCGCCGGCGGCCGGCCCCTGGATCCGGACGCCTGCGTCATCGGCTACGGGGCCTACCCGTTCGCGCGGGAGATCCTCTCCCAGCGCCGCTGGCGGCCCGGGGCGTGGTGCTCGGAAGAGGGGCTCGATTGCTCGACCTACTACGGATACTTCGGGCCCTTCCTGCTGAACCGCGAGCATGCGATCCTGCCGGGCGTCGAGGCGATCCGCCGGCGTGACGAGCTCTTCGCGGCGTTCGGCCGCGACGGGCGCGTCTTCGTCCGTCCCGCCGGTTGCGACAAGCTGATCGTCGGCCGTTGCGTGGATCTCGGATCGTTCGCCGCGGCGCTCGCGCCGGCACGATACGATCCGGCCACGCGAGTCGTCGTCGCCGCCCCGAGGTCGCTCGGCCGCGAGTGGCGGATCATCGTGATCGACGGCCGGGTCATCGCGGGCAGCCGTTACGCCGTGAAGGGCGTCAGGGCCATCGACCCGGAGTTCCCCGCCGAGGTCCGGGCCTTCGCCGAGGCGATCCTCGCCGAGGTCCGCTGGCGTCCCGACCCGGCCTTCATGCTGGACCTGGGCGAATCGGAGGGTGAACTGCGGCTCGTCGAGCTGAACAGCTTCAGCGGGTCGTGGCTGTATCGCTGCGACCTTCCCGCGGTCGTCGCCGCCGCGAGCGACCTGGCCTCGCGAACCTGGCTCGAGTCTCGTCCCCTTGATCATCGCCCGATCGCCGCGAGGAACGGCGCGGCCCAGGCCGCTTCCTCGGCCGACAGCGGCGGTGCAGGCGGGCCGCCGTAGACGTCATACTCGTAACCGGCCTCGTCGTAGACGCGATCCAGCAGCCCTTGCAGGTCGAGCGAGGCATCCGCGTGCGGCGGTCGCAGAGGGATGGGTATGACGGGCAGGCGGTCGGCCAGGCCCAGCGGCCAGAAGCCGGCGGCGGGCCGGTCGTCCGCGCGGCTCACGAGGACCGAATAGGTGCAACGAGGCAGATCCTCGCCGGGCATCGGCTCGCCGCCTCGCAACAGGTCGATCTCCACGAGGTGGGACGGCGAGGCGAGCACCCGGGCCCGCTTGGCCAGGTACTGGGACCGATCCGATCCCCGCCTCCGCTTGTTTGATGGGCTGAGCAGCTCAACCACCGTGACGACGTCCCGCGAGTGGCGATCGAGGATCTCGAGATACGCTTCTCGCGCGACATCGACCACGGGCACGCGGACGCGGGTCGGGGCGTCCGGCACGGCGGCGCCTCCGCTCGACACGTCAGATTGGCCCATCGACGGGACCGACAGGTCGGCCCGCCCGGCGGCCTGCCTGGGCTCATCGGGGATCTCGTGGACGAAGAGGTGATCGTCGACCCGGACCACGTAGTCGGGCCGGACCTGGGCCCCGATGACGGCGGCCCCCACGATCAGGAATCGCTCGTGGAAGTCGTGCCAGGCGATGTCCCGCTCGAGGTAAGGATTCATCCCCGGGAAGGGCGAGGGCATGGGCGTGGATCTCCTCGGCGCCGGAGGGATGGGGCGGCGAAGGATCTGGGCCCGCGTGACGTCCATCCCCCAACCCGAGTTGAATCTATCGTCTTCGGCCCGCGCTGGCCAACGTGGACGGAGGCGTGGTGCTTCCGCTCGCGAGACCGAAGGATCGACCGGGCGCCCCTCTCGCCGCCCGGCCGGCGCCCGCGACCGGGGCCGGCCGGGCGTGGTGGCGTGGGTGCGATCAGCGGCCGTTGGCCCCGGCGCGCCACTCGTCGCGGATCTCGCCGGCGTCGAAGGCCGCGTAGCCCTGATGGGCGAGGCGTTCGCCGGACTCGACATAGTCGTCCGGGTCCTGCGGCGCCCAGGTGCCCAGGCCCTCGACGTAGCGGTTGAACATGCAGAAGGCGGCGGCGATGAGGACGGTGTCGTGGATCGCCCGGTCGTCGGCCCCCTCGGCGCGGGCGCGGTCGATGTCGGCGGCCTGGACGAGCCGGCCGTCGCGGCGGACCTTGTCGGCGATCGCCAGCAGGGCCTTCATCTTCGGCGAGGCGGGGGCCGTGGAGGCGTCGGCGAGGACCGCATCCACGATCGACTTCTCGGGGCCGAGATGCGCCCGCGCCGCGGCGGCGTGGGACTGGCAACAGAAGTGGCATTCGTTGCCGCGCGAGACATAGGCGGCGATCGTCTCGCGTTCGCCGGGGGTCAGCGAGGAAGGCCCGCGGAGGATCACCTCCGCCAGGCCGTTGAGCGGCTTCGCCGCCTCCGGATAGGCGGCCATCGGGCCGATGATGCCGGGCAGTCCGCCGGGGAGCTTGATGTGGGCCATGTTCGTTCTCCGTGATGAGGGAGGCGGGCCTCGGCTTCGATCGCCCTCGAGTCGATCGGGACGCCGGCCCGCCCTCGAGGTCCGATGGACCTCAATCAAGGTTCCAGCGGCAGGCCGGCGGCCTCGGTGAGGCGATCGAAGTAGGCGGCCTCGGTCACCTGGAAGATGATCTCGGCCACCTCCCTGTCCGGGAAGTGCGAGCGGATCGCCTGGATGTCCGCGTCGGCGACGAAGGCCGGATCGACGGTGAGCTTCCTCGCGAGCGAGAAGACCGACCGACGCCTGGCGGGGAGGTCATCCAGGTCCGCCCGGTCCAGCCGGTAGATCGCGTCGTCATCCTGGCCGAGCGCGAGGAGCCGGGCCCGGGCATGGCCCAGGGCATACCAGGCCCGGTCGTTCCGCGCCGCGATCCAGGCGATCTGGGCCCGGATCAGCGGGTCGAGCACTCCCTTGGTCTCCGAGGCCCGGTGGAGACGGACTCGGGCGGGGCCGGCCTTCGGGAAGGCCGCGAGCAGCCGGACCCACGCGGGGACCGGCCCGGCGGAATCGTCCTTCATGACGGCGCGGGCCGCGTCCCCGGAGGCGAGGGGGAGCCTCGGCTCGCGGCCTCGGCAGGAGGCCAGCGCGGCCTCGACCTCCGCCCGCGATTCCAGCGGCGGACGCGCGGCGGGCTTGGCGCAGATCCGGCCCGACTTGCGGTCCTGCGGGTCGAGCGGCGCCTGCCGGCTCATCAGCTCGCGGAACCTCTCGGCGGTCGGGGTGAGGTAGACGCGATGCTCCTCCTGCGGGATCCGCAGGGCGCCAGTCCATCGGTTCATGGAGTTGAAGTTGGCGACCGCATTGAGGATCTCGAGGATCTCCACGTCCTTGAAGTACGGTCGGAGCGCGTCGATGTCCGGCTTCCCCAGGTGGTCCGGCTCGTACGTCAGCTTCCGCGCCAGGGCGAACGCGGCGCGGTCTCGAGCGGGGAAGGAGGACCAGTCGCCGTCGAGCTCGGCGATCTGGTCGTCCACCATCCCGGCGGCGGACAGCTTGGACTCCTGGTGCCCCATGCAGTACGTGCAGTTGTTGGCCCGCGAGACGATCCAGAAGAGCATCGTCTGGAAGCGGTTGCCCAGGGTCATGGCCGGGTCATCGCCGCGGAGGACCGAGACGTCGGCGAGCTCCGCGGGGAGGTAGTACTTGCGCATCCGCCCGTTGTTGTAGACGGACCAGTCCGCGGACGACCAGGAGGCGGAGGCCATCTTCTCCTGGTCGGCCGGGCTCAGGGGCGGCATCGGCAGCCGGGGGACGTTCTTCTTGGAAGCCTCCAGGAAGGCCTTCAGCTCCGGCCGGGTCGCCGGGACCTCGGGGCCACCGTCATCGGCCGCGGCCACGGCCGCGGGCGCCGACGTCGCGAGGGCAAGCAGCGCGGCGATGATCGCGCCGGCTTCCGCTCTTCTCATCATTACCTCATTCTCCGTATTCATGATACATCAGTGGTTGTGGATGGCGTGTGGCGACGTGGTTTCTCCCGGGGAGGCGCGGCCTTGCCGACGACGGTGGACCTCCCCCGGACGGGCAGCACGGCGATGGCCGCGGCGGGCCGGGTCGGATCGGATCCCGCCGCGCGATCCGGGGCCCGCCCGATGATCCCACCGGGCGGCGACCGGATCAGAAGGCGTCGGCGCTGATCACCTCGCCTCCGTTCCGAGAGCCGAGCGCACGCCAGGCCTCGATGTTGACGGTGGACTTGACGAACCGGACCGATCCGTCGGCCATGCCCAGGTTCACCCCCCCGGAGTGCACGCTGTTGGCGTTGGTCATGATCCGCAGCGGCGGGAACATGCACGAGCGGGCATTCGGCCGCCCGGTGTGGGAATACGTGGAGACCGAATGGTAGTACTGCGTCCACGGCCCGCCGACGTTGGAGACCCGCTGATAGGTCAGGTTCTTGGTGTCGATCGCGTTGCACTGCGCGACCGCCTCGTCGGAAGTGGCGGGGTAGGTCTGGGGCCAGAACGTATCCCCCAGCTCGGTGACGACGTTGTTGTCGAAGTCGCCGATGCAGTGCTCGCTGATCGCCCCGGTGTTGCTCGTGCCGTCGGTGACCATGGCGATCCGGACCAGCATGCTCGAGAAGAAGAGGCCGTTCGGCGCCGGCATCGTCTTGTTCACGCCGGTGGGGTCGCTGTCGTTGTAGCCGTAGACCAGGCTGTTCCCCTGGCTCCCCCGGTAGCTCGTCGGAGCCCAGCCGGCCGTCGGGACGTCCTGGCGCGGGTCCGACGGGCAGACGAACGAGGCGACCTTCGTCGCCGTCACCGTGGAATTCTGCGGGTCCGACCAGATGAAGCTGAAGTTGAGCGAATCGAAGAGGTTCTTCTGCTCGATGTAGGGCAGGAATCTCGTATGCGGCGACCACTGGACCGTCGAGGTGGCCGTCGGGTTGAGGATGGTCAGGCCGCACCAGGGGAAGCAGTTGTTGGAGTCGTGGTAGTTGTGCATGGACAGGCCGATCTGCTTGAGGTTGTTCAGGCACTGGGCGCGGCGGGCGGCCTCGCGGGCCGATTGCACGGCCGGGAGCAGGAGCGCGATCAGGACGGCGATGATGGCGATGACGACCAGCAACTCGATCAGCGTGAAGCCGCCACGGCGAAAGGACGTTGTCATGATATCTCCTTGATGTATGCGTGGAATGAGGACGGAGGGCCGGCGCCGCGCGGGGGCGCCGGGCGGCCCGGTGCGTGGGCGCCCGACCGGCCGGCGGACGCCGCGATGAGACATCGATGGCGGGGACGTCACGGGGCGGGCCGGATCCGCGGCGACGGATCGCCGCGACGGACGATGACCGCGGCGCCCTCGACGGGCGCGCGATCGGCCCCGATCGTCAGGAGGCGGACGACGTGCGTCGGGGGGGATGGAAGACCGCGTCGGCCGAGGGATCGGCCCAGGCGGCGACCCCGGCGGGCGAGCCGAACCAGGCACCCGGCCCGGGCGATGCCGGCGGGGTATCCAGGGTCGCCCACTGGGCGGATCGAGGCGTGACGGCCGATGCGGGCATCACGGGCAGGCCGGACTTGCCCGAGCAGGACGGCCCCGTGCACCCGCCGTGTCGTTCCCCACGGCGCACGGGGGATCCGCCGTCATCCCCCGTGAGGGCTCCGGCGACTTCCAGGAAGCCCAGCCGGGCCCAGCCGGTCGGCCTCGCTTCCAAGGCATGGGAGCAGCCGGCCCGGGCTTCGCTCGGCGCGAGCAGCACCGTCGCCAGGACGACCAGGGTCGCACCGACGAGACGGGGGTGCCTCCGACCACCGATCATGGTCACGATCACGCGCAAGAGCTGGGCATCCGGGAGAAAGGGCTGCGGAGCGGAACGGCCCCGCGATCCTGATCAGATGAGGATTGCGACCGGATCGATCGCGTCATCCCAGAGGAGAATACGCATGCCCGCGACCGGAAATCAAGCACGGTTCCGGTCGTCCCAGGCGGCCGGCGCCGCCGAGGGATCCCGCGGACGGCTGACGGCCTCCTCGCCAACCACGGCTCGCCCAAACCCGGCCGGCGCCCTGGGGACCGGACCGGGCTGATCCGGTCGCGGGCGTCCCGGAACGAAGGCGGGCCGCCCGGCGATCCCTTTCGGCGATCGCGACGACGGCCCGCATGGGCGATGCAAATCGACGCCCCGCCGGCAGCCCGGCGGGCGTTTCATCCCCGGCCGTACGCCTCGGGGGGGACCTCGTCGGCCGCGGCCTCTCCGGCCCCGAGGACGGCCCGAAGCCCTCGGGCACGGGCCGACTCGCCGGGATGTCCGGCGGGCCGTCGTCGGCCGTCCTCGCGGGCGAGGGCGGCGGCGCCCGCGAGCGCGAGGAGGGCCGCGATGATCGCGTTGGAATCGGATCGAGTTATCATGAGAGAATGTCCTATAATGGCGCCCTCATCCGTTCCGCCGGAACGCCGAGGGGGGCGATGTGGTGACGTGGTAGGAGGCCCGATTCTTACCCACCCTGTCGGACTTGCCCCGGACGGACAGCTCGACGGTGGCGGCCGCCGTGAGATCGTCGATCTTCTCGCCGCCGCCCATCCCGTGGGAGAGGGGCTGCGAGCCGGCCTGCCATCCCAGGTCGGTGACCAGGACCCGGGGCGTCCTCTCGATCAGGTCCCCCGGCTTGCCGCCGCCCTGCCCGGTGTCCGGCACCTCGCCGAGGGGCTTCTTCCCGGCAGCGGGGTCCACGGCCGCGCAGGCGGACCCGCCCAGGCCGCAGGCCGAGGAGGTCGCCGCCAGGGCTGCGCAGAGCGGAAGCGCGAGGAGCGCCGCGGGCCACATCGAGACCAACCTCCCGAGAGCCGGAGCCGGCGATGACAGCCGGCCCGGCACACGATCCGAATGAGGGATCCGATCAGGAATAGGACGCACGGAGAATCTCCCTTTCGTTGCCCGAGCCCGGCTTGCGCCGAGCCCCGATAGGAATGATGAAGATGATGATCACGCCGATCGAGCGGCGTGAAGCCTCGTGGAGGCTTCCCATACATTATGCAGGCTCGTGGCGGGATCAACGAGACGGACAGGGATGAAGGCCGCATGGCGCACCGACGCGGCCGCCGAATCCCGGGGCGGGGAGGCAGGCGATCGGACGATCATCGGCCCGCCCTCCGGTGGGCGCGCGATCGGAGCCGGCGGTCAGGATGCGGAGGGGGAGGCGGGGCGGCGGGGGGGATGGTAGACCGCATCGATCGGGGGATTGGCCCAGGCGTCGATGCCGTCGAGGAGGCGGGCCGAGCTGGCCGTCGCCGGGGGGGGCGGCGGAACGTCCAGCGCCGCCCACCGGGCGGATCGCGGCGAGACGACCGCTGCGGGTATCGCCGGCAGGCCGGACCGGCCCGAGCACGACGGCCCGGTGCACCCTCCCCGCCCGTCCTCGCGACGAACCGGGGATGCATCGGCGGATGGGCTCCCCTCATCCACGAGGGCTCCGATCCCCTCCAGGAAACCGAGGTCATCCGCGCCGAGCGCCCTCGCCGCCATGCCGTGGGCGCAACCCGCCTTCACCTCGGCTGGCGCGAGCCGCGCCAGGGCCAGGGCGACCAGCGTCGCCACGACGAGCCGGGGGCCGATCGTCCGATCGGCCATGGGTACGATCATGCGCAAGGGTGGATCATCCGGAAGAGAGCGTCGGTGTTGAAGCGTCGCTCCGCGACCCGGTTGCAGGGAGGATCGCGAACGGGGCGATTGCGTCCTCTCCATGGAGAATACGCAGGGCCGTGCCCGGAGATCAAGGACGCTTCCGGCCGGGGCGGGCGGCGCCGGGCGGTGAGGGGCGAGTCCGAAAAACATAGGGGAATGTGCCTGGTCCGTCGAGTCGCCGGGGCCGCGGAGTCGCCGTCGTCGCGACCGACTCGGGGCGTCGATCTCCGCTCCGGCGCGACCTCATCGCCATCCCTGTCCGCAAGAATTGCGGCGCCGGCCGGGTACGGGATTGTTCCGATCGAGCCGGGTGTGTCATATTGTTGCGATTAGCCCGTGAGCCGCCCGTCCCGCCGATCAGGAGTCGGTCCTCCTTCATGGCCGGGCTCGCGTGTCCTCCGGGGGGCTTCCCCCGGCGCCTGATCCGAGATCGCATCTCCACCGAGTTGACCTGACCGCTCCATTTCCGGATCGAGACTTCCGACCGAGTGCGAACGGGGCCGGAGTCGTGGTCTCCCCCGTCCGGGGTGACTCCGGCGATGGTCCCCCCAGGTCGGGCGAGACGGCAGGAGACGACCATGAGGGACCTCCGCGGACCCGCCTCCCGACGATCACGGCGACGCCAGACCGGGCCCGCTCGCGGCCGCCCCGGGAGGCCGAGCGTGGAGCCGCTCGAGCCGCGGTTCATGCTCGCGGGCGGCCTGGCGGGCGACGTCGACGGCGACTTCCTCGTCACCGCCTACGACGCGCAGAAGCTCGCGACGGCGGTCCGGACCCGCCGCCTCGGCCCGATCCAGCAGGCCAACAGCGACCTCAATGCCGACGGGCGGATCGACAAGGTGGACCTCCAGCTCCTGCGGGGCGTCCTCCGGGCCGGCGGCAAGGCCCAGACCTCGGCGCTGGTGGTCGGGCTGCATCCGGACTCGGACCCGGACCGCGACGGCAGCACGACCCGGAGCACGGTGCTGGTGATCGGCCGGACCACGGGCCGGGCGCAGGTCATGGTGGACGCGGGGGGAGACGGCTCGTTCGAGCGGAAGATCAAGGCCGGCCGCGACGGCCGCTTCCAGCTCACGATCGACGTCGCCCTCGGCTCGAACCTGGTGCAGCTCCGGACGCAACGCTCCGCCCGGAAGTTCATCACATCGACGCTCCGCGTGGAGCGGGTTGAGCCGGACACGCAGGCCCCGGCCGTGGCCTACGAGTCGCCGGCCGCGGGCCTGGTCACGAGCCGGAACGTCGCGATCGCGGGGCGGGCGACCGACGCGGGCTCCGGCGTGGCGTCGCTGCGGGCGAGGCTCGATTCGACCCCCTTCGCGCCGCTCGCCTTCGACGCCTCGGGCCGCTTCTCGCTCTCCACATCGCTCCCGCTGGACGGCTCGGCGGACGGGCCCCACACCCTCCAGGTCGTCGCCACGGATCGCGCCGGGAATTCCTCCGGCGCCGTCGGGTTGACCTTCATGCTGGACACGATCGCGCCGGCCCTGACGAGCTTCGGCCTCGACCCGGCCTCCGATTCCGCCCCCGTCGGCGACGGCCAGACGGCCTTGCGAAGCGTCTCCCTGGCCGGCCTGACGGAGCCGCTCGCCGCCGTCGCGCTCGTCGAGATCGGGGCGGCCACGACGGCCGATGCGGCGGGCCGGTTCGCCTTCTCCGGGGTCCCACTGCCGACGGGCCCGAATCGTTTCACCGCGCGGGCGACGGACGCCGCCGGGAACGCGCGCGAGTCCTCGATCACGATCATCGGACTCGCCGATCCCGCCCCCGTCGTCTCGGCCGGGCTGGCGAATGATACGGGGCCCGGAGGGACGCCGAACGCGGACGGCCTGACGTCCGATCCGACCATCACGGGCCGCCTGGTCACCTCCGCCCCGATCGCCAGCCTCCGCGCCGGGTTCCAGGGCACGCCGGAGGCGAGCTATGCGGACATCCTCGCCCGGGTCCAGCCCGGCGGCGGATTCTCGCTCGACCGCGCGGAACTCGAGGCCATCCGGGGCGGTCCGCTCCCGGATGGGGCCTATGCGCTGCAGCTCGTCGCCGAGGACGCCGCCGGCCGCCGGTCGCGGGCCTCGGTCGCCTTCCGGCTCGACACGGCCGCGCCATCGCCCACGATCGACCTGGCGCCGGAATCCGACACCGCGCCCGCCGGCGATCGGTCGACGACCTCCGGGATCGTCACCCTGGCCGGCCATTCCGAGCCCGGGGCCTCGATCGCGATCGCCAGCCTCGGCGTGTCGATGCGTGCCGATGCGGCCGGCGGCTTCCGCATCCCCGGCATCTCTCTGAACCTGGGTGGGACGTCCTTCGCCGTTCGGGCGGAGGACCTCGCGGGGAACGTCTCGGTCGCCACGACCTCCTTCATCCTGGCCCCCCGCGAGGATGACCTGGTCCTGGCCGAGGGGACGTCGTTGGCGGCGGAGCGGGTCGAGCGGATTGCGCTGGGCCAGGATGCCGGAGCCCGCACCGTGAGCTTCGAGGTCCTCGCCGACTTCGACGAAGGGGGCTCGGGCTCGTCCTCCCTGAACCGGGACACGTTCCTCGTCTCCCTGGTCGACCCGGCGGACCGATCGCGGACGCTCCTGGATCGGGGGACGGCGGGCACGGCGCTCTTCGCCCTGACGGCCGCCGGCGCCGACCTCACGCCCGGCGTGGTCCGCTTCGACGGCCGGGTCGTCTCGATCGACCTGACGAGCCTGGGGGGGGCGCGGGAGGGGGACCTGGTCTTCCAGCTCCTCGGCGACGGGCCGGCGGAGAGCCGCGTCGCGATCCGGGGCCTCGCCAACACGGTCGACCCCGACGGCTCCGCGCAGCCCGCCCTCCCGCCGCTGGCCGACCCGGACGCGGTCGGGGGCTCGCTGGACCTCTCGGGCCTCATCCAGGCCGTGGGGGTGTCCTTCTCGGTGTCGAACGTCCGCTTCGACCCCGCGAGCGGCCGCTACGCGGCGGAGCTGGTCGCCCGCAATGACGGCGGCGAAACGCTGGGCCGCCGGATGGCCGTGGTCTTCCCCGGCCTGCCGGCGGGCGTCACCCTGGTCAGCCCGTCGGGCCTCGATGCGACCGGGAACCCTTACCTCAACCTGTCGGGAGCGATCCCTCCCGGCGGCCTCCGCCCCGGCTCGGAATCGAGCCCCGTGCTGATCCAGATCGACGACCCCGCGGCGGTGCGGTTCTCCCTCGCGCCTCGGCTGCTCGTCGGGGAGCCGAACCGGGCGCCGGTGCTCCCAGCCCAGCCCGCGCTCTCCGTCATGCCCGGCCGCACGCTCGAGGTCCGGCTCTCCTCGAGCGACCCCGACGGGGATGCCGTCCGGCTCTCGATCGACTCGGACGGGCCGCTCCCCACGCTCTCGCTGACGGCCGACGGCCGGCTCACGGTCGCGCCGACGCTCGCCCAGATCGGCCATTATGCGTTCACGGTCCGGGCCTGGGACGGGGCCGCCGAGACGGCGCTGCCGATCGCCCTGGACGTGGTCGCCGACCCCGTGACGACCACGCGGATCTCGGGCCGGGTCCTGGACACGCTCGGCCGGCCGCTCGCGGACCTCCCCGTCGAGCTCGGCCGGTTCCAGACCAGGACCGACGCCGACGGCCGGTTCGTCGTGGAGCTGCCGGCGACCTCGCAATTGACCTCGGACATGGACATCGTCATCCCGCAGGGAGACGTCCACTTCGACCCGTACGATACCGGCCTCCAGACGATCCAGCTCCGCCGCGCCGTCTTCGACACGGCGACAGGGACCGATGCCGGCAACCCGCGGCAGCAGATCAATCAGGCCACGTCGTTCCTGGACGCGAGCGTCATCTACGGGTCGGACGAGGCCCGAGCCCGCGCGCTCCGGACGCTCGACGGCACGGGCCGCCTGAAGACGAGCCCCGGCGACCTGCTGCCGTTCGACGACTCGACCACCTTCCCCGCGGGCCCGCTCCCCGTCGACAACGAGGGGATCAACCCCGCCTCGAGCATGTTCGTGGCCGGCGACGTCCGCGCCAGCGAGAACGTCCAGCTCGCCGCGCTCCACGCGCTCTTCGTCCGGGAGCACAACCGGCTGGCCGACCGCTACCATGCCGAGAACCCCGGCTGGGACGACGAGACGACCTACCAGTCGGCGCGGAAGATGGTCGGCGCCATGCTCCAGTTCATCACCTACAACGAGTTCATCCCGGCGCTGCTGGGGGCCGACGCGCTGCCCGCCTACTCGGGCTACCGGGCCGACGTTGACCCGCGGGTTTCGGCGATGTTCTCCACCGCGGCGTTCCGGGTCGGGCACACGCTGCTGACCCCGGACGCCCCCCGGCTCGACGCCGAAGGGAACTCGCTGCCGGGGGGCTCGCTCTCGCTCCGCGAGTCGTTCTTCAACACGCAGCCGCTGGTGGAGGACGGGCTCGAACCGTACCTCCGCGGCATGGTCGCCCAGCGGGCCGAGAGCATCGACACCCGGGTCATCGACGAGGTGCGCAACTTCCTCTTCGGGCCGCCGGGCTCGGGCGGGATGGACCTGCCGTCGATGAACATCCAGCGCGGCCGCGACCTGGGCCTGCCCGACTACAACACCGCCCGCGCCGACTTCGGCCTGCCGCGCGTCGCCAGCTTCGCCGAGATCACGTCCGACCCGGCCCTCCAGGTGGCACTCCGGGCCACCTACGGGACCGTGGACCGCATCGACCCCTGGGTGGGCGGCCTCGCCGAGGACCACCTCCCGGGGGCGGCCGTGGGGCCCTTCTTCGCGGCCGTGATGCGGGACCAGTTCACGCGCACCCGCGACGGCGACCGGTTCTGGTTCGAGTACGGCCAGTTCAGCGGGCCGGAGCTCGCGGAGATCCGCGCGACGACGCTCTCCGCCCTGATCACGCGGAACTCGGACATCGTCGGCCTGCCCGCGAACGTCTTCACCGCCGGGACCCCGGTATCCGGGCCCGCGCCGGCCGGCACGGCGGGCACGGCGACGGAATGGCGGACCTTCGATGGGGCGGGCAACAACCCGGATGGCCAGGGCCTTGGCCGGACCGGCGACCATCTCCTGCGCAATTTCACGAGCGCCTACGCCGACGGCATCGCCGAGCCCTCCGGCGGCGACCGGCCCAACCCTCGCACGGTCAGTAACACGGTCAACGCACGGACGGGGTCGATCGCGAACCCCGATGGCCTCACGACGATGTTCACGATCTGGGGCCAGTTCCTGGACCACGACCTGAGCCTCACCCCGGGCGGGACCACGGACACCATCGAGTTCCATGGCGAGGGCGTGTCGGGCGAGGGCCGCTATCCGTTCGTCGCCGAGAAGCTGCCGCTGCTGCTGGGCGGGCCGGTCATCGCCGGGGTGGACAACGCGATCGCCCGGCCCATCTACCTGCCGGCCCTGAACGCGGGCTCGACCGTGAATCCCGCCGCCGCCACGACGATCAGCCAGCAACTCCGCCCCGGCGAGGCGGAGGCGCGGGTCTCCTTCCAGGCGGGGACGCTCCAGACCCGCACCGGCGCCCTCTACTCGGGCAAGCTCAGCATCACGGAGGTCCCGCGCGACCGGACGCCGGCCGCCCTGCCGGCCAACCTCTCGCCGGATGCGGTCGTCTCCATCCAGCCCGCGGAGATGGTCTTCTCGCAGCCCGCGCTCCTGACCATGCCAAACCGGTCGAGCCTGAGCCCGGGGATCATGCTGGACCTCTGGTCGATCAACCCCGTCACCGGCGTCTTCGACGTCGTCGGCCAGGGCCGCGTGACCGACGACGGCCGCTCGATCGAGACGATCAGCGGCGGCATCCGTAACAGCAGTTGGCACTTCTTCGTGTTCGCGATGGACCCCAAGGATCTTGAACTCGGCGAGGATCCCCACAATCAGGATACGCTCTGCTCGACCTGCTCGGCGTACGGGGAGGGGGCATCCGAGGTCGAGCTCCATTCCGGCGACCTCGTCGAGACCCACGCGCTGACGCCCTACCAGTCCCTGGGCGCGACGCAGGGCCTCATGCTGCACTACGACACGGGCCGCCTGGCAGAGAACCGCAGCTTCTTCTTCCGCTATCCGGATCTCGGCGGGGAAGGCCGGGCGATCGCCACCGGATCGGGGAACGTCGAGACGCGGCTGGAGGTCTCGATCCGCGTCCATGGGGACCGCGGGCAGACCTCCAGCTCGTTCGAGGAGGTCCTCGCCTCGGCCGTCCAGGGGAGCGTCGACGCCAAGAGTGCCGTCGTGCCCGGGTTCGGCCGTCCCTTCGGCCGATTCATCACGGCCTACATCGCGAGCCTGCCCACCGGGTACTACACCGCGGACCTGACGTCCGGGGTCTACACGTACCTCGACGGGGAGCGCCGGGCAGGGTCCGCGCAGACCAAGAGCTGGAGCTTCGTGAACGTCAACTCCCGCACCAGCGTATTCGGCGCCGGCTGGAACATCGCGGGGCTCCAGGAGCTCGTCGTCACCGGCGACGGCTCCGTGGTCCTCGTCGACGGGGGCGGGTCCCAGATGGTCTTCGCGTCGCTGGGCGGCGGGGCCTTCGACTCGCCGCCGGGCGACTTCTCCACCTTGCGCCGCCTGGGCGACGGCAGCTACCGGCGGACGCTGACCGACGGCACGGTCTACGAGTTCACCGCCGGCGGCCTGCTGGCCTCGGTGACCGACCGGCTGGGCAACGCGACGACCTACCGCTACGACGCCAGCCGGAGGCTGACCTCGATCACCGATCCGGTCGGCCTCGAGACCCGGTTCACCTACGACGGGCGGTACGTGAGCCGGATCACCGACCCGGCGGGCCGGGTGACGCTCCTGGAGCACACCGCGGCCGGGGACCTGACCCGGATCACCGACCCCGACGGCACGAGCCGGCAGTTCTCCTATGACCTGATTCACCGGATGACGGGTGAGATCGACAAGCGCGGGTTTGCGGAGACGGAAGTTTACGAGAACGGCCGGGTTGTCAAGACGATCCGAGGGGACGGCACCGCCGTCCAGTTCCTGCCGGCCCAGGCCCGCTCCAACGTCGGCGATCCGACGGCCTACGTGACCGACCCCAACGGGAACGTCACCGTCTACCGGCTGGACCAGGCCGGGCAGACGGTCACCGTCCGCGACGGCGGCGGGCCCATCTCGACGACCACCCGGGACGCGAACAATCGCATCACGCAGACGACCGACGGCCGGGGCAACAGCACCTCGTACGAGTACGACGCGCGGGGCAACGTCATCGCCACGGAGAGCCACGGGTTCCTTGTCTCTGACGGCTTTGCCACGGATTACGCCAACGGCGACCTCGCCGGCCAGGCCGGCGGCGAGGGGCTGGGCGGCGCCTGGCGAAACGGCCTGGGGGGTGCCGCGACGGATCGCGCCGCGTCCGCGGGCCTGACGTATCCGGGCGTGGCCTCCCAGCCGGGGGGCGTCCGCGCCGACGGGACCGCGGGCACGACGAAGGTCAGCCGCGACGCCGGCCTCCCCTCGGACGGCACGCTCTACGTAGGATTCCTGATGGACCTCGAAACGGTCTCCTCCGGCGACGCCGGCACGGCCACCGGCCTCTGGCTGGGGGACGGAGCGGAGTCCACCCCGGAGAAGCTCCTGGTCGGCCGGACCTACACGTCCACGCCCCAGTTCTCGCTCACCGCCCGCGACGACGGCCAGCCCTTCAGCCTCGCCAACCAGTCCGTCGCGATCGCCTTCGGCGCCGGGTCGACCGACGGGGCGCTCGACGCGAGCTTCGGCGGCTCGGGGATAGTCCGGACCAGCTTCGGCAACTCCGGCTTCGACGACGAACGGATCAGCACGGTCCTCGTCCAGCCGGACGGCAAGATCCTGGCGGTCGGCTCCGGGCTGGGATCGAGCGGCCGGATCGGGTTCATCGCGCGCTACAACCCCGACGGCAGCCTCGACCCGTCGTTCAGCGGCGACGGGCTCGCGAGCTTCAGCACGCCGAGCCTCAACATCCAGGCCGCAACCCTCCAGGCCGACGGCAAGATCGTGGTCGTCGGCAACCGGTTCGAGATCGCCCGGATGAATCCCGACGGCACGATGGATACCACCTTCGGCGGCGGCGACGGCTGGGCGAGTCTCTCGCTCCACACCTTCCAGAGCTCCTACAGCGTGGCGGTCCAGCCAGACGGCAAGATCCTGGTCGGAGGCGAGGTGAATTCCGGGAATCCGAATCCCGACCTCGCCCTCGCGCGCTGCAATCCCGACGGGACCCTGGATACAACGTTCGGCGGCGGCGACGGCATCGTGACCACCAACACGGGCGGCTACCCGGGTGAGTCGGTCCGGAAGATTTTGATCCAGTCCGACGGGAAGATCGTCGCCGTGGCCCTGGGCGGGCCCAACGGCTTCGCGGTCGTCCGCTACGGGAGCGACGGGGCCCTCGACGCGTCGTTCGGCAGCGGAGGGATCGTCAGGACCAACGTGTCGGGCAATGCGCTCCAGGCCGATGCCGCCCTCGACGGCGTCATCCAGCCGGACGGCAAGATCGTAGTGGCCGGCTCCGCCAGCATCTCCGGCACCAACCGGATGGCGCTGGTGCGCTACAATCCGGACGGGAGCCTTGACGCGACGTTCGGCACCGGCGGCAAGGTCACGTCGACCGCGATGCCCGCCGCCGCCACCGTGGCCCTCCTGCCCGACGGCAAGATCCTGGTCGGCGGCGCCAAGGAGAGCAAGTTCGCCCTGGCCCGCTTCCTGGATAACGGCACGATCGACGCGACCTTCGGCGTGGGGGGAGTCCTGACCACGGACATCCCGGGGGCGACGCCCGACGCGGCGGCCTCGCTCGCCCTCCAGGGCGATGGCAAGGCGATCCTGGGCGGCTACACGGGGAGCCGGGGCGACTTCGCGATGGCCCGATACGGCTTCTCCCAGACGCCGCCGATCGCGGCCGGCTCGACTCACCACCTGGTGGTCCGCATCGACTTCGACGCGGGGGGAGTCAACGCCGTGACCGGCGGCCTGAACGACCGGATCCGGCTCTACGTCGATCCCGTGCCGGGCTTCGAGCCCGGCGCCCCGGACGCCGAGATCACGGACCGCGACATCGGGACGCTCGACCTCGTGGGCTTCCTGGCCCAGCGCGACTGCGCGCTCTTCGACGAGCTCCGCATGGGGACCACCTTCGCCGAGGTCTTCGACGTCGCGGCCAACGGGCCGGACCGGCAATTCGTGGCCCGCGAAGTTGTATCGGCCGCCGCCGGCCCCGCCGCCACGGCGATCGGCGACGTCACCGGCGACGGCCTCCCCGACCTCATCGTCGCCGACCGGACCGGCAAGACCGTCTCGATCCGAGCCGGGGACGGCCGGGGCGGCTTCGGCTCGTCCCGCGACATGGCCGCCCCTGGCGGCCCCGCCGCGATCGCGCTGGCCGACCTGGACGGCGATTCGCGGCTCGACCTCGTCACGGCGAACGTCGATGCGGGCACCGTCACCGTCTGGCTGGCGGCCCCCGCGGGCGGCTTCCGGCCGAGCGTTTCCTACGCGACCGCGGCCCGGCCCGACTGGGTCGAGATCGGCGACATGAACCGCGACGGGCGGCCGGACCTGGTGGTCCTGGCCGGGTCGGGCGTCGTCACGGTCCTCCTGAACGACGGGCAGGGGGGCTTCCTGCCGCGGATCGATCGCGGGCTCTCCGGGATCCTGCAAGCCTCGGCGACGATCGGCGGCCAGCTCGCGCTCGGCGACCTGGACCGCGACGGCAATCTCGACGTGGTGCTCGGCACCTCCCTGAACGGCCAGGTCGTCAGGCTCTTCGGCGACGGCACGGGCCATTTCCCCACGACCTCGACCCTGGCCGTGGACGGCCGGCCCGACGGTGTGGCGATCGCCGACATCGACGGCGACGGCAATCTCGATCTCGCGGTCGGCCGGCGCTCGGCCGCGAGCGTCGCCGTCTTCCTGGGCGACGGCACGGGGGCCTTCCCGGTCCGCCGCGACTTCGACGCCGGCCGCGACCCCGCGCGGGTGCGGTTCCTCGACGTCAACGGCGACGGGTGGCTCGACCTCGTCCATACCAACGCCACCGACGCCACGTTCTCCGTCCGCCTGGGCGACGGCGTGGGGGGCTTCGGCGCCCGCACCGATCACGCCGCGGGATTCCAGCCCGCGGCGATCGCGGCGGCGGACCTGGACGGCGATGGCGACCGGGATCTCGTGATCGCCAGCATCGTCGGTCGTGTGGTCGTCCTGGGCAATCAGGCCGCGGCCCCCGATGCCGGAAGCCAGCTCGCCGGGCCCTTCCGGAGCACGTTCACGTACGACCCGAAGTTCAGCCAGGTCAACAGCATGACCGACGCGCTGGGCCGGCGGACGATCCTCGACGTCGACCCGGCCACCGGCAACACCCGCTCGATCACCGCGATCGTCGGCCTCCCCGACGCGACGAGCGGCGAGACGGACGACCTGGTCACCCGGTTCACCTACACGTCCCGCGGCCTGGTCGACACCGTGACCGACCCGCTGGGACGCATCACCGACTTCGACTATGACGCGCTCGGTCGGCTCACCCGCGTCACGTACGCGGCCGGCACGCCCGACCAGGCGTCGCAGACCTTCGCGTATGACGCAGCGGGCAACGCGACGGTCGTCACCGATGAGAACGGGCATCGGACCACCTTCGAATACGACGCCATGAACCGCGTCACGCGGATCATCGAGGCCGATCCCGACGGCGCGGGCCCTCTGGCCCCGCCGGTCTCCACCTTCGCCTACGACGCGGCAGGGAACGTCGTCCGGACGACGGACGCCCAGGGCCATGTGACGGTCGCCGCCTACGACGCCCGCAACCACGCCATCCGGGTGACGGACGAGCAGGGGAACACCTCGCGGATGTCCTATGACGCGGTGGGGAACCTCATCCTGGCGATCGACCCGCTCGGCCACGCGAGCCGGACCGTCTACGACGCCCGCAACCGGCCCATCGCGACGATCGACCCCGACGGCGGCTCCACGCGGTTCCGCTACGACGCCGCCAACAACGTGACCCGCGTGACCGACCCCGTCGGCAACGCGACCCTGTTCACCTACGACTTCCGCGACCGGCAGATCCTCGAGGTCGATCCGCTGGGCAAGGAGACGCACTACGCGTACGACGCCGTCGACAACCTGACCCGCAAGACCGATCGCCTGGGACGCGTCACCGAGTTCGCCTACGACGACCTGGACCGGCTGACGACCGAGACCTGGCGGAACGCCGACACCACGATCGCGAACCAGATCGACTACGCCTACGACCGGGCCGGCAACCTGACCTCCGTCGTCGACGCCCATAGCGCCCTTGCCTACACCTACGACGCCCGCGACCGCGTCCGCACCGTGGACAACGCCGGCACCCCCGGCGCGCCTCGCGTCGTGCTCATCTACGCGTACGATGGCGTCGGCAACGTCCTCTCCGTGACCGACACCATCGACGGCTCGCCCGGCGCGACGACCGCCTATACCTACGACGCCCTGAATCGGACGGTCCGGATCACCCAGTCCGGCGCCAACGTGAGCGAGAAGCGCGTCGACTTCGCGTACAACGCGCTCGGCCAGTACGCCTCCATCGCCCGCTACGCCGACCTCGCGGGGACTCAGTCCGTCGTGACGACCCGGTATCAATATGACGCCCTCAATCGCCTGATCGACCTCCGCCACAGCAACAGCGCCGGCGACATCGCCTTCTACGAGTACACCTATGATGCCTCCAGCCGCATCGCCTCGATCCGCGACGTCGACGGCCTGACCACCTACACCTACGACGACCGCGACCAGCTCACCGGCGCCGACCGCGCCGCCGGCGACATCCGCGGCGACGAGTCCTACGAATACGACGCCAACGGCAACCGCGTCGCGTCCTCCGTCCACGGCACCGGCTACGTCACCGGCCCTGGCAACCGACTACTCTCCGACGGCACGTACGACTATGTGTACGATGACGAAGGGAACATGGTACGCCGCACTGAGATGGCCACGGGGGATTACCGGGAGTTCACTTGGGATTTCAGAAATCGCCTGGTCATGGTGACGGACTTTTCTACTGGAGGAATCATCACCCAGCAAGTCAGATTTGAATACGACGCCTTTGATCGCCGGATCGTGAAGTCGGTTGATTTGGACGGGGCTGGCGTGGAAACGAAAAACATCACATATTTTCACTATGACCGAGGAGATGTGCTCCTAGATTTCATGGACAACGATGGAGCGGGGCCGAGCACGGGAATAGTGGATCAACGCTACCTATACGGATCGGGCGTCGACCAGACTCTTGCTCAGGAATCCTCGGGCAACGTGGGCTGGACGCTGACCGACCACCTGGGCACCATTCATGACGTCTGGAACTCATCCACTTCGAGCAATCATGTCGAGTACGATTCATTTGGAACGATACTGGATCAAACAGGTTCGTCCGTACGCAGTCGTCACCTACTCACTGGACGTGAGTACGACCCGGAGACATCCCTGTATTACTACCGGGCGCGATACTATGACCCCAAGGCCGGACGGTTCGTCGGGGAAGATCCGGTTGGGCTGAGGGCTGGCGACGCAAACCTCTATCGGTATGTATACAACTCTCCGCTGACAATGATCGACCCTACGGGCGAGTCTGGCGCCACCGCCAATGCTTGGGTCGCGTACAAATCGTCGAAGCTCTTCCTGACTTTATATAAGGGTTACTCTGCAATGCTAGATTATAGATCAGTATACCAATTGCACGAATTAAATGTGGGGAGGATTCACTACCTTGGGGATCTAGCTTCGCAACGAACATTGGAAAGAATGTATCTTCAAGCATGGCAGAAAAGCCGTGTGATCGACCAGTCTCGACTCTATCGGATAGCCGATTCAAAGATCCTGAAGGCTTCTGGATACTTGGAGACCGCCTTCAAGGCCTACAGTTTCTACGACGTCTTGACATCGGATTGCTCCCAGCTTGAGGACAAGATTCAGAGCGCTGCGGACTTGGCCGCGAATCTTACCGGTTACTTGGGGCCTGTGGGGAAGGCCTTTTCCGGCGGCTATTCATTGGGAAGGGCAATCGACAAGGCAACCGGAGCGAGCAACCGATTGGCCGACTATGCGGCGTTCGGTGAAGGCGGCGATTACACGTTAGTCCCGTGGAAAGCTCAATGGTGGCCATTCTGAGTTACCGCGGGAATCGGTATCGCTCCCGTGCTCGAGCCCCGGCCCGCGGTGAAATCAGGCCGGCTCGGCCCTCACGTTCAACCTCCGGATCGCCCCGGCCACACCCTCGCTCGATCCGTAGATCGACGTCCCCGCGACCAGCACCCGCGCACCGGCGGCGACGACCAGCGGGGCCGTCTCCGGGTCGATGCCGCCGTCGACTTCGAGGTCGCAGGCTGAGCCGAGGGCGTCGATCAGGGAGCGGATCTTCCGGATCTTGGGGAGGGTGCCGTGGAGGAAGGACTGGCCGCCGAAGCCGGGGTTGACGGTCATCGCCAGGACGAGGTCCAGGTCGGGGAGGATCTCCTCGAGCATCACGGGCGGCGTGGCCGGGTTGATCGCGACGCCGGCCTTCTTGCCCAGGGACTTGATCCGCTGCACGGTCCGGTTCAGGTGGACCGCGCCCTCGACGTGGACGATCAGGGTGTCGGCGCCGGCCTCGGCGAAGGCGTCGAGGAGGTCGTCGGGCCGCTCGACCATCAGGTGGACCTCCAGCGGCAGCCGGGTGACGGGGCGGAGCCACTTCACGATCCCGGGGCCGAACGTGAGATTCGGCACGAAGTGGCCGTCCATCACGTCGACGTGGATCCGGTCCGCCCCGGCGTGCTCGGCCTCGGCCACCTGCTCGCCCAGGCGGGCGGCGTCCGCGGAGAGGATGGACGGGGCGATCTTGATCGTCGCGGCGGTCGGATCGGCGTAGGGCTGGATCATTCGAGCATTCCTTGACAGGTGGCCTCAGAGCACCTTGGCCACCAGCAGCGTCCGGTCGTCGTGCGCCGGGGTGCAGCCGGTGAACTTCGCGAGCTCCTCCAGGATGGCGTCGCGGATGCCGGTCGCGTCCAGGTGGCAGCGGGCGAGGACGCCGTTGAGCTGGGCCAGGCCGAACTGCTCGCTCTGGGCGTTCATGGCCTCGGTGATGCCGTCGGTGTAGAGGACCAGGACGTCACCCCGGTGGAGGGTGACCTCGGCGCGGTCGTAGGTCAGGTCCTCGAAGACCCCGAGCGGCGGCCCGCCGACTTCCTCCAGGGTGTCCACCACGCCCTGCGAGCATCGCTTGAGCTGCGGCGGGTTGTGGCCGGCGCAGCTATACGAGAAGACCCGGGTCACGGGGTCGTAGATGCCGTAGAACGCGGTGACGAAGACCTCGTTGCTGGTCGTGTAGCGGGCGGAGAGCCGCTTGTTGACGTGCTCGAGCAGGGCCGAGGGGGGCTCGGGATGCCCCGGGACGCCGTGGGCCAGGCTGTGGAGGATGGCCATCATCACGGCCGCAGGGGTGCCATGCCCGCTGACGTCCGCGATCAGGAATCCCCAGCGGCCGTCGGGGAGCTCGAAGAAGTCGTAGTAGTCGCCGCCGGCCCACTGCGAGGTCTGGTAGGAGGCCGCCAGGTCCAGGCCGGGGATCTTGGGCAGGACCTGGGGCAGGAGCGATCGCTGGATGTCGGCCACGACCTTCAGCTCGCGGTCGACGACCTCGTAGGCCTCCTTCAGCTCGTTCGAGAGGACCAGGGTCTGGGTCGCGCGGCCGAAGAGGCTGCTGATCCAGAATCGGTCCGGGAACATCTCGGGGTCGTACGCGTTCGGCCGGTGGCTCATCGTGACCACCATGTTCAGGCCGTCCCCCTTGTGGAAGTGGGGCATCGCCATCAGCGAGCGGACCCCCTCCAGGTACTCGAAGGCCGGGTCCTCGGGCGAGATCAGCCCGTCGGCGTCGTTGATGATCCTCGGCTCGTTGCCGTAGATCAGGTCGCCGAGCAGCCCTCCCTCCAGGACGGGGAGCCTGTCCTTCTCCTTCCAGGGATTGACGACCTCCGACCAGTTGCTCGACCGCGTGATCCGATATTTCGGGGATTCCAGCCCGCGGCGGCTGATCGAGATCCAGGCGTCGGAAGGCAGCATGGCACGGATCCGCGAGCCATAATCGCGGACCATGTCCTGGGGGTCTTCCTGCAGGCTCATCTCGCGCATCATCTCGGTGATCGCCGCCAGCCGGGTCTGCCAGTCGCCGGTGGCGATCCGGTCCACCTGGGCCCGCGCCGCGGGATCGAGCTCGTCGGCTCCGAGGATTGTGGTGCCGGACATGGATGCTCTGCTCTCTCGGGTCGATGGGATCAACACGGGCGAAGGCGCCGCGCGTCGTACTCCTGCCATTCTACGAGGGCCGTCGAGGGGAGAAGGGCCGCGTACGCCAAGCCGTTGGCCGGACAGAGTTTCCGTCCGTCCGTCCGACCGTCCGCCCGGACGGGGACGGGCCGATCCTAGAGGACGAGCGAGAGCTGACGCTGATACTCGATGGTCCGGGGATCGCCGGTGGGGAGGAGCTGGAAGATGGAGATCATCGTCTGCCTGGCACGCTCGCCGACGCCCCGGCGGTCGCGCTCGACCAGCTCGAGGCAGAGGGCCAGGGCGTCCTCGTACTGTCCGGCGGCGGCGAGGGCCTCGGCCAGGGCGAACTTGAGCTCCAGGTCGTCGGGCTTCTCCGCGAGCGCCGCGCGGGCGGCCTCGACCCCCCCCGTGGACTTCGCCTGGCCGCGGAGGGCGAGCTCCGCCTTGAGCCGCTCGGCCTCGGGCTCGAGGTATCCGCGCCTCTCGAGGGTCGCGATCCGCCCGGCGGCCTCGTCCATGCGCCCGGCCGCCAGGTCGATGCGGGCCAGGCCGATGGCGGCCTCGGAGGATTCCGGGTCGAGCGTCAGCACCTTCTCGTACTTCTCGGCGGCGGCAACCGGGTCGACCTCCTCCAGCCCGGCCGCCTCGACGGCCAGGTTCTCAGCCTCGGAGGGGAGCAGCCGACCGAGCCATTCGCGGATGACCTTCTCCGGCTGGACGCCGACGAAGCCGTCGAGCACCTGCCCGTCGCGGACCCCGTAGACGGCCGGGATCGACCGCACGCCGAAGCTCTGGGCCACCTCCGGATTGGCGTCGATGTCCACCTTCGCCAGGATGAACTTCCCCTGATACTCGCGCGCCAGCTTCTTGAGCACGGGCGTCAGCGCGAGGCAGGGCCCGCACCACTCCGCCCAGAAGTCGATCACCACCGGCACCACCATCGACCGCTCGAGCACCTCGCCCTCGAACGTCGCCGTGGTCACGTCGATCACGTGGGGAGACGCGGGGGCCGAGGCGGGAGTGGAGGAAGAAGCCGGCGCCGGGGATGTCTCGCTCATCGGTGGAGATCTCTCTTCATGGGTGGTCTCTTCGCCACGCTATCATACGCGCGTCGGGAAAGGCGGGGAAGCAGAACGCGGTCCCCGGATGAGCGCCGAACGCCCCGGATCGTTCACGGACGGAAACCCGTGGGAGCCGGCTCCGTCGGGTGACCGGGCGGGCCCGGGAGGCCATCTTCGGTGGATTTCCATCGACTCCGTGCACCCCGGCGGCTAGCGTGGACTCTCGGTCCTTGGCCCGGAAATGCGGCAGGCCGGTCCTTTCCCATCTCAACTCCCGGAGGATCTCGCCCATGGCGCTGGCGGATGAGAATGTCGCCCTGGTCCGACGCTGGTTCGAGGAGGTCTGGGAGCGTCGGCGGTCGGAGGCGATCGAGGAGTTCCTGGACGAGGAGAGCGTGCTCCACGGGGACCTCGGCGTGATGCGCGGGCCGGACGAGTTCCGGGCCAAGATGCACACGCCGTTCCTGGCCGCCTTCCCCGACCTGAAGATCGAGGTCGAGGCGGTCCTCGCCAGCGACCAGGAGGTCGCCTTCCGCTGGACGGCCACCGGCTGCCACACCGGCGACGGCCTGGGCATGGCCCCTTCGAACACGGACTGCTGCTTCCGCGGCATGACCTGGATCCGCGCCGTCGACGGCAAGATGCGCGAAGGCTGGCAGGTCTCCAACATCCCGGAGATCCTTCGCGGCCTGGGAACGGGCCTGGCCTGAGGCGGACGGGAGCCTCGCGGAGAACCGACGGAGCCGGCCGGCCCGGTCTCAGCCTGCGGGTGGATCGGGACCATCCTGACGGGCGTCCGGCAAGCCGACCGCTCGACGCAGCTCGGCGAACGAACGGGCCAGGTCCGGGAGCTGATAGTGGGCGTTCAGGCCGCTGGGGTTGGGCAGCACCCAGAGGCACGCCTCCGCGAGCCGATCCGCCTGCCGGCCCGGGGTCGCCTGCCGGCGGCCGAGCGCCGACCGGTAGGCCGTCACGCCCAGCACCGCCACGAACGCCGGGCGGTACAGCCGGACCTTCGCCTCGAGCTGCCCGGCTCCCGAGATCAGCTCGTCGGTCGTCAGCTCGTCGGCCGCGGCGGTCGCCCGGCCCGCGAGATTGGTGATCCCCAGGCCCCGGTCCAGGAGAAGGCGCTGTTCCTCGGGACGTAGCCGCCGGTCCGTGAATCCGGCCGCGTGGAGGGCCGGCCAGAATCGGTTGCCCGGCCGGGCGAAGTGGTGACCCACCGCGGCCGAATAGAGGCTGGGATTGATCCCGCAGAACAGGACCTTCAGGCCCGGCGCGATCAGGTCGGGCAGCAAGTCGCCGTGCGCCGCGGCGACTTCCTCTCGGGTCGGCCTCCGGCTCGGCGACGCCCCGCTCGGCGTGACGGGCATCCTCGATGCTCCCTTCATGGCGAGGACCCGACGTCGCGGAGCCACCTCGAGAAATCGGCCGACTCCATCGCCGACCGGGCGCGGGCCCATCGATCCTCGGCCCAGGCCCGGAAGTCGTAGTCGATGGCGGACACCGCCGCCTGGATGGCGGCCCAGAGGGACCAGCCGACGTCGGACATGATCATGTTCAGGCGCATCCGCGCGAGCTTGTCGGGGAACGCCTCGCCGAAGTACGCGGCGCACATCTCGACGATCCGGGGCTCGTCGTACTCCTGCTCCTGGCAGGTGTTGCCGAGGTCGAAGGTCGGGTCGTTGTTGCCGCTGTACTCGAAGTCGATCAGCCAGAGACGACGGCCGTCGTCCAGGACGTTCGCCGCCAGCAGGTCGTTGTGGCAGGGGACCGTCGGCACCGGCCGGCGGGCGAAGGCGGACTCGATCTCGGCGACCCGGGGCAGCCCGTCGAGGTAGCCGTCCGGGATCCGGATCCGCCGGTCCTGGCAGATGGAAAGATACCGCCTCGCCAGGCGGAACATGTCGAACTCGTCCCGGAAGCGAGGGCCCGCGTGGAGCTGCTTCAGGACGCCGGCGAGCTCCGCCGGCATCCCGGGGCGCCGCATCGCGGGGATGGTCAGCGTCTCGGCGGGGATGAACTCCAGGACCAGCACGTCCAGGTCGGGCAGGTGATGCACGACCCGCGGCGAGACCCCCGCCTCGGCCGCGGCCCGCGTGTTGTGGAGCTCGTTGCCGCGATCGATGGCCAGCAGGTGCGTGTCCTCGCCGGGGATCCGCACCACGTAGGAGGTGTCATCGACGTCGACGCGATGGATCTGGTTGGTCAGCCCCCCGACGAGCGGCGTCGCCACGGGCGATCGGCCCGACCAGGCGGGCAAGCGGTCGATGACCTGGTCGATCGAGATCGGCACGGGTTCCCCTTCGCAGGATGGCCGGAGGCACTCCCCGCCTTCACGCCAGGATCGGCTTCACGACCTTGCCCGCGATGTCCGTCAGGCGGTAGTAGCGGCCCTGATGCTTGAACGTCAGCCGCTCGTGGTCGATGCCCAGCAGGTGGAGGATCGTCGCATGGAAGTCGTGCACGTGGACCGGGTCGGCGGCGATGTTGTAGCCGAAGTCGTCGGTCTCGCCGTGCACCAGTCCCGGTTTGACGCCGCCGCCGGCGGCCCAGGCGGTGAAGCAGCGGGGGTGATGGTCGCGGCCGTAGTCGGTCGGGGTCAGCTTGCCCTGGCTGTAGTTCGTCCGGCCGAACTCGCCCCCCCAGAGGACGAGCGTGTCGTCGAGCATCCCCCGGCGCTTCAGGTCGGCGACGAGCGCGGCGCAGCCGCGGTCGGTCTCCTTGCAGAGCTGGCGGATGCCGGCGGGGAGGCCGCCGTGGTGGTCCCAGCCGGGATGATAGAGCTGGATGAACCGGACGTCGCGCTCCGCCAGGCGGCGGGCCAGCAGGCAGTTGGCGGCGAACGTGCCGGGCCGGCGCGCGTCCGGCCCGTAGAGCTCGAAGACCTCGTCGGGCTCGCCGGCCAGGCTGGTGACCTCCGGGACCGAGGTCTGCATCCGGTAGGCCATCTCGTACTGGGCGATCCGGGCCTGGATGGCCGGGTCGAGGATCGCGTCGTACTCGGCCTGATGGAGCTCGCGGAGGCGATCGAGCATCTTCCGCCGGCCCGCCGCGGAGACGCCCGGCGGGTTCTCCAGGTAGAGCACGGGCTCGGCCCCCGCGCGGAACTGGACGCCCTGGTGGATCGAGGGCAGGAAGCCGTTGCCCCAGAGCCGCGAGTACAACGGCTGATCGACGGGCCGCTGGCTGATCAGGACGCAGAACGTCGGCAGGTTCTGATTCGCGGAGCCGAGCCCGTAGCTCAGCCACGAGCCCATGCTCGGCCGGCCGGCGATCTGCGAGCCGGTCTGGAAGAAGGTGATCGCGGGGTCGTGGTTGATCGCCTCGGTGTAGAGCGACCGCACGAAGCAGAGGTCGTCCGCCACCTTCGCCGTCTCCGGCAGCAGGTCGCTCACCCAGGCGCCGGAGCTCCCGCGCCTCGCGAACTTGAAGATCGAGCCGGCGAGCGGCAGCGTCGCCTGGTTGCCGGACATCCCCGTCAGCCGCTGCCCCTGGCGGACCGAGTCCGGCAGGTCCTGGCCGTTCCGGGTGTTCAGCAGGGGCTTGTAGTCGAACAGGTCGAGCTGCGACGGCCCGCCGCTCATGAACAGATAAATGACCCGCTTCGCCTTGGGGGCGAAGTGCGGGGCCGCGAGCACGCCGCGATACGCCGGGTCGACGGCCGTCCGCGGCGGGACGTCGGCGGCCGGATCCGCATCGGCCATCGCCGATCGACCGATCAAGCTGGCGAGCGCGGCGGATCCAACGCCCAGGCTCGTCCGGGAGAAGAAGTGGCGGCGGTTGACGGCCAGGGGGTCGTCGGGGGATTGGCGGGGATCGAAGTTCATTGTGTCGCTCCGCACGTCGATTGAGCTTCTCCCTGGCAATGTCCGGAATCCGCTTCCCCCCTTACCAAGGGGGGATTCAGGGGGGTTAATTCGATCGCCTCGGCTTGCATCGACCACCCCCTCCAACTCCCCCTTGGTAAGGGGGAGAGGCGGAATCTAATCCCCTCGCTAATCGGGGATATTCTCATCGCTTCATCACCGTTTCATCGAAGTTCATGACGGCCTGGGCCAGCACGGTGAGCGCGGCGAGGTCCGCCGGGTCCTTGCCGGGGTCCGCCTGGGCGTCGCCGACGGACAGGAGCTTGGCGGGGTCGGAGCGGCCGGAGCGGAACTCGTCGTACTGCTCGCGGTAGAGGGCCTCCAGCACGGCCCGCTCGCGGGGGTCGGCGCGGCGGCCCGTGAGGGCCCGGAAGACGAACGCCGCGCGGTCGGCATGCTCCGGGCCGGCCTCGCGGACGGCCCGGCCCGCCAGGGCCTTCGCGGCCTCGACGTACTGCGGGTCGTTCAGCAGGACGAGGGCCTGGAGCGGCGTGGCCGTGGGGAGCCGCTTGACGGCGCAGACCTCGCGGCCGGTGGCGTCGAACGTGAGCATCGCGGGCGGGGGCGAGGTCCGCTTCCAGTACGTGTAGAGGCTCCGCCGGTGCGAGCCCTCGCCGACGTCGCGGACGTATTCGATATTGGCCTTCTCTTTCCACAGGCCATCCGGCTGGAACGGCTTCACGGGGGGTCCGCCGAGCTTGGCGACGAGCAATCCCGAGGCGGCCAGGGCGTTGTCGCGGATCATCTCCGCCGGCAGCCGGAACCGCGGACCTCGCGAGAGCAGGACGTTGTCCGGGTCGCGGGCCAGTCGCTCCGGCGACGCCTCCGACGCCCCGCGATAGGTCGCGGACGTGACGATCAACCGCCAGGTCCCCTTCACGTCCCAGCCCGATTCGACGAAGGTGCGAGCCAGCCAGTCGAGCAATTCCGGATGCGAGGGGAGCTGCCCCTGGCTGCCGAAGTCCTCCGGCGTGGCCACCAGCCCCCGGCCGAACAGCGATTGCCACCAGCGGTTGACCGTCACCCGGGCCGTCAGGGGCTGCTTCGGGTCGGTCAGCCACCGCGCCAGGCCCAGGCGGTCGCGCGGCCAGTCCCGCGAGAAGGCCGGCAGCGAGGCGGGCGTATTTCGGCCCACGGGCTCGCCGGGGGCGTCGTACGCACCACGCTTGAGGACGAACGTCGGCCGCGGTTTGGGCAGCTCCTTCATCACCATGATCTCGGCGATCGGGTCCACCAGGTCGCTCCGCGCCTTGCGGACCTGCGAGAGCGTCGCCAGTGCCCTGCGAGACTCGGCGTCATGGGCCGAGAGGTAATAGGCCAGGAGGCCCCGCCGCTCGTCGGTCGTCAGCGAGGACGGATCGCGGGAGAGCAGGGCGGGGAGCGTGGCCGGGTCGAAGAGCCATGCGGCCTCGACGGGCGTGATGGCGCGGCGGAAGACGCGGACGTCGTCCACCAGGCCGTTCTTGAAGCCGCGGTCCCGGAACCGCTGGCCGATCGTGATGTCATCCCCGCCGCCGCCGGTGATGTTCTTGGTGAGGCTGTCGCGGACGACCTCGCAGTCGGCGGGCTTGCCGTCGAGGTACAGGGCCAGCCCCTTCGCGCGGCTGGAGCCGTCGTAGGCCAGCGCGACGTGGGTCCAGCGACCGACCGGGATCTCGGATTTCGTCCGGATGCCCAGGGCGTTCCCCGGCCAGAAGTGGACGAGGTGGGCGGCGAGCTTGCCGTCCTCGA
The DNA here is from genome assembly GCF_011064615.1 of Aquisphaera insulae. Classification (GTDB taxonomy): domain Bacteria; phylum Planctomycetota; class Planctomycetia; order Isosphaerales; family Isosphaeraceae; genus Aquisphaera; species Aquisphaera insulae. The sequence continues at coordinate 2,139 of NZ_JAALJH010000060.1, read as the reverse complement.
TGAGGATCTCATACCCGCGGCTGCCGGCGTCGGTCCAGGCCATCGACCGGTGGAGGACCACCGCGCGGTCCTTGCGGTCGGGCGTCTGGATCCAGAGCGAGACGCTGAACGGCTCGAATCGGTCGAAGTTCCCCATCGGCAGGATGGCGCTGTTCTCGCCGCTCAGCTTCAGGGCCTTGCCGAGCTTGCCGGCGACCACCTCCGGGCCCTCCGCGACCCTGCCCGGCTTCGACGGATCGGCGAGGTTGGCGACCTTGTCTCCCTCGATCGCGTCGAGCGGGAAGGAGCCGATCAAGTCGGGCGGGGGCAGGGGGGGCTTGCCGGCGGCCGTTCGCAGCCAGGCCTCGAACGCCGCGTCTCGCGACCGGCCCAGGCGTTCGACGTCGGCCTCGGCGTCGGCGATCTTCCGCTCGGCGTCGGCGATGGCGGCGCGGCGGGCCTCGTCGGCCAGGAGCATCGTCGGGGTGGGCATGGCGGTGGTGAAGTGGGGATAGAGCCCGGACTCGTCGATGCTGTTGAAGAAGGCGGAGAGCGAGTAGAAGTCCTTCTGGGTGATCGGGTCGTACTTGTGGTCGTGGCAGCGGGCACATTCCAGGGTCAGCCCGAGGAACGCGGCGCCGAAGGTGATGGTCCGGTCGGCCACGTACTCGATCCGCCATTCCTCCTCGATCGAGCCCCCCTCATTCGTCTGGCGATGGTGCCGGTTGAAGGCCGTGGCGAGGACCTGCTCCGGGGTGGGGTTCGGCAGCAGGTCCCCGGCGAGCTGCCAGGTGATGAACGCATCGAAGGGCATGTTGGCGTTGAACGACTTCACGACCCAGTCGCGCCAGGGCCAGGTGGCGCGGTAGACGTCGGCCTGGTAGCCGAACGTGTCGGCGTAGCGGGCGACGTCCAGCCAGTCCGCGGCCATCCGCTCGCCGAACCGAGGGGAGGAGAGGAGTCGGTCGACGAACCGCTCGTAGGCGTCCGGCCGGGCGTCGGCGAGGAAGGCGTCGATCTCGGCGGGGGTCGGCGGCAGCCCGGTCAGGTCGAACGTGACGCGCCGGATCAGCCGCTCCTTGCTCGCCTCCGGCGCGGGCGAGAGCCCCTCGGCCTCGAGCCGCCGGATGACGAGGTGATCGACGCCGTTGCGGGCCCAGCCGGCGTGCGAGGGATCGGGCTGGGGGCTCGCCGATGCCGCGATCGTCGCCGCATCGGGCAGGGGCAGGAAGGCCCAGTGGTCCTTCCACTCCGCCCCCTGGGCGATCCAGCGCTCGAGGGTCTTCACCTCGCCCGGCGTGAGCTCGCGGCCGAGCGACCGCGGCGGCATCCGCTGCTCCGGGTCGTCGGACTTGATCCGGGCGATGAGCTCGCTCTGGTCGGGCTTGCCCGGGACGATCGCGTGGCCGTCCGACTCCAGCTTCGCGAAGGCCCCCGCGCGGGTGTCCAGCCGCAGCCCGGCCTTGCGCCGGCCGGCGTCCGGGCCGTGGCAGTGGAAGCACTTGTCGGAGAGGATCGTCCGGACCTGGGCGTTGAAGTCAACCTTCGCCGCCGGTGCGGGCTTGGCGTCGCGCGGGGGCTCCCCGGCCATGGCGGATGACACGCCCAGCGACAGCAGCGAGGCGGCGAACGCCGACGCCATCCGGCGGGCTCGTGATCTCGGGCGCGGTCGATCGCCGGCGTCATCTCTCTGCGCTACGTCGTGGTGCACGGGCCGTCTCTCCGCGGTCCTGGATCGCCGGGGCTGGCACCGGCATTATAGCCGAGCGGGGCCCGCGGATGATCGCCTCTCGGCGTCGGGCGTCAAATTGACGTCAAATACCGGGCCTGCTAATTCTGTGGCGTAAATTGTTTGCGTTTATGTATTTGCGGAATTTGCTTCGGTGGCCTGGCCGGATCCGAAGGTCTCCCAGTCAAATTGCCGTCAAATATCTCGACTCCATCCTTACGCCCAGAAGGGCAGGTAGCTGGCGTTCTTGCGGCGGGCTTCCGGGTCGTAGCCGAGCCGCCGCCCCCGGCATCACCCCGTGACCCGGGCGGATCGCGCGGGGGAACGCGTGCATCGCCTCCACGCCCTCGTCACGGTGTCCCAACCCGGCGGCCCGCTTCGAGTGCCCCCCCGTCGTGGCGGCCGACTCAATCCCCTCACCGGTCCCGAAT
>NZ_JAALJH010000006.1 GCF_011064615.1 Aquisphaera insulae | reverse complement strand
GGGTGTGTCAAGCGAAGCGCAGACGCACCGGATCGGCGCGGCCTTGGAAATCACGATGGCTCCCCTCTTGGGCAAGCCATGCGAGCATGGACTCGCCCGCTCGTACCCCATGAATCGGCAATCCGGTGCGTCTGCGCTTCGCTTGACGCACCCTACAAAAGATGCGCATGCCCACGCCCGTGGATGGCGGATTTCCGAGCCCGGCGCGCGCTTCGGCCGGATGAGCCATATTTCACGAGGTCTATCGGATCTCGTCCATGAGGATCATGGCCAGCTTCATGACGTCGGCCCACTCCGAATTGGTCATCAACGCGATACCCTTCTTGTTCTTGGGATCAAGCAGAAGGGCCGTCTTGGCCTTCGCCTGTGCCCCGTCGTGGCCGACCAGCTTTACCCTTCCGGGACGGTCGATCACGAAGAACCCGAAGCCGTAAGGCTTGGCCCCCTCCGGGTCGGCGGGCTTGTTCACGGTCCACATCAGCCGCTCGGTCTCCTCTGACACCAGCTTCCGCCGGAGGAGCCCGACGCCGAAGTCCGCAAGATCGGTCGCCGGCGAGGTGAAGCCGCCCCCGCCGAGCTTCCAGCTCACATCCTCGACCTGATCGTCGGGACGTCGGCGAATCACCCCGTCCTGGCGGCTATAGCCGACCGCGCGATTCGGGATGTCCTCCCACTGGTAGTCGGGCCGGAAGTCGGCCATGCCGAGCGGCTCGGCAATCCGCTCCCTCACCTGGTCGGCGAACCGTTGCTTCCCGGCCCGCTCGACGACGGCGCTGAGCAGGATGTAGCCGTGGGTCGAGTAGGCGTACCTCGTGCCCGGCTGGTGGACGAGCGGGGAATCCTTGAATTGATCGAGCGCCACGACCACATCGGCGAAGGGATGGGGAGTCGAGTACTGCTTCTCGGTGCGCACCACGGGCCCGTTCTGGTAGTGGACGATCCCGCCCTGGTGGCGCAGGAGGTCGCGGGCTGAGATCTTAGCCCCTTTGTCGGGGAACTCGGGCACGTAGGTCCGCACGTCGGCGTCGAGGTCGAGCAGGCCCTTCTCGGCGAGCTGCAGTGCTGCGATGGCCGTGACGGGCTTGGAGATGGATGCCCAACGGAACTGGGTGACGGCGGGGTCGACGGGAACCGCCTTTTCCCGGTCGGCGAAGCCGTATCCCTTCGTCCACACGATCTCTCCGTCGTCGATAACGACGACGGCCAGGCCGACCATCTGCTGCCGCGTGATCTCCGCACGAACCACGGCATCGACCCGGTCGACGCGTGCGTGGGGAGAGTCCTGGGCGATGACGGGTGTTGTCGCCAGAAGCAACAGGAGGGCGAGGGGACACTTCATGACGACTCCACAATCGTGAGTTCGGAGCGGCTCGACGAAACGTATTCGCACCCACGGCGGACTTATTCGGGCGTCACCATCACTCGGACCCACCCCGATCCGGGTGCATGTGCCGCCGAAGACCAGCATCCCTCTTCGAAGCGGCATCCTCCTGATCCGCCGACGGAAAACGACCCGAGGACACCCCGCAAGTGAATCCGGTCGCGCCACCAAGAACGGGGCCGAGGTTCGTCTTCACTCGTGGTTGTTTACATCATTCGATATGATAGTCGTACATCGCTACGAATCAGATCGCCACCAGCTCAACTCGCTGCCCGGCACCGATCTGCCGCCCCGGGCACGCGATCGCCTGGAGATGGTCCTGCTGTCCTCGGTCGCCGGTATGCGGGCCCGCATCGCCGTTGCCGCGGTCGTCGCTCCGCTTCACCGCCGAGCCGCGGATGTCGCGCCCCTCGAGCTCGGGGGCCTTCATGCCGAGGGCGAGACGGCGAAGCTCCAGGATCTGCCCCCAGGCGAATTCGCCCGCGTTCCGGGGATAGCTACGGTCGATTCGATCGCGACGTCGGCGTTCAGCGCGAGCACCTCTTCAGGAATCAGTGGCCACGCACCCAGGATCGAGATTGTGGGGCGGATGGCTAATTTCCGGCCTGTCAGCGTGTCGATCTTGCGATGCCTCTGGTTGTCGATCCCACCCAGACTACTCAACTTGAGTGCCTCAACTTGAGTGCCTGGCCACCGATCGCCTGGGTTGCTCCAGCACCCTCGGCGTGATCCGCTCCAGCCTGGAGATCATTCCGACGGAGATCTTCAGGCCCAGCAGGTTGGCGCCGAGTTGAACGACCCGCCGCTTGCTCAGCCTGGACGCCCCGGTCAACTCGCCGAGGGCCGCGTGCAACCGGGGGCCGAGCGACGTGCGGGGCACGCCGTCGTGCCGTGACCCGCAGGCGGCCGTCTTGCATGGCGAGCAGTCGAGCCGAGCGGAAATCGAGGAGCCCGGACCGAAAGGCGCGTGGGTTCCGGGGTACGCGTCCCTTCGATCAGCCGATCCACCTCGGCCGATCTCGCCTCGCCTCGCCTCCTCGTGATCGTTCGCCAATCCCCTCGCCGACGGCTCGCATCGACGTGCCGCATCATGGCGGCGGGGCGAGCCGGCCGCGTGCGTCTCACGGCGCGGGACCGGATACCGGTCGACGGCCCTATCCGCCCCTCGGAATCCCCGTGCGCCCCCGAGTGGGTCGAGGCAAAGGCTTGTCGATATGTGGTTTGCGATGTAGGCTTTTGGCGGACCACGGTCCCGTCAGACTCCTCGCCTCGGTCGGGAACGTGTCCGGTCCGCGATGGGTACAGTTACATTCCACGCACTCTCGGCGAGCCGGTCCGTTGGGCCTGGGAGTCGGGCGACGGAGGGCTCCAGATGAGTCAAGGGCAGAGGGAGAAATCGGCCTCGAACACCCACGATCGAATCTCGCAGCTCGATGCCATGCGCGGTGTGGCGGCGTTGGTTGTCTGCTTCGGACATGCTTTTTCCTTCTTCCCCTGGGACGCCGCATCGTTCGGTTCGAGGTTGACCCGTCGCGCCGTCTACACCCTGCTGGACGGGGCCGCGATGGTCGACTTCTTCTTCGTCCTGTCCGGGTTCGTGCTGGCGCTCCCGTACGTGGCGCCGAAGGGCCGCCGGTTCGACATCGTCGACTTCCTCACCCGCCGGGCCGTGCGAATCTATCCGACCTACTGGGTCTCGTTGATCTTCGCCCTGGTCGTGCGGTGGCTGGCTAGCGACTCGTTCCACGCCTGGGCTCCCACCGAGTCGGGACGTTCGCATTGGACCGCCCCGATCACGGCCCGCGACCTTGCCCTCCATTTCAGCCTGGTCTTCGGCGTACCGAACCTGGACATGCTGTACGGGGCCCTCTGGTCGATCTGCGTCGAGATCCAGGTGGCGATCCTCCTCCCGCTCTTCTTCTTCCTCATCGGCTCCGCCCGGTCGTGGTCGGCCGTGGCGTTCGTGAGCACCTTGTCGGTGGTGGTCGCCTGCATGTTTGGGCTTTCCACCTCGCTGCTCTTCCTGCCGCTCTTCGTGATGGGGGTGATCGCCGCCCGTTACCGCGGGGAGATCCAGGCTCGGCTCAGACAGGCCTCGCGGTCCGCGGCCATTCTCCTCTTCCTGCTGGGCATGTCGCTGATCTTCAACCGGCCGGTGACGTCGCGGATCGGATGGACCTATCCGGACGTCCGTACCGAGATGCTCTCGGGACTTGGTGCGGTCTTGCTGATCGCCCTCGCCGATTCCAGGGAGCGGTTCGCGGCCCTCCTCAGGCGCAAGCCATTGCTGGCGCTGGGCAAGGTGAGCTACTCGCTCTATCTCATCCATGTGCCATTGTTGATGGGCGTGTTTCCCGTCTTCGACCGGCTGACCGGCTCCCCTGCGGCCTGCATCGCCGGGGGCATCGCGACGGCATTCGCGCTGTCGTGGGTCGTGTATCTCATGGTCGAGGAGCCGAGCATCAGCGTGGGGCGATGGCTTGCCCGAACGCTGGTGGCCCAGATCCGATCCGAGCCGCGAGTCGTCGTGAATGCCGATCAGGGGGAGCCGGCCGCCGTGACGTCGAGGCGGATGGCGCGGGACGAATCGGCCTCGGATCGATCCTCGCTCGCGCCTCAATGACTCGGGGCCGGGCGATCCGGTTCGTCGGCGTGAGCCTCCAGGGTCGTCCAGGGCTCGATGAGCTTGAAGCCGAGCGGATTGAGGATGATCGAGAGGATGGCCCCGGCGACGATCAGGCTCTGGCCCTCCGGGGGGAGCAGCTTCAGCGAGAGCCCCAGGCTGGCCAGGATGAACGAGAACTCGCCGATCTGGGCGAGAGAGGCCGAGACGGTCAATGCCGTGCTCCGGGGCTTGCCCAGGGCCACCACGATCGCGAAGGCGGCCACCGACTTGCCCACCAGGATGACCGCCACGACCGCCAGCAGGGGGAGCGGGTGCTGCGTGAGCACGGACGGGTCGAAGAGCATGCCCACGGAGACGAAGAAGAGCGCGGCGAATGCGTCCTGAAGCGGCTGAAGGTCCCTGGCCGCCCGCCGGCTTAGCTCCGACTCGTTGACGACGACCCCGGCGAAGAAGGCCCCGAGGGCGTACGAGACGCCGAAGATCCGGGCGGCCAGGAAGGCCACGCCCAGCGACAGGGCGATCACGGCCAGCGTGAACAGCTCTCGCGAGCCGAGCCCTTCCACCCGAGCGAGGATCCACGGGAAGATCCGGACGCCCACCACGAGCATCACGGCGACGAAGGCGGCGACCTTGGCCAGCGTCAGGGCCAGGGCCTGGAAGAGCTCCCAGGCGGACAGCCCGCCCCCCTCGCCGTTGCCGCCGGCGAGCGCGGGGAGGAGCACCAGGGCCAGGACCATCGCCAGGTCCTCCACCACGAGCCAGCCGACGGCAATTTGCCCGTCGCCGGTGTGGAGCAGATGGCGATCCTCGAGGGCCCGGAGCAGGACGACGGTGCTCGCGACCGACAGGGCCAGCCCGAAGATCAGGCCGGCCATCAACGACCAGCCCCAGAGGAGCGCCAGGCCGACGCCCATGGCCGTGGCGACCGTGATCTGCGCCACGGCCCCGGGGACCGCGATCTTGCGGACGGCCAGCAGGTCCTTGATGGAGAAGTGCATCCCCACGCCGAACATGAGGAGGATGACCCCGATCTCGGCGAGCTGCGGGGCGAGCGCCGTATCGGCCACGAAGCCCGGCGTGAACGGCCCGACCGCGATGCCGGCCACCAGGTAGCCGACCAGGGGCGGCAGGCCGAGCCTCGCGGCCAGGAGCCCGCCGCCGAAGGCGTAGGACAGTCCGACCGCCACCGTCGAGATGAGCGTTTCTTCTCCGTGTGCCACGACGACTCCCGGGGATGGTTTCAGATGGCCGTGTCCGACATCGAGCCGGTCGTCGGCGTTCGGGCCATGATAGCAGGAAGCCGTCGACGGCGACCCCCGAGGATGGGCGTTCCCGGCAGCGCTCTCGCGTTTGCCTTCCCGCCGTGGCAGAATCGCTCGGCATGACTACCGACCTCGTGATTCGGTCCGCCCGGCCGTGAACCACCCCGAGATGACCCCATCGCCGACGACGGACATCCCCGGCCCCGACCTGTTCATGACCGTCATCAAGGTCAGGAGCTGGGAGGAGAGCCTGCGGTGGTACTCGGCGGCGCTCGGTTTGTTCCCGGTCCTGACCGACGCCGTTCGCGGTTTCGTCCTGCTCGCGGCGGGCAACGGGCGGCTCGCCCTCCAGCAGAGGCGCGAGGATGATCCCGGGGAGGAGCCGCGCCGCGACGCCCGCCTCGTCTTCCTGGTCCCCGACGTCGAGGCCGAGTATCGGCGGCTGGCGGAGCGTGGGATCGAAGTCACGCCGCCCGCCCTCAATGCCCGCGAGAATTTCACCGAGATCCGCCTTCACGACCCCGATGGCGTTCCCCTGACCCTCTTCTCCTGGACCCGCCCCGATCCGGTCGCCGGGCCCGACGCCTGACGGCCCCCCCTCGAGGTCTCGATCGCCACCCGTTCGTCCTGCCACGGAGCCGAATCATGCGAAGCTGGCCCGCGACGTCGCGAACCGCCCTCTGCCTCGTCGTCCTGTCGGGGGGCGCCGCCGCGGCGCTTGCCCAGTCGCCCGCCCCCGTCGAGAACGTCTCCTCGCTGCCCCATCGCAGCCCGGCCGAGGAGCGGAAGGCCCTGCACGTCCCGCCGGGCTTCGAGATCCAGCTCGTGGCCGCGGAGCCCGACATCCAGAAGCCGCTCAACATCGCCTTCGACGATCGCGGCCGGCTCTGGGTCACGGACACGGTCGAGTATCCCTACCCCGTCAAGCCCGGGACGAAGGGCCGGGACACGGTGAAGATCCTCTCCGACTTCGGCCCCGACGGCCGGGCCCGGTCGATCGCCACCTTCGCGGACGGGCTGAACATCCCGATCGGACTCCTCCCGCTCCCCTCGTCCGACGCCGCGCTGGTGCACAACATCCCCGACATCTTCCTGATGCGCGACACCGATGGCGACGGCCGGGCCGACTCGCGAGAGACGCTCTACGGCGTCTTCGGCCACCTCGATACCCACGGCATGACCAACGCCTTCACCTGGGGGTTCGACGGCTGGATCTACGCCTGCCACGGGTACGCCAACAACTCGACCGTGCAGGGGAAGGATAAGAAGCCAATCGAGATGCACTCCGGGAACACGTACCGGATGCGTCCGGACGGCTCGCACGCCGAGTACATCACCCACGGCCAGGTGAACCCCTTCGGGCTCGCGTTCGATCCGCTGGGCAACCTGTACTCGGCGGACTGCCACAGCCGGCCGGTCTACCAGCTCCTCCGCGGGGCCTGGTATCCCAGCTTCGGCAAGCCGCACGACGGGCTCGGCTTCGGCCCGGACATGGTCACGCACGACCACGGCTCCACCGGGATTGCCGGGATCTCCTACTACGCGGCGGAGCAGTTCCCGCCGGCCTATCGCGGCACGACATTCATCGGCAACGTGGTCACGAACCGCGTCAACCACGACCGGATCGAATGGCACGGCTCCACCCCCGTCGGCATCGAGCAGCCCGACTTCGTCTGGAGCGAGGACAACTGGTTCCGGCCCGTGGACATCGAGCTCGGACCCGACGGGGCGCTCTACGTCGCCGACTTCTACAATCGGATCATCGGCCACTACGAGGTCCCCCTGACCCACCCCGGCCGCGACCGCACCAGCGGCCGGATCTGGCGGATCGTCTACCGCGGCAGCGGCCCCGCGGCGGCGCCCCCGTCGACGGACTGGACGAAGGCCGCGGTGCCGGATCTGGTCAAGGCGCTCGGCGACCCGAACCTGGCCGTCCGGATGACGGCCGCCAATCAGCTCGCGGAGCGGGGCGGCAACCGGGCGACGGAGCTCCTGACGGTCGCACTCGGGTCCGAGGCGCCGGCCGCCGCCCAGCCGTCGGCCCTCTGGATCCTGCAACGAACGGGCAGGCTCGACGACGCCCAGGTCATCCGGGCCTCGCAGGCGAGCACGAACCGCGACCTCCGGGTCCACGCCATGAAGGTCGTCGTGGAGCGGCCGGCCCCCGGCACCGAGCTTCGGGCCGCGGTCCTGGAACGGCTCAAGGACCAGGACGCGTTCGTCCGCCGGGCCGCGGCCGAGGCCCTGGGAGCGCATCCCGACCCCGCGAACGTCCGCCCGCTGCTGGATCTGCGCGAGTCCACCAGGGCCGACGACACCCACCTGCTGCACGTCGCCCGGATGGCCCTCCGCGACCAGTTGAAACGGCTCGAGGTCTGGAAGTCGCTCGCAACCGCCGACCTGTCGGCTCGCGACCGCGAGTGCCTCGCCGACGTCGCGGTCGGCGTCCACGATGAACACGCCGCGAAGTTCCTCCTCGCCCACGTCATGAAGGCCACGGTGGGCGAACTCGATCTTCGTCGCTACGTCCATCACGTCTCCCGATATGGTGACCGGGACGCGGTCGCCTCGATCGCCACGTTCGTGAAGGATCGCCGGTGCTCGACCCGAGACCGGGTGGAGCTGCTCAAGGAGGTCCAGCAGGGCGCGGAGGAACGCCACCAGCCGATCGATCCGGCGCTGCGGGGCATGGCCGCGGAGCTCTGCCGGCAATGGATCACCTCCGGGCAGGCGGATCAGATCACCCTGGCCATCCAGGCGGCTCGGGACTTCCCGCTGCCGGAGCTGATCCCGGACCTGGGAAGGCTCGCCACCGGCAATACTTCCGAATCGCTCCGATCCGAGGCCCTCAACGCGATCGCGGCCGTGGATCCCGAGAAGGCGTTCCCCGTCCTCCGCGACCTGACGGCCAACAGCCACGCGCCGATCCCGGTGCGCGAGGCCGCCGCGATCGCGCTGGCGAACCTGGATCGGCCGGAAGCCCGGAAAGCCGTCCTCGACGCCCTGCCGATCGCGCCCGAGCAACTCCAGTCGACGATCGCCGCCGCGCTCGCGAGGCGGCCCGAAGGTGCGAATTCGCTCCTCCAGACCATCGAGGCCGGCAAGGCCTCGGCGCGGATCCTCCAGGAGCGGAGGGTCGTCATCGGCCTCGAGAGCGCCGAGATCCCGAACCTGAAGGACCGGATGGGGGTGCTCCTGAAGGGCCTCCCGCCGGCCGACCAGAAGATGAGGGAGCTGCTCGAGGGCCGGCGGAAGTCGTTCCTGACCAGCTCGCACGACACGGCGAAGGGGGCGAAGGTCTTCGAGAAGACCTGCGGCATCTGCCACCAGATCGAGGGCAAGGGCGCGCGGGTCGGCCCCCAGCTCGACGGCATCGGCAGCCGCGGCCTCGAGAGGCTGCTCGAGGACGTGCTCGACCCCAATCGGAACGTCGACCAGAGCTTCCGGGTCACCAACCTGGCGCTCGCGAACGGCCAGGTCCTCTCCGGCTTGCTGCTCCGCGAGGAGGGCGAGCTCCTGATCCTGGCCGATGCCCAGGGTAAGGAGGTCCGCGTGCCGAAGTCGTCCGTCGAGGAACGGTCGACGGCCCAGCTCTCGCCGATGCCCGCCAACATGGCCGAGCAGGTCCCGGAGGCGGACTTCCGCGACCTGCTCGAGTTCCTCCTGGCCCACCGCGAGGAACGGAAGCCGAAGTGAGCGAATCCCCGAGGAGTTTCCCATGGTCACGACCTTCCTGGCGCTCGCGGTCCTGTCGCTTGCAGAGGCCCCGGAACGACTCCCCGGCACCCAGCCGCTGACCCAGGCCGGCGACCTCGCCTCGGCCATGGTCGACGGCATCGACCGCTTCCTCCTCCGCAAGATCGACGAGTCCGCGTCGAAGCGCCCGGGCTTCTGGAACCGACGCCTGACGAGTGCCCTGGACTGGGACCGCTCGATCGAGGGCAACCGGCAGAGGCTGTGTCAGATCCTCGGCCTCCGCGACCGCCCCGCGAAGCCGCCGGCGGCGATGGAGATCCTCTCCGACACCCGGCACGGGCCGACGATCGCCGAGGATGACACGGTCCGCATGGTGGCCGTGCGGTGGGACGCCTTCCGGGACGTCCACGGCGAAGGCCTGATGCTGATCCCGAAGGGGAAGAACATCCACCTGGCGGACGTGGTCGCGATCCCGGATTCCACCCAGTCCCCCGAGGCCCTCTGTGGGCTGGTGCCGGGAGTCGCCGAGGAATCGCGGTTTCCGCTCCGACTGGCACGGAGCGGCTGCCGCGTCCTGGTCCCCGCGCTCGTCGATCGCGGGCTCACGCCCGACGGCATCCCCGATCGCGAGCACATCTACCGATCGGCCTTCGAGCTGGGTCGGCACGTCATCGGCCACGAGATGAACAAGGTCCTCGCCGCGCTGCGGTGGTTCGAGTCGGACCGGGAATCCCCCCAGGAATCTCGGCCGATCGGGCTGATCGGCTACGGCGACGGCGGGATGCTCGCCCTCTACGCTTCGGCCGTGCAGCCGACCGCGACGGCGACCTGCGTCAGCGGTTATTTCGGCGATCGGTCGCGGATCTGGACCGAGCCGGTCGACCGGAACGTCTTCGGCCTGCTCGAACGCTTCGGCGACGCCGAAGTCGCGGCGATGATCGCCCCCCGGCCCCTCATCCTTGAGGCCTCCCAGGTCCCGAACGTCGCGGTCCCGCCGGGGGGCAAGGCGGCGCCCGGTTCGCTCGCTCCGCAGGACGGCGAGACCGTTCGCGCCGAGGCGAGGCGCGCCGACGCGCTCGTTCAGGGTCTCCCCGGGGCCGTCCCCATCGAGGTCGTCGGCGATGGCCACCGATCCTTCGGCTCGAGCGAGTCGCTCGCCCTCTTCCTGAACGCACTCCGGGCCCGTCTCGTGCTCGAAAAGGCTGCATCGCTCCCGCCAGCCATCGGCCCCGTCCCCGACCCGGCGGCACGCGCGGCCCGGGGAATTCGCGAGCTCGAACGACTCGACGAGGATCTCCTCGGCGAATCCGCGGGCGTCCGGGAGGCTTTCTTCAAGGGGCTCGACACCTCGTCACCGGACGCGTATCGGAAGACGATCGGACCCTATCGCAAGACCTTCGAGGAGGCCGTGATCGGCAAGTTCGACGATCCCCTCGTCGCGCCGAATCCGAAATCGAGGAAGGTCTTCGCCGAGCCGAAGTTCACCGGCTACGAGGTGACGCTCGACGTCTTCCCCGACGTCTTCGCGTTCGGAATCCTCCTGGTCCCGAAGGGGATCAAACCCGGCGAGCGGCGTCCGGTGGTCGTCTGCCAGCACGGTCTGGAGGGGCGACCGAGCGACGTGGCCGATCCGCGGGTGAACAACCCGGCCTACAACCAGTTCGCGGTCCGCCTGGCCGAACGAGGATTCATCACCTTTTCACCCCAGAACCCATACATCTTTCATGACCGGTTCCGGACGCTCCAGCGGAAGGCCAATCCGCTGGGGAAGTCGCTGTTCTCGATCATCATCCCGCAGCACCGGCAGATCGTCGCCTGGTTGAAGACGCTGGAGATGGTCGACCCCGCCAGGATCGGGTTCTACGGGCTGAGCTACGGCGGCAAGTCCGCCATGCGGATCCCGGCCGCCATCACCGATTACTGCCTCTCGATCTGCTCCGCGGACTTCAACGAGTGGGTCTGGAAGAACGCCACGACGAGATCCCGGTACAGCTACGTCTGGACGGCCGAGTACGAGATCTTCGAGTTCGACCTGGGGAGCACGTTCAACTACGCGGAGATGGCCGCGCTGATCGCCCCGCGGCCGTTCATGGTCGAGCGCGGGCACTTCGACGGCGTGGCCCCGGACGAGGCCGTCGCCTACGAGTACGCCAAGGTCCGCCGACTCTACGCCGCGAAGCTCGGGATCCCGGAGAAGACCGAGATCGAGTTCTTCGTCGGCCCGCACACGATCCACGGCGTGGGGACGTTCCGATTCCTGCATCGACACTTGAACTGGCCCGAACCGACGCCGTAGCATGAGCACGCCTTCCCGGACCATCACACCCGCGGAGCCCGGCCCACCATGCGAAACCTCGCCTCCTTCCTCCGGCTTGCCGGCCGGTTCTTGCCGGCGATCCTCGTCCTGACGGCTCCGGCCACGGCTCAGGCGGAGGATGCGTCCCCCTATCGCCTGCGACTTCGGTCCCGCGTCGAGGCCCCCGATCATCCCGGTCGCTTCGCCCTGGTGGAGAAGGCGGAAGCCTGGTCGCCGAATCAGACGGCGCTCATCGTCTGCGACATGTGGGACGCCCACCACTGCCTCAACGCCGTCCGCCGGGGCGCCGAGATGGCCCCGACGATGGAACGCGTGCTGAAGGCCGCCCGGGGGCGCGGGGCGACGATCATCCACGCCCCGAGCGACTGCATGGAATTCTACAAGGGCCATGCCGCCCGCCGCCGCGCGATCGAGGTGCCCCGGGCGTCGAACATCCCGGCCGGGATCGGGAGCTGGTGCGACCGGATCCCGGCCGAGGAACGGGGTAAGTACCCGATCGACCAGACCGACGGCGGCGAGGACGACGACCCGGCCGAACACGCCGCCTGGGCGGAGAAGCTGGCCGGCATGGGCCGGAATCCGAAGCTCCCCTGGAAGTCCCAGACCGACCTGCTGACCATCGACGAATCCCGCGACTTCATCACGGCCGGCGGCGAGGAGGTCTGGAGCATCCTCGAGTCTCGCGGCATCAAGAACGTCATCCTGATGGGCGTGCATCTGAATATGTGCGTCCTGGGGCGCCCGTTCGGCCTGCGGCAGCTCGCGAAGAACGGCAGGAACGTGGTCCTGATGCGCGACCTCACGGACACGATGTACAACCCGGCGAGGGCGCCGTTCGTCGGCCATCACGCGGGCACGGATCTGATGGTCGAGCACGTCGAGAAGTTCGTCTGCCCGAGCATCAGCAGCGACCAGATCCTGGGGGGGACGCCATTTCGGTTCAAGGGGGACGCTCGCCCGCGGATCGCGTTCCTGATCGACGAGGATGAGTACCGGACCGAGGTCTCGCTGCCCGCGTTCGCCTCCTCACACCTGACGAAGGACTACCGGGTCACGTACCTCCTGGGCAGCTCCCGGGATCCCGACGACCTGCCCGCTATCGGCGAGCTCGAGGGCGCGGATGGTCTGCTCGTGAGCGCTCGCCGCCGGCTATTCCCGCCGGCTCAGGTCGAGGCTCTCCGCCGGTTCGTGGCGGCCGGTAAGCCGGTCATCGGCATCCGCACGGCCAGTCACGCGTTCGCCCCGCGGAAGGGCAAGGTGCCGCCCGAGGGCCACGCGGCCTGGGAGGCGTTCGACGCCGAGGTGCTGGGGGGCAACTACCAGAATCATCACGCCGAGAGCCCGCCGGTCGTCGTCACGCTCGCGCCCGGGTCGAAGGACCATCCGATCCTCGCGGGCGTGGATCCGGCCAGGGTTCGTGGCCACGGGAGCCTCTACAAGGTCCGGCCGCTGGCCTCGACGACGACGCCCCTCTTGATTGGATCGATCCCGGGCCAGGAGCCGGAGCCGGTCGCCTGGACGAACCAACCGGCCTCGAGGAACCGGGTCTTCTACACGTCGCTCGGCCAGATCGACGACTTCGGGAGCGAGGATTTCAACCGGCTGCTCGCGAATGCAATCCGCTGGTCGCTTGGCCGGGGCGAGACGCGTCCATGAGTGTCGAAGTGTCCCAGGTCGTGTCGGCAACCGAGGCCCCTCGGGCGCCTCGCTGGGCGTGGGGCCTCTGCTGGCTGATGTTCGCCTCGACGGTCCTCTGCTACATGGACCGGCAGGCGATGGCGCTGGTCGGGCCGCTGATCCGGGCCGAGTACGGGCTGAGCAACGAATCCTACGGCTGGGTCCTGGCCGCCTTCTCGCTGACCTACGCGCTGTTCCAGGTCCCGGCGGGGCAGGTCGCGGATCGTCGCGACGTCCGGACGGTCTATGCCTCGGCGGTCGGCTGGTGGTCGGCGGCGGGGCTCGCCGCGGCGTTCGCCCCGGGGCTCGGCATCCTGCTGGGGTGTCGGGCCCTGCTGGGCGTCGGGGAGTCGTTCAACTGGCCGTGCGCCCTTCGGGTGACGTCGCGGATCCTGCCGCCCGCCGACCGGGGGCTCGGGAGCGGGATCTTCAACTCCGGGGCCGCGGTCGGGGCGGTGCTGACCCCGCTGATCGTCACGCCGCTGGCGGACCGCTACGGCTGGCGGACCGCGTTCCTGGCAGTCGGGTCGATCGGGTTCCTCTGGATCGGGCCGTGGTTGTGGTATTCGAGGAAGCTGGCCCTGGTGTCGGCCTCCGAAGGAGCAGACCATGCGGACCAGATCTCACCCGGTCGCGGAACGGACCCGGCTCCCGCGTCGAGGGTGGGACGAGCCTATGTGTTGCTCGTGATCCTGGCGGCGATGGTCGCGGCGTCGGCGCCCTGGATCGGGCTGCGGGCGATCTGGTGGGGCGCGGCGACTCTGATGGTCGGCGGGCTCCTCGTCGCCCGCGTGCTCCCAACCGGCGCGGCCGGGCCGGACTGGGCGAACAGCCTCTCTCAGGTCGTTCGCCACCGGCGGTTCTGGGTCCTGGTCGTGGTGGGTATCTCGATCAACCTCTGCTGGCATTTCCTCGTCAACTGGCTGCCGACGTACCTCCAGGACGACCGCAAGATGAACTTCCTCAAGGGCGGACTGATCAGTGCCCTGCCCTACCTTGCGGCCGATGCGGGCAACCTTTTCGGCGGCGGCGCGCTGCGGCGGCTCGTGCATCGAGGCGCGGGGACGCGGCGGGCCCGGCTCGCGGTCATGGCCGGGGCGGCGGTGCTCACGAGCTGCGGGGCCTGGGTCGGACTGATCCGGAATGACGCCATCGCGGTCGGGATGCTGATGGTGATGGCCTTCGGGACGGCCGCGTTCATGGCCAACTACTTCTCGGCCTGCCAGGACGTCTCCGCGACGCACACGGGCCTGGTCGTCGGCATCCTCGGCGGCCTGGGCAACCTGTTCGTCGCGGGCTTCCTGCCGGAGGCCGGACGAATCAAGGACGCCACCGGGGGCTTCGGCCCGGCCTTCATGTTCGCGGCCCTTCTGCCCTTCGTCGGATTGGCGGCCATGGCGCTCGGCTGGGGAGGGGAAGACTGACCACACACGCATACAGCGCTCAGAGAAGAACGGAAGAGAAGCCAGCGGGAAAGGGACAGTGATGGCGAAGGACACCGACATTCGACCCGTCGCGGCGAGCCTCTATCTCGTGCGGATCGAGAACCGGGTGCCGCTCAAGTTCGGTCCGGAGATCACCACCGAGGTGACGTGTGCCCGGGTCTGCGTCACGATCGAGGACAGGAAGGGCCGCCGGGCCGAGGGCTGGGGGGAGACCCCGCTGAGCGTGGCCTGGGTCTGGCCGGGGAGCTTGAGCTATTCGGAGCGGCACGAGGCCCTACGGGCATTCACCGGAGAGGTGGTTGGGGAGTGGATCAGGGCCGGGATCGAACCCGGCCACCCGCTGGAGGTCGGGCACGAATTCCTCGAGCGGGTGCTCCCGCGGTTGCTTCGCGATTTCAATCGTCGCGAGCGATCGGGATCCGAGCCGGTCCCCTGGCTCGCGGCGCTCGTCTGCGCGTCCGCCCTCGACCTGGCGATCCACGACGCTTACGGGATCCTCCACGACGTCCCCACCTATGAGACCTACACCGATCGGTTCCTGAATCGGGACCTGTCTCATTTCCTCGAACCGGTCGCCGGAAGTGGCGTCGACTTCCGGGGCCGATACCCGGACGAGTTCCTGGTCCATCCCCGGCCGGATCGGATCCCCGCCTGGCACCTCGTGGGGGGCAAGGACCCGGTCACCGACGCCGAGCTGACGGGCGACGAGCCGGACGACGGCTACCCCGTCCTGCTCCGCGACTGGATCCGCCGCGACGGCCTGAAATGCCTCAAGGTCAAGCTGCGCGGCGACGACGCGGCCTGGGACTTCGATCGCCTGGTCGCCGTCGGCGAGATGGCGATCGAGGAGGGCGTGGCGTGGCTCTCGGCGGATTTCAACTGCACGGTCCGCGATCCCGAATACGTCGTCGCGATCCTCGACCGCCTGCTCCGCGAGCGGCCGAGGATCTACGCGATGACGCTCTACGTCGAGCAGCCGTTCCCGTACGACCTGGAGGCGGCTCGCATCGACGTCCGCCCGGTCGCGGCGCGGAAGCCGCTCTTCCTGGACGAGAGCGCCCACGACTGGCGGATGATCCGGCTGGGACGCGAGCTCGGCTGGTCGGGCGTGGCGCTCAAGACCTGCAAGACGCAGACCGGCGCGATCCTCTCGCTCTGCTGGGCCCGGGCGCACGGCATGACCCTGATGGTCCAGGACCTGACCAACCCGATGCTCGCCCAGGTGTCTCATGCCCAGCTCGCCGCCCACGCGGGGACGATCATGGGCGTGGAGACCAACGGCATGCAGTTCTACCCCGAGGCCTCGCGGCCCGAGGCCGCCGTCCATCCGGGCCTCTATCGACGACGTGGCGGCGAGATCGATCTGTCGACCGTTCACGGGCCCGGATTCGGCTACCGCGTGGGAGAGATCGAGAGGATGCTGCCGGAACCGGTCCTCCGGGTGGCGCGATGAGGTTGGGGAGCATGGCCATGAGTAACCGCTTCGAACGACGATTCCTCGTGCTCTGCCTGGGCCTCGTGCTCGTGCCGCCGTCGCCGGCCGAGGAACCCCGGCCGAAGCCGCTGCCCCCGGCCGAGGCGGCTCGGCGACTCGTGGCGGCCGACGGCCTGAGGATCGAGCCGGTCCTGGCCGAGCCCACGATCGCCCAGCCGGTCTTCCTCAACTTCGACGAGCGCGGGCGGCTCTGGCTGGTCGAGTATCGCCAGTACCCCAACCCGGCGGGGCTCGTCGAGTTGAGCCGCGACAAGTTCTGGCGGGCCGTCTACGACAAGGTCCCCGCGCCGCCGCCGCTGGGCGACCGGGGCCTGGACCGGATCACCATCCACGAGGACGCCGACGGCGACGGGACCTATGAACGCCACAAGACGTTCGTCGACGGCCTGAACATCGCAACGTCCTGCGTCCGGGGCCGCGGCGGCGTCTGGGTGCTGAACCCGCCGTATCTCCTCTTCTATCCCGACCATGACGGGGACGACGTCCCGGACGGCGACCCCGTGGTGCACCTTCGGGGCTTCGGCCTCGAGGACACGCATTCGGTCGTCAATAGCCTGCGATGGGGACCGGACGGCTGGCTCTACGCCGCCCAGGGGAGCACGGTGAGCGGCGACGTCATCCGCCCCGGGCTGGACAAGACACCGGTCCACTCGCTCGGCCAGCTCATCTGGAGATATCATCCCGAGTCGAAGCGATACGAGATCTTCGCCGAGGGGGGCGGCAACGCGTTCGGCGTCGAGATCGATGCCAAGGGGCGGATCTTCTCGGGCCACAACGGCGGCGATACCCGGGGATTCCACTACGTCCAGGGGGGCTATTCCCTCAAGGGCTTCCAGAAGCACGGGCCGCTCTCGAACCCCTACGCTTTCGGCTACTTCCCGGCCATGAAGCATGAGAAGGTGGAGCGGTTTACGCATAATTTCCTGATCAACGAGGGCGACGCCCTCCGCCCCGAGGATCGCGGCAAGCTGTTCGGCGTCGAACCGCTCCAGGGGCGAGTCGTGGAGGCGGAGATCCTGCCCGACGGGTCGACGTTCCGGACCCACGACATCGGCTACGCGGTCCGATCCGACGATCCCTGGTTCCGGCCGGTCGACATCAAGGCCGGGCCGGACGGCTCGATCTACGTCTGCGACTTCTACGAGGGGCAGATCGCCCACCTCCGTCATCACGAAGGGACGATCGACCCCAGCAACGGCCGCGTCTACCGGCTTTCCGCGGCGGGGTTCGCGCGTCGGGCCGTCCCCGATCTCGGCAAGAAGTCCAGCGACGAGCTGGTCTCCGTGCTGCTGACCGGGAATCGCTGGGCGCGCGCCACGGCCCTGCGGCTGCTCGCGGATCGGCGTGACCGCACGGCCATCCCGCGGCTGAGCGAGGCGTTCCATTCCGGATCCGGTCAGGCGGCCCTCGAGGCCCTCTGGGGCCTGAACGCCTGCGGCGGGCTGGACGAGGCCGAGTCGAGACGTGGCCTCGAACACGCCGATCCATACGTCCGGATCTGGTCGATCCGCCTGCTCGGCGATTCCGGCCGGGTGTCGCCGACCGTCGCGTCGAGCCTCGCCGCCCTGGCCGTCCGCGAGCCCAACGTCGAGGTCCGCAGCCAGCTCGCCTGCACGTCCCGCCGGCTGCCGGCGGACCAGGGACTGCCGATCGTCGCGCGGCTGCTGGCTCGCGACGAGGACGCGGCCGACGTGCACGTCCCGCTGCTTCTCTGGTGGGCCATCGAGGCCCGCTGCGGGACCGATCGCGATGCCGTGCTCACGCTCCTGAGGGACCGCGATCTTTGGGGCCGGCCGATCGTTCAGCAGCAGATCCTGGCCCGGCTGATGCAGCGGTTCGCGGCTGCGGGATCTCAGAAGGACCTGCGCACGTGTGCTCAGTTGCTCGACGCGGCGCCCGACCTGCGGAGCCGAAGCCTCCTCATGCAGGGCTTCGAGATCGCCACGAAGGGGCGCTCGCTGGCCACGATGCCGGAGGAGCTGGCCGCGGCACTGGCGCGATCGGGGGGCGGCTCCCTGCTGCTGGACCTCCGGCGCGGGCGGCCGGGCGCGGTCGACGAGGCCCTCAAGATCGCCGCCGATCCGTCGGCCGACCCGCGGCGGCGGATCGCCGTCGTCGAGGCCCTGGGCGAGACCCGCCAGGCTCGCGTCGTGCCGGCGCTTCGCGAGCTGGCCGTGAAGGACGGCGGCGAGCTGCGGCTCACGGCCCTCAACGCGCTGCTCCCCTTCGATGACCCCTCGATCGCCCCGGCCATCCTCGGTTGCTATCCCTCCATGCCCGATGACGCCCGCGCCGCGGCGGAGACGCTGCTGGCCGCGCGAAAGGGATCCGCGCTGGCGTTGCTTCAGGCGATCGACGCCGGCCGGATCGAGCGCGCGGGGATCATGCCCGAGACGGTTCGCACCCTCTCCGTCCACCACGATCCGCGGATCGTCGCCCTCCTCGCCCGCCTCTGGCCCGACGCCCGCGGCGCCGCGACGGAGCAGCTTCGCCGCGAGGTCGAGCGGCTGGATTCCCTGGTCCGCACCGGCGCCGCGGACCGAGCCAGGGGGAAGGTGGTCTTCATGGGGCTCTGCGGCAAGTGCCACGTCCTCTTCGGCGAGGGGGCCCAGGTCGGTCCGGACCTGACGAGCTACATGCGGAACGATCTGCCCAACCTGCTCCGGAACATCGTCGATCCCGACGCCGAGATCCGCGAGGGATTCCAGTCCGTCCAGGTGGCCACGAAGGACGGACGGGTGCTGGCTGGCATCCTGACCGAGCAGGATCCGCAGTCCCTGGTCCTCCGTGGCGCGGACGGCCGGGATATTGCTCTCCGCCGCGACGACGTCGAGGAGATCCAGGGGTCGAAGCACTCGCTGATGCCCGAGGGGATCCTGAAGCCGCTGGATGACGCCCAGGTGCGCGATCTGCTCTCGTATCTGCGAAGCTCACAGCCTCTGAATTAAAACGTATTCATGCGAATGTAAATCGGATAAGTTGGAATTTGCCCCGGTCTGAGGGGAGCCTTCGAGATCTGTTCCGAGCCGGAAGCGTGAGCGACGGTCTTCCTGCGCATTTCGGAGGGAACCGTCGCTCACGCTTCCGGCTCGGATTGGCGATCGTTCGATCGTGCCGTGACGGAACCGCCAATGCTTTTCACCGCGCCGCCTGGAAATCCACGCCCTCCCTGGTCTCGCCGGCCGACAGGTCCAGAGTCTGGCTACCCGTATCTGGGGTCCAATTCGCATCGTAGAAGATAGGGGAGACGTGGACGAACTGCATACCTGGTCGGACGAACTTCAGCTCATAGACTCCATCCTGGTTGGTCGTCGCGGCGGGGTTGAAGTTGCGGTCCTCGAGGCGGTCGGCCGCGATTGCGAAGACCTCGCGGTCGGCGATCGGCTGGCCGGCGACGTCGGTCACGCGGCCGCGGACGATGGCCGGCCGCGTAAGGTGGATCTCCGCGTCCCGGATCTCCTGGCCGGGCTTCGTCCGGAAGGGGGGGATCGCTCCGTTGGCCCAGGTTCTCCAGATACGGTAGTCGCCATCGTGGGCCATGAGGTTGTAATCGCAGTCTCCGCTGGCCGGGAGCGATACCTCAAAGCGGCCCTCGTCGCCCGAGCGGACGGTGAACCGCGACGCGTCGGTGAACTGATTCCCGGCACTCGTGATCACCAGCGCCACGGTCGCCCCGACGACGGGCTGGTTCTCCGGGTCGAGCACCTTCCCCGTGATCTTCACCCCCCGCTCGACCACGATGGTGACCGGCTTCATCCCGGCCGCGATGTTGAAGTCCAGGTTGTCGAAATTCCTCTGCCAGCCGTCCGGACCATCGGTCGAGCGACGGTTCCAGTCGCTCTCCGCCTGGTCGGACCACCAGCGAGTGAACCCCGGCGCCTCGACCTGGAATTCGAACCGACCGGGGAGCATGTCCGGGATCTCGATGCGTCCATCCTCGCCCGAGCGCGCCTCGATCCCGGCGTGCTGCCAGTGGTGAAGGCGGAGGCCGGCGACGGGTTTGGCGGAGACGCTGTCCACGACCCTGGCCCGGAAGGTGACATCCCGGCTGAGCCGGATGTCGAGCGGCTTTGCCTCGTCCGGTCCGATGGTGATGCCCTGAAGCCTGGCCGATCCCAGGCCGGGCACGCGGACCTGGATGTCGTAGGCGTCGGACTGGGCATACAGCCGATATCGGCCATCGCCATCCGTCCGCGTCTCGGTCCAGATCTCGGTGATCAACACGCCGGGACCTTGCTTGGGCCCGTTGTTGGCGCGGATCAGCGCGTTCGCCGCGGGCTTGCCTTCGGCGTCGGTGACGCGTCCCTCGAAGTAGGTCCGGTTCCCCAGCACGACGACCATCCCCGGAGAGCCGACCGGTTGGATCATGAACATCCGTGGGGAATAGCCTTGCTTGCGGAAGACGACCTGAACGCTGTGGCTCTGCTTGCCGAGGTTGCGGATCCGGAAGATCCCCTTGGCGTCGGTCTTCGCCTCGTTGCCGCGATACCACGACCAGACGTCGGCCTCCACGCCCTCGAGGGGCTTGCCGTTGGTGTCCACCACGACGCCGGCCAGCTCGTTGGCCGCGACGTCGGGAGGCGGCTCGACGGAGGTCTTGCTGGAGCCGCGGATGGGCAGGTTGACGATCACGGTGCCGTCCTCCGAGGGGAGCGCCGCCGCCTGGTGCTCGGCCCCGTCGCGGAGGCGGATGAGCAGTTGTGCGGGCTTTCCCACGGCGATCGTGTTGTTGAGCGACGGCGGGAGCCGGAACTCGCCGCGGAAGTCGGTTATACGCTCGGTGCCCGGGAAGGGCTGACAGGTCCCGCCCTGGCAGGTGCCCACGACCGTCGCGCCGGCGATCGGCGCACCGCCGGCATCCAGGACCTTGCCCTGGACGGTGACGGCGGGGGCCAGCTCGAGCGAGGGGACCTTGTACTCGGTCACGCCTTCGGGGATCGTCACGGTCACGCCCGTGGTGTTGCCGGTCGGGTTGGTGTAGCCCGGCGGCATGCCCATCACATACAGATAGGTCTCGCCCGCGGGGAGCCGGTAATGGTAGCGGCCCTGGGCGTCCGATTTTGCACCGTGAGTCATCGCACTCGTCCGGGGTCGGAAGGGCCCGTAGACCCCGAGGCTAGCCCCCTCGATCGGCAGTCCGGTCCCCTGCTCCGCCACCTTGCCTTCCACCTCGACGCCGCGGATCAGCTCGATGGTCACCTCCGTGGTGGCCCCGGGGGTCAGCTTGACGTCCTTGCCGGCGCGATAGGTCCACGTCCGGCCCTCGCCCTGGTCCTGGCCCCGGACGACGACATTGACCGTTCCTTCGTCGAGGTTCTCAAAGGTGAATCGGCCCTCTGTATCGATCGAGGACTCGCCCCAGGCGTTGACGTCTCTCCGGACGTCCTGCCTGGGCCTGCTGCCCTGGTAGGCGGCCTTCAGCGCGGTCAGCCTGACATCCGGTACGCTCGAGATCACTCGCCCCGTGATCCGGGAAGCCGGAACGGCCACCAGCCGGGTCCAGCTTCCCGGTGGCGAGGTGACGAATCCCTGATCGTCCATCATCTGACGCTTCGGACCTTCGGGTGCGGACTTCGCCCGGATCCGGAGCGGGCGTCCATCGTGCGATGTGGCCTCGAGCATCAGTCCCGCCTCGGGCGGGATCGCGTTCAGGGAGAACGAGCCGAGTGCGTTGGTCCTGATCCGGAACAGGCCCTCCATCGGGCTCCTGTCGACGACCGAGGACGGAACCTCGGAATAGCCTATACCGAAGGAATTCCCCTGATCCCAGGGTCTCGCCATTCGTCGAACCCGCACGGTCGCCTCGTGGACCGGTTTGCCGTCTGGGTCCTGGACGACGGCGGCGAAGATGGCCGGCTTCTTGAGCCTCAGTTCCAGGTCATCTGGGTGAGCGAAGCCATTCGCCTGTGCGGAGAGAACGGACGCGGCGAGGCCCGGCTTGTGGGCCGCGATCATCACGAATCTCACCCCCTCGGGCACCGGCCAGGTGAACCGCCCTTCGTCATCCGTCGTGAGGACCTGATGCCCCGTATGGCCTGGGTCGTAGCATCCCGCCACGATCGTCGCGCCGGAGACCGGCTTATCGTCGGGATCGAGCACCGTCCCCTTCAGCTCGCGTGGGGTCTCTCGAGTGCCGGGCGGCTTGATGACCGGCCTGGCGGGCTCAACGGCCGGAGCCTTCTTTCCCTTCGCCGGCTCCTGCGCCGGCGCGCGATTGACGCGGAGTCCGCCGACGCCGAGGGCCGTGACGAGGGCCAGGCCGACGATCAGGGCGCGGCGCGCGGGCGACGTTGGGGAAAGGGTGCGCGGCATGTCTTCCTCCAGCAGTCGTTCGATCCGGGACCTGACGGTCCGGCGGTCGAGGAACGGGAGCCAACCGTGGCTGGAAAGAGGCGCGACGGGGGAAAGGCGGAAGGGGCGACTCGCCAGGTCGAACAGGAGCCGGGCGTAATCGACCGGGTCGCATCCATGGGCGACGGCCACCTCGTCGCAGAGGAGCTCCCGTTCGCGGTCAAGGCGGGTCAGGAGCCAGAGCACGAAGGGATGGAAGAAGAAGACGGCGCGGACGAGCTCCTGCGCGAGCTTCACCGCGTCGTCGTAGCGCGACAGGTGGGACAGCTCGTGGAGCAGGCAGGCTCGCTTCCGCGTTTCGGTCCAGTCGTCCTCCCAGTCCGGCGGGATGAGGACAACCGGACGCAGGCCGCCCACGACGACGGGCGAATGGACGGCCGGATGCACCCCGACGCGGACGGGGCGAGACAATCGCAGCGCCGCGCGAGACTCGTCCAGGAGGGGCGTCGCGGCGTCATCCTCCCGCGCGTCACGCTTCAGACGGTTCAGCCGGATCCATCCGCACGTCAGACGAAGCAGCAGGCCGGCGGCGAACACGGCCCATGCGGTCGCGACGATCAGTCCCGCAAGGCTCAGTCGATCGAGGGTCGGAACCGGGGCTTGTGCGGGCGAAGCCGTCGCCGCGGGAGGCTCCTCGGGGACGGTCAGCCCGGACGGGCTCCTCATCTCTCCCCGAGGGGTAGGGCTCGAGTTTTTCGGGGCTTCCTGAATCGGAACGGCGGGCGGCGGCATCGAGGTGGCCGGCGCAGCGACGGCCGCCGGGGGGGCCGGCCAGCGGACGACCGTCTTTCCCCAGCGAGGGACGAACGGCATCAGCAAGCCAGCCCCGAGCGCGGCCAGGCAGAGCCGGTATCGAATCCCCGCCCCGCGTGGTGGACGAGCCGCGAGCCACGCCGCCAGGGCCGCCATGACGAGCCCCCAGCGGATCGACCAGCCCAGGAGCATGACCAGCCAGGGGACCGCCCAGTTCTCCGCCAGGTGCGTCATGGTGCCTTCCTCCCTTTCCGCGACGCCGGCCTCGCCGGCCCCCGCGCTTCTTCCGCGGCCCGTATCCTCGCCTCGATCTCCCGCAGGTCCCCCGCCGCGAGCTGCTCCGCATCGACGAGGCCCATCACGAGCTGCTCCGCCGACCCGCGGAAGAACCGCGACAGGAAGTCGGACAGCAGGCTCCCGGTGGCCTCCTGCTTCGACACGGCCGGCCGGTAGAGGTGGGTCAGCCCCTGCTTGTCGTGATCCACGAGCCCGGCCTTCTCCATCCCCTGCACCAGCCCCAGCACGGTCGTGTACGGCTGCCGGTCCCCCCTGGGGAGATGCTCCATCAGGCCCCGGACCGTCTGCGGCCCGTGCTCCCAGAGGATCCGGAGCACCTCGAACTGCCGCTCCGTGATCGCCAGCGCCTTGCGTCCCGCCATCGTCGTTCGCCCTCTCCGAGCCGATCTACAGACTTGAGCGTACGGATTATTGCGTAGGAGAGGAGCCACGTCAAGAATCAGCCGGACGGGATGACGATCGGGGTCCCGACGCCTCCGCGTCCGATGACAATCGCCGTGAGGCGGTCGGAGCCCACGGGCGCGCGGGGGTGGACGATGCGCTATCGCGACGGCTCGGGAACGCGGAGGCTGACGGGAGTCACGATGTCCTCTCCCGCTCGGCTTCGGTTCGTCTCATCGAGGGCAAGCCGGCAACCGCGGCCTGGGATCGGGAGCCGCCGATCGCCTGATCCCGACGACCGCGCGTCATGCCTCCGCCAGCACCGGCAGGACATAGGGCCCCTTGGGGATGACGGCGACCTGGGCGTTGGGGCCGTACTCGGCCAGCGAGTCGGCCAGCGCGGACTCCACGCTCGGGGCGGTTTCGACGTAGCAGCGGGAGAGGACCTCCGGGGACAGTCCGTCGGTGACGACCTTCACGCGGGCCTTGCGGAGGACCTTGGCGAGCTCCTCCACCTGCCACTGGTCCATGACGAAGTAGTCCTTGCCGAGGATTCGCTGCATGAACGCGTCCGGCGTGGGATTCTCGGCGAAGATCGATTGCAGCTCGGGCGAGCCGACCCCCTCCGTCATGCTGGCGGCGATGATGATCGTCCCCCCCTGCTTGACGATCGGCAGGCAGCCGGTGAGGCCCTTCACCGACTGGTAGAACGTGGTGTCCAGCGGATAGCCGGCCGAGCTCGTGACCACGATGTCCACCGGCCTCGCAACCGGGGCGCGGACGATCTCGCGGACGAACTCCACGCCCTTCAGGAAGGCCGCCTCCATGTCGCCGGCCACGACCGAGGTGATCCGCCGATGGGCGTCGAGCGTGACGTTGACGATGAAGTCGCAGCCGGCCATCCGGCCGATCCGGGTGTTCTCCTCGTGGACCGGATTGCCGTCGAGGATCCCGCAGTCGGCGTTCGGGTGCTCGAGGAGCGCCGGGCCGTGCCAGTGCCGGACGGTCTCGATCGACGCCACGCCCGGACAGATCAGCTTGCGACCCCCCGAGTACCCGGCCATGAGGTGGGGCTCGATCAGGCCGACCGTGATCTTGAGGTCGGCGCGAACGTACCGCGTGTCGATCCACGCCGGGATCCCGCGGGGGGTCGTCCCGAGGAACGTGTGCTCCTCGCGATGCGTGCCGTGATGGTCCTCGACGCGGTACGTCGAAGCGATCTCGGGGCCGAGCATCTCGAGCTTCTCGGCGGCGGTGCTGGGCCGGTGAAGGCCGGTGGCGACCAGGATGAGGACGTCCTCGCGGTCGATCCCCGAGTCGTGGAGCGTCTTCAGGACCGGCGGCAGGATCACGCGATTGGGGACCGGCCGGGTGATGTCGCAGATCAGGATGCACGCGGACTTCTTGCCGCGGGCGAGCTCGGCCAGCGGCGGCGAGCCCGTGGGCCGGGCGAGCACCTCGGCGATGGCGGCGTCGGGGTCGAGGACCGGCGGGTGCTCGCGGATCGTGAGCGGTCCGACCATGCGTTCCGCCGGGATTTCCACGTCCAGGCCCGTGCGGCCGTAATCGAGCGTCACCCTGATCGTCTTCATGGTCGAGCCTCGTTCGTTCGATTCGAATTCCATCGCGCGAGCCCCGCGGCAACGCCTCGAAACTCCCTCCAACTCTCACTTCGTAAGGAGGAGAGCCGGGATTTCACTTCCCCCCTTACCAAGGGGGGATTCAGGGGGGTGTTCTCGATCGCCGAGGCCCGCCCGATTCACCCCCTCCTACTCCCCCTTCGTAAGGGGCAGAGCCGGAACTTTGCCTTACCCATTAAAACGGGCTCATGGGACAGACACTCACTTCGCCAGCTTGCGGATGAAGAGGTTGCGGTAGGCCACCGGTCCGTGATCCCCCTGGAGCAGGATCGGCCCCGGTCGGTCCGGGCCGTCGAGGCCGGAACGCGTGGCCCCTTCGCCGAAGTAGCCCACGAACTTGCCGTTCTCCTCGCGGAGCTTGACCTTGAGGGGCTCGGGCAGGGCCTTGCTCTCCTCATTCAGCCGATCGAATGCGGCCCGGTCGGTCTCGCCGTATCGAACGTCCATGTCCTTGTAGACGACCTTGCCGTTCCAGATCAGGCTGAGCTTCTTACCTCTGAGCGTGATGTCGTACGACTGCCACGCGCCCGGCGGGCGGGACAGGTTCTCGGGGGGGATGGCCCGCTCGTAGAGGGCCCCGCAATCGTGGCAGGCGAGCTTCGCCGCGCCGAAGCTGTCGAATACCTGGATCTCGAAGAGGCCGCGATTGTAGACGCCCGAGTTGCTCCCCTTCGGGACGGTGAACTCAAGGTGCAGCTCGTAGTCGTCGAAATCCTCGACGGTCCGGATGTCCGAGCCGCGGCCGTCATCGCCGCAAAGGAGCACGGCAGCGGGCCCCCCGCCGGAGCCGACCGGCAGGAGTCGGCCGGGGTTGGATGGGTCGAGGCGAACGTCGTCGCAGGCGACCCAGACCTTCCTGGCATCGGGATTGCGGAACTTCCAGCCGTCGAGATTCCTGCCGTTGAAGAGCGGCTTCCAACCCTCGGACGGCGGATACGTCTTCCCCGACTGGCCGCGGGCCGGGATGACGAGGAGGGTCATGAAGGGCAGGAGTGCCACAGCACGGACGAAGGAGCGGGGGGGCATCATGGTACGAACCTCGCGCGGGGTAACACGCTCGGCGGGCATCGCCGACGAACTCCGTCGAGGATAGCACCCGGACGCCCTCCTGTCCCGAGGCTGCTCCGGCCGTCCGATCCCAACCCTTCCTCGGCAAGGATTCTCGGCTTACCATCGGGGACAATCGGGACCGTTCGTGCGATCCCCGCCGACCCAGGCCTTAAGAGGTGCAAGCCATGACCCATCCAGGTACGAATCCCAGCAGGCGGGAATTCCTGCAAACCAGCGCCGCCGCGGGGCTGGCCCTTGGTGCCCTGCCGGCGACGGGCGAGGCCGCGGACGAGAAGGGACCGACGGGCATCCCGGTCCGCCCTTTTGGCCGGACCGGCCGGAAGGTGACGTTGCTTGGGCTGGGGGGCTTCCACGCCGCGGTCCCGGACGAGCCGGACGCGGTCCGACTGATCCAGCGCGCGGTCGACGAGGGGATCACGTTCCTCGACAACGCCTGGGACTACATGGACGGCGTCGCCGAGGATCGGATGGGCAAGGCGATCTCGGAGGGGGGCCGGCGCGACAAGGTCTTCCTCATGACCAAGTGCTGTGGCCGCACGGCGAAGGACGCGCAGTCCAATCTCGATGACAGTCTCCGCCGGCTCCGGACCGATCACCTGGACCTTTGGCAATTCCACGAGATCAACTACGACAACGACCCCGAGTGGATCTTCTCCGCCGGCGGTGCCCTCGAGTTTGCCCTCAAGGCGAAGGAGCAGGGAAAGGTCCGGCACATCGGGTTCACCGGCCACAAGCACCCGGAAATCCACCTCAAGATGCTGGGGATGCCGTTCGATTGGGAAAGCGTGCAGATGCCGCTCAACGTGCTCGACGGCCATTACCGGAGCTTCCAGCACCATGTGCTCCCGGTGCTCAACCAGCGCGGGATTGCGGCCATCGGGATGAAGAGCCTGGGGGGGGCCGGCGGCATCGTGAAGGACGCGAAGGTCCCGGTCGAGGACGCGTTGCGGTACGTCTTCTCGCTGCCGATCGCGACGCTCGTCTCGGGGATCGATTCCGAGAAGATCCTCGAGCAGAACCTCAAGATCGTCCGCGAATTTCAGCCGATGACGCGCGACGAGATGGCCGCCGTCGAGGCGAAGTATCACGACGTCGCGGGGGACGGCCGGTTCGAGCTGTTCAAGTCAGCCCAGAGCTATGACGGACCCGTGCATCGGAAGCAGCACGGGTTCGCGACGGCCTGACGTGTGGGCTGAACGCGGGGATGAACGACCTCCGCGGAGCCGGTCGGAGGACCGGCGTCCCGCGGAAGGAGCTGCCATTGGGGTAAACCGCACGATCCGACTCATCCAGGCCGAGCTGGTGTTCGTTCCGCATCACCTGGGCGACAGTTAGGGGGCTGTCCTGGGCATCCACCCCACACCGGGGGTAAACGGACGTCGCTCGCGTGGCTATTGACCACCGCCCATGCCTGACAGTTTTCCGGGCTCCACGCCGAGAAACTGGAGACTGCCGCCAGCAATCCGGAAATTCTCATCATAGGTGACATACATGCCATTCGTCCCTTCGCCGGCCGCTTGCAACAGCGGGGCAACCCGGACGCGAACGAGGCTGTCATGATCCCGCACTTCCAGTTTCACGACGGTAAGATGCCACCCCACGACGGTTACCTCAGTTCGCAGGAGGGTCGAGAAGGTTTGGACCCGCACTTCGGGAATAAAGTCCGCCTTGGAGAGCATCTCGCAGACCGCTCTCGCTTGCGGATCCTTGACGTCCAGGCTCTTAGCCAAAGCTGCGGTCGTGCCCTTGTACCGGAAGGCTTCGGCGATCTCAGCCTCCGCATGCGCGACTTCCTCTTTGGTCGGCGGCGTGGCAGGCATTAAGCGACCGTTTACGACGAGGGCGGCCAGCGGGAGAATGCCCGAGGCGTTCTGCGGGGCAACCGCCACCCGCTTGGGCTTCCCGGCACGAACGGGGCCTGAGCGCTTGATCCGCGCGGAAATGACGTCGGAGGAATCCTTGACTGGTGCAGGCTGAACGGGCGTCGGAGGTACAGGATCCTGGCCGGCTGCCAAGGCCGAGAAACCGACCATCATGATCATGACGACGCTGGAAGAAAACGGCTTCATGACAGTGCTCCGATAAGAGACTGTCACGACTCTACCAGAATCCACGCCGTCCCTGCGTCTTTGCGGGATTGCGGCCATCGGGATGAAGAGCCTGGGGGGCCGGCGGCATCGTGTAGGACGCGAAGGTCCCGGTCGAGGACGCGCTGCGGTACGTCTTCTCGCTGCCGATCGCGACCTCGGGCTGTTCAAGTCAGCCCAGAGCGATGTATGGACCCGTGCATCGGAAGCAGCACGGGTTCGTGACGGCCTGAGTCGAGACCGCGGGCCTCCGCGGGGCCGGTCAGCGGACCGGCGTCCCGCGGAAGGAGCTGTAGTTGGGGAGGATCGCGCTGTCCTGCTCGTCCAGGCCCGGCTGGAGCTCGTTCCGGTTGTTGAGGAAGAGATCCTGATCGTGCGGGCTGACCCGGCGGGTCGGCAGGTGCCGGACGCTGCCGTCGCTGTAGAGGACATTCTGGCCTCGGCCGCCATGGTTGGGGCTGTTGCCGGGGAGGATGCGGGCGAAGTCCTCATGGGCCGGGGCGTCGGCGACCACGGGGATCGCCATGGCGGGGCGGGATTCGACGGGCCCGGGCCGGCCGGATCCCTGGCGGTAGCCGACGTTGTAGGCGTAGTCCCAGGGGAACAACCTGGCGTAGCGATCGGGGTCGGTCCGCTGGATCTCCTCGGTCTGCTCGAAGCTGGGGAGTTCCCGCGGCGCCTTCTGCCGGCCGTTGTGCGGGCAGTCCAGGACCGAGAGATCGGTCAGGACGCCGGCGTCATGCAGGAAGGTGGCGAAGGTCCCGGCGGGCGCGTCGGTCTTCTGGCCCGGCGGATACGGGTACGACTGCTTGATCGAGGCGTACTGGGCGAAGCTCTTGCCGAGCTGCTCGAGGTTGAACACGCAGCCGGCCATGTTCATCCGCTCACGCGAGTGCTGGATCGCCGGGATCAGCGTCACCGTGCCGGCCAGGAAGATGCTGGCGGCGACGGCGAGGTCGGCCCAGCGGAACCGCGACCGCGCCGGGATCAGGTCGGGCAAGGCCCGGGGCCGGGCTCGCTCGCGGGCGACCAGGGTCATGGTCCGGAGATGCAGCCCCGGGGGGGGCTCCGGCCCCTCGCCGTCGTCGAGCAGGAGCTGAAGCCGACGCGACAGGAGCTCGGCCCGCGACGCCAGCTCGGAATCGTCTCGGATGGCCCGCTCCATCCGCTCGCGATCGGCCGATTCCGTCCGGCCCAGCACGTGATCGATCAGGTCGTCGGCGTTCATGGCGTCAATCATTCCCATCCCGAGTGGCGGTACGTGCCATTTCCTGGAGCTTGGAGATCGCGGCATGGAGCCTGGATTTCACCGTACCGACGGGGATCTTGAGGATGTCCGCAATCTCGCGGTATTTCAAGTCCTGGTGGTAGGCGAGGATCAAGGTCTGGCGGAGTGCGTCGGGCAGGCGCCGGATGCTGTCTCGGACCCATTGCTGGCGCTCCTGCTCTTCCAGCTCGGACAGGGGGCCGACCCCCTCGTTCACCAGCAGGTCGAGCAGGGAGCCGGATTCGGAACCCTGTGGGCTGGAGTGGACCTGCTGGTCCAGGCTCAGGGTCGGGTGCCTGCCGACCTTCCGCATCGCATCGACGGCCTGGTGCGTGGCGATCGAGTAGAGCCAGGGCCGGAACGGCCGGCCGTCCTCGAAGAGCCCGCGCTTCAGGTGAATCTGGAGGAACGTGTTCTGGAAGACATCGTCCGCCAGGTTCGCGTCGCCGATGTAACGGACAAGGTAGCGATAGAGCTCCCGCTCGTAGCGGCGGACCAGCTCGTTGAACAGGGATTCCTTGCCCTCGTCCCGATACCGGCTCATCAGGACCTCGTCCGCCATGCTCGCGAGGTCGTGTGCCGATTCGGACTCGATGGCCTTAACCATGTTACGCACCGTCGACGCCGATGGTTCGGGGCGTCGCCAGGAAAGGGGCAAGACTCTCGAACCGGGACGCCGAGGCGACCGGTCCAAATTTCGTAAGAGAAAGTCTAGTCGGATCTTGGGACGAGTCAAGACGAGCGGGACCGAGCCGTCGTCAGGGCACCAAGTCGTTGAGCTCTGAAGAGGTTTCGGAATCGGTGGAGAAGTCTTCGCGGAGGATGCTCCAGATCGGTCGGCTAGCAGGGTATTTCTCGACGAGTCTCTCGATGCACTCTTCGGCTTCCTTGACGGTCGCAAATCGAATCCTCAGCGTCCCGCTGTCGAGCGTCGAGGCTCCTTGTTCGATGAGCATGGCCCGAACTTCCGCTTCGGTTACCGGATCGGTCGCACGGCGTGAAGCGATGACCTGATAAGGTAACATGCCGGCCGTGGTGGCTTCGGGCATCGTGAGCCCGCTTGCAAGGGCGATCCTGTCCCGGGAGCTCGTCCCTTCTGCGCTCTCATAAGCTGCCAGAATAATCGCGGACCGCTCCTCCAGCGAGCGATCAGCCCATTCGTCCCAGATGACGAGGACGCGGGTCTTCCCGGTCGAGTAGGTCTGCTCGTAGATTCGCGGCTGTCCGAAACTACGCTCGATCCGCAGCTCATCGGAAAGCCTGGCCACCAAGCCCCGATTGGCGGCACTGATCCTTGGCGTTGCCTCGAGTCGAATTCGGGGCATGTGGTCGTCCTTCAGAGATTCACGAGGTTGATCAACAGCCATTCCGCCGCCAGGCGGACTCTTGTGACTTCGTGACTGTAGGCCAGGTTTCCATGATAGCGAAGTGACTCGCTCCAGAGTTGCCCGATTCGTTGTCCGCAGACTTGAACCTGGCGAGCTGTCCTCGGTTCGTAGGCGCGTCCGGATATCGAGGCCCTCTCGGCGACGAGGAGCTCTGCCCAGGCCCGTACATTATGCCCCTGACCGGCCACCGGCCACGCGATCTGCCGTACGAGCTTCGCATGCTGGATCGCCGGCAAGATGTGAGACTTCCAGTCGAGGGTCGCCGTCTCCGAATGGAAGAGCGTGAAATATGCGGCCTTGAGGGCCATCTCCGCACTGTATCCCCACAGGTAAATCGCGCCCGTTCGCCTCCCCTGAATGGCCAGGGCCAGGCCGTCCTGGTAGCGCTCGTTCGCGGCCGCACGAAACTCGCGAATGCACTCCGGCCGCCAGCGATCCTTGAGGAGCTTGGGCACTCGTCGGGCTTCCTATGCAATCAGCAAACCTCGCGGGAGGGATCCTGCCTAACCGAGGAGGAATTCGCGACCAGGTGGGGCCTGCCCGACCTCATCGAATCCAGCGGATCTCCTCGAAGTTGGGGCGGACCGGGAAGCGATATTCGCCGAATCGCCAGGCGGGCCAGACGGGCTGAAGGTGGGGCCAGTAGACCCAGAAGGCCTTGCCGATGATGAGGGATTCGGGGACCTCCCAGCTCTCGCGGCCCGAATCGTCCCAGCCCCGTCCGGGGAAGTCGGGGTCCATCTGGTCCTTGCGGCCCCATTCCCGGGAGTCGGAGCTCCAGGGACTATTGTCGCCGAGCATCATGTAGCGGCCGGCCCCGATCCGGTAGTCATGCCAGCCGGGCTGGCCCAGCCGAGCGTAGGCATTGGGATCGGCCAGCAGGTCGAACAGGCCTTCCGGGTTCTGGACCGACCCGGGCTCGAGGCCGGGGAGGTCCGGGCGGCGGGGCGAGAGCAGGTAGTAGGTGTCGCGGCGGAGGACCAGCCCGGTCACCTCGAGGCTGGCGCCCCGCGACCCGATCCGGGCCGGCTCGAGGTCCTCCGGCGACGGCCTGGCCAGCCCCGACGAGTCGGACGAGTCGTAGGTCAGGCCGTCGCCGAAGGGAAGCTTGCCATCGACCTCGAGGGTCAGCCGGTCGTCGACGTTGGCCAGGGCGAACGTGTGCTCGCCGGGCGCGG
Organism: Aquisphaera insulae; assembly: GCF_011064615.1. Lineage (GTDB taxonomy): Bacteria > Planctomycetota > Planctomycetia > Isosphaerales > Isosphaeraceae > Aquisphaera > Aquisphaera insulae. Next base: position 162,557 of record NZ_JAALJH010000006.1, on the reverse strand, counting down.
AGAAGGGCGTGGGGGCCGGGTCGCCCAGGACCTCATCGTCGCGCAGCAGGGTCGCCCGGCCGGTCGCCAGGTCGATATCGGCGTGATGCGCGCGGCCCCCCTTGATGAGCGACAGCCGGAGCGTCCCGGACTGGCGGGCGACCCGGACGCGTCCCGAGAGCGTCAGGTCCCCCACCCAGTGGGGCTGGCACCAGGCGCGGGTCACCTGCTCACTCCCCGGGTGGGGGTTCAGGGGCATGGCCGTATTGTAGGAATTGAAATCCGTGATCAGGCTCGCCCGGGGGGCGTCGGGGGTGCGGCCCTGGACGATCGCCTCCCAGTGGCGCGGTTCGGGCACGAGATTTCGGTAGCGGAGTTCGGTCCAGGTATCGCCCGGAGCGTCGACGGCGAAGCGACCCGCCGAGGGCTCGGACCAGCCGTCGGAGGTCCCGGCCCAGCGGTCCCAGCGAGGGTCGTCGCGGAGCGATCGGGCCCGGTGCCCGTCGTCGTAGACGAGCACCTGCATGGCCTGCTGGTGCGGGAACGGGCGCCTCAGCCGCTGGAACGGCTCGGACTCATCGATGGGCTGCCTGAGGAGGTCGCCGCGATGGATCCGGAGCACCTCGTTCGGCAGGCCCGCCATCCGCTTGATGTAGCGGACCTCCGGCTCCTCGGGCACCTTGAAGACGGTGACCTCCCATCGTCGCGGGCCCACCTCGCCGAGCGCCGGGACGAGGGGGAGGTGGAGGCCCTTCTTCATCGTGTAGATGCGGTCGCCTCCCAGGCTGGGCAGGGCGTCCACGCGGGTCGTGAACCGGCAGTTGTCGCAGGTGCCCCAGGCGACCTGAAGGCCGGTGCTCCCCCCCGAGCCGCTCGAATCCACCTCGCTGTCGGCGTTCACCGTGTAGGCGTGGCCGCACTCCGGGCAGGTCACGTCCTTGTGCCGACCCATGAGGGTCTGGGCCATCGAGCCGGTCGGGATCACGAAGCCTTCCGCCTCGAAGCTCCAGAGCAGGAAGGCGACGACGACCACCACCACGGACTCGACCGACTCGCGGCGTTCCCGGCGCTTCCTCGCGGCGGCCGCGGGATCGGGCGACGGCGCGGTCGTCCCCTGGCGATCGAGCGCGGGTGCTGGTCCGTTCCTGATCGTCTTCTGCCGTGGTCTGCTCATGGCGTCCCCGCCGGATCGATGCGGCCTCGGATCGAAACTGATGCCGATCCGAGGATAGCAGACGAACGGGGCGGCGTGCGACGGCGGATCGCCGGGACGGTCGGGGCGACGGTGCATCGGAGGAGACGGCCGGCGGCCGGCACGCGCCGGGACCCGAGCTCCCGGGGCGTTCCATGCCATGCCCCCGCCAGGAGTCGAACCTGGTCTGCGACCTTCGGAGGGTCGCGTGCGGATCCGTCACACTCCGGGGGCGGTTCGTAAGGGACGAGCGGAAGGCGAGGGATTCGAACCCTCATGCCCGCGAGGGGCAACCTCATTAGCAATGAGGCCCGGCAAGCCGTATCCGGCTACCTTCCGTTGCTGTGCGGGATCGTTGCGAGTGGACAGCCGGGGACTCGAACCCCGATTCCCTGGGTGCAGGCCAGGAGTCTTCCCATTGGACCAGCCGCCCTTCGACGCGACGCGGGCGCCGCGATCGTCCCGGAGGGAGTCGAACCCCCATTTCCTCTTTGTAAGAGAGGCGTCGTGGCCGCTGGACCACGGGACGCACCGAATACCACGCCAACGATCGATCGCACGGGTGGGAGTCGAACCCACAGGCACCAGGCTCTCGACCTGGCCGCTCTGCCAGTTTGCGTACCGTGCGGAGGAGAAAATCCCAGGCCCCGGTCTCGATCCGGGAGGCCGGCCTTATGAGAGCCGGCCGGGCACCCGCCACGCCTGGGCTGAATCCTGGATCTCGATGAAGACGGGAACCGCCGAGCAGCCCGAGCGGGAGTCGAACCCGCCTCTCCACCTTGAGAGGGTGGTGTCCTGGCCGATAGACGACCGGGCCGTGGATCTCGATCGCGGGGTTGTCTCCCGCGGATCGAGTGCGTCGAGCAGGAGTTGAACCTGCACAGCCGAAGCGGGTGGGTTACAGCCACCTGGGCTCGCCAGTGCCCAGCCGACGCGACGTCAGGGACCTGCCCTGTTCCAAGATCAGCGCCCCCGACGGGATTCGAACCCGTGGCCTCCACCTTGACAGGGTGGCGAGCTCGCCGCTGCTCCACGAGGGCATGTCACGTCATGCGGTCCCGACCGGGTCGCGGACCGCCAAGGCGGAAGCCGTGGGACTCGAACCCACAAGCGGCCCGGGGCCGCCGCCTGCCTTCCAGACAGGTTCCTCATCCGGCCGGATGGCTTCCTCAACGATCACAAGGGGCTCACAAGTTCCGGGGGCTGGAATCGAACCAGCGACCTCCACGTTCAGAGCGTGGCGTCACGACCAACCGCAACTGCCCCGGATTCGTCGGGCGGGGTCCCCGCGACCGGGACTTGCCCGCCAATCGGGAAGGAGGATTCGAACCTCCACCGCCTGGTTCAAGGCCAGGAGGCCTGCCGTTAGCCGATTCCCGAATTTCGGAATGCCTGTCAGCGGAAGAGGAGGGAGTCGAACCCCCAAGGCTCATCGCTCGTCCGGGTTCGGGCCGGGTGCCGTCGCCAATCGGCTTGCTCTTCCGTATCTTTATGGGAAAGCTCCAGGGGAGGGACTCGAACCCCCATGCCAACCAAGGCGCCTCATTAACAGTGAGGTGCGGCTACCATTTCGCCACCCTGGAATCCAGCGGAACTCATCGTGTCGCGATCCTGTGAGATCTTCATCGACCGGCACAGCGTAGGGGGCAGATCGCGATGGCCCGTCTGAACTGAGGCCCCGCTGGAGCTCCTCCATGCGCCGCACTGCTGCTGACGTTGCGACTCAATCGATCATTTATGGGGCACTCGGATTTCGGGCATCGCTGGAGGTGACAGAGCATCATCGAACCCGGGAACTCTGCTCCCAGCTTCTCCCTTGGCTGGGCCGACTTGGGCTTGAGGACAGGATCATGCCCTACCACCGCGATATCCTCGAAGAGCCGCATGGCGCCCTGAAACAAGAGTCCCGAACTGAGGCATTCTGGCGAGGGGAAGAGGCCGCGTTCTTGGGCTGGACTATCCAGTTGATCGAAATGCCAGACTTGCAGGGCTTCATCGATCCGGGACTCCTCGTGGACAGGCTGAAGCTGCTGAAGCCCGAGGCGGCGGACATCCTATCCAGGGCCGAGTTGCGATCGTCTGCCGAGGTAGAAGAGTTCTCCACATTTTGCTTGCTCGTCAGACATCTGTTCCAGCTCGTGACTTTCCCAGAGGATGATCGAGACCTCCTGACGAGTCGCTTCCAGAGACGATTGACGAACTTCGGGCTCGGCGATGCCCTGGAGCAGTACGCGGGAATTGAATCCGAGGCGTCATCATTAGTTTCTCGATCGCCGAGCCTTCGGGGACTGTACCTCGTTCGAGCCTTCGCTTGCGAGTGGCTCTTCGGGGTGGATGAGTAGCCTGGCATTGGCTCGAGCCAGCATCTCGGTTCGCGGCTGGAGGAACGATCATCGACCCGCGATGGCGGAAGTCGACGAAACGAGTCAGTCGAGGTGGCTGGATTCGAACCAGCGGTCTCCTGCTCCCGAAGCAGGCGGATTCGGCCACTTTCCTACACCTCGGTGAGAGTGCCCAGCGGGACTTGAACCCGCACATCCGCCATGGCAAGGCGGGAGGCTGCCGTTACATCATGGGCACCGTGCACCGTCGCCGAATTGTCAAAGAGAGAGTGGGACCAGAGGGGCTCGAACCCTCACCCGCCTGGTTAAGAGCCAGGTGTGCTGCCGCTAACACCTTGGTCCCGGATCCGCCGCGTGGCTCGTCGGTATCGGTCCAGTCGGCCCGGGAGGAATCGAACCTCCCTCTCCCGGTTATCAGCCGAGCGCTCTACCGCTGAGCTACAGGCCGTGGACGGACAATCATGAGATCAATTACCTCCCGATGGGGCTGGAGGGATTCGAACCCCCGCTCCCCGGCTTAAAAGGCCGATGTGCTGCCGCTACACCACAACCCCGATCCCAGCACGGCCGGCAGGATTCGAACCCGCGAGACGGCGGTTTTGGAGACCGCCCGCGCCCCCAGTCGCCCCGGCCGTATGTCTCGATCACGCAGGCCTTCACCGAGTCACCCGTGAGGGAGTCGAACCCTCGTTGTCGCCTTGAAAGGGCGGCGTCCTGACCGTTAGACGAACGGGCGTACCTTCCTCGGTCCCCCCGGCGGGGGGATGGAGTGGGCCGTGTGGCGCTCGAATCCACGTCTCCACTGTTTCAGAGTGGCGCTAAACCATCTCAGCTACCGGCCCGTGCATGGGACGAAAAAGGCCCGGAGTTCGTGCCCCCGGGCCTGGCGGTTTCCATGAGGAATGCCGAGACCTGGGGCGTCAGCCGGAGGGACTTTCGGGATAGGAGGACGCCGGCCACGAGGGCGAAAACGAGGCGGATGGCCGTTTGCCGTCGGCTTCCCGATTCGATCGCGGATCGAGAGATTGTGCCCGCATGGCCCGTTCCTCATCGGTTCGGCGTGAGCCTGGCGACCGGCCGGCCCTCCGTTCTGGCCTTCACCGGATCACCCTGGCGACATACCAACAGACGGCGGACCCGTCCGGGATGTTCGCGCGAAATCCGACTTTCGTATCGGGCTGGCCGTCGCCCTGCGAGGTCGTCGAGTCGGCGCTGAAGCGCGTCGCCGGGTTCGGGTAGAATGCGCCCCAGACTCACTCAATCCTGGAGGGCCTCGCCCGATGGCTGAGCGGTTGCGTCTTGGGGCCGCCTTGCTGTGGACCGCCGTGATCCTGATCCTCTGCTGGACACCGGGGACCTATCTGCCCGCGGCGGAGGGCCATGGGACGTTCGTGGAGATCGCGCACCTTGACAAGGTGGTCCACGCGGGGATGTTCGTCGTCTTCTCGGTCCTCTGGCTCCGGACGACGAGCGGTCGGCTTCGTGACTATCTCCTCGTGCTGGCGGCGGGGAGCTTCCTCGCGGTCCTGACGGAGCTGGTGCAGACCTGGGAGATCATCAACCGCGACGGCGAGCTGGTCGACGGGATTACCGACGTCCTCGGCGTCCTGGCCGGGTTTCCGATCTATCGCTCGCTTCAACCACGCTATGAACGCTGGCGGTTGTCCCGGGGCCGCGTGAAATCCGGCGCGGATGACGCGGTCCGGGAACTCGCATGAACCAGGGGGGCCAATCATGCTGACGATCGGGGGCCGTCGCGGGATCTCCGGCGGGAGTGCTTGGATCGCGGTCGTCGCGGCGTGGATCGGCCTGATCGGGGCCGGCCCCGCGCGTGCGTTCGAGTCCGGCCCCGAGGGCGACGATGGCCCGGAGCGTCGGCCGGCCGGCACCCGCAAGCTGATCGAGTTCGGCTGGGACGAGCCCGACGCCGCGACCATCGCCCGCGACCGGGCCAGGATGGCCGCATCGCCGTTCGACGGCTGCGTCTATCACGTCAACACGTCGACTCCGGGTAAGCCTGCCGAGAGCCTCACCTGGAAGGGATGGGGCAAGAGGACGTTCCGGCTCGACGAGTTCGGCCCCGCGCTGGCGCCATCGGGACGCCAGGATGGCAGGGGCTTCGACGAGAACTTCCTCCGGTTCAACGTAACGCCCGGCGACCTCGACTGGTTCGACGACCACTCCGCCGTCATCGCCAACGCCCGAGTCGCCGCGGTCCTCGCCCGCGGCGGGGCGGGCATCCTGCTGGATACCGAGCAGTACGAAGGGCAGGTCTTCGATTATCGCAAGCTGGCGGCTCGGACCGGCAAGTCCTGGGAAGACTATCGGGCGCAGGCCAGGCGACGGGGCCGAGAGGTCATGGAAGCGTTCCGGGCGGGCTTCCCCGGGATCAAGGTGATGCTGACCTTCGGGCACAGTTACGCCTGGAAGCAGACGGACGGCGGCCGGAAGCCGCTAAGGGAGTGCCCGTACGGCCTCCTCGTCCCGTTCGTGGACGGGCTGATCGAGGCTACCTCGGGTGACGCCGTGATCATCGATGGATACGAGCCCTCCTACGGCTTCCTGGACGGGGAGCGATTCGAGGAGGCTCGCCGGGTGATCCGGTCGCGCGCGGCCGAACTCTCGGAGGATCCGGCGGCCTATCGTCGCGTGATGAAGGCCGGCTTCGGACTCTGGCTCGATCACGACTGGCGGAACAAGGGCTGGAGCGTCGATCGACCGGAGTCCAACCACTTCTCGCCCGATCGATTCCGGACCGCGCTTCGCCAGGCGCTGGCCCGCACCGATGAGTATGTCTGGATCTACACCGAGACGCCCCGGTGGTGGACCGAGGACGGGAAATACCGGGCCTTGCCCGATGCCTACGTCGATGCCATCCGGCGGGCGCGGGTCGAGGCGGGCCGCGACTGAAGGGGCGATCCGCCGCGGCGAGTCGGCGGCCGGTCAGAGGCTGGTCTCCACGCGGCTGGCGGCGATCCGGGCGAATCCGGGGGCGATCATCCGCGCCCACCTCTCGGGGGCCGCGATCGATTGCTCCCGCAGGACCGACTCCGACCGGGCGATGAGGGCCTTCCCCTCCGAGCTGCCGACGATCTCCCCGATCCGGTAGCGCATCACGGCGGCGCTCAAGGGCATGTCAACGGTGTCATACAGCGCGGCGGCCTGCTCGAGCCGGTAGCTCGCGGTGGTGGCGTCCTCCCGCACCGCGGCGATGCCCGCCCGGATGAACCGGGAATGGGCGATCGCCCAACCCTGCCCTTCCCTCTCGAGCTTCCTCGCGTCCTCCTCGGCCGCCAGCAGATGAGGCTGGTTGTCCTCGAGGCCCTCGGCCATCGCCAGCGCGGCGCGCGCGTGCAGCTCCAGCAACTGGATGCGATTGACCTGAATCCGCGGCAGGAGTGACCGCGTGTAGGCGGGCCAGGCGGCGTTGATCCGCTCCCAGGCGGCCGCGACGCTCCCCTGGTAGAGGTCCAGGTGGAGCAGGGAGACGAGCTCCGTGGAGTGCTGCACGAAGAACCCCTGGCGACGCCAGCGGCTCATGGCGCGCTCGAGCTCGGCGCGGATCTCGGCCGGCCGGTCCTGCGCCAGGCGGATCATGGCCAGGAAGAAGCTGGTGAGGGTCGTCGTCGCGTAGAGGTCGCCGCGCTCCTCGGCCTCGCGGGTGAAGACGCTCCAGCGCTTCTCGAGCTCGGCGAGCCGTCCGGCGTGGAGCATGGACCAGAGCTCCAGGCAGCGGACGGTGTTCCGTTCCCAGGTCACGCCGGTGCAATGGTCGCGGAAGAGCGTCTCGGCGATCTCGAAGGCGTCGATGGAGGGTCGCCAGTCCCCGCGCATCAGGAAGGTCACGCCGCGGACCATCGCGATGACGCCCCGCGCCTCCGGTCGATCGAGCGTGCCGGCCAGTCGCTCGGCCCGTGCCAGCAGGGAGTCGGCGTAGCGGGCCGTGCTCAGGCCCGCGGTGGACCGGTGCGCGGCCTCCATGGCGAGGGCCCGCGCGATCCGGAAGGGCTCACCGGCCTTGAGTGCCAGGAGCAGGCCCCTGGTCTGGAAGTCGGCGCCCAGGATGGGATCGATGACGCTCAGGCCGGCGACGGCCGACCAGCAGAGGTCGATCCGCGTGAGCGCCACGGCCGAGACCTGGGTCTCGTCGCGGGGCCGGAACCGGAGCCCACGAAGGCGGAGGAGGGTCCGGTGCCAGGTCAGCGAGAGGAGGGCGCGGCGGGGCGTCGGCGGCATGTTCAGGCAGAGCGGCCGGAGGATCGTCCGGAGCAGCGCCAGGCCCTCGTCCACATGGCCGCTGATCAGGAGCTGGGTGGAGGCGAGCCTGGTCAGCTCCACCCCCTCGGCGGCAGTCGTCCCCTCGGACGCGAGCAGGTAGGCGGCGGCCGCCTCGGCGCCGCGGCCGTTGCTCGCCAGCGCGGCGCCGAGCCGGCGATGGAGCCGGCGGACCTCCGCGGGGGGCGATGCCTCCAGCTCGAGCGCCCGGCGATAGAGTCGAACGGCGTGATCGAAGGCCAGGGCCTCCATCGCCTTCTCCGCGGCCTGGACGTACAGGGCCGCCGCCCTTTCCGCGAGGCCCGCACCCTGCAGGTGGCCGGCGAGCACCTCCGGGTCGTCGAGCCCCGCCCCCTCGAGGACCTCGGCCAGACGCTCGTGGATCCCTCGGAGGGCCTCCGGCGAGAGGTGGGCCAGGACGGTCTCGCGGATCCGGTCGTGGTAGGTCTCGACCTGGTCCTTCCGCGACGGCCCGATGCCCCGGACCAGCCGCGAGGATCGGAGCGCGCCGAGCGCGACCCGCCCCCCCGCATCCAGGCCCGCGGCGCGGAAGGCCAGCGTCTCGCGGATCGGCCGGCCGGAGACCGCGATCGCCTCGAGCAGCCGCTGCGCGTCCACGGGCTGGGTCCGGATCCGCGACCAGAGCGCGGATTCCAGGTCCACCGTCGAGGACGGATCCCACTCGTGGCCCGGGCCCGCGGACTGGAGGTGCTTGATCAGCTCCTCGATGAACAGCGGGTTCCCCCCCGACTCGCGCGCGGCCAGGTGGGCCTGAAGGAGGGCGACCTGGTCGTCCACCCCCAGCAGGGCGAGCGCCAGCGAACGCGACTCGACCTGGGTGAGCGGCTGGACGTACAGGTCCCGATGCCAGACCGCGGGCCGGTCCTCGGCCCGGACCTGGCGGAGGGTCTGGAGCAGCCGACTCTGGGCCATCTCCTCCTGACGGAAGCAGCCGAGGAAGAGCATGCGGGGCGGGTTCGGCCCGTCCAGCAGGTCGGAGATCAGCACGGCGCCGTCGGCGTCTCCCCATTGCAGGTCGTCCACCGCCAGCACCAGCCGGGAGATCCGGCCGAGCCGCTGGAAGAGCTTGCGGAAGGCGGAGAAGACCCGGAGCCGCATCTCCTGGGGGTCGGGCAGCTCCGTCGTGGGCCGGCGCCCCTGGAGGATCCGCTCCACGCCGCGGAGGACCGGGAAGATGCGGGCCAACAGCCAGGCATCGGCGGGGAGGACCTCGTCCAGGACCTCCTTCGGCAGCGTCTTGAGGTGCCGCGCCAGGGCGTCCACCAGGCTATCCACGGCCTTGAACGGCACCCATTCCTGCTCGTAGCAGCGGCCCGCCAGGATCACCACGTCCTCGTTGGCCGCCAGCTCGTCCAGGAACGATCGGACGAGCGCCGTCTTGCCGGTACCGGAGCCGCCATAGATGAAGACGGATGGAGCCTGGCCTTCCCTCAGGGCCGCGTAGGCGGACCTCAGGACCTGGCGGTGCCAGTCCCGCCCGATCAGCGACAGGACGCGGCGTCGCTCCGGGTCGGCGCCGCCGATCCCCGCCTCCCCCGTCAGGCGTTCGAGCACCTGAGACCCCGTCGGCCGGCGATCGGGCTCGCGTTCCAGCAGGTCCATGCAGAGCGAGACCAGATCCGGAGGCAACCCGCGGACGATCTCGTCGGGCGGCGTGGGGCGGCTCCTCTGCTTCTTGATGATGACCTCGTCGAAGGTGCCGCAGTAGGGGAGCCGGCCGGTCAGGGCCTGATAGACGATGACCCCCACGCTGTACCAGTCGCTGGCCGGCGTGATGCTCATGCCCAGCGATTGCTCCGGCGACATGTGCGCCAGCGTCCCGACCACCTGGCGGTCCCGCTCCGGCGACCCCTTGAGGAAGCCCGGCTCGAGGTCGGCGGCGAGACCGAAATCGAGGATCACCACGCGGCCTTCGTCGGTCACCAGGACGTTGGTGGGCTTGATGTCTCGGTGCAGCTTCCGGGCCGTGTGCAGGGCCTGGAGGCCCTCGGAGAGCTGGATCAGGGCCGACCGGAACCGCGCCAGGTCGAGGGGCGGCGGCGACGGGTGAGTCGGCGGCTCCTCCGTCGCCGGCTCGATCATCCCGATGCCGACCCCCAAGGCCGTCCCCGAGAGGGGCGCCATCGGTCTCGATACGAACGAGGCGGGCGGCGTCGGCGTGATCCGGGTGGGCTCTCGCGGGGCGGAGAGCCGAGTCGCGTCCTCGAACGCGGGCGCGGAATCGCCGCGGACGTAGGCGAGGAAGTCGCAGCCGTCGACCAGCTCCATCGTGAGGAACCAGCAGTCGTCCACGGCGAAGAGCTGGTGGAACTGGACCAGGTTGGGGTGGGTGAGGTCGCTCAGGGAGCGGAACTCGCCCTTGAACCGGAAGAGGCCGGCGGGGTCGACGCGCCGCATCGTCTTGATCGCGACCACCTCCCCTCGCTCCTCGTCGTAGGCCTCGAAGACGAAGCCCATCCCGCCGGCACCCAGCCGCCGGATCGGGGTGAATCGCGTGCTGGCGAGGACCGGGCCCAGCCGCGGTCGATCGCGGAGCCCATCCGCGATGGAATCCAACTGGAAGTCCAGGCGATCGTCGCCCCCCGATCCGGTCGTGCCCGTCGTCCCGCCGCCGCCCCCAATCTCCGAGGGCCGCACGGGGGGCGTCGTCGCCGCGGGATGGCCCGCGGAGGTGGCCTCTCCGGATCTCGGCGGCTCCTCGGCCATGGTCTCCAGCAGCGAGCCGGGCATCTCCACGACCTGGGTCGCGGACTCGGTCGATCCGCCGGCCTCCGACTGCCCGGGCGAGGTCGAGCCCGACGCGAGGGACTCGCGACGGCACGACTGGTCGCCGGCAATCAGCTTGCGGATCAGGTCGAGCCGCTCCGCCAGGCTCGGAAGCCGGCGGAGATACGTCTGAAGCGAGAGCGGCTTGCCCGTCTTCCAGCGATACTTCTGGTCGACCCGCAGGACGTCGACCTTCTCGTCCATGGCCGCCGAGGGATGGCGGGAAAGGAAGTGGAAGACATCCGGCGAGGACGTCGACCCTTCCCAGAGCTGCTGGAACTCGGGGGCGAGATTCCCCGGCGGGGAGGATGAGCCGTCACCGTGTTGCATGGCCTCAGACCTCGTCTATCCGGACGGGGACCGATCATGCCGCATCGTGCGGACTCATCCGGGCGCAGCCTCACCCACGTTGGGAGAAGGGCACGACGAGGATAAGCGATTGGCGAGGATCTATCAATTGCCTGCCTCTGCCTGGGCCACCTCCGCCGCCCTCGCCGGGGCGCTCGCGGCCGCGGCGGGCCGGGACGGCAGGTCGCGGGTGACCGCGGCGACGGCCGATTCCCGGGCCGCCCGCGACACCGGGACCGGATAAAGTCCCAGCAAGAGCGTGAGTGTCGCACAGAACCCCACCGCTACCGCCACCGGCCAGCCCCCCGTGACGGTCACCTTCTGCCGCGACGGCTTGAGGTACATCCCCACGACGATCCGGAGGTAGTAATAGGCCCCCACCGCCGCGTTCAGGACGCCGATCACGGCCAGGCCCACCAGCAGGCCGAAGTCCTGGTCGGAGTTGGCCCCGAAGGCCGCCATGAAGATCGTCAGCTTGCCCATGAATCCCAGGAGCGGGGGGATGCCGCTGAGGCTCAGCAGGCAGATCGCCAGCGCCAGGGCGGCCAGGGGGCGCGTCGCGCCCAGGCCGTCCAGGTCCTCCACCGTCTCCACGGGCCTGGTCGGCAATCTCAGGGCGATGATCACCCCGAAGGCGCCCAGGGTCATGAAGGCGTAGGCGAAGAGGTAGAAGAAGATCCCCTCGCAGCCGAAGTAGACCCCGCCGCTGCCCGGCCCGTTGGAGAAGGCCACGGTGGCCCCGATCATCAGGTAGCCCGCGTGGGCGATCGACGAGTAGGCCAGCAGCCGCTTCAAGTCGCTCTGGAGCAGGGCCATCGTGTTCCCGACGATCATCGTCGCCGCCGCCAGCAGCCAGCAGAGCAGGACCGCCTTGGCGACGAGCGGATCCTGCGCGCCCTTGACGGCGAAGACCGCGGTCAGGGCCCGCACCATCGCCACGAATCCGACCCCCTTGGGGACCCAGGAGAGCATCGCCGCGATCACCGTGGGCGAGCCCTGGTAGACGTCCGGCGCGTAGAAGTGGAACGGCACCGCGGCCACCCGGAAGCAGAGCCCGGCCATCACGAACACGACGGCGATGAACCCGAGCTGAGGGTTCGGGATCGAGAACGTCCACGAGAGCGCCGAGATCGCTTTCAGGTTGCTGATCCCGCTCATGCCGTAGAGGAAGGCGAGGCCGAAGAGGAGCAAACCCGACGAGAAGATGCTCAGGTAGAAGTACTTGGTCGCGGTCTCCTGCGTCGTCGTCGTCCGACGGCTCAGGTAGAGCAGCAGGTAGGTCGGGATGCTCACGAGCTCCAGCCCCACGAAGAGCAGGACCAGCTCATTGGCCGTCGTCACGACCATGGCGCCGGCGTTGATCATCAGGAGGGCGCCGAAGAACTCCGCGGCGCGGTCGTCGGGGGGCTCCTCGTGCGCGAGGGCCAGGAGCACCAGGCCGGTGACGATGACCAGGAGCCGCCCGTAGACGCTCAGCGAGTCGTTGATGGCGATCGCCGCATACGGCTCGGGCCGGATGCCGATGACCAGCGAGAGGGCGAGCAGCGAGGCGACGAGGCCGCCGGCCGCCAGGGCGCACCACGTCCGCCGCGGCAGCGTGAGGAACGGCGAGGCCGTCATCATCGCGATCGACGTGGCCAGGAGGATCAGCTCCGGCGACAGGATCTTGAGTGTCTGGGTGACCGACTCGTAGGCGAACTCGGGATTCATCAACGGCCTCCACCGCTACTGCCCCGCGAGCCGGCCCCGCGGCCGACGTGGATCGACCCCACGCCGGGCTCCTGGGTCGGACTCTCGATCGTGCGGACCAGGCGCTGGGCCTGGAGGTTCTTGTCGATCTCGCCCACCGTGGGGCGGATCCGGTCGAGGAATGGACCGGGCACCACGCCGATGACCACGATCAGGGCCATCAGCGGCGCCAGGGCCGCGATCTCATGCCAGCCGATCGGCCGGACGGCCGCGTGGGCCTCCGCCCCCTTCGCGTCGCCGTGGGCGTGCGGCTCGCGGAGCGGCCCGAACACGACCTTGCGAAGCATCTGGAACAGGTAATAGGCGCCCACGACCATGCCCGTGGCGGCCAGGACGCCGGCCCTCGGGCTCTCCGCGAACATCCCGGTCAGGATCGGGAACTCGCCGACGAACCCGTTCAGCCCCGGCAGGGCCGCGGATCCGTAGGCCGACAGGAACAGGAAGAAGGCGAGCAGCGGCAGCCGGTTCCAGAGACCGCCGATCTCGTCCATCTCGCGGGTGTGATACCGCTCGTAGAGGATCCCCACGCAGGCGAAGAGGGCGCCCGTGGTCAGCCCGTGATTGATCATCTGGATCGCCGAGCCGTCCATCCCCGTCGCGTTGAGGGCGAACATCCCCAGCGCGATGAACCCCATGTGGCTGACCGAGCTGTAGGCGACCATCCGCTTGATGTCGGTCTGGGAGAGCGCCACGAGAGCCCCGTAGATGATGCCGATCACCGACAGCGTCGCCAGCAGCGGGAAGAGGGCCACGGCGCCCAGCGGCGTCATCCCCATGTTGAACCGGAGCAGGCCGTAGGATCCCACCTTCAGCAGCACCCCGGCCAGGATGATCGACCCGGCCGTCGGCGCCTCCACGTGCGCCAGCGGGAGCCAGGTGTGGAACGGGAACATCGGGACCTTGATCGCGAACCCGGCGAACAGGAGCAGGAAGATCAGGACCTGGGGGCTCGTCCATCGTCCCACGTCGTGCCAGTGGGCCCACGGCAGGCTCGCCAGCCCCTGGGTCAGCTTCGGGATCGAGAACGTGAGGACGTGGTCGGGCGAGTGCTGATAGTGGACCACGACCAGCGCGATGACCCCGAGCAGCGTCAGCAGGCTGCCGGCCAGCGTGTAGAGGAAGAACGTCACCGACGCCCGCTGGCGGTCCGGGCCGCCCCAGAGGCCGATGATGAAGAAGAGCGGGATCAGGGTGAACTCGAAGAAGATGTAGAAGAGGATCACGTCCAGGCTGGCGAAGAGCCCCAGCAGGCCCGTCTGCAAGGCCAGCAGGAACGCATAGTAGAGCGGGGCCCGCTGCTCGATCGCCTCCCACGACGAGAGCACGGCCGTGATCATCAGCAGGGACGTCAGCATGAAGAGCCAGAGGCTCAGCCCGTCCAGCCCCAGCGCCAGGCGGATGTCCGGCTGGGCGATCCAGCTCAGTCCGTACGGACCTCCGGGCTCGCCGAAGGCGAACTGGGGCGTGAGCACGCCCGTCTTGAAAGCCAGCAGGAGGATCAGGCTGAAAGCCATCGTCGCCAGCGTGAAGCCCAGCGCGATCAGCCGCGCCTGGTTCTTGCCCAGCTTCGGCGTCAGCACGAGGATGATGCTCCCCATCAGGGGGAGCAGCACCGTGATCGCCAGGAGTGTCGCCATCAATCGTCCCTCGTGAGCGTCTTCAGGGGGCCGGGCCCGGCCAAGGCTCAGGCGAAAAGCAGGAGGAAGAGGAGGACGGCCACGCCGACCGCCGAGGCCGCCGCGTAATACTGGAGGAGCCCGTTCTGGTACTTCGCCAGGATCTCGCCCGAGATCAACTTCGGCACCCTGGCGATCCCGAGCACGAGCCGATGGACCAGGTAGACGTCCAGGAACTCCGCGACCAGGGCGAACGCCTTGGTGGTCTTGACCACCACCCAGTCGTACACCTCGTCCACGTAGAACTTGTTGAGCGAGGCCGCGTAGAGCCTCGGGAACCGAGCGGCGAGCCGGGCCGGGACCGGACTCCGCTTGCCGTAGAGCACATAGGCCCCCGCGATCCCCGCCACGGCCGCGACCGTGCTGACGATCGCCGTCATCCAGTCGAAGTGATGCTCGCCGTGGCCCAGCTCCTCGAACGCGAGCGTCTTCTCCAGGTGCCCGGCGAAGAGCTCGGTCGGGCCGAAGAACATGCCGACCAGGATCGCACAGGCCGCCAGGATCATGAGCGGGATGGTCATGACGTACGGCGACTCGTGGCCGACCTCGCCGTGGCCGTGGGCCGCGTCGCCGCGGGCGTTCAGGTCCTCCTCGCCGTGGCCGTGGGCGTCATCGTGCCCGTGGCCGTGGGCGTGGCCATGTCCTGCCGTGGCCGGGGGTGCCTCCGGATCGTCCGGGGAGGGGAGCTTCTCCGGCCCCCAGAAGGTCAGGAAGTAGGCCCGCCCCGTGTAGAAGGCCGTCATCCCGGCCGTGAGGATCGCCACCCAGTAGACCAGCAAATAGACCCCGCCCCAGCCGTGCTCTCCGGCCGCGTGCGAGGCGGACTTGAGCGCCAGCAGGATCTCGTCCTTGCTGAAGAAGCCCGCCATCGGGAAGAGGCCGGCCAGCGCCAGCCCTCCGACCAGGAAGGCGAGGTGCGTGTAGGGGAGGCGGTGCCGCAGGCCGCCGAACCGCCGCATGTCGATCACGTCGCCCATCGCGTGCATCACGCTGCCGGACGACAGGAAGAGGAGGGCCTTGAAGAAGGCGTGGGTGAACAGGTGGAACATCGCCGCCACGACCGCGAGCTGGGCGACCTCGCCGACGCCGGCCCCCAGGCCCATGAACATGTAGCCGAGCTGGCTGACCGTGGAATAGGCCATCACCCGCTTGAGGTCGTTCTGCGTGAGCGCGATCAGCGCGGCCAGGAGGGCCGTGACGCAGCCGGTCGCGGCGATGAGCGCCTGGACGCCCGGCGAGAGGGCGACGAGCGGGGTGGACCGGGCGATCAGGTAGACGCCGGCCGTGACCATGGTCGCGGCGTGGATCAGGGCCGAGACCGGCGTCGGGCCTTCCATCGCGTCCGGCAGCCAGACGTAGAGCGGGACCTGGGCACTCTTGGCCGTGGCCGCCCAGAAGAGGAGGAGCGGGATCCCGACCTTCGCCGCCTCCGGCAGGCCCGCCAGCGTCTCCGGGCTGAGCACGTTCGCGTAGCTAAGGTTGTGCTCCGGGACCAGCGTCCACATCCAGAAGATCGCGATCGCGAAGCCGAGGTCGCCGACCCGGTTCACCAGGAAGGCCTTCATGGCCGCCGCCGCCGCCGACTTGCGGCTGTGCCAGTAGCCGATCAGCATGTAGCTGCAGACGCCCACGCCTTCCCAGAACGCATAGGTCAGCAGGTAGTTGTTCGACAGGACCAGGCCGGTCATCGAGAAGACGAAGAGGCCGATCAGGGCGAAGAACCGCGGATAGCTCGGGTCCCCCGCCATGTAGCCGACGGCGAAGATCGCGACCAGCGTCGACACGAACGTGACCATGGACAGCATCATGGTCGTCAGGCCGTCGACCCGGAACTCGAACGGGACCTCGAGCCCGCTGATCGACAGCCAGCGGCCGACGAGCGGCGCGTTCTGCGGAGCCGCGTGGGCCAGCGCGCCCAGCGAGACCAGGAAGGCCAGGGCGATCCCCGCGATCACCGGGACGTGCGCGTTCCCCTTCAGCCAGCGGGCGCCGATCGCCGCGATGCCCGCGCCGATCAGCGGCAGGCACGGGATGATCCACACGTTATCGACGAAGAAACCTGACACGTCCCGACTCCTCTTGCCGCTTGGGTTCGTCCCGCCCGCGCTCGTTTCGTCCCGAGGCCGACCGGCCCGGGTTTGACTATTTCCGCCGCTCCAGCCAGGGCTCGACCGGGTGCGTCGGCTCGATGCCGGACGGCACCAGGGCCGGATACGATTCGGGGCCGGGGATGACCTCCACGGGCTCGGCCTCGGCCGTCTCGATCGCGGGGGACTCGGGCCGGATGCCCGGCTCGCGGATGTCCTGCCAGAGGGTGACGTCCAGCGAGGACCGCCGGTTGTAGAGGACGACGATCAGGGCCAGCGCGATCGACGCCTCGCAGGCGGCCACGGTGAGGATCACGATCGTGAAGACCTGCCCGGTCCAGTTGCCGTGATACCGGCCGAAGGCGACGAGCGAGAGCGCCGTGCCCTGGAGCATCATCTCGGCGGACAGGAACATCACGATCAGGTTCCGCCGCGAGAGGAATCCGAGCATCCCCAGGGCGAAGAGTGCCGCCCCGACGAGCAGGTAGTTCCTCAGGAGGTCGAGCGTGAACGGGTCTGGGGCTGTCATGTTTGAGCTCTTTGGGCTTCGCTCGCGGTTAGGGCGGTCTCGGGTCGCGACGGCCGCGTCGTCCGGCGGCCGATCAGGCGGATGCCTCGCCGGGCCGGACCGGTCGCCTGGGATTGGTGATCGCGACCGCCGCGATCAGGGCCACGAACAGCAGGGCGCCGGCCAGCTCGATGGTGATCAGGTGGTCCGTGTAGAGGGCCTCGCCGAGGCCGGCGACGTTCGGCTTGGCGGCCCCGGCGGGGTCGCGGAGCGAGGACGTCGGCCTCACGGCCTGCTCGAGGATCGTCCGCTCGGCCGTCCCGCTGACCAGGATGTGGTGGTCCACCAGGTCGCCGCTCCGGATCAGGGCCCGCTCGGCGACGCTCTGGACATTCGAGTCGGTGACGTTCATCGAACGCTCGGCCTGGAGCGGGCCGATCAGGTAGATCAGGGACCAGAGGATGCCGAAGCAGGTCAGCGTGGCCGCGCCGGGCGCCCGCGCGGCCCGGTCGTACTCCGCCTTCCCTTCCATCTGCGCCAGCATGATGACGAAGAGGAAGGTGACGATGATCGCCCCGGCGTAGACGATGATCGTCCCGGCCGCCAGGAACTCGGCACCGGCCAGGAGGAAGAGCCCCGCCGTGGAGAGGATCACCGACGCGAACCAGAGGGCGCTGTAGACCGGGTTGCGGCTCGTCACCGTGAGCACCGCGCCGACGAGCGCGCCGATGCTGAAGAGGTAGAAGAAGCCGCCGGATAGCCCGCCGCCGGGGGCGCTCCACATGGTGGCGTAGCCGATTAGGCCGGCGGCGGCGAAGCAGGCGCCGGCGAGGTGCAGCACGCGCGGCCGCGCCTTCCCGTGCCGGTGCGGCAGCAGCAGGTAGGTCCCCGCCGCGCCGAGGCCGACGAAGAGGGTGGCGAGGATGATCTCGAGGTTGTAGCGGATGAACTCGAGGATGAAGGTCACGGTTAAGCGTTCCTGGACGGTTGGTCGGCTCGTGATCGGGTTCTAGATGGCCATTCCCCGCGGTCATCGCGGGGTCCTGACCGTGGATCAAACAATCGGCGAGGGAAGCATCTCGGTCGCGGCCGAGGGGGCCGGCGGCGCCGTGTATCGCATCGGCTCGGCGTCGCGGGTGGCGTCGAAGACCGACAGGAGCTTGGTCTTGTCGAAGATCATCTGCTCGCGGGTCAGGCCGGTCAAGTCATAGAGGCCGGTCAGCTCGATGGCGTCCACCGGGCAGGCCTCCTCGCACATCCCGCAGTAGATGCACCGCAGCTCGTCGATGACGAAGCTGGCCGGGTACTTCTCGCGGTCGGGCCAGCTCTCGGGGGCCGTCGTGCCGACGATGTCGATGCAGTGCGCCGGGCAGGCAGTGGCGCAGAGCATGCAGGCGACGCACTTGGGCCGCCCCTGGTCGTCCTTGTTGAGCCGGTGCACGCCCCGGTAATTCGGGCTCGGGACGTGCTGCTCCTCGGGATACTGGACGGTGATCGCCTGGTTCTTGAAGAGGACGCCCCCAATATGCTGCGCGGTCACGAACAGGCCCGCCGCGATCTGGGGGAGGTAGATGCGGTCGCCGAACGTCAGCCGCGGCGGCTCCATCTTCTTCAGGCTCGGGTCGTCGGGTCGCAACGCGTTCTCTCCCTAGGAGGCCGAATACGAGTAGACGAGCTGGACGATCCCGGACGTCGCCACCAGGTTGACGATCGACAGCGGGATCATCGACTTCCAGGCCAGGTCCATGAGCTGGTCGTAGCGGAACCGCGGCAGCGTCCAGCGGACCCACATGATGATCAGGATGATCACCGCCACCTTGATCAGCAGCACGGTCATCTTGATCAGCGAGCTGATCACGCTGGTCTGCTCCTGATTGAGGCCCGGCAGGTCCCATCCTCCCAGGAAGAGGACGGCGATCAGGAAGCTGACCGTGATCACGTGCAGGTACTCGCCCAGGAAGAACATGCCGAACTTCATCGCCGAGTACTCGGTGTGGAATCCGCCGACGAGCTCCTGCTCGGACTCGGGCAGGTCGAACGGCAGCCGGTTGGTCTCGGCGAAGCCGCTCACCAGGAACAGCAGGAACCCCAGCGGCTGGACGACGATCCCCCAGACGTGGTTGTCCTGCCAGTTGACGATCGTGTTCAGGTCGAGCGAGCCGGCGATCAGCACCATGCCCAGGATCGACATCCCCAGCGGGATCTCGTAGCTGATGAGCTGGGCGCTCGAGCGGAGCCCGCCCAGGAACGCGTACTTGTTGTTCGACGCCCAGCCGGCCAGGACCACGCCGTAGACGGCCAGGCTGCCCACGGCGAAGACGTAGAGGATCCCGATGTTGACGTTGGGCGCGATCTGGAAGTTCATCCATTGATCGGGGCCGACCGGGCCGAAGGGCACGACCGCGAAGCCGATCATCGCGGCCACGATGGCGATCAGCGGGGCCAGGATGTAGACCGGCTTGCTCACGTAGCCCGGGATCACGTCCTCCTTGAGGAGCATCTTGGCCCCGTCGGCGAGCGGCTGGAGCAGCCCGAAGGGGACCATGAACTCGCTCCCGCACCGATTCGGGCCGATCCGGTCCTGGGCGTAAGCGGCGACCTTCCGCTCCACCCAGATCAGGTAGGCGACGACCCCCATCGCGACGTTCACCACGATGAGGATCTTCAGGAGGATTCCGAGGAACACGAGCATCGCTTCAGGACTCCCAGCCGTGACCGTTATTTCGTCGCTCTCTAGCCTCGATCGAGATCAGCGGTAGCGTGCCGCCCCCTGCGGCGCGAACCAGGAATCGACGAACGCCGGCGGATCCGACTTCGGCTTCGCCCCCGAGCCGGCGGACAGGTCCTGGCCCGTCGCCGGCAAGACCCCTCCCTTCGCGGCGGCGAAGGCGGGGACCGCCTCGGCCAGCTCCGCGAGCACCTCGCCCGACCGGGCCGGGCCGGGCCGATTGAGGAGGATGGACAGCAGGTCGAGGTCCGGCAGCGAGCCCTCGCGCGGCGGCAGCGCGGCCCCGGCGTACTGGAGCCGGCCGTCGGCGTTCACGTAGGATCCGGCCTTCTCCGCGAAGGTCGCCCCGGCGAGGACCACGTCGGACAGGTGGGCCAGCGGCGTCACGTTCGTGTCCTGGAGGACCAGGAACGGCACGCCCGAGCGGAGCGCCTTGGCCGTCGCCTCGTCGTTCCAGGCGTCGATCGAACCGGAGATCACGTAGAGCGCGGCGAATTCGCCCTTCGAGGCCCGCGCGGCGAGTTCGTCGAACGGGACGACCGAGCCTTGCAGGTGCTCGAGCACGGCCTCCACCCCCTTGCGGTTGGGGCACTTCTCGGCGTGGATCGTGAACGGCCGGGGCTCGATGAAGCTGGTGTCGCCGGTCCGCCCGGTGGACTTGTCGGGCTTGAACGTGCGGTCCACGCCGTTGACCGGGACCGGCCCCAGGGCCAGCACGTTCTTCTCGCCGAGCCCCTTGATGTAGCGGGCGGCGAGATACGCCTCCTCGACGGTCAGGAACGGCGAGAGCACGGCCGCGACCACGCCCTTCTCGCTCGCCTCGCGGAGGCCCCGGTCCACGGCCTTGAGCGCCTCGTCCACGGGGGTGGGCTTGAGGTCGTCGTCCTTGCGGACGTACATGGCGTCCAGCAGATGGGGATCGTTCGCGGACTTGTAGCTGTAGCGGCCCTCGTCGCAGATCCAGTAGTCGTTGACGTGGGGGTTGGACCGCGGCTTGAACCGCCAGATCTTCCCCTTGCTCTCCTCGACGCTGATGTTGCAGCCGGTGGAGCACCGGGTGCAGAGGCCGTCGTGCTTGGCCAGGAACCAGACCCGCTGGTTGTGGAGGAAATCCTTGTCGAGCAGCGCGCCGACCGGGCAGACGTCGACGACGTTGCCGGCCAGCGGGTTGTCGTCCAGGGTATGGCCCGGGAAGACGTCGATCTCCGAGTGGCTCCCCCGCCGCATCACCTGGAGCTCGGACGTCTGGCTGATCTCGCGGGTGAACCGGACGCACCGGGTGCACATGATGCAGCGGTCGGAGTTGAGCTGGACCAGGTCGGAGACGCTCTTCCGCGGGTTGACCAGCCGTTCCTCGACGAAGCGATGGCTCGCCTGGCCGTACTCGTAGCTGTAGTCCTGGAGGCCGCACTCTCCGGCCTGGTCGCAGACCGGGCAGTCGAGCGGGTGGTTCAGGAGCAGGAGCTCCATGACCATCCGCTGGTGCTCCTTGATCTTCGGGCTGTCGGTGATCAGGACCGTGCCGT
This sequence comes from Aquisphaera insulae, assembly GCF_011064615.1. Taxonomy (GTDB): domain Bacteria; phylum Planctomycetota; class Planctomycetia; order Isosphaerales; family Isosphaeraceae; genus Aquisphaera; species Aquisphaera insulae. The sequence goes on along the minus strand of NZ_JAALJH010000006.1, from coordinate 141,360 downwards.
CCTTCGCCGGGGTCTGGCAGCCGGGGACGAGCTTGGGCATCATCCGGATCTCGCCCGTCTTGGGATCCTTCGAGCCGACCTCGATCTCGCACATCCGGCAGTTGGCGACGACCGAAAGCGCGGGGTGCCAGCAGTAGTACGGGATCTCGATGCCGACCCGCTTCGCCATCTGGATGGCGTTGAGCTTCTCGCCCTCGGGGATCGGGTACTCGGTGCCGTTGATGATGATGGTCGCCATCGTGGTTCCTGTTCCGGGCATCGACCGGGTCGATACGAGCGGGTCGCGATTCAGTGGGCCAGTCCGCCGGGCGAGTGCAAGGCCCGGGCGGGGGCCGGTGCCGGCGCCGCCAGGGTGACGAGCGCGGCGGGGTCGGGCCGGACGCCGTGGGCGATCGCCTCCTGGAGGGGCGTGACCTGGTAGGCCGGCGACTGGTGAGTGCGGATGTACTCCTCGAGCTCGCCCCGGAACTTGCCGATGGCGTTCTTGATCGGCCAGGCCGCGCCGTCGGCGAGCCCGCAGATCGTGGTCCCGGGCATGATGCCCATGTTGTTGGCCTGCTTGAGCATGATGTCCAGGTCCTCGATCCGGCCGCCGCCGGCGCGGATCCGGCGGATCGTGCGGTTGAGCCAGTTGCAGCCCTCGCGGCACGGGGTGCACTGGCCGCAGCTCTCGTGGGCGAAGAAGCGGGCCGTGTTGTAGAGGTAGTCGATGATCGGCGTCTGGTCGTCGATCACCGTCACGGCCGCCGTCCCCAGCCCCAGGCAGCCCGGCTTGCGGAGGCTCTCGAAGTCGAGCGGCGTGTCGAGCTCCTCGGCCGAGAGCAGCCCCATGCTGATCCCGCCGGGGACCGCTGCCTTGGCCTTCCGCCCCTTCCAGACGCCGCCGCCGTGCTCCTCGATGAGGGCCCGGCAGGTGATCCCCAGCGGCAGCTCGACGCAGACCTGCTTGTTCACATGTCCGGAGATCGTGTAGAGCTTCGGCCCGTAGCTCTTGGGCGTGCCGATCGACTTGAACCAGCCGGCCCCGCGCTCGACGATGTGGGGGACGCAGCAGAGCGTCTCCACGTTGTTGACGACCGTCGGCTTGCGGAAGGCCCCCTCGATCGCCGGGAACGGCGGCTTGATCCGGGGCCAGCCGCGCTTGCCTTCGAGGCTCTCGATCAGCCCGGTCTCCTCGCCGCAGATATACGCCCCGGCGCCGCGGTGGACCCAGACGTCCAGGTTGAAGCCGGTGCCGTAGATGTCCTTGCCCAGGTGCCCGGCCTCGCGGGCCTCGGCGATCGCCCGCTCCATGATCCGGGCGCCGTTGATGTACTCGTAGCGGAGGTAGACGTACGCCGTGCTCGCCCGGGTGGCGAAGCACGAGATCAGGATCCCCTCGAGGAACTGGTGGGGGTCCTTCTCGATCAGGTAGCGGTTGTTGAACGTCGCCGGCTCGCTCTCGTCGCCGTTGACGCACATCAGGGTTTCCTTCCGATCCTTCGGGAGGAACGTCCACTTGAGGCCGCACGGGAAGCCCGCGCCGCCGCGGCCACGGAGCTCGGAGTCCTTGACGAGGTTGACGACCGCGTCCGGCTCCATGGCGAGCGCCTTCCGCGCCGACTGGTAGCCCCCGCGCGATTCGTAGGCCTTCAGCGTATGGCTGTCGGTCACGTTCCAGTTCTTGCTCAGGACGGGCTCAAACGTGGACACGAATGGTCATCTCCTCTACCCGACTCTCTGCGATCTTGATCCGTGCGTTCTGCCGTTGGTCTGGTGCGTGCTTCGGGAGGGCGAGGCTCCTGCCGAGCCGCATTGGACTGGGCTCGGCAGGAGCCTCGCCCTCCCCTTGGATCGCCCCGGGTCTCAGGCCGGGTCTTTTCGCCCCTTCTTCAACTCGTCCAGCATGGCGTCGACCCCGGCCTCGTCGAGCGGGCCGAAGATCCGGCCGTCGTCGGCGAGGGCGGCCGGGGCGTGGTCGCAGATTCCCAGGCACTCGGCGTAATCGATGGTCAGCTTGCCGTCGGCGGTGGTCTCGCCGTGCTCGATCCCGGACCGCTTGCAGGCGTGCTCCAGCAGCTCGTCGCCGCCGCGGAGCATGCACGAGATCGACCGGCAGATCCAGACCCGGACGTCGCCGAGCGGGGCCTGCGGGAAGAACCCGTAGAAGCTCATCGTGTCGTGGACCTCCGCCGGCGCGATCTCGAGCAGCTCGGCGATCTCCTCCATAGCCTGGAGGGGGACGCAGCGGAAGTGCTCGAGCACCAGGTGGAGGGCGGGCAGGGTGACGGCCCGCTTGCTCGGGTAGCGCGGGAAGAGGTCGCGGATCCGCTGGCGCAGGGCCTCGCTCAGCATGGGGGCCTTCGCGGGCTTGGTCGGGGCTTCGGCGGGCATCGTGCGATCGTCCTCGATTCGACTCGTCCGGAACAACTCGGCGGGCTCAGCGGTCGAGCTCGGCCGCGATGATGCTCAGGCTCCCCAGCACGGCCACCACGTCGGCGATGAGGTGGTCCTTGATGATGTGCGGGAAGACGGCGAAGTGGATGAACGACGGCGGCCGCGTGCGGACGCGCCAGGCGAATTCGCCTCCGTCCGCCACGAGGTAATATCCGAGCTCCCCGTTGGGGCTCTCGACCGCCGCGTAGACCTCCTCGCGGGGGGTGGTGAAGCCGCGGTTGGGCATGATCAGCTCGAAATGCTGGATCAGGCCCTCCATGCTGTTGTAGGTCGTCAGCTTGTCGGGGGCGGAGAGCTTGTCCGCGATCGGCAGGTTGACGGGCCCCCCCGGCAGCTTGGCGAGGGCCTGACTGATGATCGAGTGGCTCTGCTTCATCTCCTCCATGCGGACGATGAAGCGGGCCCAGCAGTCCCCCTCGGTGCAGTAGGGGACCTCGAATTGGAAGTCCGGGTAGGCGAGGTACGGCTTGTCCTTGCGGAGGTCGTACGTCACCCCGCTGGCCCGGGCGATCGGGCCGGTGCAGGAGAGGGCGATCGCGTCCTCCTTGGAGAGCGTCCCCACGCCCCGCACCCGGTCCAGGAAGATCCGGTTGCGGAAGAGGAGCTTCGCCATGTCGGCGTAGACCTTGTTGAAGCTCTCGAGGACGCGGCGGATCTTGTCGAGTACCCGGTCGTTGAAGTCGTAGAGGACGCCGCCGACCCGGGTGTAGCCCGGGTGGAAGCGATAGCCGGACATCTCCTCGTAGACGTCGTAGATCTGCTCGCGGAGGTTGAAAGCGTAGAGGAAGGCCGTGAACGCCCCCAGGTCGAGCGCCGCGGCCCCGGTGCAGAGGAGGTGGTCGCTGATCCGGGAGAGCTCGCCGATGATCACCCGGATGTACTGGCAGCGCGGGGTGAGCTCCACTCCCAGGAGCGTCTCCACGGCGTTGTGCCAGGCCACCTCGTTCATCGGCGGGCTGATGTAGTTCTTGCGGTCGGCGACCGTGACGTACTGGTTGTAGTTAAGATGCTCGCCGAGCTTCTCGAAGCCCGAGTGGAGGTAGCCGATGTCGGGCGTGGCCTTGATGATCCGCTCGCCGTCCAGCTCCAGGATCAGCCGCAGGGTCGTGTGCGTGGCGGGGTGCTGGGGCCCGAAGTTCAGGGTCCAGGTCGCCTGCTTCGCGTCGCGTTCCAGTCCGGGTTCGTCGAGCAGATTGGCCGTCACGTCGTCCTCGCCGTTACGTCGATCGTGGTCCGTGCATCGTCGATGGGCCGCCGCGGATCCGGGATCAGGATTCGCCGCGGGTCAGCCTGGGGAAGTTGTGCCGCTCGCCGCGCCCTCGCAGGGGGTAGTCCTTGCGGAGGGGGAAGGCGGAGAATTCCTCGGGCATGAGGATCCGCCGCAGGTCGGGATGGCCGGAGAACCGGATGCCGTACATGTCGTAGACCTCGCGCTCCATCCAGTCGGCGCCGGGCCAGAGCGGGCAGGCGGAGGGAAGCGTCGGGTCGGGGTCGTTCGCCCCCGCCTTGACGACGATCATCTCGCCGGAGTCCAGGTTGCGGAGGACATAATGGACCTCGAATCGGTCGCGGGTCCGCCCGGGATAGCCGAGGTAATCGGCCCCCCCCAGCTCCGAAAGCAGGTTGAAGCCGCACCGTTCCTTGAGGAACTTCAGCAGGTCGAAGAGCCTCGATGCGGGCACATGGAGCCGCAGGTTGTCCCGGAAGCTCGAGATCGAGAAGACGCCGTCGCCGAGCTCGCGGGCGAGGGCCCCCAGGGTGGCGGCGTGCGGATCGGCTTTGGTTTCGGTCGTGCTGCTCATCGAGGCGATTCGCTCTCCAAGGTACGGGACGGTCGGCGGCCGGCGGCCGGGGATGCGGGCTCCGGGATCAATGCGATTCGTCGCCGCCCAGTTGGGCGGGGCCGCCGGGGAGGCGGTAGCCGAATCGGTCCTCGACTCCGCGCTCGGCCGCGATCGACTGGCCGGCCGGCACCGACCGGCGCTCGGCCATCAGCTTCTCGCGCTCGAGCAGCTCGGGGAGCCCGTTGGGGGCGAAGGTCCGCCCCCCCTTCTGGATCTTCTCCTGGAGGTCGATCAGGGCGCGGAGGATCTGCTCGGGCCGGGGCGGGCAGCCCGGGATGTACACATCCACCGGGATGAACCGGTCGATCCCCTGCACCACCGCGTAGGTGTCGAAGATCCCCCCGGTGGAGGCACAGGCCCCCATGCTGATCGACCACTTGGGCTCGGGCATCTGGAGCCAGATCCGCTGGAGGACCGGCATCATCTTCATCGACACCCGCCCGGCGACGATCATCAGGTCGCACTGGCGGGGGCTGAACCGCATGACCTCGGCGCCGAACCGGGCTATGTCGAACCGGCTGGCGCCGACCGCCATCAGCTCGATCCCGCAGCAGGCCGTGGCGAAGGGCATCGGCCAGAGGCTGTACTTGCGGCACCAGTTGACCACGGACTCCATCGTCGAGAAGAAGACGTTGTCCGGGAGCTTCGGCTCTCGGGCGGGCTCGAGCACCAGTTGCGAGCCCGGCCGCTGACTGATAGGCCCCTGCCCCTGCGTCGGATTCAACGCCATTCGAAGACCCCCTTCTTCCAGGCGTAGGCAAAAGCCGCCACCAGGATCACCACGAAGAGCTGGATCTCCCAGAAGACCAGCGAACGGAAGACCGGGGGGATGCCCGCCACCCCCGCCGCGACCTCGCCGGCCGCCGGGGGCATCGAGGCGCTCCACTGGGAGACCACCCACGGGTAGAGGTACAGGAGCTCCACGTCGAAGAGCAAGAAGACGATCGCCACCAGGTAGTAGCGGACGTCGAACCGCTGGCGGGCGTCGCCGAACGGATTCATGCCCGACTCATAGGGCATCTGCTTGACCCTCGTCACCTTCCGGGGCCCGAAGACCGCGCTCATGATCAGCATGCTGAGCGCGATCGTGATCGCCACCAGGAGGATGAGGAAGATCGGGGTGAATTCCGTGCTCATCGCTCGTCCCAACTCCCGCCGCTCGACGCGAGGCCAAAGATTGTGAAGGGTTTCACAAAGTTGGCCTCAAAAAAACCCAGCCGGCTGCTGGGAAATCATCTGTGGGATCATCGACGCCAGGTTTCACGGCCAGGGAGGGTGGCAGGTGGCCGACCGGCGCGGACGATGATACGCCGCCATTCACGAGAATGTCGATATTGTAGGGATCCGCGCCGTCCCGTCAACGAGCTAGCGACCCGGTGGCTCACTTTTGGCCCGGTCTCGATGCGCGAGGTGGCCCGCGGCCCCGTCAATCGAGCGGGGGCGGCCCATCCGTCGACCGGCGCGGGGCGACGCCCGCGGGGGTCGCGGTCGAGGCGGGCTCGGATCGCCGGGCCCTGTCGAGGACTTCCGAAGGGGTTTCCTCATGGGCGGGCCTCGCCGCCGGGGCAGTCGTTGCCGGCGTCGCCGCGGGCCGCGACCCGGGGGCGATCGTTGCCGGCGGCGTCGGGCTCGTCGCGGGATCGGACCCGGCCTTGGCCGCGGCGCCCGAACCGGCCGCGGGAGAACGACGGCGCGGGGCCGACCGCGAACCGCTCAGGGGCGGCGGACCGTCGGAGTTGTAGCGTGCCGTCCGGGAGCGCTCGCGGCCGAGTCCGGCCCCTTCGCGAGTCGCCGGGACTTTCGGGGCCCTGGCCACGCCCCCGCGCGAGTCCAGCTCGAGGTCCTCGCGGGTCCGGGCTCGATTGTACTGGCGGAGCAGCTCCGCTCGCTTCTTCTGGTTCTTCTCCCGGAAGTACTTGAAGTAGATGTCGTTGGCTGCTTCCTGGCGGGCCTGGAACTCCGCGTCGGATTCCTTGTTGGGCTCGTAGATCCGTCTCAGTTCGCGGTCGTAGGCCCGGTTCGCCTGATTGTAATGCACCCCGACGCCGCTCCGTCCGCCGCCCCCCGACGGACCCGACAGGGAATCCAGGTAGTTCTGATACGGGGTGGTGCCGCCGACGCGCGGGGGAGCGTTGTTGTACCCGTAGCTCATCGACGGTGCGACCGGGTAGACGTAGGCGTCATACTGCGAGTTGTACGGGCGGAACGGATCCGCGCCGAAGCCCTGCCCCCGGGCCGAGGGAACACCCCCGAGGGCCAGCAGGGCGGCCAGCGTCAGGCATCCGACGCCCGACCGGGCGATGAGGCTCCGGGATGACTCGAAGGACCTGATACCGCACATGTTCCGGGCTCCTCGCCGCGGGCGAGCCGTTGGCATCGAGTGGGAGAACGACGGATCTTCGCTGAACGTCATTGTACCGTGTTCATCGGAGGGGGCCACCCGTTGGTCTGAGTTGTCAAGGTGCATTTCTCGGGCCGGGGGCTCGGTTCCAGCGATTGTGCCGGGGGCATGGGCCGGCACGCGAGTCGGCGGGAAAGAGGACAACCGCCGGGGCCCCGGTCGTGGCATTCGGCCGCAAACCCGATAGGATGGTGGGATCGTGCCGCGTCCCAGTCGCGGCGACCGTGGCCGCGAGTCGAGGGGAGGATTCATGGGGGGCGCTGCACTCTTGTTGGCACTCGGCCTGGCCTGTCAAGGTGCCGAGACCCCGGATCCCCGGACGCTCGTCGACCGGCTCGGCTCGCCGAGATACGCGGAACGTGAGGAGGCCGAACAGGCGCTGATCCGGCTGGGAAGTCGGGCGTATCCCGCGCTCCAGGCCGCCGTCCGGTCGAGCGACATGGAGGTCCGCGCCCGGGCCGCCGCGATCCTCCGTAAGGCCGAAGGTGCGGTCCTCTCTCAGCCGACCATGGTGAGCCTCGATTTCAAGGATCGGACCGTCGCCGAGGTGATCCAGTCCCTGGCAGAGCGGACCGGGATGAAGCTCTCCCTCGCGACTGGCAACCAGACGCGCCGGAGCGTCGAGCGGATCACCCTGGTGGAGCCGCGGCCGATCCCGTACTGGCGGGCCCTGGACCGCCTTTGCGAGGAGGCCCGGCTGATCGTCGACCCGAGCCCCCGATCGATGGATGGCCGCGAGCAGGCGTCGTTGACGCTGATCGACCGTCGAGGCCGCCCGATCACTCCCGTTTCGGATCAGGGCCCGTTCCGGGTCAGCCTCCTGGGCCTCGAATACCGCCGGCACGTCGGCTTCGCTCCCGAGCCCCTCGACGGGCAGGCGGACGCGGGACTCCCCCCCGCGCGGCCCAAGGGCCCGTCGGCGCCGCAAGCCTTGCGGACGGTGGTGACCTCGAATTTCTCCGTCCAGTTGCAGCTCGCGGCCGAGCCTCGCCTGATCGTCTCCATGGCGGGGCTCCCCGCGGTGACGGAGGCCGTGGATGAGAAGGGCCAATCGCTGACGATGCCCGGTCGCAACGCCGTCGATGCCCGGCCGATCCCCTCGATCTCCCGCGGGCTGGCCCCCTCCACGATCGTCACCGCCGCGATCCAGCTCGTCCGCCCCGAGGAGGCCGGCAAGACGATCAAGCTCCTCCGCGGGACCATCCCGCTGGTGATCATGGCGCGACATCCCGATCCCCTGGTGGTGCCGCTGGCGGGGGCCGCCGGCAAGTCCTTCGACAAGGGGGACCTCCACGTCGAGATCCATGAGATTCGCCAGGGCCCGAACGCGCGCGGCCGACAGATCGAGCTGACGGCGAAGACGGCCCCGCCCCCCGGGCTGATGACTCCGGCGGGTCCCGGCGAGGAATCGGCCGGAGAGCTCCAGGCGCCGCAGCTCGAGCTCGTGAATGACCGAGGCTCGCCGATCCCCTGGTATCGGACCGGGCTGGACGCGGAGGAGCATCGCGTGACGATCACGCTGGCGGGGGTCCTCGGCGGCGACGCCAAGGAGCTTCGCTACTACAGGGTCACGGAGACCCGCACCGTCGTCCCCTTCGAGTTCAAGGACCTGCCGATGCCCTGAGGATGCGACGGCCGGAGCCAGGGGTGGGACAGGGACAGGCTTTCCTGCCCGTCCCACGCTCGCCTCAGGAGATCAGGACCAGGTTGTCCCGATGGACGACCTCGTCGTAGAGCGCCGAGCCGAGCGCGGCGCGGGCCTCTTGGGTGTGCAGACCGCGGATGATCCGGGCGTCGGCGGCCGGGTAATTGGTGAGTCCCCGGGCGAATTCCCGCCCGTCGCGGTCGCGGATGCCGACCACGTCCCCCTTGTCGAAGTCGCCGCTGACCTCGACGATTCCGATGGCCAGCAGGCTCTTGGAGCCGGTTTCCATCGCCTTGCGGGCGCCGTCGTCGACGATGTAGTGGCCGCGAGGGCGGGCCGTCAGCCCGATCCAGCGCTTGCGGGCGCGGTGGGTCTGGCCGTGGGCCAGGAAGAGGGTGCCGACGCGCCGGCCGGCGAGGATTCGCGTCAAGGGCTCCGGCCTAGTCCCGGAGGCGATGATGACCGAGCCGCCGGCCTGGGTCACCTGGCCGGCGGCGGCCAGCTTGCTCTTCATCCCGCCGGTCCCCAGCGCGCTGCGACTGGTCCCCGCCAGGGCCAGCACGTCGTCGTCGATCCGGGGGATCAGGGGGATGACCTCGTCGGTCCGGGCGTTCGTCACGGGGTCGGTCCGGAGGAGGCCGTCGACGACGCTGAGGATGACGAGCAAGGGAGCCTGCAGCAGGTTCGTGACCATCGCCGCCAGCCGATCGTTGTCGCCGAACTTGATCTCGTCGATGCTGATCGTGTCGTTCTCGTTGATGATCGGGACGGCGTTGTACTCGAAGAGCGCGTGGAGCGTGTTCCGCATGTTGAGGTAGCGGGCCCGGCTGTCGAAGTCCTCGTGCGTCAGCAGGAGCTGCGCGGCGTGACGTCCGTGCCTCCTCAGGCCCTCGTCGTAGGCGCGGATCAGGTAGGACTGGCCGACGGCCGCGACGGCCTGGAGCTCCGAGAGGTTCTCCGGCCGCCGGGGCAGGCCGAGCTGGCCGATGCCGGCCCCCACGGCCCCGGAGCTGACGAGCGCCACCTTCCGGCCGCTATCCATGACCGCGCAGATTTGCTCGCTGAGGTGGTGGATCCGGTCGGGGTCCAGCCTCCCCTGGGGGTCGGCCAGGACGCTCGTCCCGACCTTGACGACCCAGATCGCGGAGTCGAGCACGATCTCGTCGCGGACGAGGTCGCGATCGTCCGGCTTGCCGGGCTGAGGCGGGGTCGCCGTCCTGGCGGCTTCGGCACCGGCCGGCTCGACGGCGGCTGCCCTGCGATTCCTGTTCAAGGCTCGGCCTCGGCACGCTGGGGAGGGTACGATGGCGGGGACGTTCGACCCAAGCCGACGGCATCACACGATTTAATGATCGCGCGACGATCGCCGGCCCGGAATTCGAGGGCCGCCCCGAATCGTGAAGGTTGTCTGTAGATCAGGTCGACATTATAATCCACCCGGCGGGGGGGCCTAGAGGAACTCGACTCTTGGTCAACCAGGGTGCGTCCTCTCCTACTCCTCCCCCGCGTGTCGGGGGCTCATTTACGGGAAGACCCCTGATCATGGGTGAACTCCACCACGAGTGTGGCGTCGCGGCCGTTTTCCATGCCCCGGATGCGCCAGTTTCCAAGCTGGCACCACTCGCGGGTGACGTCAACAGCGTGGCCCGTCTCGTGCCGCGGATGCTCCTGGACATGCAGAATCGCGGCCAGCTCGCCGCCGGCATGGCCAGCTTCCGCCCCGATCGCCAGACCCTGATCCGGACGCACAAGGAGCTCGGCACCGTCGCCGAGGCCTTCCGGCTGAATCATCGGACCGAGTTCGAAACGATCATGCAGGGGGTGGACGGCCCCGTCGCGATCGGCCACGTCCGGTACGCGACCTGCGGCGGCGACGACCGCTACAACGCCCAGCCCTTCGAGCGCGACCACGGCCGCAAGACCAAGTGGTTCGCCTTCGCCTTCAACGGCCAGCTCGCCAATTACCACGAATTGAAGGATGAGCTCCTGTCCAAGGGGGACTACCACCTCAAGCGGGACACGGACACGGAGATCATCATGCACTCGCTCGCCTACGAGCTGCAGAACGAGGACCATCAGCCCGACTGGGCCGGCGTCTTCGGTCGGCTCGCCGACAAGTTCGACGGGGCGTACAACATCGTCCTGCTGACGGCCCACGGCGAGCTGGTGGTCGCCCGCGACCCCCTGGGCTTCCGGCCCCTCTGCATCGCCGAGCATGGCCCCCTCTTCGGCGCCGCCAGCGAGAGCGTGCCGCTGGCGAACCTGGGCTTCAAGAACATCCGCTCGCTGGATCCCGGCTGCCTCGTCGTCGCCAACAAGGACGGCGTGCGGGTCGAGCGGTACGCGCCGTCGCCCCGGCAGGCCCACTGCTTCTTCGAGTGGATCTACTTCGCCAACGTGGCCAGCACCCTTGACGACCGGTCCGTCTACCTGAGCCGTTCCGAGCTCGGCAAGGAGCTGGCCCGGCTCGAGGACGTGCCGCTCGACGCCGACACCATCGTCGTCCCCGTCCCGGACACGGCCAAGGCCGCCGCCGACGCCATGTCGTTCGCGCTCAAGATCCCTTCCGTCGAGGGCCTGATGCGCAATCGCTACGTGGGCCGGACGTTCATCGAGGGGACCGCCGACCGCGCCGCCAAGGCCCGCCTCAAGTACACCCCCCTGCCCGAGGTCCTCAAGGGCAAGCGCGTCCTCCTGGTCGAGGACAGCATCGTCCGCTCGACCACCATGCGGGCCCTCGTCCACGAGATCCGCGACCGTGGCGGCGCCCGCGAGATCCACCTCCGCGTCGCCTGCCCGCCGATCATCGCCCCGTGCTACTACGGCATCGACATGTCGAGCCGCGGCGAGCTCTTCGCCACCCGGTTCATCGACCTGCCCGACGGCGGCGTCTCCGACGAGGCCCAGCAGCGGATGGCCAGGGAGCTCGGCGCCGACAGCCTCCGGTATCTCCCCGTCAACGCCATCGCCCGGTCGGTGACCATGTCTCCCGATCGGATCTGCCGCGCCTGCATCACCGGCCATTACCCCACCCAGACGGGCGAGGACCTCTACCAGATCGAGACCGGCTCATGCCCAGCCACGGACACGAACGCCGGACGGGCCTATGAACGTGTGCGTGAGCCCGTGGCCCTGGCCTGACACCACTTTTCCGCCAGATCCTCCTACCTCTCTTGCCGGGGCGAAGGTATAACCTGCGCCCCGGCTTCGGGCCTTCGTGCCCGATTTTCGGTCCGGGTGCGGTTGGACCCTGTCCAAAGGCGATCCGAACGACCCGAACATCGACGCGGCGGCAGCAATTCTGTGAAGTATGCCGCGGACACCCACGATATATAGGACGAGGGACCGTCACGAGGATCGGTTCGATTCCATGTCCAGGGAAGGGCCTCGGCATGACAGGATACCGCAAGTTCCTGTTCCGCAACCGAGTACGCCTTGCGTTCGGCGCAGGGATGCTCTTCCTCGCGACATGCATCGTCGCCGGCATGTGGTGGACCGCGCCGGGACGGTCGTCGTGGGAGGCGGCTCCGGGCTCGTCCCCGCGGGGTCGTTCCGAAACCCGCGCTGTGAATGCTCCCACTGATGCACATCTGATCCAGGCTGGGCTCGAGTCGAGCGCCGTCGCGGCGGACGTCCAGGTTCCCAGGGCCGTGGCCCGGGTCGAGGGCAAGGCTGAGCCGGGTTCTTCGGTCATCCTGTCCGGCCGGACCTCGAGCGGCGGCAAGCTCGCGTACCGGTGGCGTCAGCTCGCCGGGCCGGGCGTCCTGTCATCGGCCACGGACCGGGCGGATCTGCCGATTGTCGTCCCCTCCGGGTCGGCCCGGCTCGAGTTCGAGCTGGTCGTCGCGAACGAGCGTGGAATCGACGTGGCGCGGGTGGAGATCCCCGCGACCGATGCGGCCGACCGCAAGACGCCGAAGGCAACCCCCCCCGTGGCGGACGCGGGCGACGACCTGGTGGCCGTGGTGGGCCGCCAGGTGACGCTCAGCGGGGTCCGGAGCCAGCCGGCGGGAGCGGTCGGGCATCGCTGGATCCAGGTCGGCGGTCCGAAGGCCAGGCTCCAGCTCGCGGAAGGTCCCTATTACACGTTCGTCCCGATCAGCCCGGGGGTCTATCGGTTCGCCCTCGTAGTGGCCGCCGGGGACCGGATCTCGGATCCGGACGAGGTCTCCGTCACGGTCGGCGCCCTGGCCTCGGCCGGCGACGCATCCGGGGCCGCGGGGTCGAGAGGGGCCGAGCCCGATACGCTCGACCAGATGGCCCGCCGCTCGCTCGGACAGGTGCACGCCAAGGCCGAGACGATCGACGAGCTGGTGGCCATCTTCGAAGAGGTCTCCCGCCGGATCGATCACTACGAGTCGTACGCCGGCATGTTCCAGGAGCTCTCCCAGCGGCTCGAGTCCGTCGTGTCGGGAACGCCCGGCCGGCGCTCGCTCTGGATGCAGCGGGTCTTCAATCCGCTCGCGATGGGGCTGGTTCGCGTGATGGGCGAGGAGGGGCTGGACCTGAGCCGGCCCGAGGGCCAGGCCGCCCCCCTGAACCAGGCCCAGCGGGCGCGACTTTCCGAGCAGTTCCTCCTGATGGCCGAGGGATTTCGGGCGGCCAACAAGCGGCCGACGAAGTCGATCACCCTCCCCCCGATGGTGCCCGCGGGCGAATCCGCCGGGCTGCCACCGATCGTGCCCGACGGCAACTGACCCATCTCCCGACCACGGAAGGATTTTGCATGGACAGCCACTGCCACGTTGCTGCGGCCCGGCGGGAGAGGTCGATGGTCCTGTTCCTTCTCGCCCTGGTGATCGGGCTGGCTCCCGGCGCGTCGTTCGCCCAGAACTCGTCGCGGCCCGAGACGGTCTGGCTGCCGCTCGACGACTCGATCCGGGCCTGCAAGGAGTCCGGCAAGCTGCTCGTCGTGATCACGAGCTCGGGGAAGCAGCCGGCCTCCCGGTTCTTCGCCTCGAACTTCAAGCGCGTGGTCGACGAGGCCTCGAGCGAGCTGGACGTGATGTTCAGCGAGATGCCCGCCGAGTCCTTCGGCGAGTCGCTCCAGCGGATGAGGGTCAACGACCATCCCACCGTGATCATCTACCAGCCGACGCCGAAGGGGACGAAGCTCATCTCGAGCCGGTCCGGATTCCAGTCCGTGGGCGAGGCGGTCGTCTGGCTCGATGCGCAGGGCGCACTCCGCTCGAAGGTCGCGGCGACGGGCGGCAAGGCATCCCGCTCAACCGCGTCGTCGTCGAGGGCACCCCAGCAGGTCGCCCGGCGGGATCGGTCCGTCCGTCCCGCGGAGAATACCGAACCGATCGCCGTCCCGCACGACGACTCGCTCGAACGAACCGGCGGCGACGGGGCCGTCGCCTCGGATCAGCGGCCCTACCCGACCGAGCAGGGCGAGCGCCGCTATCCGCCGCCGACGCCGCCCAAGACGGCGCCCCCCTATATTCCGCCTCCGCAAGCGCCGCCGGTCCAAATGGCCCCGCCGCCTCAGCAGTATTATCAGCCGCCGGTCTACACGGGCCAGCAGGCGACGCCGCTGGTGGTCTCGCCGCCGAGCGTCCCGATGGTGATCCAGCCGCAGGCTCCGACCGTGGTGGTCGGCCCGACGCCGCAGCCAAACATCATCTTCGCCGCCGCTCCGCCTTCGGCCCCCACGATCTCCTACGCACCGATGGCCAGCGCCCCTGCCCCCGCCCCGGCCCCGGCGCCGACGGCGAATGCCCCCCAGTTGTTCATGGCCAGCGCCCCGGCCCCGCAGCCTCAGCCGGCGTATGCCCCGGCCCCGCAGCCACAGCCCATGGCGTACGCCCCGGCCCCGCAGCCACAGCCCATGGCGTATGCCCCGGCCCCGCAGCCGCAGCCCGTGGCGTATGCACCGGCTCCCCAGCCGATGGCGAGTGCTCCCCAGCAGGGTCAGATTGCCCAGTCGCCGGCGCTGCTGGCCGCGGTCCTGACGAATCCGTCCCTCGTGAATCGGATGCTCGGTGCGCTGGGCGAACACCTGGCACAGCGGCGGAACCCGCGAATCCAGATGGGCCAGGCGCCGCAGATGATGCAGGCTCCGGTCGCCGCCGCCCCCGCCCCGGCGCCGATGGCGTCGGCTCCCATGGCCTATGCCCCGGCCGGCTACGGGCCGCAACCGGGGATGATGTACATGGCCGTACCCAACGGCCCGCCGCCGGGCTACGGCTACGGCCCGCCGCCGGGCTACGGCTACGGCCCGCCGCCGGGTAATGGCTACGGCCCTCCCCAGGGCGGGCCGGACTACGGCGGAGGCTATCCGCCGCAGGGACCTCGGCAACCGTACTATCCGCCGCAGGGCCCGCCGCCGGTCGCCCCGACACCCCAGGGTGAGGGCTCATCCTGGAGCGGCCATTTCTTCGGCTCGGGAGGACAGGCCGCGGCACCGTCCTCCGCGGCCCCTGAGAAGAAGGGCTGGCTGCACGGGATGTTGTCGAAGTAGGAGCCGGCTCCGCCCGGCGACCGACGGAGCCCTGCGCGTCCAGCTTGCTTTAGCTCTCCTGGGCCGCGTGGAAGTTGACGGACGTCGCCCGCTGGAAGGGAGGCACCGGCGGCGGTGTCTTCTTCTCGGGCTTGTTGTCGGCCCCGGCATCGATGATCGGGTCGGCGAGGGGATAGAACCTCACCTTGTCATTCGACTTCGCCTCGACGAAGACGCGGTACTCGGCCGGCTTTCGCTGGGCGGCCGGCAGGAGCGTGATCCGGGTGGTGTAGATCCCGTCATCCTTGAGCAGGTCCGGATAGATGCCGTCGTCGCGCATCTCGAAGACGGGATTCTGGATCGCCACGTTCGTGGTGTCGACGCGCTGGAGGGTGCTCTTCACGTTCGCCTCCAGGACGGGGGCACCGGCGAAGACCTCCGCCTCGACCACGGCGTCGAACTGGTCGGCGGCGATCACGCCCCGGAAGGCATTCTCCGGATCCTTGGCCGGGTCCTTGTCCGCGATCTTGGGCTGGGGTTGCCGCAGCGAGGCGATGATCTGGACGTTGGGGCGCCGCGTCCCGATCGAGAACGTGTATCCGATCCGGCCGTCGCCGCCGACCAGCGGCAGGTATTCGTCCTTGATGACCAGCTTCGGCGTGTAAAGGCCCTGGCCCAGCAACCCGGCCCGGAGGTCGGGCTTGGGGGCGCGGAAGACCAGCATGGTGTCGCTCGAGAAATCGGGCTCGAGCCGCAGGTAGGGCCGCTCCACCAGGTTCCCGTTCGCGAAGAGTCGGATCTCGGGATGCTCCTCCGGGTTGCCTCGCAGCTTCTCGAAGTTCGTCAGCGGCCGCGACAGCCCGAGTACGAACTCGTAGCTGGCCCCTTCCTCCGCCTGGAAGGCGCGGAACTCCACCTCGATCCGGGTCGGGTCGTTCGCGAGACGCTTCACGGGTGCGGACTTGCGGGCTTCCTTGATCCGTTCAAAGACGGCCCGCGGTTGCGATCCGCGACCAGCGAGCCGAGTGAGCCGTTCCTCGAGGGTGCGGAGTGCCTCGTGGATGCTGTGGAGCTTGAGGAAATAGGTCTCATTGACGACCTGAGAGGTCCAGTCGCGAACCAGGTCGAACTGGTTCCTGTCTTCCAGTTCCTTGAACAACTGTCCCTTTCGAGGGCTGTTCATTGCGGTCGGGGAGAGTCCCTCCCAGATCGGCGACTGATAGCCATCCGCAATGTCGACATAGAACGCGCGCGGCCGTGCACCCGGGGCCGAGACGACCCACGATTCGAAGGACTTCGTATCCGCGATCTGCTTGTAGAGCTGCGCCAGCTCGGGCGCCTGGGCGACGGATTTGAACTCGGGCGTGACACCGACCGCCATGGCCGACCTGTAAGCCCTACGCGCATCCGCGAACATGCGCGCGTTGGAGGCGATTTCCAGGACATCATAGGCCGAAGTGTCTTTTGGGGAATCCAAGACGTTGACGTCGGGAGTCAGCAGATCGACGAGGAAATTCAACGGGCTGTTCAACAGGGCGGTCGACTTCGCCGCAGGCTTCGTGGCCCAGTGCTCCGCGTTGCCGGAATCGCGTGAGAGCCCGTTGGATCGGACCCTCAGGTCGTCGAGGCGTTTGCTGATGTGAAGTTCATTGAGATGAAAGACGTCCGTTGCTTTCTCTTCCTCGAGCTTCGTCTTCGTCGGGTCTTCCGGATCCGCCGCTCTGACATTGGGCGTGAGGCTCGTGATCCGGTCGACGACGGTGATGAGCTCCCCGAGCACCCGAGCAAAGCGTCGAGGTTCGGGTTTGTGGTCCGCGGCCCGTTCCAGGAGCGACACCGCCTGCCGCAGCTCCTCTTCATAGTACCAGTGGGGCGTGAAGGTCTCCTCCTTCGATTGGGCATGCTGATCGAGGATGAGCTTGATGAATCGGGTTTCGTTCTCCGCGGCCGCGACGAGGTCCTCGGGACTGACCTTCGTGTCCGGCGTCCGTTCCGCAAGGTAGTTGTCCGTATCGGATCGAAGCTTGTCGATTTCCTTGCGGAGGGCCTGGATCTCCTCCTCCAGGGATGGAATCCGATCGAAGATCGGTTTGCCTCTGAGGGACTGGTCGATCGACACGATCGCTGAACCCAGCGCGGCCAGCTTCTTCCGGGAGTTCTCATCGACGGCCGTCCCGCCGGCGCTCTTCGCTTTCAGGTCGTTCAGGGAGGTCTTCAACCTGTTGAAAGTCTCTTGCCAGCGAGTCAGCTTCTTCAGGGTGTTCGCCGCGTCCCGGGCGGTGTCCAGCTTCGCCGAAAGCTGCCGCTCCAAGAGCCGTACGTCGCTGTCGTACTCCGCGAGCGCGAGGTGGAGCGACGCGGCTCGGAGGTGCAGGCGTCTCGCATTGGTTCGCCACCGCTCCGAGAATTCTCTGATCAGGGCGTCCTTGTCTTTTTCACCGCTGGTGTTCACCACTCCTTGCCTCAAGGTCTCCAGGCGTTCCACGCAATCCTCATTCTCCTTCGCCTGCGACTCGAGCGCGATCGCCTGCCTTCGCATGGCGTCCCTCAACTGCCCGTCCAGGGCGTCATCCGTCCTGGCCAGGAAGCCCTCGTCCCGGCCGAGATTCCTCCAGACCAGGGCATGAATCGTATCCTTCGCCTGCCGAACCGCGCCGATAGCCCGATCGGCCGGTCCGTCGACGTTTCCCAGTTGCAGCTCGCGGATGGCGTTGCGTGCCGATCTCAGATTGTTGGTGAGCTTGTAGAGGCTCGACTGGACGACGCTCAGGCTTTCGTACTCCGGCGGCTTCATCGTGTTCTTCAGGAATGCGGAGTTGATGAAGTCGAGGTTTCGACGCAGGTTGTTGTCGAGATCCTCCTCGATCTCGCTGAGCAACCCGCCCTTCGGTTTCCGGCGGTCGCCGACGTAGTTGGTCACGATCTCCTGCCAGAAGTTGGAGTCGGTCTCCCTGGCGGTCGACTTCGGGGCAAGCCTGCTCGTCGTCCCCAGGTCGAGATTGATCGTCCCCTGGTCGGGGAAGCTCACCCAGGCGCCGGCGGAGATGTCGTTCTTGATCCGCTGGGCGATGGTCCCCAGCTCGTCGATGTCCGCGACGAGCTGGACCGTACCCCCCGACTGGTGGGCCTGGTCGCGAAGGCGGAGGGGTATGCTGCCGTCGAACATCTCGATCACGTCGAGGCGGACGTCGCCATTCTTCTGGAGCCGGGCGCGGAGGCCCTCCAGCTCGTCGCTCAACTCGACCGGCAGGCCGCCCGGCGGGGTGATCAGGATGATGTTCTCGGCCCGATTTCGACGCACCGATTCGGTGAGCGAGTTCACCATCTTGTTGAAGGCGCGAAGCCGATCGCCGTTGTTCATCGCGCCAAGATCCCCCGTCAGGGGCACCTCGACCTCCTCGATCCGCTCGCGATCGATGAGCTTGGTGATTTGATTGATCGCCAGCCGGCGGATCTGCTCGTAGGGCATCTTGTCGCCGGCATCGATCCGGACCAGGTCCTTCTCGGGATAGAGCGACGGAGGGGCGACGATGTACGTCCGCCGCCGGCCGAAGCCGGTGAACGTCTTGCCCGGCAGGGCGAACTTGCTCAGGAGGTCTCGATAGACCCTCAGATCCTGGGTGCGGCTCTCGACGCCCGGGACGTCCAGGTCGCTTGAGACGTCGATCAGGTTCTGCGCCGTCTCCAGCGAGAGCCGAATGTGCAGCTTCGCCGCCTCCGTCAGGGTCGCGGAGCTGCTGCTGTCCGACGTGCCCAGCACGGCTTCACGCGCGATCTTCTCGACGAGCCTCTGCTCTTCCGGGCCGAGGGTGTTGGGGCCCGGTGCGGAGGCGATCTTGAAGCCGCCCCCCCCCGCGCCGGTCAGGTAGGCCAGGAGAGCCTTCTTGATCAGGTCGATCGTCGGCTGGAACCGCTTCAGCCGCTCGGGCGCGGACGAGTCGGCCGAAAGCAGGCTCTGGGCCAAGCCGCCGCCGCCCTGTCGCGTGATCTTTGCGGTCTCGGCCGAGGCCAGCTCACGGGCCTTCACCCTCAGGTTGTCGATGATCTCAGGGCCCAGCGTCGAGGTCGCCTCGATCAGGGTCCCGGCCGGATCGGAGAAGGCATTGCGCGCGATCAACTCCAGCGCCTTCGTCTTCTGACTCGACGTCGGCTTGATGAAGTCGGGATCGGAGCCCAGGACCTTGAGCTGGGTGTCGAGGAAGACGCGTGCCAGCCGCTTGATCTGCGTGAGATCGTTACTCTTCGGGGCGATCGAGGTCCGGTTCTTGCCGATGTTCTTGTCGGCGATCTGGCCCCGGGCGAAGGTCGTCGTGGCATTGACGATGGAACGGAACCGTCCCGTGAAGGGCTGGTCGGCGCTCACGGCCGCGGTGTCGAGCTTCACCTCGTCGCTCGACTCCAGCGACGACGGGGGCCGCAACTGGAAGAACTTGTCCACCCAGAACTTGCAAGACTGCTGCTGCGTGTGCTCGTGGGCGAGCGTGATCGGATTGGGGGCCTGGGCGTTGTGATCGCCGTTGCAGAAGCGGCCGTAGTCCCCCTGCCGGAGGAAGTAATTGTCCATCAGGCAGCCGGGGCCCATCGCATTGGCCTGGGGGCAGAGCCCCCTGGTGGCCCCGTCCTGGTACTCGTCCGGCAGGGCGAAGATGTAATGGCTGATCTCGTGGGCCACCGTCAGCGCCGCCTGCTCCTGGGAGTAGCGTTGCAGGTTCTTGAAGTAGAGCCCGATCTGACCGGGCCGACCCTCGATCCCCCCCGGCGTCGCCCAGCCGCCTCGTCCCGGATCCCCGGTCAGCGAGATGACGATATCCGCGCCCTTGACGTTCTCCACGTAGTCGAACGGGTCGATCCGGAGCCGCTTCTCCGAGAGCTCGTAGAGGACCGTGCTGGCGTCCTTCACCAGGGCCCGGATGTAGGCCTCCTGCTCCTTCGACGGGCTCTGGGGCCGACCAAGGGTCTGGAGCTGGTCCGGCGTCATCCCGAAGGAGGGGATCTCGGCGAAGGTGTACGTGACCCTAGCCGAGCGAGTCTCCCCCGTGTACTTGGCGGGGCCGGCCAGTGCGGAGCCGACGAGCCCCAGGTACAGCGCGATCCCTGCGCATCGCCACGCGACCCGTCTGACTTTGCTCGACATGGCAGCCTCGAAGGGGATTGGCTCGAGTTGATCGACTGCTTAAATTGCCTGATTGACCCATTATAACATTGGGGCGGCAGAATCGTGAAAAGGAAAACGCAGAACCGCGGAAAAGAACCGACGAGCGCCGGCGAAGACGGGAGAGCTCCAGATTCTGGGGAATCGAGGCCGGTTGTCACGAAATCGGGTATACTGGATTAGCAAGGTGGCGAACTCGCGGCGTGCAAGGGAGTGCGACAGGCGCCTCACCCGAGGGACGGAGCCGGGGAGGTGATGGGAATCCGCATGCGGAGTTCCCGTCGCGACGTGGATCTTGACTTGAGCGGTCGAGACGATTCGAACTGGTACTCTGCGAGGGATACGGTCCATGTCCAGCATCAATCGATCGGGGATGGTCCGGCCATTCCTCTATCTGGCGGGGCTCGGCCTGATGGCCCCGGGCTCCGCCCATGCGTTCCCGGATCATCACAGGAAGGCGACCGCTTACGCCTATGCCCCGGTGCCGATGGGCTTTCCGGTTTACGGCGCGGCCCCGATGATGCCGATGGCGTCCGCCCCCGTCTTCGTCGGTGCGATTTCGACCGCGTCCGCTCCGACCTATGCGGCCCCCGCGGCCTCGGCGCCGACCTACGTGACCCCGGTGGCGTCCGCCCCGACCTACGCGGCGCCGGTGGCGTCCGCCCCGACCCCGCTGGTTTTTAACCCCGTCGCCGCCGCCCCCGCCGCGAGTGCCCCGGCGTCGAACGCGACCACGGCGAGCGCCCCGACCAGCACGTCGAACGGCCAGTGGCTGGTCTGGTCGCCCGGGACGACCGCGGCGGCGCCCGGCGTGGCCGCCGCACCCACGAATACCACCCTGCCCAAGGCCGATGTCGATGCCATCCGGGAGGAGCTGACCGAGCTCAAGGAGTCGCTGAAGGAAGACGGCGTGACCGGTTCCGAGCGGCGAAACCAGTTGCTCGACAAGGCGAAGGAACTGATCGCCGAGGCCAGGGACACGTCGGTGGACGACTTGAAGGCCGCGGACAAATCCCTGGCGCGGCGGCTCGTCAAGGAAACCCTGGACGGGTCGACCGGCGACGACAACGGGGGCAACCCGGGGACCGGAGACGGCGGCGTCACTGCGCCGAAGGCCCTGGCACCGGGGCAGACGAGTTACGTCATCTATCAGCAAGCGGCGGCCCCCGCCTATCCCCAGTACACCCTTTACCCCATGGCGCCGGTCTCCTTCGTCCCGGTCAAGCCGTGCGGCCACAAGTTCTTCTGCCTCTGCAAGAGCTATCCCTGACACCACCCGCCCGATCCTGAGCTCGATCGAAACCGGCCGGCGAGTCCTTCGCGAAGGACTCGCCGGCCTTATTTTTTGTGAGACGCTTTCCGGGTGACGCGAACGAATCGTTTCACTAAAATGCTCTCTATCGCCCCAGTGCTTTGAGAGCCGCCGGTGACCCGAAACCAGGCTGCTCCCGTTCAAGTCCAGACCCGCACCATCGACGGCCACCGTCCAGGAGCCAACTCATGAGGCGCTCTGGGCCGCTGCGAAGATCATGGCTCATCGTGATCGTGCTGGGCATGCTCGCGGGCTGCCCTCGTACGACGCAGGTCCACGAGGACCTGACCGTCACTCATGAGGTGAAGCCAGGAATCCGCGCCGACTTCCTGGTCGCCCTCCTGCCGGTCGTCACCTCGGCCCCGTTCCGTCTCGTCTCGCGGATCAATGATTGGCTGGCCCCGCGGCCGAGGTGGGAGTTCTCGTTTGACAACGTGTTCATGAAGGTCGATGCGTCGAGACTTCATCGTGTCGAGATCGTGAAGGTCCTTCGGGACTGGAATTCCCTGCTCGATTCCGAGTCGTCGCCAGACGAGCGACAGGCGATGCTCGATCGCGAAGCCCGGGCCCTGGTGGCCGACTTCGACCACGTCCCGGTCATGCGGCTGCGACCGTCCCAGCTCGAGCTCGCCAGCGAGATCGTGCGCGAGGTCCTCGGCCCGCTGACTCCTCCCCCCGCGTGATGGGACCGCGGCTTCGCCGCCGATGATTCTGGACCGAAGCCTCCACTGGCGTGATGAAGAGCTGGTCTGGACGACCCGGGCGTCTTGTCCAGGTCTTGTTGCGTGGGAACGAGGCCTGTCGGCATGCCTCAGCGTGCGCCTGGCTCGGCAAGAGCCTCGCCCTCCCGGTCTGGGAGCGGCTCTTCTCCGAATGGGAGGGCGAGGCTCCTGCCGAGCCAGGCGCCGCCTGGCGATCGCGCCGGGGCCAGGTTCCCAACGGCATCGCGGGCCGCGTCAGGCGCAACAAAATCCTTCCCGTCCAGATCCCGGCTGTGGGGCCGTCGATACCAGGTTTTCATCGAGCCGGCCTCACCCCTTGCCCCGGACCTCCAGCCCGAAGCATTGAGCCCGCTGGAAGATCGGCATCGGCGGCGTGATTGATGGCGCCTCGGACTCGGTCGTGTCGGGATGCATCACCGGATCGACCAGGGGGATGAACCGGGATTCGGTCGTCGTCCGGCCCTCGACGACGATCCGGTAGTCGGCCGTGCTTCGGCCGGCGGAAGGAGGCAACCCGATCCGCCCGGTCGCGATGCCGTCGCCGCGCCGCAGGTCCGGGAAGATGCCGTCATCGAGCAGCTCCGCGGTGAAGATCCTCGAGCCGCCCCCCGCGGAATCTTGGCGCGTCACCATCCCGCGGATCTCGGCGCCGACGATGGGGGCCCCGGCGATCATCGCGGCCTCCAGGATGACCTGGTTCGCCCCCAGCCCGACCACCGAGGTGGCCATCGTGCCTTCCGGCTCGCGGATCCCGGCGACGAGATGAAACGCATTTCGGGACGTGGCGATGCTGAAGGTGAACCCCAGCAGGTTCACGTCCGGCTTCTCCGGTGTGGCCTCGACAACCTCGGGCAACGAGTCGCGGCGGAAACGGATCCGCGGACGATACCGCCCCTCGGCGATCCGGAATGCCGAATCATCGACGTCCTGGGAGGCGAAATCCTGCTCGGGCGGGGCCAACCGGTAGACCAGAAGGCGCTCGCTCGACGCATCATGATCGAGCGAGAGCCCCGGCTGGTCGGTCGGAAAATCGTCCCGATAGAGCTCGAGCACGGGAGCCTCGGCCGGGAGCTTCGCGAGCGGGCGATCGAGCGCCAGGATGAACTCGTAGGTCCCGCCGTGCTCCGCCGTGAAGGCGTCGAGCTCGACCTGGATCGAGGAGGGATCATTGGGAGGCTCGAGGATCTTCACCGTCGATCGTGAATCTTCCGGGACCGAGCCCTTCCCCTGGGTCGGTCCCTTTCCCCGCTTTTCCAGCTCCTTGACGGCCCGGAGATCGATCACGCCGTCCTGGGGGATCGAGACCAGCGTACCGCAGGAGAGTCGGGAGCGGACCTGCTGGATGGCGAAGGCCAGGCCCTTGACCGAGTCGATGTGCTGGACGCTACCGCCCGAGGCGTGCCCGAGGTTCCCGAGCGGAAGATCCAGGTGACCCGCACCGACTTGGATCACGTGGATGGCCCGAGCCTCACCCGGGCCGATCCCGGCGGCCCGGGTCCAGTCTCTCAAGGCCTCGCAAAGGTCCTTCAGGTCCGACTTCGCCGGCATCGGGATCCCGCCGTTGGGGGCGAGCACCACGATGCCGCGTACGCGCGGGGACTTCTCCTTCGACTCGAGTCGGACTTTCAGGTCCCTGACCTGTTGCTTGAACCGCGCGAGGCGGGCCGGTATCGAGCCGGCGGGCGCCTTGCCACCTTTCACGAGCTTGCCCAGGACATTCGCCAGGATGACGGCCTCGCCGGTGGGCGGCGACTCGACCTCGGAGAGATTCTCGACCTTGAAGCAGGAGCCGTCCGGCCCCCCCTTGAGGATATCCAGGGCGAGCCTTGGAGCCTTCTCGTAGGGGAGACCGTCACTCGCGATCAGGTCGTACTGAGGATCGAGCGGATCGGGGGCAAGAAACAGGACCAGGTCCCTGACACCCTGCTCCGGCGCCGGGGGGGCGGTCGGGGCCTTGCTCCCTTCCAGGAGCAGGGGCTTCCGCTGGGCGATGCGATCCGAGGCCGCATGCTGGACGGCCTCCCTGGCCAGCAGCTCCAGGAATCGATCATCCGACGGCAGGATCGAACGCGGCCCCGGCGTATCCGAGATCGCGAACGGACCCAGCGGATTGCTGAAGAGCGACGTCAGCAATGCGCCCTTCACCTGCGTGACCAGGGGGGCGAGCAGCGGCTCCTCCATGGTCGGGTTGAGCTGGCCCGCGAAGGGAGCGAGGATGGCGTCGGGGCGACCCGCCGCGGCGTTCCGGGCGACGCCTTCCAGCTCAGTCCTCAGCTTGCCGCCGAACTTCTCGGGCCAGTCGACGGGTTCGAGGAGGACGAACCGGAGGACATCCCCGACCGCGGCCTCGATCTCGTCGTCCCGCACGGCCTCGGGATACTCCGGATCCCGCCGGAGCCGGGCCACCTGGTTCTCGAGGAACTGGCGGACGATCCGGCGGGCCTCGGCCTCCTGGCTGGGCGTGAGCGAAAGAGTCCGGCGATTCTTGCCGATCCCCTGGGCCTCGATGCCGGACCGAAGGTGCGACCGAGCCGCGATCTGGATGGCATCGAACCGGCTCCAGCGGGTGTCCTGCGTGGCGAGACTCGCCGAGACCTTCCGGCGCTCGAGGAATCGATTGATCAGAAACTGGCACGAATCCCTCGCCTCGTGGTCGTGCGACAGCGTGGCGCCGGACGGGGCGGCGCGGTTGTGATCGCTCTCGCAGAACTTGCCGTAATATCCGAGCCTTGGGCCGGTCGAGAGGAAGTTCGCCATCAGGCAACCCGGCGCGTCCAGGTCCTGCCCCGGGCACGAGGCCGGCCTCCCCGGGTCGCCAATCTCATCCGGCAGGTCGAATAGGTAGTGCGCCAGGAGATGAGCCACCAGCAGGGTGGCGTCGGTCTCCTTGAGTCGGGTCAAGCTCTCGTAATAGAGGCCGACGTGTCCCGGCCTGCCGACGCCGGCCGGGGTCGCCCAGCCGGAATCCGGACCACCGCCTTCCAGGGCGACGATGAGGTTTGCGTTCAGGATGTCGGGAACGTAGGTAAGGCTTCCGATCTTCACCTTGCCCCGGGTCGCACTCGTCAGGACGGCCCCCGCCCCGGCGACCAGCTCGCGGAGCCTTTCATCCTTCCCCGCGTGCTCGAGCCTCCATGGCTTGATGCTGGCTCCGAGTTTCCCCCGGTCCGAGGCCGTCATCTGATCGTGCGGGAGATAGGCGTACGTGTAGGTGAGTGCCTGCGCCAGGGGCTCACCACCACCAGGAACCTTGTCCTCGGCCTGCCCAGGGGTGAGCCAGTACGCCTGGCCGATGCACGCGGCAACCAACCAGCCACGAACTCCGAGAGCTGGGATGTGTGGCAAGGGTGATCTCCCGGTTCTGCGTCCCATGATGTCATACACTTGTCACGCACCCTCAACCTCGATCGTTCAACGAGGCCGCGATGCAGTACGGATGGATGGGGTCCTAGATTACCTGCATTGCCAGGATTCTACGAAGAGAAAGACCGCCGTCGTGCAAAATTGATCCATCAAACCGAGGAATGCACAGGGATTTTCGCAGCCCCCATTCCTGAAGTGGCGCATCCTTCCTATTTTCCTTGATCCCACTCATCGCTGTGCCTAAGATCGCTCTCGTTCGCTCGCGTTGGGAACTGAGATCGATGACACCCTTTCGATCGGGGATCGCGATGACGACGAACCAGGCCATGCGCGGCCGGTGGGAGCTGCTCGCGGCGACGATTGTCGCGAGTCTTGGATTGGGCTCCGGTCTCGAGGCGTCCGAACCGCCGGGACGGGCGGATGACAGGAGCCGGCGGGAAGAGGTTTCTCGGGTGGCGGTTGCCGTGCGGGGGGATGTTCCTGGCGGGGGGGCGATCCGGTCATCAACGCGTCTAGCCGCCCATCTGCCGCGAGTCATCTCGATTCAATCCGCGCTCCCCGGTGTCGCGGGGGTGCTCGGGCCGCTCTTCCTCGCAATCCAGGGACCGCTCGATTTGATCGATCTCGGTCAGACACTGGCCTCGATGTCGGAAGAGCTGATCTCGATCCGGGATGACGGGGGGATCCTCCTTTCGGGCAAGCGCGGAATGATGATCTACAGGGCAAGGCGTAGCATGGCCAATGCCCTGAGAGTCGAGCTTGAACAATTGCCGGCCTTCTATCCGCAGTACACCGACATCGCCGACGCCCTCGCCGTGACGATCCTGAATTTCAGCTATAGCAGCCCTTACTTCGAGTCCAGGGCCCGCCTCGTCCTGGCCGAGAACGCGGACAGTCCAGGTCGTTTTCTGCCTGCTCCCGACAATCTCACCTTCTGGGCGCCACCCAGCGACTTCGGGTACGCACCGGCCAGGGCGTTGCCCGCCCCGCAGATGCCTTACCCGGCCGCCCCCTCGAAATCGCTCCCGATCGCCGTGGCGTCACCTCAGGCCGTCCCGGTGGCCGGGTTACCCTGAACGAGGGTTCGATCTCCGTCTCTCGTTCGCGAGTCCGCGGCTCGTCAGGAAGAAACCGACTTCCGGTAGCTTGCCCGGTGGATCGGCCGGCCCTCGATCCGGAACTTGCGCTCGAAGTTCGTCAGGTAATCGAGGTCGTGCTCGGGCTCTCTTAGGCTCATCGCCGGCTGCTCCGGGAGGCGAGGCTCGGCGGCGACGAGGGCCCGGATGACCTCGTAGTATTCCTCGACGTCGGTGGCCACCTCGAGCCGGCCTCCCGGCTTCAGGATCCGGAGGACCGAGGCCACCAGCGACTCCGTGAAGACGCGTCGCTTCTTGTGCCGCTTCTTCCACCAGGGGTCGGGGAAGTAGACGTGGACGGCGGCGACGCTGGCGTCCGGGACGAGCTTGCCGACGACCGGGCCCGCGTCCCCCGGCCAGACCCGGACGTTCGTCAGCCCGGCCTTCACGGCCCGCTCGGCCGCCAGCCGCGCGTATTTCTTCGAGATCTCGATCCCGAAATAGCCCCGGTCGGGATGCTCCCGCGCGGAGTTCGCCAGGAAGAGCCCCTTGCCGGAGCCCACCTCGAGCTCGATCTCGCGGCCGTCGCCGAAGAGGTCATGCCAGCTCAGGGGGTTCACCAGCGGGAATCGCTCGGGTTCGAGAAGGCAGGAAGAGACGTCGAGGGTGGGGCGGGCGCGTGTCATGGTGGAAGGTCAGCGAGGAGGGTTGGCGAGGAATCGCGAGGCAGCCAGTCCATTCCTGGGGGCACGATGGGAGACAGTCCGAACGGTCAGAGGAACTGGACGCGGGCGACCATATCCTTGGCCTCGATCCGTTCCCATAACTGGATCAATCTCAAAATGATTTCACCGATGGACTTCCTGTCCTTGTCACAATAGGCGATGCCCGCATGCGGGACCCCGGCGGCGTGGAGACGGAGAAAGTCCCGATCATGGGTGACGATGACTCGTCCCTGCCCCAACGCGAAAGCCGCCTGTAGTTCATCCTGGGCGCTGCGAAGGCCCGATTCCTGAGTTGTTGTCACGTCGATGCCTCGACGTCGAAGGCCCTCCGCGACGGCGAGGGTGCAGTTTTCATCGAGGTGGAACCGGATCGTTCTTGGCATGCGAGGCCCTATGCGGTGACGACTCGTCCAGAGGACCCGGCCCGTAGCTTGCCATCATCTCTCGGACAAGTCGCTCGCCCTCGGCGATCTCGGCGTCGATGCTCTCTCGATTCCCGTGATAATAGGCGAGAGCCGCGAAAACGTCGGCGAGCGAGATCCCGGGATGGGCCGACGCGATCTCGTCCGGGCTCATTCCCAGTCGCTCATGCGAGATGGCGACATCCTCGACGGTAATCCGGTGTCCATCGATCCTCGGACGGCCCCCGCAGACTCCCGGCGTTCGCACGATGCGCACCCTGTCCACGGCCGGAAGGGAGTCTTGCACGGCGTTCGAGATGTGCGACTGAATCTCGGTCGTTCCCATGACTGCTATCCTGCCGGTGGATCCGGGATTTCTACCCCGCCAGCTCGTCCTCGCGGGCGATCATCACGCCCTGGAACTTGCCGTGGAAGACCAGGTTGGTCCCCACGAAGCCCTGGACCTCGAAGATCGATTGCCGGCGGTGGAGGCGGATGGCCTTGCCGACCAGGACGAGTCGGTCGCCGGGGCGAACCGGGCCCCGGAACCGGACCTCTTCCATGCCGCCGAAGCCGACGAAGCCGGACTCGAACAGCTTCACTTCCTTGCAGAAGTAGCTCGAGAGCTGGGCCGCCGCCTCGCACATCAGGACGCCGGGCATCAGCGGGTAGTCGGGCATGTGCCCCCGGACCCAGAACTCATCCGCCGTCACATCCTTGTAGCCGATGACCAGGCGTTCGGCCGGGTCGACGTGGACGATCGCCGTCAACTGCTCCATCTCGAAGCGCTGGGGGTTGTAACGGTGGATGGCATCCCGGTCGGCGAGGACACGCGAGGTGTCGATCGTGGAAGGGTCGACCAGGGCAACGGGCGGCATGCGCGATCTTCCTTTCTTGCAGACAAGGCAGGGCGAGGCAACGCGGTGCCGATCGCGGGCGCGGGCCGCGTCATGCGCCGGGGGGGAATCGCGCGCCCTCGGAGATCCCGCGAGGACGGTCCGACGGCGTGCATTCTCTCGAGGTCGACGAGGCGCTGATGGGCGCCCGTTTGGACGTTATCATGACTTCCGCTAGCCGTCAGAACAAGAGGTATCACGGGGTCGCGGGCCCGGCGTCCCCGTCCTGCGCTCGGGGGAACCCTCCTTGTCCGTCCGTCCGCTCGGCACGATGATCGCCTTCGGCTACCCGACTCTCAGCGTCCAATCCGAGCTCGACCTGGCGGAGTCCATCGGGGCATTCATCCTGGAGATCCTCCCGGACTGGAAGTCCTATCCCAACCCCCGGTTGCTGCGCCGCGCCGCCTCCGACCGCGGCTTCCAGCTTCGCAGTGCCCACGGCTGCTGGGGAGGCCAGTCCATCAAGGCCCGGCGCGTGGACCTGGGCTCGACCGATCCGCTCGTCCACCGGGAATCGGTCGACGACCTCTGGCGGTGCATCGACTGGCTGGAAGCGGCGGGCGGGACGCATCTGGTCGTTCACCCGGGCGGTCTGTCGGATCCCGACGAATCCCAGCAACGGCGTGACCAGCTCGGCCGCGGACTCCTGGAGCTGGGCGACCACGCCTCCGGCGGTGGCATCGTGATCTGCGTCGAGAACATGCCTCAGGGAGTCTTTCCTGGTTGCATGATGGTCGAGCTTCACGAGCTTCTCGTCGATCTCGCACACCCGGCGCTTGCTCTGGCACTGGATACCGGCCACGCACACATGTCGGTCAATGCCGTGAGCGAAACCGTCGCAGCCGGCTCCCTGCTGGCGACGACTCACGTCCACGACAACGACGGTCGCCGCGACTCGCACGACCCGCCGGGCTGGGGGACCGTCCCCTGGGCCGACTGGATCCGTGCACTCGACGAGATCGGCTATGAGGGTCCGGTCGTCCTGGAGTGCATCCGCCAGATCCGCGAGAACCCGTCGCGGTATCGCCGGGACGTCGTCGAGCCGCTGCTCGCCGGGTCGGCCGGGTCGTAGCGGATGCGCCGGTGCGGCCGACGATCAGGGACCGGATGGGGCCAATGGCGGCGAAGCCGTCGCATTCCGACGGTCGATAGCATGCCGAGTGGCGACCGATTCGACCCTGCAGGATGGGGTGCGATCGGGTCCCGGTCCGGGGAAGGGATCGGGCATGCCACGGGCCAGGAGGGCACGGACCGTGACACCCAAGCTCAATCGTCGCGAGGCCATCGGTTCATTCGGCCTGTCGAGCGCCGCCCTCGCCGCCGCGGCATTGGATGCGGCCGTTAACCCCGCCAAGGCGGACCACGTCCAGCTCGGCCGCACCGCCCGCCGGCAGGGGGTGGTGGGCAAGATGACGGGTGCCCAGGCCGTGGCCGCCGCCCTCCGCTGCGAGCAGGTCCGTTGCGTCTTCGGCATCCCCGGGGCCCAGAACAACGAACTCTGGGACGCCTTCAAGGCGTACGGCCAGCCCTACTTCCTGGTCGCCCATGAATCCTCAGCCAGCGTCATGGCGGACGCCGCCGCCCGGGTCACGGGCGAGGTCGGCGTCTTCTCCGTGGTCCCCGGCCCGGGGCTCACGAATGCCCTCACCGGGATCGGCGAGGCCCTGTACGACAGCGTCCCGCTCGTCGGGATCGTCACCGACGTCGATCGAGCGCCGAACGCACCCGTCGGCCAGGTTCACGGCCTCCCCAACGACGCGATCCTCCGGCCGGTGGTGAAGGCCCTGATCCCGGTCCGCCATCAGGCGGAGATCCCCGGCGCGATCTTCGAGGCCTTCCGCGTGGCCCGCGCGGGCGAGCCCGGTCCCGTCGGCGTCCTGATCCCCTATCCGCTCTTCATGGAAGCCTGGGACTACGACCAGCCGCCCCCGCCCCCCTACCCCGTCCCGTTCGACGAGGCGGCGTACCAGAAGGTCCTCTGCCACCTCCGGGATCGGCGGAAGCGGGTCGGCATCTATGCCGGGCTGGGCTGTGCCGAGGCCGGCCCCTCCCTGACCGCCGTGGCCGAGATGCTCCAGGCGCCCGTGGCTACGTCGGTCAGCGGCAAGGGGGTCGTCGCCGACTCCCATCCCCTGGCCGTCGGCTGGGGCTACGGCAAGCAGGGGACGCGGGCCGCCGAGGCGGCGTTCAAGGACGTCGACCTCGTGCTGGCGATCGGCGTCCGGTACAGCGAGGTCTCGACGGCGAACTACGCGATCCCGTCGCACGATACCCTGATCCACGTGGACATCAATCCCCAGAACCTGGGTAAGAACGTCCCCGCCCACGTCTGCCTCTGCTCCGATTCGCGGGTCTTCCTGGACCGGCTCCTCGCCGACGGGCAGGATCTCCGCCGCCCCGCCGATCCGAAGCTCTGGGAGAAGATCCACCGCTCACGCCAGGTCGACCGCTGCCTGGCCCGGACCGTCCAGGTGGATCGATGCGTGGACCCGATGGTCTTCCTCAGCCAGTTGCGGGACTTCCTCGGCCCGGATGAGCTGGTCATCGTGGACGTCACGGCCTCGACCCACTGGGCCGCCGAGTCCGTGGAGGTCGAGGGCACGCGTCGGTTCTTCACCCCGGCCGACAACCAGAGCATGGGCTGGGCGCTCCCGGCCTCGATCGGCGCGAAGATCGTCCGGCCCGACCGCCAGGTCGCCTGCGTCACCGGCGACGGCTGCTTCCTGATGTCGGCCATGGAGCTCTCCTCGGCCGCGCGGGCCGGGATCCCGGTCAAGTTCTTCGTCTTCGACGACGGTGCCTACCACTACATGCAGATGCTCCAGGAGCCCGTCTATCGGCGGACGACCGCGACCGAGATCGCCCGCATCGACTACGAGGCGTTCGCCCGGGCCGTCGGCCTCGGCTACAACCAGATTTGCAGCAACGCCGACGTCATGCCGGGCATCCAGCGTGCGTTCGGCCTCGCCGGCCCGATCCTCACCCACGTCCACGTCAGCTACGACGGCCGCGAGATCCGCTGGCTGAGCGCCCTCCGCTCCCACTACCTCAAGGAGCTCAGCACCCGGCAGAAGGTCCGCGTCGCTGCCCGGGTGGGCGTCCGATCCATCGGCCGGGCCAATGACAGCGATTGAGTGTCGGAGAGCCACAGAGGAAAACAGGGAGAAATCTAGCCACATATGAACACAGATGGAAACAGATAAGGGACGGGACACTGGTTGGCTTGACCGAATTTCCGCGGGCTGGGCTCGAATCAACGACTGGGCTGAAGCTTCGAGTTGGGCCAACACTCTCCTGCCTACCTCTCTCTCTCATCTGTGTTGACCTGTGTTCATCTGTGGCGGAAATCCTCCCCCCGTCCCCATCTGTGGCGGTTGACCTTCACCGATATCGGGATCGCTCGTAAGATTCCGCCCGGTCCGGGGCCGTGTTGCGAATGGCCCGTGGATCTCGGGTGGATGCCTGGGAACAGCCGAAACATGGATGTTTGCACAAGCCCAACGGCGCAGGAGACCGAGGAATTCCCTCCTCCCCCCACGCGCCGGCCCGGCATGGTCCGCGTCTGGCGGAAGCGGATCGGGGACGACCGGGCGCAGCTCGCGCGCTACTGGCCGGTGATCCAGAACCTGGTCTCGCAGGAGCTGAGGGTCCGCTACCAGCGATCGGCGCTGGGGTTCTTCTGGACGCTCCTCAACCCCCTGCTGATGATGACGGTCCTGTCGATCTTCTTCTCGGCCATGTCACCGGGGACGAAGAACTTCCCGGTCTTCGTCTTCGCGGGGATGGTGCCGTGGGGGTTCCTGAGCGGCAGCATCAACGAGTGCGCGCTCTGCATCATCCAGAATGAGGGCCTGATCCGGAAGATCTACCTGCCCAAGCTCGTCTTCCCGATCTCGCGGCTGCTGATCAACCTGGTCACGATGGCCCTGTCGCTGGCCGTCATGTTCCTGTTGCTCTTCCCGCTCGGGGCCCGGCCGTCGCTGCCGATGCTCCTGCTCCCGTTGGCGCTGGTCCTGTTCATGGCCTTCGCGGCCGGGCTGAGCCTCCTGGTCGCGACGGTGAACACGTTCTTCCGGGACTGCGGGCACCTGGTCGCGGTCTTGCTCCAGGCCTGGTACTTCGCCACCCCGATCGTCTATCGCGCGGAGGAGGTCTTCCCGGCGCGGTCGATGTGGATGTTCCGCGTCAACCCGGCTTACTACTTCATCGAGCTCTTCCACGCCCTCATCTATCACGGCCAATGGCCGGCGCTCAGCACATGGCTGCTCTCCTTCGCGATCGCGACGGCGAGCCTGGGGATCGGCTATGCCGCATTCAAGTCGCAAGAAGACAAGATGGTATTCCGACTCTGAGGCGGCCCGCCCCGGGCCGACGACGACGGCCGCGAAGCCTCGCGAACCGCTCATCGCCCTGGCCGGGGTGTCGCTCCGGTTCGTGAACTACGCGGACAAGGCGTACTCGCTCAAGCGCGCGGTCCTGGACCTGGTCCTCCGCCGCGAGAACGTCGCGCCCGTGAAGGACTTCTGGGCCCTCCGGGACATCAACCTGCGGATCGGCCACGGGGAACGGGTGGCGCTCGTGGGCGGCAACGGGGCCGGCAAGAGCACGCTCCTGCGCGTCCTGGCCGGGATCTACCCCCCCACCGCCGGTTCCGTCCACGTGGGTGGCAACGTCGCACCGCTCATCGAGATGGGGGCGGGCTTCAACCCGGAGCTCTCGGGGGCGGACAACATCCTGCTCAACGGCGCGATGCTCGGCGTGCCGCGGCGGGTGATGCTCGAGAAGGTCGACGGCATCTGGGAATTCACCGGCCTTCGCGAGTTCGCCGACCTTCCTCTCAAGTATTACTCGAGCGGCATGTACATGCGGCTGGCGTTCGGCATCGCCACCCAGATCGACCCCGAGATCCTGATCATCGACGAGGCCCTCAGCGTCGGCGACGCCGTCTTCAAGGATAAGGCCCGGGGCCGGATCCTCGAGCTGATGGGCCGGTCGCACGCCGTGATCCTGGTCTCGCACGACATGGCGACGCTCCGGGAGCTCTGCACCCGCGGGGTCTGGCTTCGCCAGGGGCAGATCGTGGCCGACGGCCCGATCGACCCGATTATTGACGACTACCTGGCCTGGACGTTCGCCTCGGCCGGTTGAGTCGATTGCGAGAATTCATGGAGTTGCGCCGGAGCCGCGGACGATACCGATTCCCGGCCCTGGCAAGGCGCGCGCATGCCCCGCGAGGTGGTGCCCGCCCGGAACGCCTCCACGACGTCATGACGGACGACGGCCGAGGCGCCACGACCGGCATTGACCGCCATCGCTTCCGGAGGCATCATCCGCCCTGAATGCCTCGCGGTTCCCCTCCTCGCCCGCCGGTGCGGCGGTCGGGTGTGGACCACGAAGGATGAGGACCCTGGGTCGATGGAGTGACCTTCATGCCAGCCGCTCACCTGGCCGTCCTGTGTGCCGCGCTCCTCGGTTGGTCTGATAACATCACGATCCAGCCGTCTCGAAGCGAGCGCGGATTGTTCTCGGGCGGGAAGGATACCGCGGGGATCGACCGGCCGAGCGACCGGACCCACGAGACCCTCAAGCGGTTCGACCTGGACCGGACCTACCGGCGGCGGCCGGAGCTCGCGCTCCAGGGTCTGGAGAAGCTGGCGCGGAAGCAGCCGGAGGCGGAGCTCGTCTACGCCCTGGCGGAGCTGTCCTGGGTCGAGGGGCTGCGGCAGGAGCGCTGGCGCAAGGGGGAGTCGCTCGGGCGGTTCCTCGACGCCGTGGCCTATGCCCACGACTACCTCTTCGACCCGGAGCTGGCCGCCGGCCGCGGGCCGACCGATCCGCGGTTCCTGCTTGCCTGCCGGATCTACAACGCGGGGCTGGAGCGGGTCATCCGCACCGTGCAGTCGAAGGACCCGATCGATCCCCAGGGCACGATCAAGCTCAAGGTGGACGGCCAGGAGCAGGTCCTGAAGGTCGCGCTCAGCAAGACGCCCTGGTCGGCGGCCGACATCCACAAGCTGATCATCTGCTCGGACTACGAGGTCACCGGCCTGGCGAAGAGTCGCAATCAGTACGGCCTGGGGGTCCCCCTGATCGCGGTCCGGACGGCCGACCCCAAGAAGGAGGACCGGAAGGGGGAGGAGCGGTTTTATCCCGACGAGATGACCTTCGCCCTGACGGCCTTCCTTTATCCGAACTCGCGGCTCCGCGATCCCGCGGAGGCGGGGGACGGGCCGCGGCATTGCAGCCTCGCCCTGATCGATCCGGTGGAGCAGCGGACGGTCGCCTCGGGGAACAGCTCGATCGCGCTCGAGACCGACCTGACGACGCCGCTCGCCTACATGTGGTCGCGGACCGACCTGGAGCGGTATCGGTGGGCCGGGCTGATGCGCCCGGAGGCGAACATGGGCCGGGCGAACCTGCTGATGATACGGCCCTACGAGCCGGGGAAGATCCCCGTGGTGATGGTCCACGGGCTGATCTCGAGCCCGCTGGCGTGGATCCCGATGCTCGACGAGCTGCTCCGCGACCCGGCGATCCAGAACAAGTATCAGTTCATGCTCTACATGTATCCGACCGGCGTCCCGCTGCCGATCGCCGCGGCGAGCCTCCGCGATGCGCTCAGCCAGGCCAAGATGACCTTCAACCCGACCGGCAGCGACCCGTCGTTCGACCGCATGGTCCTGCTCGGCCATAGCATGGGCGGGCTCCTCAGCCACCTGATGACGGTCGACAGCGGGGACAAGTTCTGGCGGCTGAACTCGGACCGGCCGTTCGACACGATCCTCGGCCCCAAGGACGTGCTGGCCGAGCTCCAGCGGCTGCTCTTCTTCAAGCCGCTGCCGTTCGTGAGCCGGGCGGTCTTCCTGGCGACGCCGCATCACGGCTCCGACCTGTCCAAGAGCGTCGTCGGCCGCGTTGGCGCGGGGCTGATAAACGATCCGGATCACGTCTCGAAGCTCCTCTCGCAGCTCGTCCGGGACAATCCCGACGCCTTCGAGAGGCGATTCCGGCGGTTCCCGTCGAGCATCGAGACCCTGTCGACGAACTCGGACACGCTGGTCGCCCTCACGGAGATGAAGCCGAATCCCGCCGTGACGTACCATTCGATCATCGGCTCGCACCGGCCCGGCCCCACGGCCGAGTCCACCGACGGCGTCGTCCCGTTCCGGAGCAGCCACCTCGACGGCGTCTCCGCCGAGCGGGTGACCAGCGAGCTGGTCGTCCGCTCCGACCACGGCGTCCAGGCCTCCGGCGAGGCGATCCGCGAAGTCCGCCGCATCCTCCGCGAGCACATCGGAGTCGCGCCGGAGATCGCTCGGGCGCGACCGGTGGCGACGGGCGTACTCCCGGCCGGCGCGACGAGTGCAACGAGTGCGGCGAGTACGGTGACCCCGCCGACTCCGCCGGTCGCGGAGCCGGAGGCCGCCGCGGCGATGATGCCGGAGCTACTCCCGGCCCTGCCGCGGTAATGGCCTCGTCTCGGCTGCTCGCCGCGACCCGCGTCGCGAGGTCGCCAGCAGGGCGATCGAAGCAAACAGGCAACCACCGAAGAACCCGGACGCGCGCATGCGTTCCGCGGTGAATTCGCGGCGGGCGTCCGAGGAGACGCTCCAGTACGACTCCTCGCCTCCGGGGGGTGTGGCGATTGGGGCTTTCCCCCGTTCGAAGTCGGCGATCAGCGTCTCTCCGTCGGCCGTCGATCCGGCCGCGATCTGCTCAGCCTCGTATTCCTGGAGCGCGCGCTGGAACGTCGTCCCCAGGCTCAGCTCCGCCTCGAAGGCGGTGCGGAGTCCGGCGATCCCGTCCGGGGTCAGGGTGCGGGGGACGTGATAGGCGAACGAGGCCGAGGCATCGGGGCCCTCGGGCTTGAGGAGAGATCGCTCGATGTCTTGCTGACGTCCTCGGCAATGGTCCCGGAAGAACTGCTGCGTCGCCGGATCGCGCGAATAGCGATCGGCCAGGCGGAAGGCCCGCTCGAAGGCCGCCCAGGCGAGGTAGCGCTGGCCGACCCGGAGCATGGTCTCGCCGATCGCCAGGGCGAAGTGCGGATTGGCGCCTCCGCCCTGCCGCCACATGCCGATGATCCCCAGCATCGGCTCGTCGAACGGGACGGGCTCGCGATGCGACGTGACGGGGACGGCCTCCCATCCCTCCTCCGCGCCGATCCGCGTGACATGTCGGCGGATCTCGCGGAGGATCGGCCAGCTCCTCGCCGCGTCGAGGTCCACGGAGGGGTTCCATCGCGCCCTCAGGCCCTCCGGAGTCTTTCCCTGCGAAAAGGCCGCATCGTAGGGCCGGCCGTAGGCGGTCCCGATCCAGTTCAGCTCGCGATCGAGGATGTCTCCCATCGGCAGGTCGAGCCGATTGCCGAGGCAGTCGAACGTCTTCAACAGCTCCGGCTTTCGGATCGCCGCGGCCAGGAACTCGGCGATCGCCGCCTGCCAGGTCTCGCGGCCGAAATGGGCCTCGGGGTTCACCTCGACCGACTTGCGGATGAATCCGATGCCTTCCTCGAGGGACTTCAACGCGGCTTCATCACCGTCCATGGCCCGGGGGAAGCTGGCGTGGATCAGGAACGTCCCGAGGTTGGCATACGACGTGTACAGATCTTTGCCCTTCAGCCCCATGGCCTGCTGCTCCGCCATCTTGTCGCGGATGAGGCTCGCGGCCTCCTCGGACTTTCCCAGTCGCTCCTGGTCCACGGCGATGTCGTCCAGCAACGGGAATCGCCCCGGATCGTTGCCGTCGAGGCGGGCAAGCTCGTCGCGCCGGGATCGGTCCCGGCGCTCGTAATAGTCGCGGCCGTGGCGGGCGAATCGCTCGTGGATCACGTCGTTGACCATGGCGAACCGGAACGAGAGCCCGCCGGGGTCCTTCGGGACGTGATGCGGCAACGGCGACGGTTCGGCCAGGAACGAGAACACGTCCGCTCTCTGGGTGGCGAGCCGAGCCGCGGGGATTGCGGAACCCAACAATTGTCCCGCCATCCAGGCCGCCGCGATCAGGACCAGCCGGATGGCAATCAGGAGAGGTCGCGGCCATTTCCGTCGCATGATTTGCTCCGATCCTTCTCCCGCCGGACGCAGAATGCCAGGGAGCCCGCGAGCATGGCGGCTCCCGCGGCGTAGAGCCACTTCTCGTCGAGGAAACGCGACCCCGCGTCATCGGCCTCGTTGGCGAGCAGGCCGTTCTCACGGAGGTAGGCCGATCGGAATTCGCGTTCCTGCGAGGACGACTCATGATCGTTGATGCACGCTACGGCCGTCGAGCCGGCCATGAAGAGGAGCACGAGAGCAATTCGGCGCGTCACGGGGCCCGCCCTTCCCTGAGGTTTGAGGGAAACCCTGCGAAATGTCCTGACAATTGTCATTGAGACATCGAGCGGAATCAAGGGGTCGCCGGGGTCCGCATCCGATTCGCTCCGGCGTCCCGGTCGGGTATGATCGTGTCGTGACGATGTTGGTTTGGGGGTGACCATGAAAGGCGCTCGCGTCGATCGACCAGAGACGAGCAGGTTCTGTCGGGTGGGATCGCTCGTCGCGTTGATGGCGGGGATGGCCGTCGGGCCGGTTCGATCGGACGAGGCCGTCGTCGACCCGGCAGGGACCATCGACCTCGTCCGCCTGCGGCTCTTCCGGAACGAGACCCTGCGCTGGTCGATCCTGGCCCGGGGGCGAAACCTCGGGCGGCTCCAAAAGGTGCCGATCGTCGATCCCGCGGCGGACGTCGAGCCCGCGGCGGACGAGGATGCGCCGCCGGCCCCTGCCCCGATCATCCCCGAGGAGGACTCGTTCGACGACTGGGCGTTCGGAGGCGAGGCCGGCGCCCGACGGTTCCGCGAGCAGCTCGACGGCCTCCTCGAGAAGAAGCTCCGCGGGGTCGACACCCTGTTCGTCCTCACCGAGCCTCAGCGGAAGAAGCTCCAGCTCGCCGGCAAGGGAGACATCCGCCGCGTCCTGGAGCTCGTCGATCGAGCCCGGGACGAGTACGCCCGCGCGCGGGCCGATGCCGGCCGACTGGCGGAGCTGCAGAAGGACCTGAAGCTGATCGAGCTGAGGATCACCGACGGCCTCTTCGAGGACCGTTCGCTTTTCACAAAGACCCTCCGCAAGATGTTCGACGACCGCCAGCTCACGAGGAAACCCGCGCCGTCGCGGACGGTCCGTTGACGTCGGGCCGGGGATGGGCCGGTCGATTCCTGGCATTCTCCTCGACGATTTGCCCATGCAAGAAAGGGAGGCTCGCAACCGGCGTGCAAGAACTGCTGGAGCCACTTCGGCACCGCGCCCGGCGAGCCGTCCGCACAAGGAGCCGGTCATGGAGCACGCTACCGCCTCGATCCTCTACTGGACGCCGCGCGTCCTGGGTTGCCTCTTCGCCGGATTCGTCGCGCTGTTCGCGCTCGATGCCTTCGACGGCAAGCATGGCGCCGGGGGTTCTCCGGTCGCATTCGCGATCCACCTGATACCGGCCGCGATCGTCCTGGCCGTCGTCCTCGTGGCCTGGTACTGGTCGTGGGCCGGCCCGATCCTGCTTGGGGGGCTCGGGACCTGGTATGTCATCACCACCTGGGGGCGGATGCACTGGTCCGCTCCGGTCGTGATCGCCGGTCCCTGTTTCCTGCTCGCCCTCCTCTTCCTGGCGGATGCCCTGCATCGCAGCCGCCTGGGGACGGGCTGAGGCCCGCCGGCCGGAGCGGGCCTCAATCGCCAAGGAGGAATGACAGTACCTCGCGCTCGACGGCATCGCGATCGAGGTCCAACGCGACGAGATGATCGGAGTTGGGGAGCAGGACGAGCCGTTTCTGCCGGGCTCCCAGCGTCTCGAGAACGAATTCCGCCCCCCGCGGCTCGACGACCGAATCGCGAATGCCCTGCAGGATGAGGGCGGGGGTCTGGATCGTCGGCAGGATGGGGCGGACCTCCTCGATCAGCTCGAGTGCGCTGGCGGCCGCCCGCAGGCTGAAGGTCCGGAAACGGTCCGCGGCCGCGGCCCGGCGTCTTGCCTCCGGGTCACGGACCGCGGGCCCTCTCCTCGGCAGGCTCGGGATGAGCCGGGCGACGTGTCGCAGGTATCGGATCGGCCGGACCGGCAAGAGCCCGGCGTGTCGGATCTCCAGGAACGGGGCGATCAGGACCAGCCGGCTCACCGGCCTTCGGCTCGCGAGGCGGAGCGCCAGCGTCCCCCCCGTGGAGAACCCGAGCACGGAGACGTCCGCCGAATCCGGGACGAGCTGGTCGAACGCGGACTCGGCGGCGGCCGCCCATTCCGACCAGGCCGACGCGGGCATCCCCGGGCCGGGGCCGTCGTGGCCCGGCAGGGTCGGCGCGGCGACGCGGAATCCCGCCTTCTCGATCGAACCGATCAGGGGCTCGAGCTCGTAGGGTCCCCCCCCCAGGCCGTGGAGGATCAGGCAGCCTCGGTCGTTCCGTTTCGAATCCCCCAATCGAATCCTCCCCGGGACCCGACGTCCCTTACCTACCATCCAGATTACCTCGGACGCGGATCGCCGCCGAGGGCCGGACGCCGGCCGTGCGGTCGCTCGGCTCGCCCGCGGCGAAGGCGCGGGGGAATTGACCGGCCTCGCGCTTCTGGTAGATTAGGGGAGCATCCTCGAGAGCCCAGGTCACGGGGATGGCGACGCGAAGGGCGGGAGGACGATCCGACCCATGGGCGGTCGACGACCTCCGGCCGTCATGAACCAATGACGATTCTCTGGCTTTTCACCGCCCGGTCCGCGAATGGCCTGCTCCCGATGAGCGGCGCGAGCGGCCGGTGCGGATGTCAAGTGTGGACATGAAGGGATCGCGGGCTCGGGGGCCTCGGCCTGTCGGGCCGGCGGGAAGGTGGCGACGGTGTCGTTCTTCTGGATCTGGCTCGCGTGGTTCGGCGTGAGGTCGCGGGGTTTCCGGCCTGCGCGAGAGCGCCTGGCCGCCCGTCGGCTCCGAATCGACGGCCCGGCGTCGGCGATCGAGTGCCGTGTCCAGGACGTTCTCGAGCGAGCACGCCTCATCCCCGCACGGGACGTTTGGAGACCCCTGGCCGTCCGTCGTCCTCCCCCCGGATGTGACGACGCTCGACACGGACTGCTCCGCGCCGTCGGCCCGCTTTGCCCCTCGATCTGTCCCGCTTGATGTCACGCGCCGGCCGACCTCGGCCCCCTCGCAGAGCCATCCCGCCAGGGCGCCGGATTTCCGGCGTCGCGGCCAGGTCCCCGGTGCAGGCCCGAGCTGGCGTGAAAGGCCGGGCGGCGACGTGGACGGAACGATCAATGGGAGCCTCATCGGGGTGATCCTGGGGATGGCCGGCGGCCTCGCCGGGACCTACGTCCTGGGTCGCCTCCGCGCCCAGACCGCTCGCGGCCTCGCCGACCAGATCGTCGCCAGCGCCAGCCGCGAGGCGGACGCCATCCGCCTGCAGGCCGACCTCGCGTCCCGGGAGGCCGCGCTCCGCCAGCGACAGGAGCTCGAGACCGAGATGGATCGCGCCCGCAAGGAGGCGCGAGAGCAGGAGCGGCAGCTCGAGAAGCGGAGCGACCTGCTCGACCAGAAGATGGAACACGTCGAGCGGAAGGAACGCGACTTCGAGGCCCAGCGGCGGACGATCGCGGAGAAGAACGAGCAGCTCCTGGAGCGGCAACAGGAGGTCCAGCAGCTCATCGCGGAGCAGCGTGAGGCGCTCCACCGGATCGGCAGGATGGGCCCGGACGAGGCCCGCGACCTGCTGCTCTCGAGGGTCCGGGAGGAGCTCGCCGTGGACGTCGGCACGCTGATCATGCAGCACGAGGCCGCCGCGCGCGAGACCTGCCGCGAGAAGGCGCGCGAGATCCTCACCACCTCCATTCAGCGGTACGCCGCGTCGCACACGGCGGAGGTGACCGTCAGCACGGTGGACATCCCCAGCGACGAGATGAAGGGGCGGATCATCGGCCGCGAGGGGAGGAACATCCGGGCCTTCGAGAAGGCCACCGGCGTGGACGTCATCGTCGATGACACCCCGGGCGTCGTGGTCGTCACCGGCTTCGACAGCGTCCGCCGGGAGATCGCCAAGGTGGCCCTGGAGAAGCTCATCCAGGACGGCCGGATCCATCCCACCCGGATCGAGGAGATCGTCGAGGAGACGCGCGAGGAGATGGAGCAGCACATCCGCAAGCTCGGCCAGGAGGCCGCGCGTGAGGCGGACGTGACCGGCCTGCACGACAAGCTCCTGGACTACCTGGGCCGGCTCAAGTTCCGCACCAGCTACTCGCAGAACGTGCTCAGGCACTCCATCGAGGTCGGCTTCCTGACCGGCATGATGGCGGAGGAGGTCGGCCTCGACGGGGCGCTCGGCCGGCGCTGCGGGCTGCTCCACGACATCGGCAAGGCCGCCGACCATGAGATGGAAGGGGGCCATCCCGCCGTCGGGGCGGAGCTCACGCGCCGCTACGGCGAGGGGCCGGAGGTGGTCCACGCCGCCCTCGGCCATCACGACGACCTCCGGATCGACCGGCCCTACACGGTCCTCGTCGCCGCGGCCGACGCGATCAGCGCGAGCCGCCCGGGGGCCCGCCGCGAGACCCTGGACCGGTACGTCCGCCGGCTCGAGGACCTCGAGGCCCTGGCGCTCGGCTTCCCGGGGGTCGAGCACGCCTACGCCATCCAGGCCGGCCGCGAGGTCCGCGTCCTGGTCGACAGCCAGCGGGTCGACGACGCGGCCTCGGCCGCCCTCTGCCGGGATGTCGCCCGCGCCATCCAGGAGCAGTTGACCTACCCCGGCGAGGTCAAGGTGACGGTCCTCCGCGAGACCCGCGCGGTGGAGTTCGCACGCTGATGCCGCGGGGCCAACGCGGCGACGAGGACGTTGACGAAAGCGAGCCAGGCATGGCGCTCAAGATCCTGTTCATCGGCGACGTCGTCGGCTCCCCGGGCCGGAAGATCGTCTCCCAG
Source organism: Aquisphaera insulae (assembly GCF_011064615.1). GTDB lineage: Bacteria > Planctomycetota > Planctomycetia > Isosphaerales > Isosphaeraceae > Aquisphaera > Aquisphaera insulae. Next base: position 99,017 of record NZ_JAALJH010000006.1, on the reverse strand, counting down.
GTCCTACCCAGGCTGATCCCCCGCTGGGGGCTCGGCCTGGTCGTCTGCAACGCGGAGAACGCCGCCGGCGGCTCGGGGCTGACCCTGCGCTGCTTCGAGGAGCTGGCTGAGGCCGGCGTCGACGTCATGACGATGGGCGACCACGTCTATCGCAAGGACGAGATCTTCCAGATCTTCGAACGCTCGGACACGGTCGTCCGCCCCGCCAATTTCCCCACCGAATCCCCGGGCGCCGAGCTCGCGCTGGTCCAGGCCCGTGACGGCACCCTCGTGGCGGTCTTCACCCTCCTGGGCCGGACCTACATGAAGCCCGTGGACTCCCCCTTCACCGCGGCCGATCGCCTGCTCGAGCGGATCGGCGGCACGGCGCGGGTGATCCTGGTGGACATCCACGCGGAGGCGACCAGCGACAAGCAGTTGCTGGGCCGCTACCTCGACGGCCGGGTGACGGCCGTCCTGGGGACCCACACCCACGTCGCCACGGCCGACGAGCAGATCCTCAAGCAGGGGACGGCCTTCCAGTGCGACGTCGGCATGACCGGGCCGCACGACTCGATCATCGGCCGCCGCTACGACCGCGTCCTGAGCGCCACGCTCAGCCACGTCCCCTGCTTCTTCGACGTGGCCACCGGCGACCCTCGCCTGAATGGTGCCCTCGTCACGGCCGATCCGCAGACCGGCCGCGCGCTCTCGATCAGGCGGGTGAGCATCTCCCAGCAGGACGCCCAGAAGATGCTCACCAACTCCGCCGATTCCCCCGGCCCCGATGCGCCGAGCGAGCCGTTGCGGGGATGATCCCATCACGGTCGAGGTTGCCATGGACCCAAACATTAACATTTATTGTGATGAGTCCGGGCATCTCCTCCACGACGGGATTCGCGCGATGGTACTCGGGGCGGTGTGGTGCCCGGCCGACAAGAGCCGAGAGATCTCCGTTCGCCTCCGCGAGACCAAGATCAAGCACGGGCTCGCCGGTGATTTCGAGCTCAAGTGGACCAAGGCCTCGCCCTCGAAGGTCGCGTATTTCGTCGACGTCGTCGATTACTTCTTCGACGACGATGATCTCCACTTCCGGGGGCTACTCATCCCCGACAAGTCGACCTTGGATCATTCCGCATTCGATCAAAGTCACGACGACTGGTACTACAAGATGTGCTTTCGAATGCTCGAGCCGATCATCGAGCCGTCTCGCAGCCATGCCATCTACCTGGACATCAAGGATACGCGAAGCGAGATCAAGAGGGCGAAGCTGGAGCGCGTGCTGAGGAGCAGTCGACACGACCGCTCCGGGATCGTCATTCGCCGTGTCCAACAGATACGTTCACATGAATCAGACTTGATGCAGGTTGCCGACCTTCTCATCGGGGCGGTCGGCCACGCGAATCGCCCCGACGGCACGAGCGAGGCGAAACGCGAGATCATCCGGAGGATTCAGAGGAGGTCTGGAAAGCGGCTGGACCAGAGCACCTGGCTGCGCGAGCCGAAGTTCAACCTGTTCCGATGGTCCGGAGGCGATCGTGAGCGGCGATGAGTCGTGGCTGCCCGGCCTCTGGCGGATGGCCGATGCTGGCAATGATTGGACCCACTACATCGAGCAAACCTATTCGAGGTTCCGACGGGACTTCATCGAGTCGCAGCCGCAATTTCGAGGCGTATTCGTCCGATGTCGGCGAGATCCGATTGACGAGGATGGGAAGGAAGTAGGCTTCTGGCACTGCGTAACCGAAGGGCCCGAGGAAGAGCTTCGCATCCCCGACCTGCGACGTTGCGAGCGAATCGCATGGATTCGGCCGATCATCGAGCACTCGACCGAGGTCGGCATCGACGTCTGGGAGAACCGAAACCGGGGAGAGACACGAATCCTGCTGTGGTATTGCGAGGAGTTTCTTATCGTCCTGGCGGCCAGGGAACGGCGGAGAGATGGGTTCCGCTACTACCAGCTCATCACCGCTTACTTGACGGTCGAAGAACATCGAAAACGGAAATTACGACGGGAGCGCGATGAACATCAGACCCGAAACGGCTGACGCCGCCTCCCGTGGAAGAGAGACGGCGTCGGTACTCCTTTCACGCGTGGTGAATGAGCTATCAGCATTCTAGCCGATCGAAGACCCCTGTCAATCAGGGCTCCGAGGCACCGTCGGCACCTGTCGTTCTCAGTGCCTCGCCGCCTGCACCGCCCCACCGCTCCCGGGCGAGGCCTCATCCTGGAGCATCAGGATCAGGGCCTGCTCGAGCTCGTCGTGCTTGAAGCCGTACGGGCCGCGGCCGTTCTTGAAGGCGATCTTGCCCTGGCGGTCGATCAGGTAGAAGCGGCCGGGCATCCCGCTGTAGCGGGCACCGACCGAGTCGTCGATCGTGTCCACCACCATCGGGAATCCCAGTCCCAGGAGCTTGCCGCAGCGCTGGGCCACGCCGACGCGCTCCTCGTAGGTCGTCGGCTGAGCGGTGGCGACGCCCAGGCGGTCGTTGCTCTCCATCCGCCAGCCGTCGGTGGGATGGGCCTCGCGGACGTAGACCATGACGAAATTGGCGCGGTCGCCGTAGCGGCGGTAAAGCTTCTCGAAGTTGCCCGCGTGGCTCCGGAACGGGCCGCACGTGAAATTGCCGAAGATCAGGACGACGGGCTTCGGTCCGACCAGCTTGGAGAGCGTGACTTCCGACTTGCCGTCATTGGTCCGGAGCGTGAAATCGGGCGCGGACTCGTCGAGCTTCGGGCCCGGCTGGAGCGAGCCGACCTCCTGCTTGAAGAGCCCGCGGATCAGCGCGGCCTTGCTCGGCCGGTCGCCCGCCGACATTCCCCTGGAGGCGGACGGCGCCGGCATCGCGGCTTCCAGATCGGCCCGCGACAGGAATCCGTGTCCGTCCCGGTCCGCGGCCCGGAAGAAGCCATCGAGCTCCTCGCGGGTGACCTTGCCGTTGCCGTCTCGGTCGGCGCGGGAGAAGAGCATCAGGCCGGGCGACGCGGCGACGGGGGCGGCGGCGCGGTCGAAGTCGTCCTTCGTCACGGAGCCGTCGTGGTCGCGGTCCAGGCGGGCGAACTCCTCGTCGCGGCCGGGGAACTCCTTGCGCGCGACCTTGCCGTCGCCGTCCCGGTCGAGCCGCTTGCTGGTCGCGTCCCAACCGTAGCGGGACTGCGTGACCGCGGTCCGGAACCAGCCGTATTGCGGGCTCATCTCCTCGTCGGCCAGGATCGCCGTGTACATGTCCAGCCACTCGGGCCGATCCGGCCAGGACTCGCGGAGCGCGCGCCCGACCTCGGCGGCCTCCGCGTTCGCCGGGCCGGTCGGGGAGACGGGGGCGGGCTTCGGGTCGTCGGCCGCCGTCGCGGCGGCGGCGGCCATCGATGCGATCGCCGGCGCGATCAGGAGGCGTAGGCTCTGGGGCAGCATGGGATCATTCCCTCGCTATCGAAAGGAGATGGACTTCATCACGAAAGGATATCAGAAGGGCCGTCCCTGGCCCGGCCGGACAGTTCGGTAGGCGGGCTCAGCGCCGGAGCGTGTCGCGGAAGACAGTCACCGACGGGCTGGTCCCGACCAGGTAGTAGACCGATTTCTCCGTCGCCTTCTTGCCGGCCGCGGCGGCGAGCCTGAGCTTCACCTGGATGCTCAGGTTGGCCCCCTTGGCCTGGCCGTCCCCAAGGATCTCGTAGCCCTCGAGCTTCGCCCCGCGCTCCCAGTCGAAGTCCTGGATCGTGATCGAGGAGACGCTGCGAGAATCCTCCCCGCGCTTCCAGGCGTCGAGCGAGGAGGCGAGGGCCTCGCGGGCCTTCGAGGTGTCCACCGCGTGCGCCTCTCCCGTGGAGCAGCCCGGCAAGGCAGCAATCAACGCCGCCAGGCAGAGGCCGGCGGCGGCCCGGATCGCGGCCGATCCGGCAACTCGTCGAGTCGCGTCGTTCATGGTCGTCTCCCGCTCAGAAGCTGTCCGCGCTGATGACCTCGCCGCCGGAAATCGTCCCGAACGCGCGCCAGACTTGCCGGTCGATGGAGTTCTTCACGAACTTCACCGAGCCGTCGCCGACCAGGACGTTCACGCCGCCGGGATGGTAGCTGCTCGGCGGCATCACGGCCCGGAGCGCGGTGAAGAATCCGCAGGATCGCGAGTTGGGGGTCGAGGCGTGGGTGAAGATGTGCTGGCCGCAGAGCCAGGGAGCTCCCATGAAGAGCGGGAACTGGGTGTGCAGGTCGCGGATGTCCACCGCCTGGCACATCTGGTAGGCCGTCTCGACGTCCGTCGGCGCCAGCGGGGAGAAGAAGACGTCGGCGATCGGGCTGACGATCCCGTTGTTGCCGTCGGCCATGATCCGCTCGCTGAAGAAGGCCGTGTTCGAAAGGCCGTCGGTGATCGCGGCGAACTTCGTGGCGGAGTCCCCGTGGAAGACGCCGTTGGGCGCGGGCAGCCCGGCGTTCGGGCCGATCGGGGCCTGCCAGACGATCCCGCTCCCCATGTCCGCCATGTAGTTCGTCTGCGCGCCCAGCGACGGCAGCGGCGGGCTCTGGTCCGACGGGCAGATGAACTGGTTGACGGCCGTGAACATGACCGTCGTGTTGTTCGGATCCTGGTAATTGAACGAGAAGTTGACCGAGTTGTAGACGTTCGTCTGCTCGAGCATCGGCAGGAGCATGGTCAGGGCCGAGAGCTCGGTCTGATTGAAGACCATGTCCGCGCCGGGGAGCGCCCCGCGCGATTCATGGTAATTGTGCAGGGCCAGGCCGATCTGCTTGAGGTTGTTCACGCACTGGATCCGGCGGGCGGCCTCGCGGGCCGACTGGACGGCCGGGAGCAGCAGGGCGATCAGGACGGCGATGATGGCGATCACGACCAGGAGCTCGATGAGCGTGAAGCCCCCGGGCTGGCGCGCAGGCTGACGCATGGAAGGTCCTCGCTGAGAGATCAAAATATCGGAATAATAGCAATTCAGAGGCGCAGGGGACGGTCGCCGCGCGGGGGCGCGGCCGCGAGCCGTCCCCATGAGGCAGGCAGGGCCGTCGCGCGATCGTCTTGCGGGGACGTCGGCGCGCGAATTCGGTGGCGACGGGGCGATTTCAGCCCACGAGCAGGCGGCTCAGAGCGAGCCGTGCGTGGCCGAGAGCCGGCGGGGAGGATGGAAGATGGAGAGGGCTTGCCGCCGCGGTCTTGCCAGATCGTCGGAGGCCCGGTGCAGGACCGACCGACCGTCTTCCGGCGTGGCGAGGAGAGCCAGGACCGCCCAGCCCTGTCCGGACGGCGCCGGCATGACGGGCATGGCGGAGGCCGGCGTTGCCGGCAGGCCGGAGCAGAAGGCTCCGGTGCAAGGAGCCGGCGCGGGGTCCTGCTGCGGGGCCGGCCAGGACGACCCGTCCGCGAGGCGGAGCCACGATAGATCGGCGAGCGATGCACCCGGCCGCGCGGCCGGGGTATGCCGGTAGGCGCATCCCGCCCTGGCCTCGGTCGGCCAGGTGACCGCGAAGAACGCGAGCGCGATCAGCGCCGCGATCGGTCGGACCGTCCCGGATAGACGATCGGGGGCTCGCATCACGCCTCGCGAGGTGGGACACAGGGACGGAATCGTCTCGAAGACCGAGTGCCGCGCACGCGGCGACCGACGGGCATGCGGAAAGTGTATCAATCACCCGTCCCACCTTCAAGTCGCCCGGAAGGAGGTTTCCGGACCGCCGATCACCCGGCCGCGACCGCCAAGGCGAGCAATTCGCTCGAGACCCCGAGCCACTCCTCGTGGCACGGCCCCCGCATCGTGGAACTGGCGGCCCTCCAGGAAGTGCCAGCGCAGCCAGTTCCCGCCGATCAGCAGGTCCGCCGCCGATTCGAACAGCGGCAGGAGCCGTTCCTCGATCGGGTCGAGGGCTCGTCCCCTGCCGGCGGCATGGGCCGACTTTGCCACGACCCGGAGCGGTCCATCTTCGTCGAGCCAGTCCCCGCAGAGTCGGGCCAGGTCCGCCGCCACGGTCTCCACGTCCATGGCGCCCATGTCGAGCAGGCCGGTGAGTCGCCCCCCCTGGAAGAGGAAGTGGTCCGGCCGGGCATCGCGGAGGCATGGCTGGAGCGGGACTCGCCAGTCGGCGGCCTCGCGCAATCCTGCGAGGAGTCGAGATGACGCCGCCCGGGCCGCCACCAGCCATCGGCGTCCTTCAACGGCCAGCGGATCGTCTCCGGCGGAGCCCAGTGCGGATTCGAGGCGATCGAACCCCGATCGAGCCAGGTCCTCGATCTCGATAAGCCTGGCCGCGATCCCGGGACTCGGACCCAGCACCAATTCCGGACTGAGCGACGCGTGGAGCTTCCCGAGCGCCTCGAAGGCAGACCCGACGTGCGATTCCGAGGGCGGACGTCTCAGGTCCGGCTCGCCCGGGAGCCACGGAGACAGATCCCAGAGCCGCGCCTCGCGTTGGTGGAACCGGCTCCCTCGGAGATCGAGCAGGGGCGTGGGCACGGGCAGTCCGGCTCGCTCCGCGATCCGGATCGTCCAGCCCTGGATCGCCGACAGCCGCGCCCGCGTCATCCCGTGCGGCCAGGCTCGAAGCACGAGCTCGCCGACCTCGGCCCGAAACCTCCAGAAGCGTGAGCCGCTCAGCCCGCCGCCCCCGCCGATCGGCCGGACCGCGTCCAGGGGGCGGTACGGCATCGCGTAGCGTGTCAGCGAGTCCTCGATCTCCGAGAAGGCCATGGGATGGACCTCGGGTCAGTCGTCCGTCCTCGCGGCGGGCGCGATGAGCGTGATGCGATCGCCCGCCAGGTCCAGGAAGGCGCGCTGGAATCGTCGGGAAACCTCGGCCTGCACGGCCCGGTCGCCGGCCTGCTCGGGGCGGAAATCCGAGAGGTCCACGGGGGGGCCGAAGCGGACCTCCGAGCGGGAGGGTCGCGTCAGCGACTCACCGATCTGGTCGGTCTCCGGGGTCCCGTGCAGGTAGGCCGGGATCACCGGGACGCCGGTCCGGACCGCGAGGTAGGCCGTCCCCGGGCGGATCGGCCCCAGGACGCGCCCGGAGGCCGCGGTGACCTTCCCCTCGGGGAAGATCGGCAGGACCCGCCCGCTCTCGAGGGCCCGGATCGCGGCGCGAGTCGCCTGGAGGTCGCGGCCGTCGCGATTCACCGGGATGCAGCCGACGAGCTTGCAGAACCAGTGGATCTCGCGCCACTCGTAATACTCGCGAGCGATCATGAAGCCGAGCACGCGCCTGGACGCCGCCTGAAGGAGCATGTGATCGATGCCGCAGGTATGATTGGCGATGAGGATGGCCGGCCCGTGGTCCGGGAGTGGAGCCCAGCCGTTGCTCCGGAGCCGATAGAGGATGCAGCAGTAGGCGATCATCAGCCAGTGGAGCGGCCTGAGGATGCCGCGGATCTCGGGCGGGGGGGACGGGCTCGTCCTGGGGGCCTGTGGGCGCGGAGGCAGGAAGACCGCCGGAGAGCAGACCAGGATGACGAGCGAAAGGGCCAGCGGCCAGGCATTCATGGGGAGGGAATCGACGACCGGGATGGAACGGTCCCGCGGCGGATCTCGTTGAATTCTGTGGGGGCCGGCTTCGTCCGGCGCCGGGTGAGCCTCGTCAACATGGGAGCATTTCGAGGGGTGGCGGGTCAAGCCGTGACCGGCTTCGACCCGGGAGATCGCGACGATCGCTCGGTTCAGGAGGCCGTGCTGGCCCGGCGGCGGGCGATCGCCAGGCCGCCGATGCCGGCGACCGACCAGATCAGGATCGTGGCCGGCTCGGGTACGGGAGCCTCCAGGAGCTGCTCCCCATCGGCTCCCAGCCCCTTGAGGATCAGGTTGGTATTCAGACCCTCTCGCCGCATCATCTGGCAGAACTGGCAGTTGCAATTCACCGGGTGCTTGGAGAGCTTGAGCAGCTCGGCCCCCAGGCTGGTGCCGGAGGTCAGCCCGCCGTTGGCCGCCTGCATCATCTGCACGGCCGCGGGGCTGAACTTCGTATTGGGGTCGGTCAGCATCGACCAGCTTGCGATGGCGCTATCGAGATACTGTCCGGTGGTATCGGGGTGGGTGGCCACGCCCAGGGCATGCATCAGCTCGTGGGAGAGGTTGTGGGCGACCGCCCAGGCGAGTTGATCGGGAGTGTTCGCGTAGTTGAGCTTGTCGATGAAGCTGAAGCCGTTGGCCCCCACATCCGTGATCCCGATCGCGCCGGTGTTCCCGGGGTACGAGGTTCCCGAGACGACGCTCATCATGTGCGGGGCCTGGACCGTCGGGTCGGTCGTGAGGCTGATGTTCATCCCGCTGATCTGGAACGTGTGCTGGATGTCCGCAACCACGGACTGGATGAAGCTCGATTGCTGGGCGCTCGTCGGCGTCCCGCCGAACGCCTGCGTCACCGCCGGGCTGCTCGTCCATGACTGGGCACCGCCGGTCGTCAGGTTCGAGGCCTCGGCATAAGGAGCATTGCCGAAATTGAGGAAGGCCGTGGCCGTCGCCGCCGAGGCGGGAGTCGAGCTGGCCGAGGCCGACCGGGCTGCGGTCAAGGAGGCCGCCTGAGTCGTCCCGGGGGAGGAGATCGAGCCGAGCGAGGCGAGGTAGCTCGGGCTGTTGAACCAGTTGGAATTCGTGAAGGTCGCGGCCGGGGCGCTGGCCGGGGCGTAGAAGCCGCCATTGCTGTTCGCCGAATTGGCATACCACGACGAGGGACTCGATGAACCATACCAGGACGAGAGGGGCGCTGCCTCGGCAACATCGCCGACCAAGCACCAGGCCACAGCGGCGACGGCCAACGTCCTGATTGCGGTCATCACCAACCTCCTTGTTCGACCTCTGGGCTCGCCGTCCTGGCGGCCCCGCACGACCGGTTTGCCCCGCACCGACCTTCCGGGAAGCTCGCCTTCCCCTCTCTCCACGCCGCTCGGGCCTGCCTCGCCTCGCCCGGGGACGTCATGATCTTCTATTAATGAGCAAGCCTCATGCCACCCGGAAAAAACGTCACGGCCCGCACCGAGAAGGTCGCCGCCCGAGTCGCTTGGCGACGCCGTAAACTCTTATTTAGGATTGCTTTAGACCAAATCCAAGGTGAATGCAGGCCGTCCGTTTCGGCGGCCGATCCGGATGTCGCGATCATTCCGGAATTCGCAAGAGTTACAAGGGTGAGGGAGACTCTGTAAAAAAGGGTAAGAGGGCCTGTAAGTTCGACATCCCGGCCGCATCAGGTTTAGAGGTGAGAAAAACGTGTCATGTTCATGCCATGGAAATGAAGAACGAGCCGGGGCCCCGTGATTCGGGGCCCCGGCTCGTTCCGTGGCGGTCGCTTCCGGTCTTCGCGGACGGGTCAGGCGGCGGCCTTGAGCTCCCTGGCGAGGGTCACGGTCAGGTCCTCGACCCGCTTGAGCTTGGGGACCTCGTCGAGGTCGATCGAGACCTGGAAGCGATCCTCGATCAGCATGATGATCCGGACCAGGTCGAGCGAGTCGAGGGAGAGGTCCTCGAGCAGGAGGGATCCCGGCGTGATCGCGAAGGTCCTCGACTTGGCCGAAGCGGTATGGATGAGGTCCACGACCGTCTTGAAGAGCTCGCCCTGGGCTGAAACGGACTGGATCGTGTCGGGCATGAATCGCCTCGGTTCCGGCTAGGGTCAAGCGTGCTCCGGGAGCCGGGCGGGCCTTTTCCAGGCAGGCCAGAGGGGGATCATCCCGTCGGTCGGCGTTCGGGAAACGGCAATCGAGGCGGCTTCACGCCGATCCGTGGCTCCATCCTCTTTCTTCGGCTTCCTCCGACTCCGAAATGAAGTCCTTTCGGGAAATTTCGCGGATTTATCCCGAGGAGCCCCATTCCGGCAAGAGGAATCGGCAAGGACTTCGCCCGATCGGCAACGAACTGAGTCGTTGAAGTAGGCCCGAACGCCGCTTAGAATCGGTGGCCGTACAGATACGGACAGGGGATTCCGCCCTCGGGCGGATGGATCTCGCCGGGGGGCAGTCCTCCGGCCCACGAAGTCCCAAGTCCTCGATCCGGTCTGCGACCCTGAAGGAGATTGAGACGTGACGAAGCTGTTCGGCATCAAGACCTGGGCGTCCTTCGCCGGCCTCTGCCTGACGACGTTCCTTGTCAGCGGCTGCAACCCGGAAGAGCCCGCCACCCCGCCGACCCCGCCGCCCGCCGTCAAGCCGGCTCCTCCCGCCGCCGGCAAGCCCGAGGCCAAGCCCGCCCCGGCTCCGGAGAAGAAGGAAGAGGCCAAGCCGGCCCCGGCCCCCGAGAAGAAGGAAGAGAAGAAGGGCTGATCGGCCCTCGCTTCCCGTCCCATGAAAGGGCCGCGATTCGGGCCGGCTCGAGTGCCGGCCCGGGTCCGCGGCCTTTCTCGTGGGCCCTCGCGGGCGAGCGCCAGCCCGCCGCTCAGTCGGGATCGCCCTGGATCACCGGATTCACGAGCGTGCCGATCCCCTCCACCGAGATCGAGACCACGTCCCCTGCCCTGAGGCTGAAGTCATCCGGCGGCACGACCCCGGTCCCGGTCAGGAGGATCACCCCGTCCGGGAAGTGATTGTCCCGGCCCAGCCAGCCGATCAATTCCTGAAAGGTCCGGACCATCCGCGACAGGGGCGTGGCGCCGGCCCATGCCGTCCGGCCGTCGCGTTCGATCGACACGCCGATCTCGGACCCGAGCAGATTCGGCACGCTCGCCGTCAGTGCGATCGCCGGCCCCAACCCGCAGCACGCGTCATAGACCTTCGCCTGGGGGAGATAGAGGGGGTTCTCCCCTTCGATGTCCCGGGCGCTCACGTCGTTGCCGATCGTGAACCCGACGAGCTCCAGCCCCGGCGACAGGACCAGGGCGAGCTCCGGCTCGGGGACCGTCCATTTCGTGTCCTTCCGGACCCGGATCGGACGTCCCGGCCCCGCCACCCGGCCCGGCGTCGCCTTGAAGAAGAGCTCCGGCCGCTCCGCCCGGTAGACCATGTCGTAGAACGTGGCCCCCTGCTCCGACTCCTCCTGGCGGGCCACCTTGCTCCGCTCGTAGGTCACGCCCGCCCCCCACACCTCCTGGCGATCGATCGGGGCGAGCAACTGGACGTCGGCGGCCGGTAGCCCCGGCCCCGACTCGCGCCGCAGGGCCCGGATGGTCTCCGCGACGTCCTCCGCGCCCAGGATCTCCGACAGGGCGTGATCGCCGGTGGCGAGGAGATGGACCCAGTCGTCCTCGAGGAGTCCCGCGTGCGGCGTGGGCTCGTTGTGCAGCGTGTACTTGATCAGGCGCATGCGAGAACCTTCCGTTGCGGTAGGATGAATAGCCGCTCGCCGCTCTCCGGGGGGCGCGGGCCGGGACCGACACCATGCGTCACCCGGGATGATTCGCAGGATAGCGGGCGGGCCCGCGGCTGTCATCTCCCGAGATCCCCAACTGGAACAGTCGTCGCCGGAGCTGTCGATCCGACAGTCCGTCCGATTCGCCGGAGGAGCACGCCAAGATGCCGGATGCGTCGCGCCAGAGGATCTTCGTCGTCGGCCTGGGGGCGACGACCTGCCTGGGCCCCGACCTGGAGACCACCTGGGACGCCCTGCTTGCCGGCCGGTCCGGGATCCGCCGCCACGACTCCCTGGGCCGCGACGCGTTCCTCCAGGACGTCGCCGGGATGGTTGATGGACTGGAGCCGGACGGCGGCACCGGCGATCGAAACGTCTCCCGACTCTCGGCCCGGTTCATCCTGCTGGCGCTCAAGTCCGCCCGCGAGGCCTGGGCCGACGTCGGGCCGATGAAGGCCGGGGCGGAAGGCGGGGACTCCTTCGACCGGTCTCGCGTGGCCCTGGCCGTCGGCTCCGCATTCGGCGGCGTGGACTTCCTGCAGGCCCAGCAGGAGCGGATGAAGCGCCGCGCGGACCTCTCCGTGAGCCCGTTCCTGGTCCCCGGACTGCTCATCAACCAGGCCGCCGGCCAGATCGCCCAGAACCTCCACCTCCACGGGCCGAGCGTCGCCCCATCGAATGCCTGCGCCACGGGAGGCCACGCCCTGATCCTGGGCGCGATGGCCCTGCGGGCCGGGGATGCCGACCTTGCCCTCTGCGGCGCCAGCGAGAGCGCCTTCACCCCGGCGATCGTCAACGGCTTCGCCACCATGGGGGCCCTGTTTCCGGGCAAGCCCGGCGACCGGGCCGAGGCCGATGCCTCGCGGGCGAGCCGTCCCTTCAGCGCCGATCGCGACGGCTTCGTGATGTCCGAGGGGGCCGCCATGCTCGTCCTGGCGACGGAGTCCGCCGTCGAGCGCCTCGGGCTCAGGCCGCGGGCGGAGCTGCTCGGCTACGCGATGAACACCGATGGATACCACATGGCGATGCCCCACCAGGACCGGATCGCCGCCTGCCTGCGGGCCGCCCTGAAGAACGCCGGCCTCGAGCCCTCCGACGTGGACTACTACAATGCCCACGGCACGAGCACCGCGCTCAACGACCGGGTCGAGACGGCCGCCCTCAAGGAGGTCTTCGGCAGCCACGTTCGTGAGCTGCCGGTCAGCTCCATCAAGGGGGCCCTCGGCCACGGCCTGGGGGCCGCCGCGGCGATCGAGGCGGTCGCGTGTGCGAAGGCCCTGCTCGATCAGAAGATCCCGCCGACGATCAACTACCGACCCGACCCCGAGCTCGACCTCGACTATGTCCCGGACCAGGCCCGTTCCGCCACCCTCCGCACCGTGATGAGCGCGTCATTCGGATTCGGCGGGACGAATAACGTGCTCGTCTTCGGTCGGGCAGAATGACCCCGATTGGCCCCGGACCTGCCCGGCAGATCGGTCCTCACCGATCAAGCGACCCGGGCTCGTTCCCGAGCGAATCGGGATCGATCCCGAGCTCTCGAAGCCTCGCGGCGAAGCGCTCGGCCTCGGTGCGGTCGCGGTGAGGCCGCCCCCGGCTGCCATCGCAACTCGAACATCAACCGCGACGTCCCGGCCCCCTTCATGGCGGTCGATCGGGAATCTGGGATTGCCAGCCATCGCCGGTCGTGCCAGACTTCCCGCGCCGCAGGGGATGGATGGCCGGCCGGCTCGCGAAGGCGATCGCGTGCCTGCTGCGCGCTCGGGGGGTGGTGGGGGAGGATCCGTCGATGGAACGACGCGGGTTGAACGTTCGGAAAGCGATGTTGAAGCGGGCACTGCCCATCCTCCGCTGGCTGCCACTGACCGCGGCGTCGCGAGTGCTCTGCGGCTTCGGGAAGCTGGAATACCGCCTGCATCGGCCACTTCGGCACGCCTTCGAAGAGGCCGTCGGCGGGGCGAGCCGGACGCTGGAATGCGACTGGGACGTCTCGAAGGTGAGCCGGGAGCTCGCGGGGAATCAGTTACTCTGGCGATCGCGCGACATGCTCCTGGACGGCAACTCCGACGAGCGGGCACTGGCCATGTTCCGGGTCGCGGGCAAGGAGCACCTGGATGCGGCCCTGGGGGAGGGGAAAGGCTGCATCGTCCTCACGAGCCACTTCGGCGCCCACATGATGCCGGCCCACTGGCTCTACCGGCAGAACTACCCGGTCCGGCTCTACATGGAGCGCCCCCGGAGCATCTCGCGGTACATGGCCCGCCGTTTCGACTCGGACGGGCCGCTCGCCCAGGACAAGCTGTTCATCTCCCGCAAGGGGGACTCGACGGACGCCGCCGGGTCGATCCTTCGGGCCACGCGGGTCCTCCGCTCGAAGATGGTCCTGTTCATCGCGGGCGACGTCCGCTGGGCCGGCCAGATGACCGAGACGGCGATGTTCCTGGGCCGGAGGATGCGATTCTCGACCACCTGGATCCTGCTCGCGGCGATGTCCGGCGCACCGGTCCTGGTGGTCACCTGCCCGATCGGGGCCGACCGCCGTTATGACCTCGAGTTCCGGCCGGCCTTCCACGTCCCGTCGGACGTCCAGAAGTCGGGACAGGTCGGCGAGTGGGTCCAGCGCTTCCTGTCGATCGTCGAGGACCAGATCCGCAGGCATCCCGCCAACAGCAACGATTACCTCTTCTGGGAGGATGGCAAGGACGAGGCGGCCTGACTCCGCCCCGCTCCGGCCCGTTCCCGGGCGGTTCCGCATCGAGAACGTTCGGATATAATGAAGGGAACGGCCGGACGGAATCGGCTCGAGCGAGCCCGCACCGCCCGAACCACGGCGGTGAGGCTCGTGTCTTGCGGCCTGAGTGCCCGCCTCCCGCCCGCTCGCTCCGCCCATCCGGTCTGTCACCACCCGATGGACCGTGGCGGAGTTCATGCCGGGCGTCGCGCCCGACTTTCGAGGATTGCATGCAGACCGAACTTGACACGCTGGCCGAGGTCGCTAGAGTACCCGGCGACCCGTCGGATCGTCCTTCCCTGATCCAGCCCTCGCGGACGACCTCGCCGCGGATTTCCCTGAGCCAGGCCGCCATCCGGACGAGCGCCCCGTCGATCACCAACCTGATGCGGATGGCGCTGGAGAATCCCGGGATCGTCTCGCTCGCGGCCGGTTTCGTGGACCAGCAGACGCTGCCGGTGGACGTGGCCTCGCGAGCCGTCGGTGCCCTCATGGCCGATCCGGTCGAGGGCCGGCGGTCGCTCCAGTACGGGACGACGATCGGCCTGCCCGAGCTTCGGGAGCGACTGGTCGGCCGGCTCGAGGGGTCGCAGGGAGTCAGCCCGGGAACCTACAGGGAGGCGATCGCCCGCACGGTGGTCACGACCGGATCCGCCCAGCTCATCTACCTGGTCTGCGAGGCCCTCCTGGACCCGGGCGACATCGTCCTGGTGGAGTCGCCCACGTATTTCGTCTTCCTCGGCCCGGTGGAGACGCGGGGCGCCCGCGGGATTCGCGTGCCGATCGACGAGGGGGGGCTGCGGATCGATGCCCTGGAGGACGCCTTCACGCGGCTGCAGGCCGAGGGGCAGCTCGATCGAGTCAAGCTCGTCTACACGATCCCCGAGCATGCCAATCCGACGGGAATCAGCCTGGCGGCCGATCGTCGCCGGCCGCTCGTGGACCTGGTCCGGCGCTGGTCGGCGACCGCCGGCCGGCGGATCTTCCTGCTCGAGGACGCCGCCTACCACGGCCTCTCCTACGGCGAGACCGAGCCGCGCAGCCTATGGAGCCTGGATCCGGACGGGGAGACGGTCATCCTGGCCCGCACGTTCAGCAAGACCTTCAGCCCCGGCGTGAAGATCGGATACGGGATTCTGCCGAAGGGCCTGGTGGAGCCGATCCTGAGATTGAAAGGGAACCACGACTTCGGCTCGGCGAACCTCAACCAGCAGTTGCTCGAGCGGGTGCTGGCGACCGGGGACTACGACCGCCACGTCGATGATCTTCGGCGGCTCTACGGGAGGAAGCGGGACATTTTCCTCGGGGCGCTCGATGCGACGATGGGGAAGTTCGGGGGCGACGTCCACTGGACCCGGCCGCATGGGGGGCTGTTCGTCTGGATGACGCTGCCGGAGGGGGTGGATACGGGCTTCGAGGGGGCCTTCTTCGCGAACTGCCTGAAGCAAGGCGTGCTCTACGTGCCGGGCGAGTATGCCTTCGCGCCGGAGCCCGGCCCGGCGCCGAGGAACCACATGCGGCTCTCGTTCGGGGTGCCCGGCGAGCCGGAATTGATCGAGGGGGCGCGGCGGCTGTCCGCCGCGCTCGAGACGAGCTTGAGCCCTTGAAGGGCGACCTGACCTGAAGAACCCGCCGTCCGGCCCGACAGGAACGTCGGGCCGTGGGGCGAGCGGGGCCGCGCGGGCGAGGGGATCCGATCGGAACCCTCACCGGCGCGGGGGCACGGAAGCGGAACGGGGGGGCCGTCGTGAGCATCTTGCAACGGTACGTCTGCGGGGAGGTGCTTCGCTCCTTCCTGCTCTCTCTGCTGACCATGAGCGCGATCTTCGTCCTGTTCATGGTCGCCGCCGAGGCCATGAAGAGCCGCCTGCTCTCGCCCAGAGACATCGCCGAGCTGATTCCTTACATCATCCCGAGCACCCTCCCCTACACGATCCCGGTCTCCCTGCTCTTCTCGGTGACGGTCGTCTATGGCCGGATCGCCGGCGACAACGAGGTGATCGCGGTCAAGGCCGCGGGGCTGAGCGTGATGACCGTGATCTGGCCCACCCTCTTCCTGGCGGCGGCCCTCAGCGGCGTCCTCGTCTTCGTCAGCCGGGGCTGGATCCCCCGCAGCGCCCACAACGCCAAGATGGTGATCTTCAAGGATGTCGAGGACACCTTCTACAAGCTCCTCAAGCGCGATCGCGAGTTCAACACCCCGGGCTGGCCGTTCTTCATCAAGGTCAAGGACGTCGAGGACCGGGTGATGCTCGGCGCGATCTTCAAGAAGAAGGGCAAGCGGAAGGACAACTCGGACACGTTCACGGCGGTCGTCCACGCCAAGAAGGCGCGGATGCAGTTCGACTTCCCGAACAGCATGGTCCGAGTGACGCTCGAGCAGGCGGAGGTGCAGAACTACGGCGAGAAGGAGGAGGACGTGATGCTCGTGAACAACGACGTCCTCGAGATCCCGATCCCTGCGGATGGTCAGAAGCCGATGCAGCGGGCCGTCCAGGAGTACACCGACGCGGAGATCGATCGGGAAGTCGCGGAGGCGCGGAAGAAGATCGCCACCGACCGCCTCCGCGAGACCGTCCGCGCGGGATTCCAGTTTGCGACCGGCCGCTACGAGGAGGTCGCCTGGGGGACCCTCCAGAAGGCCCAGGTGGAGAGCTCTTACTACAAGCGGAAGATCAACGAGCTGACCACCGAGCAGCATCTCCGCACCTCGATGGCGCTGGGGAGCCTGCTCTTCGTCATCCTGGGGGCGCCGGTCGGGATCCTCTTCGCCAAGCGCGACTTCCTCAGCGCGTTCATCTCCTGCTTCGTGCCGATCATCACCCTCTATTACCCCCTGATGCTGTTCGGGGTGAACATGGGCAAGGAAGGGACGATGGAGCCGATGAGGGCCCTCTGGATCGGCAACGGCGTCCTCGCGCTCCTGTCCGTCTGGGTCTATCCGCGAGTCATCAAGTACTGATTGGTGGAAATGTCACCGGCCCTGGTCGGGCCGGGCCGTCCTGCCGGGAGATCCCGACGTGCGAATCCTCGATCGCCAGCGGTACTGGGCCTTCCTCAAGGCGTACGTGACCTGCTACATCTCGCTGGTGGGGCTGTGGGTCGTCATCGATGCGTTCAGTAACGTTGATGAGTTCATGAAGCGCTGCGATGGGTTCTCCGAGCTGGTCCAGGCGATGGGCCGATACTACCTGATCCACCAGGCGGCCTACTTCGACATGCTCGGCGGCGTGATCAGCATGATGGCGGCGATCTTCACCGTGACCTGGATGCAGCGGAACAACGAGCACCTGGCGATGCTCGCCGCGGGCATCAGCACCCATCGGGCGATCCGGCCGGTCCTGCTCTGCTCGGTGCTGGTGAGCGGCCTGGCGGTGTCGAACAAGGAGATGATCATCCCGCGATTCGCGGAGGACCTCCAGAAGTCTCACGACGACGACGGCACTCACAACGTGACGGCGATCCCCAGCCGGCTGGACGAGCGGGGGGTGATGGTGTCCGGCAAGGAGGCGGTCCGGAACAGGCAGACGATCATCGGTCGGTTCAACGCCACGATCCCGGTGGAGATCTACGGCCAGTCCCGGGAGATCGAGGGGATGCAGGCGACCTACATCCCGGAGGAGTCGAAGCGGTCGCCCCTGCGCGGCGGCTGGATCGTCCGGGGGGCCAGCCTGCGGCCGGCGATCGAGCCGGATCTGCTCGAGCCGGGCGCGTCGATCGTCACCGAGATCAAGGATCAGGCCGGCTTCCCGGCCCCCGTCGTCAACGGGCCGCTGCTGGGCGAGACGTATTTCCTCAAGTCCTCGCTGACGTTCAAGGCGATGACGCGGAAGCCGGACTGGTTCCAGTACGCCTCGCTGGGGGAGCTTTTCGACGGCATGGCGGACCCCGCCAGCGAGGGGACGGAGCGGCTCTACATCGTGGTGGAGATCCACCAGAGGTTCCTCAAGCCGGTGCTCAGCCTGACGCTCCTGTTCATGACCCTCCCCCTGGTGCTGGGCAGCTACGGCCGGAACATGTTCGTCGGCCTGGGGCTGTCGCTGGGCAACTCCGCCCTCTTCTACGGCCTGAACATCGCCTGCCTCTACCTGGGCACCAACGCGGCCGTGCCCCCCGCGCTGTCGGCGTGGCTGCCGCTGTTCGTCTTCGCGATGCTGGCGACGTGGCGATGGGACCTGATCCGGACCTGACACGCGAAGCCCGTCGGCGAGAGGCCGGAGCCATGTTCGATCGCTAATCCCTCGACATGTTCCAGATCAGCCAGAGGCTGAGGATGATCCCGGCGGCGAAGCCGGTGTAGGCCAGCGAGGCCGCCCCCACGCGGAAGACCAGCGACGACGACACGAGCAGCCCGGCGATCACGATCCCCACGGCCAGCGTGTTGCTGGCCCGGGTGAGCTGGCGGACCAGGCGTTCGAAGCCCTGGAGGTCGAAGCGGACGTTGAGCTCGCCGCGCTGGATCGAGGCCAGCGACTGGCTGAGGAGGTCCGGCAGGAGGGTCGCGATCCGCTGGAGGTCCTCGACGGCCCGGGCCGACTGGTGGAGCATCCGGAGCGGGTGGAACCGTCGCATCGTGAGGCGGCGGAGGAACGGCTCGAGCTGGGCGGCGATGTCGAACTGGGGATCGAGCCTGCGGCCGACGCTCTCGATGGTCACCAGCGAGCGGATAAGGAGCACGAGGTCCGGGGGGATGTGCAGGTGGTAGGCGCGGATGAAGGCGATCAGCTCCTTCAGCAAGAGCCCGAGATTGATGCGGTCGAGGGTGAGCTGGGAGTAGGTCTGGACGAGCTCGCTCACGTCGCGGCGGAGCGCCTTGGAGTCGACGCCGTCGCCGCGGATGTCCAGGGCGTCGAGGGCCCTCACCACGCGGTCGGGATCCTGGAGGATCAGGCCGGAGAGGAGGTCGGCGATCCGTTCCCGGAGCGAGACGTCGAGCTGGCCGAACATGCCGTAGTCGAGCGGGGCGACGACGCCCCCTGGGAGGACCCGCAGGTTGCCGGGGTGGGGATCGGCGTGGAAGAAGCCGAACTCGAAGATCTGGCGGAGCAGGATCCGGGCGCCGGCGACCGCCACCGCCGCGGGGTCGATGCCCATCGCGCGGATGCCGTCGAGGTCATCGATCCGGACCCCTTCGATGAACTCCATGGCGAGGACGCGGGATGTCGAGTACTCCTCGACCGTGAACGGAATGTGAGCGGTGGGGTCGCCGGCGAATTGCTCGCGGCAGCGGATCATGGTCCTCCGCTCGATGGTGAAATCGAGCTCCCGCTTGAGGCTCCGTTCGAATTCGCGGGCGAGCGAGAGCGGCTTGTACGGGGCGAGGAACGGCAGGTGCCGCTCGGCGAGCTGGGCGAGGTTCTTGAGGATGTCGAGGTCCGCCTGGACGACCTTGTTGATGTCGGGACGGCGGATCTTGAGGGCGACCACCCGGCCGTCGAGGAGGACCGCCCGATGGACCTGGGAGATCGACGCGGACGCGACCGGCTCCGGGTCGAGCGACAGGAAGGCCTGGTCGAGCGGCCGGCCGAAGTCCTCCTGGAGGATCTCCGCGACCTGCTTGAAGGGGAACGGGCGCACGTCGTCGCGCAGGGCCGCGAGCTCGATCGTGTAGGGTTCCGGGATGATGTCCGGCCGCGTGCTCAGGATCTGGCCGAGCTTCACGAACGTGGGGCCGAGGTCCTCGCAGATCAGGCGGAGTCGCCGCGGACGGTCCTGGGGGACGACGTCGCCCCCGGTCGCGACCCGCTCGAGCGGCCTGACGATCCCTTCCAGGTGAAGAGCGGCGACGACGTCGTGGTAGCCGTGGCGGACCAGGGTCGTGAGGATCTGGCGGTATCGGGGCAGGTCCCGGAGGTGGCCGACGGTTTCTCGGATCAAGGTCCGGTGCCTCTCGCGGGGACGGACGGGACGGCGGGCGAGGCCGCTCCGTCTTGCGTCCTTTGCGAAATTTGGTTAAGCTATCACTGATGTGTGAGCCAGTAATGCCGGTCGTCTAGGGACACCATTCATGCCGATCCGGGAAGAGACTGGGATCCGTCCCCTCGAATCCCTCGAGGATTTCGAGGAGACCCGTCTTGAGGCCATCGGATTCATCTTTCACGGTAACGTCCCCGTTGCCAAGGGCAAGGGGTCGTCATCCGGGGGCTCGAATCTGCTCCATTTCGCACGCTGCCCCAAGCTTGAGAAGACGGGCGAAGGCGAGCTCAAGATCTGGTTTCGAAGCGTGCGAGTCGCCCACAAGCACCTCGACGAGCTGGTGGGGACCAAGAAATGGAAATGGTGCAAACTCTGCGAGCGAGAGATCACCCAGCGGGTGCTCGACGAGCGCTGACCACCCCCCTGCCGGGCTAGTCCCCGCCCTATCCCCCCCGAGTCGCGATCCGGTCGCGAGCCGATCGAGCTGAACCCTGGTGCGGCCCCGCATCGATCGACGGCTCAGGGCTTGTGCATCGGGCCTGCCACGAGTTCCTCGAACGCGGGAATCCCGCGGAGCCGACGGAAGTCCTCCTCGCCCGCGACCTGTATCCGGAGGTCGGGCTCGAGGCTGAGCGCCGCACGGAGCTCCTCGAGGGCCCGATCGGCATTGCCCGCGAGCGACCAGTAGCAGGCGAGGTTGTAATGGAGCAGCGAGTTGTCGGGATGGTGCCGACGGACTCGTTCGAGCGCGTCGATGGCCTGGGCCAGTCGATTGCTCCGCTTGAAGCACCAGCCGAGCGCCAGGGCGACGCGGGTGTCATCGGGCCGAAGGGTGGACGCGATCTCGAGCGGGGCGATGGCCTCGCGGTAGCGATCCAGCCGGCGGAGCGCCTCTCCGTGGATCAGGCAGGCTTCGAATTGCAGGCCGGGCCAGTCGCGGCGGCTCTCGAGGATCTGCAAGGCATGCTGCGGTAGGTCCAGCTCGAGATAACCCTCGGCTTCGTGAAGCCGGCGGCGGCTCCGGTCGCTGATGGTCCGACTCATCGCTGAACTGGCTCCCCGTGCCCGGATCGGTGGGCGGGACGCACCGAGGCTCCTGTCACCACCGGGCCGGAGTTCCCGAACGGACGATCGCCCCCTTCGACCCTCCGAAGGACCGCGTCGGGGGTCCGACGCGGCGGTTCCTCACCCCAACCTAGCTTACCGAAGCAGGCCTCCCCGCGCGAAGTGCGGTGGGGCGACCACGGATCCGTCAGGGAACCACCGCGATGTCGGGACCGTCGTCCGCGACCTGCCGCCACCTCCGCGGGCAGGTCGCCATGCTCGCGATCGGCGATCAGAGCACCCGATTGGCGCCGCGGTCACCCCCATTGCGGGACAGCGGGGCATGATTCTCGAGCGTCTCGCCCTCGATCCGGGTGAGGTGATGCTCGGTCGAGATCAGGTCGGGGATCTCCTGGCCCTCGATGGAGCCGTGGGCGAGCGCCCTGGCCCTGGCCTCGACGCCGTGGCGGTTCTGCAGGCCGTCGAGCCATCTCCTGGGGATCGCATCGATCCCGTAATGGGCCCCCGCGAGCGCGCCGAGGATCGCCCCCGCCGTGTCGGTGTCGCCGCCCAGGTTGATGACGTCGGTGAGGGCCTCTTCGAAGCTGTCGGTCGTCAGGAAGAGGTAGAAGCAGGTGGGGATGCAGGCCGGAGGGAAGCCCATCGTGGCCTTGCGGCAGGCGGGCACGGCGCCGTGGCGATTGGCCTCCTCGGCGAGGGACTGGAGGGCGCGTTCCCGCGGCAGCTCCAGGAGCGTCTCGGCATGGGCCAGCGCCCGGCTGATGGATCGGGCATGCTCCGGGAAGGAGAGGACGACCTCGCCGTAGTCGACCGCGATCTGGGCCTCATGGCGAGCGACGTCGGAGGCCACCCAGAAGAGCAGGCTGGCATCGCGCGGCTCCCCCGCGGCCATCCTCCGGACGCCATGCGCGACGGCGAGTGCGCCGGCCAGGCTGCGGACGTCGCGATGCGTCATGATGCTCGCCGCCAGGACCGCCCGATACAGCTCGTCCTGACGGTCCTCGAAGTAGAGCCCGACCGGCGCGATCCTCATCGCCGCGCCGATTCCGGCCGACGGGTGGCCGCTCCAGTTCGGGGGCGTACCCCCTTCCAGGTTGGCCAGCACCTTGCGAAAGCTCCGCCCGATCCCGCGATGGGCCCCGGCGAATGCCCCCCTGGGGTTCGCCAGGTCGAGGTAGATCCGGGCCAGGTGGTCCTGGTCGATCCGACCGTGCTGGAGGAGGACATCGCAGAGGGCCAGGGCCTGCTGCGTGTCGTCCGAGTAGAGCCCCGACATCCGCCATCGATAGGGCTTTCGCTTCCAGGCCTGGACACCGTCGACGTAGTTCTTGATCCGACCATAATGCGCCCGGATCTGCTGTGCCGTCAGGCCCTCGAGCGGCGCCCCGAGGGCGTCTCCGACGGCCAGGCCCAGCAACGATCCACGGACACGGTCGATTCGGGACAGATGAGGCATCGTGGCAATGCTCCTCGGATGCCGAATCGCTCGCCGGGAACCCCGGCAGCACCCTCGTCCGGACGAACGCAAGATACACGCCCGGACATTCGTCGCCAATTGAAATTTACGTCCCCGACCTTCGGCGCGACCATTGCGACGTCGCTATGGCACGGGGGGACCTTGATATCGTCGCCACTTAGGACGGCTCGCGAGACCCGAGAGTTTTTTCCATTTTCCTATCGGTTTCTTCATAACGGCCATGCGCGGGATCGACCCCCGGGTCGGACTTTCCGACCGTTTGACGTTCATGTGAACAGCGGCGTGGCGTGGCGGATCGAGTCGCCAAGACTTCGCGATCGGCCGGCCGTCGAGACCGCGGGGATATTGCCGCCCGCGATCCGGCCCCGACTGCACCTCAAGTATCGGCTCTCGTCGCCGCATCACGCACTCGCAGAATGCCGAAATCGCCTTCATCGCGTGCCGGCACTACCTAACCGTGTCAACCGTCGCGACGCGACACGACGTCGCCCCCAGACTCGTGCAATTGCGTATTCTTTCCGCGCATTCCCCTGGATGCAAGGCGAACACGCCTTGGAAAGCTGGAATGCACGATGAGTGGCGCAGCAATGCCGGACCAGACGGACCGCCAATCGGCCCGGCTGGGCGAGGTCCAACGGAGTGGGCGGCCATCGCCCGAGGTACGTCGATCGCGGCGGTTCGGCCGGCGTGAGGATGCGGCGGGGGCCGGTTCCGCCGCATCCTCCGCCCGACGGGGCACGATGGTGCCCCGAGGGCGGCTCGGACCGCATCCCGGCTCGCGACCTGGCGTCGGGTGGATTACTTCTTGAAGCCGCCGGAGACGTGGAACTCGGCGACCGACTTCCCCTGGGCGTTGCTCGGGACAATCTCGGTGTAGACGTTCCCCTTGCGGCCATCGGCGAGGATCAGGCGATAGCAGACCTCGTGATTCAGGATCCGGAGGTTCTCGCTGGCCATCTCGAAATAGCCGTAATAGGTCTTCTTCCCCTTGTGCTCGTGGCACGCGAGGTAGCCGTCAACCGGGTCGAGGACCACTTGCTCGCCTTCGAGGATCTTGCCTCGAATATGTTCCATCTTTTCCATCGTTCGCCTCCGGGAATGGTGGGCACCATTCCGCACTCGATCGGGGAGAAAGGTGATCAAGCTAGGCAGATTCGGCATGTCAGGGAGTCGCACATCTCCTGACATCACGCGAATCTTAACGCGTTTTCACGAAATGTGCAAGAAGCTGGCGTGACATGGCAGATCGCGGACGATCGCTCGATCCGACCTTCGCGTCGAGCCCGGCGCCGCGGAGGGACGGGCGGCTCGGGCCGGCCGGTGGCTTACCGGCTCCGGCCTTCGGGCGCGACCAGCTCGCAGAGGGAAGACGAGCGGACGATCGCATTCTCGTCGGGGAAGGTGTGGATCGCCAGCACGGTGAGCCCCGCGGCCCGCGGTTCGATGTGAACCTGGGAGATCGGTGCCGGAAGGAGGCGGTTCCTCGACCGAAGATGGTGGACCAGGTCCCCCTTCGGGAGGCTCACGGTCAACTCCTCGGACAGGTGGCGGAAGACGTCGGGATGCAGGTGCTCGACCTCGAAGCACGACTGGTATTCGATCGAGCCGTCGGGGTGGAGGCTTGCCGTGCGCTCCGACCGGATCGGCGAGCGGTAGAGGCGTCCCGGCTCCGGCAGCGACGTCTCCGGCCCGGCGAGAATCTCCGTGAGTCGGGCCCGGTCATGCCGGAAGATCACGGCATGGCCCCCTTCGATGATCCGGACGTCGGCTTCCCATCTGGGCAGGGAGACTCTGCGATGGGCGCGGGTCGCGAACCAGTCCGGGTGCAGCGCGCGACCGAACACCTGAAAGGCAAGCTCGGCGACGGGGGCCCGGCCAGATCCAATTCCCATCCCGCAACCTCCAGGGGAGACGTGGCCCGTCTCACGCGCGAATCGGGCACTGTCGCGGGACAACTCCCGCCCTCTTCGATTATAGAATCCCAGCGCAAGGGGCTCCAGTTGAGTGGATCCGATACACCGCCTCCGGCACGTTCGCCGGGTCACGATGGGGGGAGGCGAATCCCGGGCGGCCGCGCGGCCTTGACGAACGGGCAAGGATGCGTAGACTCACGCCGCGATTCTGCAACGAGGGCTCGAAGTCCCGGCAGGCGGGAGCGCCCGCGGCTACCCGCCGAACCGAGGATGCGACGCAAGCATCCCGCGGGCCGGACGGATCTCCCGAGCGACCGCCGGCTCGTACCGACCACGGATGGTGGAATTCCATGAGCATCCTGTCGCCTCCCCCGCTGGCCCTGCCGGTCCGTGCCTGGCAGGCCCTCCGGACTCGCGGGCCGCAGTACACCCTGCACAAGATCCTCCGGAGGTCCCTGAGCCGGTGGCCGGGCTGGAAGCGCCGCCTCGTCTACGCCGATCCTCGCCATTACTGGACGATGCGCGGGGGCTACGACTACTTCCGCGAGCAGGAGGGCCAGGCGGCCAGGACCGATCGGATCGAGTGGATCGCCGACCGGATCGCCGCCTACCGGCCCGACTCGGTCCTCGAGATCGGCTGCGGATACGGCAAGCTCCTCCGGGCCCTCCGGGTGCGACTCGATTGCCCCCTCGTCGGGGTGGATTTCAGCCCGACTCAGCTCGCGCAGGCCCGGGATTTCCTCTCGGACTCGAGGCGGGTCGACGTCGCCCTGGCCAGCGGGGCGAGGCTCCCCTTCGCCGACGACTCCTTCGACCTGGTGGTCACCTCGGCGGTCATCCTCCACAACCCACCGGAAGTCGCCGAGCGGATCCGTCGCGAGGTCCTCAGGGTCGGGCGTCGGCTCGCGGCGCACAACGAGGAAACGGACCAAAGCTACAATCGTTATGGATATGACACGGCCGCCTGGTATCGGGAGCGCGGCGCGGCCTTGCTGGAATGCGGGCCGATCCCGGCGGATTCCAGGCCGGAGTGCTCGCAGTTCTGCGTGGCCCTGATCCCCCGCGATCTCCCCGACGCCCCGGACGGCCGACGCGTCTGAATCACACCGACTACCGGAGCGGTCGGGCCCGGCCCGGCCGCCGGTCGAACCGAGCTGAGAGGCGAGCATGCTGGACCTGGCGATGGCCCTGTTCCTCGCGCTGATCTCCGCGGGGATTGGGAAGCGGCTCCTGGGCTCTTGGGTCGAGCTGCCGGAGCATCCCGCCGACGTCTTCGCGCTGACGGCCCCGCTCGGGCTCGGCATCCTCTCGATGGGATGCCTGGTCGTGGGGACCGCCGGCTGGCTGAACCTGGTCGGCCTTGCCGTCCTCCTGGCGGTGGCGACCGAGCTCGGCATCTTCTCCGGGGCCAGGCTGGTCCGCGAATACGTCGCCTACCGCGACCCCGACGTCGGCGGCCGGCCGGCCGGCTGGGCGGACCGGGTGATCGGAATCTGCCTCGGGATCACGCTCGCCTCGACGGCCTTCGCCGCGCTCGTGCCGGTGACCGACGGCGACGCCCTCTGCTACCACCTCCAGGTCCCCAAGGTGTTCCTGGTCCGGCAGGCGATCGTCTTCGACCCCGACCTCCACGAGACGATCTACCCGCTCATCACCGAGCTGCTCTACGCGATCGCGCTCGAGTTCCGCGGCCCGGTGGCCTGCCGGTGCCTCCAGTGGGTGCTCGGCCTCGTCTTCGCCGCCGGGGTCACGGCGCTCGCCCGGCCCGTGCTCGGCCGGAAGGCCTGGTGGGCCGGGACCGTCGCGGTGATGGTCCCCGCCGTGAGCAACGGCATGTCCGCGCCCCTCAACGACGTCTCGCTCGCGGCGTTCGGCGTCGCCGCGGTCCTGGCCTGGTCCCGCGCCATGCGATCCCCGACGGCCGGATCGTGGGCCTTCGCGGGAGTCTTCGCGGGCCTGGCCCTGGGGGTCAAATATCCGGCGCTCGTCCTGCTCTGCCTGCTGGTGGCGTCGACGATGGCGCGGGCCGTCACGCACGGGGGCTGGCGGTGTCGGACGGCCCTGGCCGGTTCGCTCCGGAATGCCGCGACGATGGCCGTCGCGGCATTCCTGGTGGGGGGAGTCTGGTACATGCGGGCGGCGGTCTACACGGGGAATCCCGTCTACCCGTTCTTCAAGCCGCTCTTCGGCGGGGCGGGGCTCGACGAGGTCCTCGACCCGATCAAGCGGCCGCTCGCCGTCACGACCTGGAACATGCTCACGTCGATCGCGCCGCTGTCGCTCGATCCGGCGCGGTTCGACAGCTTCGCGCATCAGTTCGGCCCGGCCTTCCTCCTCTTCCTCCCCGCCCTGCTCGTCGAGCGGGCCCCGCGACGGGTCCTGGGCCTGTCGTCGCTCGGGTATGCGTTCCTGGCGGCCTGCATGACCCAGCGGCAGAGCATGCGGTTCCTGCTCATCGCCCTCGGGCCGATGTCGGTGGGCGTGGGCTATCTCGCCTGCCGATGGAGCGAGCGGAGGACGATCGCGGCCCGGGCCCTGACGGCCGCGTTCCTGCTGGTCCTCTGCCTGGAGGCGGGCATCGCGATGACGCGAGGCGCGCGGGCCGCGACCACCGTGCTCGGCCGGGAGTCGATGTCCCAGTTCCTGGCGAGGCTGGAGCCGAGCTATCGCGTGGGCGCCTGGATCGCGCGGAATCTGCCGGAATCGGCGCGCGTCATCGGCCAGGACCATCGGGGCTTCTACATCCCGAGGGACTACACCATGGAGCTGGCCCATCGTCGCCGGACCGGGCTCGGCGGCAAGGGCGAGAGCGCCGACGAGATCGTCGAGACCCTCAGGAAGGAAGGCTACACTCACCTGATGCTCTGCCCGCCGGAACCGTCGTCCGACGTCGAGTTCGACGGGACGCTCGGCGGCATGCTGTCCCCCTGGCTCGACGGGCACGCGCCCGTCTATCGGGAGGACCTCGCCGACGTCGACGGGGTCGTCCGCCACTACTCGATCTACGGCCTGGAAGATCCGGCTCGAGAGGCCCGGAAGCGGGACGAGGGGAAGCGCACGCGATGAACACGGAGTCGCCGACGCTGGACCAGCTCCGGTCGCGGGCCCAGAAGGGCCGGCATCGCGAGCTGGGCAACTGGCTGGCGCGCCGCATCTCCCGGCCGTCGGCGATCTACGGCACCTGGGTCGCCGTGCGGCTGGGGCTCTCGGCGCACCAGGTCACGGCCGCGGCCCTGGTCGCGAGCCTGGCGGGGGCCGCGGCGATCGGCGCGGGCACGCCCGCGGGATTCGTCGCCGGGGTCATCGCCCTCCACCTGGGCTACTGGCTCGACCACGTGGACGGACAGGTGGCCCGCTGGCGCGGCTCGGCCAGCCTCGACGGCGTGTACCTCGACTACCTGATGCACCATGTCGTCAACATGTCCATCGGATTCGCGCTTGGCTATGGCCTGGCCGCGCGCACGGGGCAGCCCGCGTGGACGCTCGCGGGCTTCGCCGTCGCGCTCGGATGGGCGATGCTCTCGCTCCACAATGACTGTCGCTACAAGGCGTTCTTCCAGCGGCTGAAGGCATCCTCGGAGACGTACCGCGTGGACGGCGGGAGCGGCGGCAGGCCGTCGCCCCCGGCCCCCTGGCCGAGGCGAGGGCCCGGCATGGTGACCTGGCCGTTGCTCAAGGCGTGCGAGCCGCACGGCGTCCTCCTCTGGCTGACGGGCCTGGCATTCCTGGCGGTGGCGGCGCCCGACGGATGGATCACCTGCTGGCGAGCGGCTACCCTGGTGATGGCCGTCCTGGCCCCCCTGCTGGGTGCCGCGAGGGTCATCCGAGCCGTCGGTCGCGGGGCCGCCGAGCGGGAATTCGGTCGATGGTTCCGGCAGGAGACCCCGTAATGAGTGCCCCCGCGCTCGGGCCAGAGGATCATCGGCCGCGATTCCCCGCCCGCCGGGACGTGGGGATCGGGATCGTCGGCGCCGGGTTCATCGTCCGGGATTGCCACCTGGTTTCGTATCGCGAGGCCGGGTTCCCGGTCCTGGGGATCACCTCGCGGACTCGCGAGCGAGCGGCGGAGGTCGCGCGGGAGCGGGGGATTCCGCGGGTCTTCGACTCGGTCGGCGAGATGCTCGACGAGGCGACCATCCAGGTCGTGGACGTCGCCGTGCCGCCCGCCGAGCAGCCCGCGATCATCCGCCAGGTCCTGGCCCATCCCCGAAGGGTCCGGGGGATCCTCTCCCAGAAGCCGCTGGCGGATAACCTGCCGGAGGCCCGTGAGCTGGTCGCGGCCTGCGAGCGTGCGGGGGTGAAGCTCCAGGTCAACCAGAACATGCGGTATGACCAGTCGGTGCGGGCGCTCCGGCGGCTCATCGATCTCGGGACGCTCGGGGATCCGGTCCTCGCCACGATCGAGATGAGGGCGATCCCCCACTGGATGCCCTGGGCCCGGGGGGGAAGGTCGCTCGCCACGTTCATCATGAGCATTCATCACCTGGATACGTTTCGATACTGGCTCGGCGATCCGGAGCGGGTCCTGGCGAGCACCCGGCCCGACCCGCGGACCGAGTTCCCTCACGCGGACGGGATCAACCTCTACATCCTCGAATACGCCTCCGGGGCCAGGGCCTCGGCCTGGGATGACGTCTGGGCCGGCCCCGCCAGGGAGGGCGCGGGGGCGGAGATCGGCATTCGCTGGCGGTTCGAGGGGACCGAGGGGACGGCCCTGGGGACGATCGGCTGGCCCGGGTGGCCGCAACGGGTCGCCAGCACCATCGACTACACGTCGAAGGCCGACCGGGGGATATGGCACCGGCCCAGGTGGACCGAGGCCTGGTTTCCCGACGCCTTCGCCGGTACGATGGCCGGGTTGCTCCGGGCCGTCGAGACCGACGGGGAGCCGGACATCTCGGGTCGCGACAACCTCCGAACCCTCGCGCTCTGCGAGGCGGTCCTCGCGGCCGGCAAGGAACATCGCATCGTTCAGTTCGAGGAATTGGCGGATCGGACGTGGTAAGCTGGAACGCCGCGGGGCGACGCACCAGCCGCGGGCGGCTGGCCAGCGGAAGGCTCGGCGGTCCACCCGGTGGGAAGTGCTGGCGTTGTTGCAGATTCCCGACGTCATCCTGGCCTGGTCCGTCGCCCCATGGGCCATGTGGACATGGAGCCGCGTCCTGCTCACCTGCGCCCTGATCGGGCTCTGCGTGGTGATGTTCGCGGCCTGGGTGACGCTCCGGAGGCTGAGGAAGAGTCATACCGACCTGTCGTATAACCTGGAGGCGGCGGCGGACGAACGCCGGCGGGCCGTCCAGGCCCTCCGCGAGTCCGAGGTCCTGTATTACTCGCTGGTGGAGACGCTCCCGCAGAACATCCTCCGGAAGGACCTGGACGGCGCCTTCACCTTCGCCAATCGCCGGTTCTGCGCCGAGCTCGGCCGCAGCCTGGACCAGATCCTCGGCCGCACCGATTTCGACTTCTACCCCCGGGAGCTCGCCGAGAAGTACCGCCGCGACGACCGCCGGGTGATCGAGAGCGGGCAGGTCCTGGACGTGGTGGAGCAGCACGTCACGACCCACGGCGAGAAGCTCTACGTCCAGGTGATGAAGTCGCCGATCCTGGCGGATGACGGCCGGCCGATCGGCATCCAGGGGATCTTCTGGGACGTGACGGCGCGGATCCGGGCGGAGGAGCAGCTCAAGGAGCAGAACGTCACGCTCCAGGAACTGGCCCATTCCGAGCATCAGGCCCACGAGGCGCTCAAGCAGGCGCAGAGCCGGCTCGTCCAGACCGAGAAGCTCGCCAGCCTGGGGCAGCTCGTGGCTGGGGTGGCTCACGAGATCAACAACCCCCTCTCCTTCGTGAGCAACAACGTGGCGGTCCTGGAGCGCGACCTCGGCGACCTCCTGGCCCTCATCGACATCTATCGCGAAGGTGACCGGAACCTCGCCGAGGCCCGCCCGGAGCTGGCCGCCCGGGTGGCGGACCTGGACGAGCGGATCGACCTCGATTACAGCCTGTCGAACCTGCCGAGGCTCATCGACCGCACGCGAGAGGGCCTCAGGCGGATCGAGCGCATCGTCAAGGAGCTGCGGCTCTTCGCGCGGGTGGACGAGGGGGACTGGAACGAGGTCGACCTGAACCCGGGCATCGAATCCTCGATCAACATCATCAAGGGATACGCACGCAAGAAGGGCGTGAAGGTGTCGATGAACCTCGGGGCGCTGCCGGTCATCCGCTGCCGGGCCGCGCGGATCCACCAGGTGATCGTCAACCTGCTGACGAACGCGATCGACGCCTGCGGCGAGGACGGCAAGGTGACGGTCCAGACCACGGCCGAGTCCGCGGCGCTGGGGATCCGGATCGACGTCCGGGACAACGGCTGCGGCATGGACCCGGGGACGCGCGACCACATCTTCGACCCATTCTTCACCACCAAGCCGGTCGGACAGGGCACCGGCCTGGGGCTGTCGATCAGCTACGGGATCATCCAGGAGCACGACGGGCGGATCGAGGTCCAGTCCGCCCCGGGGGAGGGCTCCTGCTTCTCGGTGCACCTCCCGCTCGAGCCGAGGCGCAAGCCGGCGGCCTCCCTGGCGGACATGATCCCCGGGCTGGACACCTCGCGCGACACGATCCCGGACGTCGACCCGCCCGTCGCCTCGCCCGCGGTCGCCGCCGTCGGTTCGTCACCGTCGGAGGGCCCCGCGTCGGGAACCGCCCCAGGAGAACTCCCCCCGTGAACCTCGGGTTGATCAATTCGGCGTGGGTCCAGGCGGGCCGCGGCACGGCATACGGGATCGCGCGGACGCGCGAGATCGGCTTCGACACGATCGACATCTTCGCCGATCCCCTGGATACCGACGCCAGGGAGCGGCGGCTGATCCGCGAGCAGACGGCCGCGGCCGGCCTCCCGATCATCAGCCTCGCCTGTTCGGCCCTGGGGATCGCGGACTTCAATCCGAGCGTGCAGAGATTCCACGTCGACCGGGTCCGGAAGTATCTGGACATGGCCCACGACTTCGGCGCCAGGAACCTGCTGCTGGTGCTCGGCGAGTACCTCTGGCAGAAGGAGGTCATCGCGCCGGCCGAACAATGGGACACGGCCGTCGGGCACGTCCGCTCCCTCGGAGATCATGCCGCCGGGCTCGGGCTCGAGATCGCGATGGAGCTGGAGCCGTTCCGGCTGTCGCTCCTGGGCGACGTCCCGAGCATGGTGCGGTTCCTCCAGGACGTGGACCACGCCGCGGTCAAGGCGAACCTTGACATCTCCCACCTGGCGCTGGCGGGCCAGCCCCCGTCGTCGATCGAGGCGCTGCGGGGGCGGGTTGCCCACGTCCACATCTCGGACTGTGACGGCAAGGTCCACGGCGACCTGCCGCCGGGGCGTGGGGTCGTCGACTTCCCCCCTTACCTCGACGCGATCAAGAAGCTTGGGATCGATGATCTGACGATGTCCATCGAGCTCGAGTACTCTCCCGACCCGGCCCACATCGACGAATGGGTCACCGAGGCCTACGAACGGACGGCCGAGCTGATGCGGAACGCCGGGCTCAGGCCGTGAGCCGGCTGGGGTCCGCGGTCGTCTCGTGCCTCGTCCTCGCCGCCGTCGCGGCCCTCGTCGCCTTCCCGATCGCCGCCACTCTCTTCGAGGCCGGCGGGCCGCGACGGGCGGAGGCCCTGCTCCGCTCCGCGGGGCTCACGACGTGGGCGGACCGGATCCGCGAGACGTGGCCGGACGAGCCCCAGCCCGACACCGGTAAGGTGCTCGACCCCGCGGCCGCCGCCAAAGTGATCGAGGATTCGGGAGCGACGCCCCGGTGGCTCCGACTGGCCTGCGAGACGTTGACGCTCGTGACCGCGACGGAGCTCCTGACATTGCCCGCGGGGGTCCTGCTGGCGATGGTCCTCTTCCGCATCGACGCCCCGTTCCGTGGGATGCTCCTGTCGATGCTGGTCATCGCCCTCTTCGTCCCGCTCCCGCTCCACGCCACGGCCTGGCTGGGCGCATTCGGAAACGCCGGCCGGTCCCAGTACCTGGGCCTTCGGCCCTTCCTCACCGGCCGGTCGGGAGCCGCGATCGTCCATGCCCTGGCCGTGCTCCCGTGGGTGGTCCTGATCGTCGGGATCGGACTCCGGACCGTGGAGTCGGACCTCGAACAGACGGCCTCGCTCGACATGTCCCCGCGCCGCGTGGCGTGGAACGTGACGCTGCGAAGGTCGCTGGGCGCGATCGCGGCCGCCGCCCTGGCCGTCGCCGTGCTGACCGCCGGCGACATGACCGTGACCGACCTGCTGCAGATCCGTACTTACGCCGAGGAGTCGTACATCCGATTCACACTCGGACATGGCCCCGCCGAGGCTGCCTTCGTGGCGCTCCCCCCCTTCGTCGTCCTCTCGGTCGCGATCCTGGCGCTGGGCCTGGCCTTGCAGCGGGCGGATCCGGCGCGGCTCGCGGCGGCCTTCGCGCGTCCCGATCGCTGGCAGGCCGGACGCTGGCGGGCCGGCCTGGGAGCTTGCCTGCTGGCGGCCTGCGGCGGGATCGCGCTCCCCCTCTGCAGCCTGGTCTGGCGAGCGGGACGAGTGGGCGGGGCGGCCCGGCTCGGCTTGCCGCCGACATGGTCGCTGGGGGGCCTGCGGGGCTCTCTCCGGTTTGCCCTCGACGAGTGCCGTGGCCCGATCGGGACGAGCCTCTGGCTGGCCGGGACGGCCGCCACGATCGCCACCGCGCTGGCCTGGTGCCTCGCCTGGAAGAGCCGGGGATCGCGGGCCTGGCTCTGGCTCTTGCTGACCGTGGCCGCCGTCACCCTGGCGACGCCCGGCCCCGTCGCCGGGATGGCGATCGGGCTCGCCTACCGCTGGTTTTCCAGCATCTACGACACGGCGGCGATCCTGGTCCTGGCCCAGGTCTTCCGCACCTTGCCCTACGCGATCCTGATCGCTTGGACGTCGATCCGGATCCTGCCCGTCGACCTGCTGGACGCCGCGGCGGTCGACGGCCTGAGCCCGGCCGGGGTGGTCCGCCGCGTGGCTGTCCCGCTGACGCTCTGGGCGATCCTGTCGGCCTGGCTCGCCAGCTTCGTGCTGGCCTTCGGCGAGCTCCCCGCCACGAACCTCCTGCAACCCCCGGGGGTGACGACCATCACCTTCGTGATCTGGTCCCTGCTCCACACCGGTGTCGAGAGTCACCTGGCGGCCGTTGCGCTCGTGACGCTCGCCGTGATCGCCGGGATCCTGGTCGGCGTGGCGGGCCTGTTCCGGACGGCTGGCCCGGTGCGGCGGTGGATCAGGCCGCGGCGATGATGGACTTGGCCAGGGCCTCGAAGGCCCGATCGGCGGTCGTCTCCGCCCCGTGGATGCAGTCGGGAATCCCGACCCCGTCGAAGGCGATTCCCGTGAGGAAGAGGCCGGGATGTCTCGCCAGTTTCATCCGGATCGCTTCGACCCTCTCCAGGTGCCCGAGCACGTATTGCGGCATGGCGCGAGGGTGGCGAGAGATCCGTTCGAAGAGGGGCGTCCCCGAGGCGCCGATCAGGTCGCCGAGCTCGCGAGCGACCAGGGCGGACAGGGCCGAGTCGTCGAGCTCGAAATGGTCCGGCTGGGTCGCTCCGCCGACGAAGACGCGGATGAGCGCGGTCCCCTCTGGGGCCCTAGATGGGAACTTGATGCTCGAGAACGAGGCGGCGAGGATCGATCGGCCCTCGATGGCCGGCACCACGGCGCCGAACCCGTCGAGCGGATGCTGGATCTGATCGCGCCGGTAGGCGACGGTCACGATCGCGGACGAGGCATAGGGGATGGCCCGGAGGTGGAGCGCCAGCGCCGGGTCCTCGACGTCGAGCATCCTCGCGGCCGCATGCGCCTCGGTCGTGACGATCACGGCGTCCGCCTCGATGGGCGGACCGTCCAGGAGCTCGACCTGCCATCGGGGTGACCCGACCGGGCGGATGATCCGGCGAACCGCCTCGCCGGTCCGGATGCTCCCGGTCGGCAAGCTCGCCGCCAGGGCCTTCGGGAGGCCGTCCATCCCCTCGGCGAGCGAGACGAACATGCCATACCGGGCACCCGAAGCCTGGCGCTGCCTGGGCCGGGCCTCCGCGGCCTGGGCCCTGGCCCCTCGGATCAGGCCCCCGTGCTGCTGCTCCATGGCCAGATACTGGGGCATCGTGGCCTTCAGGCTAAGGTCGCTCGGGTTGCCCGTGTAGATCCCGCCGACCAGCGGCTGAACGAGTCGCTCCAGGGCTTCCCGGCCGAGCCGCCGCCGGACGAAGGAGGCGAGCGACTCCTCGGCCTGGTCATCGCGGCGCGGGAGCACCAGATCCATCAGGAGCCGCAGCTTGCCCCGCCACGAGAGGACGGGCGTCGTGAGGATCGGCAAGATCCGCTGGGGCGCCATCAGGACGAATCCCTCGGGCACCGGCACGAGCTGACCCTTGCGGACGACGAAGGAACGGCGATGCGTCGCATCGGTCTCGATCAGCCGGTCGCTCAGCCCGAGCCTGCGGCAGAGGTCCACCGCCCACGGCTTGTTGGTGATGAACGAATCCGGCCCCTCCTCGACCGTGAATCCCTGGGACCGCTCCGTCGAGATGACCCCGCCGACGCGGTCCCGCGATTCCAGGACGACCAGCTCCACCGCGTGCCGCTCGGCCCTCGCCCGTTCCTGGATCCGGTGGGCGACCGCCAGGCCGGACAGGCCGCCCCCCACGACGACCACCCGATGCGGCTGCTTGGACGTCCCGACTCGCTCGGCCGATCCCCTCATCCTCACTCCATTCTCGTGACCCACTTCGCGCACCAGGAGATCCTCTTCTCTCGGGAGGAAAGCGGCGCCGTCTCCGTCGAGATCATAACCGCCGGCCATCGAGCCTCTCTCCTCAAAACTCGAACGAGATTTCATTTTCTCTGGGATTGGTGCATGACTGAGCCCGTGAGTGTCATGCGAGCCAATCAGCGGTTGCCGGAGCACTCATGGACCAGATCGATCAGGGCCTTGACGTGATCCACGGGGGTCTGGGGGAGGATGCCATGACCCAGGTTGAAGATGTGACCGGGCCGGCCGCCGGCCTGGTCGAGGATCCGCCGCACCTGGCGTTCGATCTCTGGGATCGGGGCGAACAGGACGACGGGGTCGAGGTTGCCCTGCACGGCCACATCAGGACCGAGCCGGGACCAGGCCTCATCGAGCTCCACCCGCCAGTCGAGCCCGATGACGGAGCCGCCGGCCTCCCGCTGGAGGAGGAGCAGGGATCCGGTATCGGTCCCGAAGTGAATCGAGGGCACGCTCGGATCGAGCATGCTAAACAGGCGCCGCATGTGGGGCTGGACGAAACGACGGTAGTCCGCCGGGCTGAGATTCCCGACCCAGCTATCGAAAAGCTGCACGGCCTGGGCGCCCGCGGCGACCTGGGAATTCAGGTAGATGGCGGTCGCATCGACGAGCCGCGACATGAGGCTGTCCCAGGCCCCCGGATCGCGGTACATGAACGACTTTGCCGTCTCGTAATGCCGCGAGCCGCCTCCCTCGATGGCATAGCAGGCCAGCGTGAAGGGCGCCCCGGCAAAGCCGATGAGCGGCGTGCTCGGCGCGAGCGCGGCCCGGATCGAGCGGACGGCCTCGGCGACGAACGAGAGCGGTGCCGGCGTGTCGAGTGTCCCGACGCGGTCCACGTCGGCGGCGGTGCGGACCGGGTTGTGGATCACCGGCCCTTCCCCCTTGGCGAACTCCAGGTGGAACCCGAGCGGCTCCAGGATCAGGAGGATGTCCGCGAAGAGGATCGCCGCGTCGACGCCCAGGACCTCC
Organism: Aquisphaera insulae; assembly: GCF_011064615.1. Lineage (GTDB taxonomy): Bacteria > Planctomycetota > Planctomycetia > Isosphaerales > Isosphaeraceae > Aquisphaera > Aquisphaera insulae. Next base: position 62,885 of record NZ_JAALJH010000006.1, on the reverse strand, counting down.
GCCGCGGTCACGGTGACCTCGGTCGCAAGCTCCGGGCTCTTGCAGAGTTCCAGGAATCCGACCTTCGATCTCAGGGTCCGGTACTCGGCCATGTAACGGCCCGCCTGGCGCATCAACCAGACCGGCGTCACGGGGGCGGGCTGGCGGCGACATGCCTTCAGGAACGGGCTTTCCTGAAGCGGGTCGAGTCGCGGGGAGGGAACGTGGGTTTCGGTCGGGGTGGGCATCGAGGAGACCGTCCGGGGCGGTGGCGTCGGGGGGTTGATCGCCGATCATTCTACACAAGCGAGGAGTTTTCGGCCTACGGCTTCGGATCCGAGTATTCGCCGAGCAATCATGGCCTCGACCCGGAGAGGCCCCTAGAATGATCTGTTGCCTCGCGTGCGGGCCGCCTCGATGGGCGGCGCTCCTCGGTTGGGGCCGAGGCTGGAGCCTCGCCGCGGAACCGGCCATGTCGTCGCCGGGGCGCAGTGGCGTCCCCCCTCTCCCCTCCCGTCGGAAGCCATTGATGGAAGTCTCGAATTCTCCGAACGGCCAGTCACGTCAGGACTTGACGGACGAACGCGGTGTCTCCGAGTCGGTCAAGCGCAGGCCCGGCCTGCCGAGGACGAAGCGGCCCGTCATCACCGAGGATGAGCAGCTCCTCAATCGGATCTTGCCCGCGGAGCCGGTCCCACACCTCGATTCGCTGGGTGCATTCACGCATACCGAGCCGTGGCGAGTGCTCCGGATCCAGAGCGAATTCGTCTACGGCATCAACGCCCTGGCCGGGGTGGGGGCGGCGGCGGCCGTCTTCGGGTCGGCTCGTTTCGGCGAGGATCATCCCGCCTACGCGGCCGCTCGGAGGCTCGGCCAACTGCTCGCGGAGGCGGGTTTCGCCGTGATCACGGGGGGTGGTCCGGGTATCATGGAGGCGGCGAACCGGGGGGCTCAGGAGGCCGGCGGATACTCGATCGGCTGCAACATCGAGCTCCCCTTCGAGCAGTACAGCAACCCGTACCTGGACCTCTCGGTGAACTTCCGCTACTTTTTCGTCCGCAAGACGATGTTCGTCAAGTTCTCGGAAGGGTTCGTCATCTTCCCGGGCGGGTTCGGGACCCTCGACGAGCTGTTCGAGTCCCTCACGCTCGTGCAGACCAGGAAGATCAGCCGGTTCCCGATCATCCTCTACGACAAGGCTTACTGGAAGGGCCTGATGGACTGGATCGTCTCCACTCTGCTCGAGCGGAAGGCGATCTCCCCGGAGGACCTGAACCTCCTGGTCCTCACCGATTCGCTGGAGGAGGCCCGGGACGCGATCGTCAACTGCTACCGCTCGAGGTGCTGGGAGACCTGGAAGCACTCGATGGGCGCCCGGCTCGATGCCGATCCCCCGGGCGCGCCGGCGACCGCGGCGAATCCCTCCAAGGCGGATGCGGAATGAGAGGCCTCGCTCGATGACGACTTCTCCGTTCGAGGTCCTGGACCGGACCCTCACTCAGGCGGGCCCCGCGGCCGCCATCGACGCGCTGATCGCCCAGATCGACGGCGCGGCCGACCATCGCGCGCTCCTCGACGCCTTGCTCCTGAAGGCTCGGCACGAGCTGGGGCTCCCCCTGATTCCGCTCAGCTCGCTCGCGGGATTGACGGAACCGGCCCGGACCCGGTTCGAGGAGCGTTACGTCGATGCCATCCGCCAGGTGGGGTCGAAGCTGCTCGCCGCGGGGGAGATCCCCGCGGCCTGGTCATACTTCCGGGCCATCGGAGAGCCGGAGCCCGTCACCTCGGCGCTGGACCGTTTCGTCGCTCCCGAGGATCCGGAGCTGGTCGGGAGGATCATCGACGTGGCCTTCCAGCAGGGGGCGAATCCGCTCCGGGGATTCGAGCTCATCCTCGACCACTACGGGACGTGCTCCGCGATCACCGCCCTGGAGCAGGCCCCACCGGCCGACCCCTCGGTCCAGGCGGACTGCATCGGACGCCTGGTCCGGCATCTCCATCGCGAGCTCCACGCCAATCTGACCGCCGATCTCGCCGGTCGAGGGCTGGACGTCACTCCGGGCCCCTCGCTCCTGGGCCTGATCGACGGCCGCGACGAGATCTTCGCGGATCAGGCCTACCACGTGGATGTCTCCCATCTGGGGGCCGCGGTCCGGTATTCGATCCTGGTCAGCGATCCCGAGCTCCTCGGCCTGGCCGTGGACCTCGCCGAGTACGGTCGGAGACTCTCCCCCCGGCTCCAGTTCGAGGGCGCTCCCCCTTTCGAACGGACATTCGAGGATCATCGGCTCTACCTCAAAGCTCTGCTCGGCGATGACCCTCAACCGGCGATCGACTTGCTCCGGTCGAAGTTACAACCGGATGCCCCGGATGACCTCGATTCCACGATCCCCGCGCAGCTCCTGGTGAACCTCCTGACGCGGATCGGACGCCACGACGAAGCCCTCGACGTCGCCACGGAATTCCTGGCCTCGATTGCGCCGGAAGCCCTGTCCTGCCCGGGGTTGCCCGAGCTCTGCAGGAGGGCGGGACGCATGGACCGACTGGCGAGCCTATCACAACGGCTGGGCAACCCGGTCATGTACCTGGTTTCCCGGCTTCAGCCCGAGTCCTTGCCGGCCTGAGCACCGTCCGTTCCCGCGGTAGCCTGGTGCCCCGTGAACATCGAGAATTCGGGGCTCATCCGGCCGAAGCGCGCGCCGGGCTCGGAAATCCGCCATCCACGGGCGTGGGCATGCGGATCTTTTGTAGGGTGTGTCAAGCGAAGCGCAGACGCACCGGACCGCCGATTCATGGGGTACGAGCGGGCGAGTCCATGCTCGCATGGCCTGCCCAAGAGGGGAGCCATCGTGATTTCCAAGGCCGCGCCGATCCGGTGCGTCTGCGCTTCGCTTGACACACCCTACAAGATCGGGGGCCTCCAACTCAACAATTCCCCATGTCAAGGAGTGGCGTCGCGAATCTCCCGGCGCGCGCTTCCGCCGGATGAACCGAATTCGGGTCGCGGTAGAGACAGGAATGTCCGTCCCCAGGCTTCTCGGCCCGGCGAGTCGGCGATTTCGGAGGACAGGCATTCCTGCCTGTCCCAAATCAACCTGTGACGAAGTTCTAGTCTTCCAATCGCAGCCCGTGCGCGGCGAGGACCTCGCCCGGGATCGCGAGGAATCGCTCCAGGAGCAGATCCCTCCCCCAGTCCTCGTTCTCGATCGCGTCGAGCGGGGGCAGGGAGGCCGGATCGACGCCGAGGCGCTCGATCAGGATCTCAAAAGCCTCGGAGACGCCGAGCTCCACGACCGGCCTCAGTGTGTCCATCGTGTCGAGCCGGCATGCGACGCGCCCGACCTCACCACGATGGGCGCTAGCTGCCAGACGCCGTCTCCGCGGTGGACCCAGTGATAGCCGGGAGGCGCGGCCCAGATATCGCCTCTCGGAGCATCGAAGCCTCGCCGTCGCTCCTCCGCAATCACCCCGCCCTCTTCCGCGGCGGCCACGATGTAGAGATAGGCGGCGAGCGCCACGTAGAGCAGATTGAGATTAACGAGGCCGTACACGCCGAAGGCCAGAGCGGCGGCCCGGCCGATGGTCGCCGCGATCGAGGTGGCCCGGACCCGGCCGAGCCAACCGCTTAGCACGGCACGGAGCACCCGTCCGCCGTCCATCGGGAACGCCGGGATCAGGTTGAACAGGCCCAGGACCAGGTTGACGATCAGAAGACTGGTGCCCAGATCGCCGAGCGCCGAGTTGTCTCCGCCGTCGAGGAGTCCGAAAATCTGCAGGCCAAAAAGGCCAAGGACAATCGCGAAGGTCACGGCCGGACCGGCGAGGGCGATGAGGATCTCCGCCCCCGGTGCGCGTGGCAACCGCTCGAGCCGCGCGACGCCGCCGATTGGTGAGAGGGTGATATCGAGGGTGCCGATCCCGAATCGCCTCGCCATGAGCGCATGTCCCAGCTCGTGGAGGACGATGCACCCGAACAGGAGGATCAGGAAGCAGATAGAGACCAGAAGGTTGAGGGAGAGACCGCTGCCCATGAGCAACGGCAGGAGGAGCAGCAGGAAAGAGGGATGAAGGTAGAGGTCGATCCCCGCAACCCGCCCAATTTTCCAGGATTTGATCATGAGTTCGGTCGATCCTTACGTGACCCGAGAGAGCACCGGCCAGCAGTCAGGATAATTGTACTTCGAGCGCCTCCGCGGGAAAGTTCGAACGCCATCCGCGGATGCGTTTGGTTCCAGGGCCGGTTCAAGCTCGGCGTCGAGCCGTTCAGCGGATCAGGACGCCGGGTCGCATCATCGCGTATCCCTTCACGGAGACCTCGACCTGCGGCCAGTTCTGCGCCGCGGTGACGACCTCGTAGCCCCGAGAATCGATGACGATCGTATCCTCCGAACGCGCCGATCGGACGCTCGGGCTCCAGCAGAGCGCCATGTTGGGCTCGAGGATGGCCTCCGAATCCGGGGTGAGGATCATCTCCCGGGGCGAATAACCGAGCACGACGCCCTGGTAGTCGAGCATCCATTCGTGAGGAGCGTTGAACTTCTCGAAGATCCGCTTCCCACGCCGGAAGGCGTCGGCGACGGTCTGGCCGGGTCTGGAGAAGAAGATGTAGGTCGCACCGACCATCGTGGCGAGGTTCTGGTCCCGACTGAAGTCGGCATCCGGCTGGCCGAAACAGACGGTCCTGGTCACGGAGGCACAGAGGCCGAACCGGCGACCCGTCACCGCGATGGTCGCCCGCCGCTCGATCGGACCGGCCCTCGAGGTGGCCTCCCGATAGCGTTCCAGGCGGTCATCGCTCGCGACGCGGAGGGAAACGGGCGTGACACCCTCGCGAAGGAGCCGGTGGGCGAGGTGCCCGGCCACGTCGGCCTCCCGCTCGCCCCGATCGAAGTTCCGGCAGGTCGCCTCGACGGCCAGGCTCAGCGTCCGGCCGAGCTCGCGGAGTCGCTGCCGCTCCAGGGGGGTGAGGCACTTCCTCAGCTCCTTGAGGGGCGACGGCTCCTTCCGCCAGGGGTGGGATTCCGCTCCGCCCAGGTCGCAGCCGACACGGCGGTTGTGGCAGAGCTCCGCGACGGTCCGAAACGGATCGTTGTACCAGGGACGTTCCTTGAGCTGAAAACCAAGCCCCGCAAGCTCTTCCTCGAATACCCGGCTGCTCTGGACGTTGTCCGAGATGACCGCACGCGAGGTCCGGTTGATGAACAGCAGGACGCAACTCAGATCCGACCCGAGGCCCTGCCCGAGCTCGCCGCCGGAGCTGAACCAGGAGACCGAGTCCGACCTCCCGAGCACGACCGCTTCCTGGTCGGTGGCGTCGAGGTAGGCCCGGATCCGGTCGTGCTTGAGCTCGACGTCCTGCCGCCTTCGCACCAGCTCCGGAGATTCATGGTCCGCGGCCGGGTCGGGCGTGGAGGGGAGCGTGTCGAGGGCCGGCCGATCGGCCGCGGTCTGGAGGACCGGGTCGATCACCTCGGGGGAGATCGTGTAGTCGAGCTCCTCCGGGATATCGATCATCACGTCGCCGGCATGAATACCAGTCGCCACGACGTCGCCTCCATCAATGACGACGATCGGAACGCCCCTGGCCAGCGGCGTTCCGGTTCCATCACTCGAATCTTAAGAAGTTAGGGATTGGCTTTCCTTATCCTTCCAGGTCCCCGCAAGGAATTCAAGGATCTGGGGAATCAGATTGCGTGGCGTCCCCACCGGGAAGTCGAGATCATGCCCCAGGCCCGGCAGGACCACGAGCTGGTAGGGGATTTCAAACTGTTTCAGCGCCGCCGCCATTTCCATCGACTGCGCCAGGGGGACGAGATCATCGACCGCTCCATGAACCAGGAACATCGGCACTCCCCCCTTCCTTTCCTGCAAGGCGGGAGAGGCGGCCGAGTAGAGGTCGGGCACCTGGGAGGGTGTACCGCCGAGGAACCTCGCCGCGGCGGCCCCCGCTCGAGGGCTCGCCTTGTAGAGGGAATTCAGGTCCGACGGGCCGGAAAACGCCACCACAGCACTGACCGCAGAAACCATGCCGGATGAGTTGTTCTCTGCGTCGGATCGAGGCGGAGTGCCCAGCAGTTCCGCCAGATTCGCCCCCGCCGACTCCCCCATCGCGACCACCCTGGCGGGATTGATGCCATACTGGCTCGCCCGGCCCTTGATCCAGTCGACGGCCGTCTCAACCTGCTCGAGATTCACCGGCCAGCTCGGCTGTCCCTTGCGAGAAAGCTGATAGTTGGGCGCGACGACGACGAAGCCCTCCGAGAGGAACGCGGAGGCGACCCGGGCCCCGTAATCGTCCTTGGTACGCTTCCTCCAGCCGCCGCCGTGAATCGCCAGGATGACCGGTCGGCCGCCCGGCGGTACGTCCCCTCCCGGGACATAGACATCCAGCTTCTGAACTCGTCCGGCGTTCGAGGTGTAGACGATGTTCCGATAGACCGCCATGGAACCCGCGGCCGGATCCACGGCATCCGCCTTCCGATTCACTCGAGCGCCGCCGAGATCGGATTTCCCACCGGTTCCAGCGCGGTCCTGAAACCTCACCCGGCCCGTTGTGAGAAGCTGGCTCGGCCGCGTCCCGATCATACCGGTTCCGGTCGGCAAGGAGATCCAGGACGAACCAGAGCCAACCGAGCACAACGTCCTGTCCTCGAGTCCGAGCTGTCCGGCGGGACGGAAGCGGCGAGACCTGCGAAATCGACCTGCGGATTCACGACACCTGACGGATCGTGAGCTCACGCCACTCATGAATGGCCAAACGAACAGCACGTTGTATTCCTGGTTGTCGACTCGGGTGCTGCTGAAACCACTAATCTGATAAGGTCGGAAGATCAGTGGATTTGGGCAAGCCAGTCTGCCATGAGACTGAGAGAAAGTCCAGCACGGCGGGGAGGAGGTCCTCCGAGCTCGGTGGTCCAAGCTGCAGCTCGAATCCGTGGCGGGCCGCTGGGATGAGGAGTAGCCGGTGGAACACGCCCGCATCGCGAAGCGCCCGCGCATAGGTGATCGAATGCTCGGGCCCCACCCAGGCGTCGTCGAGGCCATGAATGAGCAAGGTGGGAGGCGAGGACCGATCGACCTGGCGGATCGGGGAGGCGGCCCTCGCCGTCTCGAGGGCCGTCGAATGGCCGCCGCCGAGAAAGGTCCGCACAGCTTCGTGGCCGTGCTGTCGGTCGAGGATCAGGCCCTCGAGGTCGGTCGGGCCGTAAAGGGACACGACGGCCTGCACCTTCATCGCGTTGCCGGCGTCCGCCGCGAGCTCATGGCCCAGGATGAGCGCCAGGTGTCCGCCCGCTCCGCTGCCCACGATCGCGATTCGGTCGGGATCGACGCGGTAGCGGACGGCGTTCCGACGAATCCATCGGACGGATTCCCTCAGGTCGTCGATCGCGGCCGGCCAGCTCGGTTGGCCGGGCCTGGCCAGGCTGTAGTCCGCCGCGAAAAGGACGTAACCATGCTCGGCGAGGCGACCGAGCTGGAGGACATAATCTGCGCTCGAACCGCCGATCCAGTCGCCGCCGTGGACGGCGAGTATCGCCTTCCGAAGGCCGATTGAGGCGGAGGGATTCGTCGATCCTGGCTCCTCGGCGGCCAGGATCGAGATCCGCAGGTCGGACTTGTAGGGAACGTTCGCCTCGAGGGACTGGCCCGCCCGGACCGCTCGTCCCGACCAGCGACCCGGATCGGTCATCCAGAGCCGTCCGACGAGGAGGCCGAGGGCCAGCCAGAGTAATGGTCGGATCCACATGGGGTTGAAGGCACCGCAATGGGGCAGTCGCGCGATGGAAGACCCCTGTAGTATGCAGCATCTCGGATCCGGGAGCGAGGCCGCCAGGCCGGCGGACTTCGGAGCCCATGGGTGCGCGGGAAGCCGATCAATCAGGGGGGACCAATGACTAAGGAAACGCCACGGATACCGTTGCTCCAGCAGAGGGAGATCGAGGCACGAATCGTGGGCCCCGTCGTCAGGGCCTTCGCCGCGGAACTCGGGCCGGAACGAGCCCTGAGCATCCTCAAGGGGGTGATCTCCGATCTGGCCAGGCAAGGCGGAGCGGACCTGGCCAGGTCGCTCGGCGAGCATTCGCTGTCCGCGTTCGCCGGAGCCCTCGACCGGTGGCGGGAGAACGGTGCGCTCGAAATGGTGATCGAAGAGCAAACGGCCGATCGGCTGTCGTTCAACGTCACGCGGTGCCGTTATGCGGAGTTGTACCGGGCCCTCGGGATGGCGGACCTGGGTGCCAGCCTCTCCTGTCAGCGAGATTTCGCCCTCGCGGAGGGTTTCAGTCCCGACATCCGGCTGACCAGGACGCAAACGCTGATGGAAGGCGCAGCCTACTGCGATTTCCGCTTCCGCCGCGTCGAAGCCGAGGAGCCCGTCGAGAGTTCAGGGGAACAGGACTGACGGCTCAGGGCTTGACGGTCGTGTGTCCGGCCCGTTGCGTGGCCGGGTCGCGGGTCGCGTTCGGTCCCGATTGAAAACACGCCAGCGGGGAGCCGACGAGCTGGGACCAGAGCTCGCGCTGGGAGGATGAAAGCAGTGCCTGGGCCCTTTCCTCGAGGGCCAGTCCCTGCGTCCTCCGCCTGGCGGCGTCCAGGTTGGCGACGGCCGCCCGCTCCGACAGGATCTGGGCGAGTGCTCGCCGTTGCTGGTCCGATAGCTTCAGGTACTCTCCGACCCGGGGCCGGCTGAGCATCGCGGACGGGCCTTCCCACTGGATTTCGATCTGCTGGAGACGGTCGAGCTGGTTCCGGCTGAGGTTCTCGCTGAGCCAGTCGAGCTGTGCCTGATCGATGGCCCGTCGTTCGGCGATGACATCCGCCCCGGTCTTGCCCCGGAGGGCCAGTCCCCGCCGGGTGAGATCGCCGATGACCTTCTGCACTCCCGAGACCTGGGGCGGTTCCAGCTTGAGCTCAGCCTGAACATCCGGCCTGGACAGGAGAAGCAACGGTGCCGTGCGAGTCCCGATGCGGCTATCGGGCAGGCTCCAGTCCTCGGCGGACGAGGAGGCGGCGATCGCGTTCAGACACGGGAGCATGATTCCCAGAATCAAGGCTCGAAGCCTCATTCGACCGTCCACCATGTCCCGGCTCCCTCCGGCCCACCGCGCATCCGGTCGCGACCGATTCCTCTCCGGCCGCCGGCCCGGACATCCGGGCCGCCGGCCGAATTGATGGCCACCTTATACGAGCAGGCGGGGATTCCGAGAAGGCCAAGCTCGACCGATAGGGACGGCTGGCCTTGCAGGCCCCGGTCCGAGGATCCTCTCGGGCTCAGTTCGGAGAGGACGGGTCCTGCGTGGGCTGCTGGTCCAGCCCGCGACGCTGCCTGAGGCTGGGCTTCTTGGCCGAGCCGGCCGGCTTCGCGGCATCGTCCCCGGCCTTGGCCGTCGCATTCGACTTGTCGGCCCCCGGCTTGGCGTCGTCCGCCTTGGCCGCGGCCTTGTCGCCGTCCTTGGCGTCGGGTTTGTCGGCCTTCTCGCGTGCGAGGGCGCGGAACAGCGGGTTGTTCATCGCGTCGACGTCGAAGGGCTGGCCCAGCATCTTCCTGAAGGTGGAGACCTGGCGGCGGTCCATGGCCTTGAAGACCTGGGTGTACTCCCGATCGCGAACCTGGACGTTCGCCTTCTTGGCCTCCTCGACCTTGGCCTTCACGTCGGGCTTCTCGAGGGCCTTCTTCAGGGTGGCGTCGTCGGGAGCCGCGGCCGGCTGCCCGTTGTTGCCGCGGCGTCCGCCGCGATCACCCTGGCCCGCGGCCTGCGGCGTGAGCCCGCGCAGGGCCTGGCTCGTGCGCATGGCGACGTCGCGCTTCAGCCGCGAGCTTTCCTGGAGGGTCTGCTGGATCTCGCCCGCCTGCTCCGGCGCGAGCTCGATCTTCTCCGCGACATCATCGCGAAGCACCGAGGCGGCGCCGTTGACCTGGAGCTGGATCTCGCGGATCCGCTTCATCTGGTTCCGGTCCAGGACGCGGGCCACCTGCTGATCCGAGGCTTCCTCCATCCGCCGCATCGCCTGCCGCATCATCATCCAGCTCTGGGACCGGATCTCGTTCGAGGCCATCTGTCCCTGCATCGCGGCGGCCTGCTGCAGGGCCATCGGATCGACCTGATTCTGGTTCATCCCGTAGTTGGAGAAGGCATATCCGTTGATCTGGCTCGACAGGGTGGAGCCGTCCGCGCGTCCCTGGTTATTCGCGGCGTTGGCCTGGGCCGCCATCATCTGCTGCTGCGCCAGGGCCTGCGCCTCAGCCTGGGCGCGGGTGGTCGCCTGATCGGCCTGCTGACGGAGCCGTTGCATCGACTCCTTGCCGCGAGTCTGCTGGTCGTCGGCCAGCTTCTTGAGGGACTGCTTCTGGTTGTCGGTGACCTTGAGCACTTCCTGCACGTAGTCATTCTGGGCCAACTCGATCAGCCCCATCAGCGGGATCGTCGGCTGCTGCTGGTTGGCGGCATTCTGCCCGCCGCGACCGCCGCCGCCGCCATTGTTGCCGCGGCCGCCACCGCCGGCGCCCCCACGGCCGCCACCGAATCCACCACGACCCTGGGGCGGCTGGCCGAACGTGCCGACGCTGTCAACCGTCACGGCGACGATCAGCCCCGCCATGACCAAGATCAATCGAGTGCGAGACATGCTGAAGCTCCTCGATGCCGCCCCGGGCCGCTCGCGCGATCGATGCCCACGGTGCGCACGATCCCGCTCTCGGCACTTCCCATCCCATTCTAGCGGTATTCGCGGGCCAAGTGGACAGCCGATCTTCCCCGCGGCAGGCATTTCGTCCCGCGGCGTGAGAGAAGAACCCAGGGCGGCTCCGTCCCTCCCCTCAGCGTGCCCCCCAGAGCCAGGCCGCCAGCGCGACGGTCGCGGAGAGCGTGCCGATCCGCATCAGGATGCGATAGCCCGCGAACCGCCTGGTCAGGAGGAGGGTGCCGGATGCATCCACGGAAACATCGTCGGACCCGCGGCTCCGTTCCAGGCCGGCGATGGCATTCATGCCGACGAGGTGGACCAGCCAGAGGACGAGGAACCCGATGCCGTGGTCCAGCCACTCCCGCCAGGGGATCGGCGGGATGCCGGGCTTCCACCAGGCGGGGGTGGAGAGCGGGCGGTCGCTCTGGAACACCAGGAGCCGGGCGGCCCGGGTCGCCACCTCATCCCCGGCGCTCACCCGGATCGCCAGGGTCAACGGCTGGGGAGTCCCCTTCGCGGGCGTCCCCTGAAGGACCCCCGATGCGGCATCGAAGGCCAGTCCGTCCGGCAGCTCGCCGTCGACCGACCAGCGGAGCGGCCCTCGGCCCCCCGTCGCCGCCAGCGCGACGGTATAGGGGCGGCCCGCGATCGCCTCCGGCAAGGTTTCGGGTGTCGAGATCGCCAGCGGTGGGCGTTCGCCGTCGCCGTTCGCCTCCCCCTTCGCGCCGGGCGGGACGAGGTCCGCCGCCTTCGGCAGGAGCGCCATGATCACCATGGTCAGGACCAGGATGAACAGCAGGGCTCCCGTCAGCTTGGTGACGACCACCGCGACGAAGGAGTCCTCGCCCGAGCCGCCGAATTCCAGCCCGTGGCCGCCGCCCCGTCGATTCCGTCGCATCGTTCGGTCCTCGGATGACCCGCCTCGCCGACGTCTCCACCGCCCCGATGGACGGACGGGGGAGGCCGTCGGCCGTTCAGTGACCCATCACCGGCGCTCAGGCGGCCCGGGTGCCGCCGGTCCGCTCGTCGAACATCTTCTTGACGATGTTCCGGTAGAGCGAATTGCCCTGCTCCATGCTGACGTTGATCAGCTCGAGGGCATCCTTGAGGCTGTTCAGCGTGCGGGCGAGCTGTTCCTGCGTCGTCCGGCTCGATTTCTCGTAGGCCGCGGCGAACGAGGTGGACAGGCTCTCGATGGCGACCGTGGCGCGATCGAGCCCGCGGCGGATCTCCTCGAGCTGGGGATCCGAGGTGTCGGTCTGTGCCAGGGCCGTCTCGATCCGGGACAGGGACGCCGCCCCTCGGCGGGTCGCGTCGCCGAGCTCGCGGATCGAGGTCAGCTCCTCGCCGACGCGGCCGATCGACGCGGCACCCTGCTGGAAGGCCGTCATCGACGCGGGCAGGCGTTCCATCGAGGCCGCCAGTTGGGCCACCGGCGCTTCAAGGCTCTGGCCGATCTTCTCCGCCTCCGCCCGCATCGCCTGCGCGGCCGGGGCCAGGATCGTCGCCAGCTCGTTCCGCAGCCGATCGAGGTGCGGGCCGATCGCCTCATCCAGCCGATCCGCGAACGGGTCCCTGGTCCCCACGCCGGGCAGGACATGCTCCACGACCCAGCCGTCCACGCGGCCCAGCAAGGCCTCGGACTTCCGATAGACGATCGTCTGCACCAGCATCAGCGCGGCGCTCAGGAAGAGGGCCAGCAGCGTGCTGTCGAAGGCGACCTGCAGGGCCGAGGTCACCCCCGTCAGGTTGCCCATGAAGGCGTCCAGGTCCTTGACCAGCGGGAGGACCACGCTGATCTTCATCAGGGCCTTCGAGATCCCCTCGACGGTCCCGATGAACCCGATCACGGGGAGGAGATAGAGAATATAGCGGGTGAGCGTGAATCGGCCGGCGACCTCCTCCTGGTCCAGGCCGGAGGTCTCGCGATTCACCTCCATGAGCTGGGCCGCCGAGGGCGTGTGCGTCTCCCGGACGTATCCCACCAGCCGGCGGACGCGGACATGGAGGATCCGGCCGTCATTGGCGACGGCCGCCGCCAGGGGGGAAGGCGCCGCCGGGCCGTCGCTGGCGTTCTCCCCGTCGGCGGCCTGTCTCCTGGCCTTCTGGAGCATCCCCCCGATGTACTGGAGGAGCCTGGGGGCGTCGGCGAAGGCCTGCTCGTTCTGCCAGAGCGTCCGGAGCTCGCGGGCCAGGGTGAAGACGGCCCAGAAGTAGATTCCCGTGCCGACGTATTGCTCCCAGCCCCGGCGGAACATGAGGTCCGGGTCGAAGACCATGAGCGCGATCGGGAACAGGACCGCCAGCACGAGCATGACCGTCGCCGCGAAGTAACCCATCCGTGGAGAATCGTTTGCACCGCGTCCCATCCGTGGGCCCCCTCCGGAGACTGATGATCGAATGTCGCCGCCCACCGGGCGGAATACGAACGCCCGGCGCGATCGCGAGGATCGGCATCATCCTCTGGATCGGCCGGATCGTCGCGCAACTTGAGCGGTTGTGCGGGCGATGCCGATTTCTCGGGCCGGTCGCCGGCCGTCCGCCGTCAGCCGGCCGGGTTGGTGGTCCGGGAAGCGGCCTGATGGTCCTTCTTCCCCGGCCCGGGGTCCTGGCGAAGGATCAGGATCCGGTCATGGGCGATCATCACCACGTCGAGCCGTCCGTCGCCGTCCACGTCGCCGACCGCGATGTCGCGCGGCTCCGCGCCGTCGCTGTTGGCCCGGTAGAGCTTGCGTTCGAAGAGCTTGAAGCCCAGGGCCGGCAGGAGCGTGGGGTCGCCCGCGTAGGTGGCGATCTCGATCATCTGCTCGGCGACGTCGGTGTAGAGGACGTCGGGGACGCCGTCGGCGTTGAGGTCTCCGGCGACGAGATCGGAGAGCCTCGCCTCGTTCCGCTTCGACTCGAAGCTCGCGATCGACTTGAGCCGGAGCCCCTTGCGACCGGTCTGGAGGACGCCGAATCGTTCCGACCCGGCGATCAGGAGGTCATCCCGGCCGTCGCCGTCGAGGTCCGCGACGCGGAGACCCTCGAAGGAGAGCGCGCCGACGGCGAGCGTCCCGGCGGGCCGATAGACGCCCTCCTTGAGGTTCAGGAAGAGGAGCGACTTGCTGGCACGGTCGTAGAGCACGACCTCCTTCTTGCCGTCGCCGTCCACGTCGATGGCCGCGGCCCCCTGGATCTGGGCGGAGCTGCGGCCGGAATTGTACTGCTCGGCGATCTCCCATTGCCCCTTCGCGTCCAGCCGGAGCTTGCGCGCGAACGTGTTCTGGGCGACGAGGATCGCCGGGCCGTTGAGCTCGCCGAGCGACAGGCCGGCGGGGCTGGCGGCGGCCATGGGGCCCAGGCTGCCGGTGAACGGCGTCGGCGGGGCGTCCTTGCGGCCGATCAGGAGCGTCGGCGGCCCGTAGCCGGTGAAGACCAGGAGATCGGTGAGCCCGTCGGAATTGACGTCGAGGGCCTGCATGGCCGACGGGGGCCCGGTCGGGCTCGATACGGCGACCGACTCGGCCTGCCCCCAGCGGAAGGGGCGGAAGCTGCCCGCGGGCTCGCGCTTCAGCGCGCGGAGCTCGAAGGCATCGGTGCCGGCGGAGGACTTGGTCCTGGCGATGGTCAGGATCTCGGGCACGCGGTCGCCGTCCAGGTCCGCGAGCTCGAGCGCGATGGGCTCTCCCACGATCGGCAAGGGGGCCGGGAAGCCGATCCGGCCGCCGTCGAGGACGCTCCGCCCGACCTGCTTCTCCTGGTCGGAGAGGACGTAGAGCTCGTCCTTGCCGTCGCCATCCAGGTCGGCCAGGCGGATGGTCCGGCCGCCCAGCAGGCCGGGGAAGGACTGGCCCGCGTTGAGGCCGTTGCGGGCACTCTGGCGGTAGAGCCAGAACTGGGCGTTGGACGGATCCGAGACGACCACGTCCTTCCGCTTGTCGCCGTCCAGGTCGCCGACGGCGATCGAGCGGCCCCGGTCGCCCCCCTGCGAGAGCCCAAAGAAGATCAGGCGGCCCCAGCGGTTCTGCTCATCGGCCTCGGAGTCGTCCAGCGTCAGGACGCGACCCCGCCCGGACTGCCCCTCGATGGTCAGGAGCTCCTGGCCGCCGACGCCGTCGATCTGGCCGAAGGCGATGGCTCGCGGGCTCTCCACCTGGAACCGCTGCTCGGGGCCGAGCTTCTTCTCGTCGGTGGCGAGCCGGATGTGGACCGGCTGATCGTTGCCGCCGTCCAGGATGACGAGGTCGGGTGCCCCGTTGCCGTCCATGTCCACCAGCTTGAGCATCCTCGGCCCGCTCGCGGTATGGGGCACCTTCTCCGGCTCGGTGAATGTCCCCGGCGCGGTCTGGTAGATGAGGATCAGGTCATTCTCGGCGAGCAGGGCGATGTCGTCCCGGCCATCCTGGTTGAGGTCGCCGGCGACCAGCGCATTGGCGGACTCGACGGCCTCTCCGGTGGTGATCTTCTTGCCGGAGACGAACCGCCCCTCGCCTTCGTTGTAGAGGATCTCCACCTCGGCGGGGGTGCCGTAGTAGACGATGTCGAGCTTGCCGTCGCCGTTGAAGTCGCCCGTGTCCAGGCTCACGACCTCCTTGTTGACGGGGATGTTGACGGGCCGCATCCGGCGGTCGAACTCGAGGTCGTTCGGATCCTTGCGAAACGGCCGCGCCTCGGCGTCTCCGGCGGGCGGCTTGCCGCTGAGCAACAGGTCGATCCGCGACCGGGCATTGTTGCTGAAGATGACGTCGCCGGTCCGGTCACCGTCGAGGTCGCGGACGGCGAGGCTGCTGATCCGGCGCTCGAACTTGTAGACTTCCAGCGGCAGGAACCCGAAGTACTCCGCCAGCCGGGGCGACTCCGGAGGCGCCGGGGCCTGGGCCCGGGCGACCGTCGCGACCATCGGCGAACCGACCGAGGCCAGGAGAGCGATCACCGTCCGGCATCGCCCGAGGAGCTTCGAGAATACGACCATCGACGGACTCCGAGTGTCATGACCGGTGCGACGGCGCGGCGATCCCCGCCGCGGCAACCCCCCAGCGTAAAGGCACGCCCCTGGCACGGCAAGGCCGACGCCCTTCGAGGCACCGGCCTCGGGCCGCATCGCGCGATCGACAAAGGCGTCAATCCCCGCACCCGGTCCCGCCCCCGGCCGGCTTTGGCTGGAGTGGCCGGACTCGCGCGGCCGATCCACGGTGGAGATCACGTTCGGATCCAGCACCACACCTCGCCTTCGGTGATCGGCGATATTCCCGTCCACTCGCGACCCGGCCACCAACCCTGAACAGATCGGTACGGATGGCTTCATGATTGGCGGTGCGGGTAGAATGGGACGCGTGGTCCGAGGGGAAGGGCCGTCGAGATGCCAATCGGGCGGGTGGGAAGGAGTCAGGTCGATGCGGCGGATTTTGCTCTGCGGAATCGTGGCGGTCGCGGTCCTCGGCCAGGCGGCCCGCGGCCAGGGCCTGGACTGGGTCAACGCGGCGCTCCCGGAGCGGGCCTATGACTTCGGCACGGTCGCGCGCGGGTCGCAGATCGTCCACCGGTTCCCGATCGTGAATCGGACGGACCAGGAGCTCCGGATCGTCGACTGGCGGACGAAGTGCGGCTGCACCAACGTCAGCGTCGGGGCCAAGCTCATCCCCCCTGGGACGCAGACGACGATCGAGGCCACCATCGATACGACCAAGTTCGTCGGCTATAAGCCCTCCGGCCTGACGGTCATCTTCGACCGTCCCTCCTTCGTCGAGGTGGAGCTGAACCTGACCTGCTTCATCCGCGGCGACCTGGTCACCAGCCCCGGCCAGCTCGATTTCGGCATCGTTCGCCGGTCCGACCAGATGGCCCCCGCCTCGCTGACGATCACCTACGCCGGGGGCCAGCCAGGCTGGGCTGTCACCAAGATGAAGACCCAGACCTCCAAAGTGAAGGCGGAGCTCCGCGACCTGGGACGGACGGCCGAGGGCTACTCGTCCTACTCGCTGACCGCGACGCTCCAGCCCGGCGTCGACAACGGGTTCCTCAAGGACGAGATCACCCTGATCACCAACGACCCGAACATGCAGACGATCCCGATCTCCGTCGTCGCCAACGTCCAGAGCGCCGTCGCGGTGACGCCGTCGATCATCAACTTCGGCGGCGTCAAGCCGGGCCAATCGGTCACGAAGACGGTACTCGTGAAGTCGGCCCAGGCCTTCTCGATCACCAAGATGGCGGCCGACGAAGGTGGGCTCGAGACCAGGGAAGCGGCCGAGGGGGCCAAGGCTTCGCACCTCGTCACGCTGACCTTCAAGGCGCCGGAACAGCCCGGTCCCTATCACTCGGTCCTCACCATCGAGACCGACATGAAGGACGAGCCGGCGGCCAAGCTCAAGACGTTTGCCACCGTCGTGCCTTGACGGAGGGGCGATGACGGAGCACGCGGGGTTCTCCGAGGCCGGCCCGACGCCCTGGGCCGTGGCCGTCGCCGACATCAACTGGTTCACGACCGAGAGCCTCTTTCGGGAGCTTGATGACGAGTCGTCGGTCCTGCTCGCCCTGCGGTGCATGGACTTCGTCAACGGCTGGCGGAAGGGGCTCTTCCCCTGGTCTCCGACCTGTCGCACTCACCACTGGGGTGTCCGGTCGTTCGCCCGCGACATGGTCCTCCCGAGCGGCTGGATGAAGCGATATCCGCGCGTCGGGATGCGCCCCATCGGCCGGGCGATCCGGGGCTTCTGGCGGTCCAGACGCGAGGATCGCCGGGGCCTGATCCTCACCTATCCCCATTATCTACACCTGCTCCCGGGCCTGGACGCAGACCGCACGCTCTACTACAACCTCGACGACTACGCGCTCTACTGGCCGAAGCAGGCCGACGAGGTCCGGGAGCTCGAGCGGCGACTCGTCCAGGGGGCCGACGCGACGGTCTGCGTCTCCGCCTATCGGGCCGAGGAACTCCGCCAGGCCTTCCCCCGGATGGCGGGGCGAATTCACCACCTCCCGCATGGTACGCCGACGGCATTCCTGGCCGATGAGCCGCGGAGTCGGCCGACGGCGCCCCCCCGGGACCTTGCCTCGCTCCCTCGCCCGCTGCTCGGCTACGTCGGGTCGATCGAATCGAGGGTGGACTGGGACCTCATGGATCGCCTGGCCGATGCCCTGCCCGGCGCATCGATCGTCCTGGTCGGCACGGTCCCGGGGGCCCGATCGGGCGGGGACTGGCGGGGGAGCCTCGACTCCCTGCTCTCGCGGCGAAACGTGCACGCCATCGGGTGGCGACCGCAGGCCGAGCTCCCGTCCTATTACGCGGCCTTCGACGTGAACCTGATCCCGTATCTCACCACTCATCCCTTCAACGTGGCCTGCTCGCCGACGAAGATCGCCGACGGGCTCGGCTCGGGCCGGCCGATCGTCGCCACGGCGATCCCGGAGTGCCGGCTCTACGGGCATCTGTTCGATGTCGTCGAGGATGCCGATGCGTTCCTCGCGGCCGTCCGGCGGATCCTCGCGAGAAGCTCGGACGATGGCCGGGCGTCGCTCCGACATGAGCATGCCCGCGCGAATACATGTGCCGCGCTGGCCGCCCGCCTGGTCGGACTCCTCAAGGGGCATCCGGGGCGAGAGATCGGGCGAGAACCCCATGGCGATGCCGCGGGCCGGACGGTAAATTCTTGATCGACGCAGCCCGGCCTTCCCTCTCCCCGACCGCGCCGGTCGCACCCGAACTTCTCTCGATCCATCCTCGCGAGATACCCGATGACTTTCGCCACCCGCGCCAGGCTCTCGATGATGATGTTCCTCCAGTACTTCGTCTGGGGGATCTGGCTCCCGATGCTGGCGCAGCACCTCGGGCCCAACGACCTCAAGCTGAGCAACTACGCGATCGGCTGGATCTTCACGGTCTACGGCTTCGGCTCGATCCTCGGGCCGTTCGTCCTGGGGCAGCTCGCCGACCGGTACTTCGCGACCGAGCGGGTGATGGCCGCGGCCCATTTCGTCGGCGGCCTGCTGCTGATCCTCTCCGCCTACCTCACCACGGCCTGGCCGATTTTCATCACGCTGCTGATCTACTGCAATCTCTACATGCCGACGATGGCCCTGTCCAACTCGCTCGCCTTCCGGAACCTCGGCGAGGAGAATCAGCACCTCTTCCCCAGGATCCGCTTCTGGGGGACCGTCGGCTGGATTGCCGCCGGGCTCTTCTTCGCCGGCTATCTCGAGTACGACAAGCTCTCCTTCTACCAGTCGCTCTTCGACCTCGTCGGCGCCCACGGGGCGTTCGAGAGCTTCCTCTCGACCTGGCGGGCGTCGGTCGTCCCGTTGCTCAAGTCGATCTTCGCCATCCCGTTCGTGGGCGAGCCGTCGTATCGCGACTGCCTGAGGGTCTCCGGCCTGTTCTCGATCCTCTACGCGCTCTACTGCCTCATCCTGCCCCACACGCCCCCGCTGCCCGCCAGGGAGACCGACCCGATCGACAAGCGATCGGCCGTCCTGGAGAGCCTGGAGCTCATGGAATACCGGTCGTTCGCGGTCCTGGTCATCGTTTCCGGCCTGGTCGGGATCATGCTGGCGTTCTACTTCGCCTGCGAGAACTACTTCCTGGAGGCGATCGGCGTGAATCCGGCGCAGACCGGCGCCTACATGACCATCGGCCAGATCTCCGAGGCCGTCATCATGCTGCTCGTCCCGGTGGCGGTCTCGCGATTCGGGATCAAGACGACCATGCTGATCGGTGCCGGCGCCTGGGCCATGCGATTCGGGTTCTCTGCCCTCGGCTACCCGTTCTGGCTGATGATCTCGACCATCGCCCTCCACGGCTTCGCCTTCGGATTCTTCTTCGTCGTCGCCCAGATGTACGTCGATCGGGCGGCGTCGAAGGACATCAAGGCCTCGGCCCAGAGCTTGCTCATCTTCGTGGTCTACGGCATGGGAACGGTCCTGGGCAGCGTCCTCACCGGCCCCATCCGCAGCTACTTCACGGAGACCGTGGAGGGGAAGGCCGTGGAGAACTGGCACGGCATCTGGATGGGGCCGTTCCTCCTGACCCTCTTCTGCATGCTCGTCTTCGGGCTCCTGTTCAAGGAAGAGCAATTCGGCAAGCCGGGCGCGGGCAGCGGCCTGGAGCCCGAGGCCTTGCCGGCTCACCATTGACTCGCGACAATCCTCGCGACCGGCCCGACAGGGTCACGGAGATGGTATGATCCCGCTCCTTGTCTGGGCCGTCGTGATCCCGCTCGCCGCGGACCGGCAGGACCCGCCCGCGAACAGCCCGCTGGCGATCCGCCTGGCGGACCTGAAACGGCTGGCCGACGACGCGACGCTCTCGATCGGCCAGCGGGAGTCGGCCGTCATGGAGATGGCCGGGGTCCTCGATGAGTCGGCTAAGGGGACCGGATCGCCCGAGGAACGCGCCTTGCTCTGGAACCGGGCCATCGCGGTCCTCGCCGGATTCAACGACGAGAACGCCGGCCACCCGAGGTCCCACGAGTTCCAGCTCCAGGTGGCGGTCTATCGCTGGGCCCAGGGGGAGAGCTGGCGGCAATATCGGAGCCTCTACCCGACCGACGATAAGGCCCGCAAGGAGGCGGTGGCCGCCCTCGACGACGCGATCGCCAGGCTTCGCGCCATCACGTCGGCCGAAGGCGAGGCCGCGCTCTCGGACAACGTCCGGTTCCGCCTCGCCCGAGCACTCACGGACAGGGCGGGCCTCGAGGAGCCCGGGGCGCATCCCCGCAGGCTCCTCGAGGGTGAGGCCCTCCAGTGGACGGCGCCCGCTCCGTCCGAGGTGGGGCTGAAGGGCTTCAGCCATCTCCTCCGCGCCGATCTCCTCCGTCGAGCCGGCCGGCTCGACGAGGCCGACGCCGACATCGCCGCCGCCGCGGGGCTCTCCCCGCCCCCACCGCCGCGTGACCTGCTGGTCGCGCGCCTCCTGGTGCTGACCGATCGCCACAAGTGGTCCGAGGCGGAGGCCCAGATCAAGGCGTCGCGGGTGGATGACGCCGTGAAGGCCGCGGCGCTGGCTCGTCTTGGACTGGCCCAGCTTTCGGGCATGCCCGCCGGGGACGCACGATATGCCATCGAGCAGGAGCTGTTTCGCGAGCTCGAGGGCCTGAGGTCGAAGAAGAATCCCGAAGCCCGACAAGTGCTCGCGGCGCTGGGGGCTGAAGACCTCAATCCGGACGCGCGTCATCCCGCCTCCGCCTGGGACCTGCTCGCGGACGCGGCCCAGGTTCGGGGAGATCCCGCCCGGGCCGCCGAGCTCGAGGACCGTGCCGCGGATCGGGCCGTCCATGCCGGCGACCACGCCGCGGCCGCCGGGTATCGGCTCAAGGCCGGGGCGATCCTCTTCGAGGCGGGACGCTATGCGGACGCCGGTGCCGTCTGCGCCCGGGTCGCCGCGGACCCCAGGGCCGGCCCGGCCGGACCCCGAGCCGGCCTGCTCGTGGCACTTGCCAGGGGGCGGGCCCTGGCGTCGGGGGCGCGGGGCGTGACGGCGGCCTCGTACGCCGAGGCGTTGGAGAAGCAGGTCCGCGACTTCCCCAAGGATCCATCCACCGACGAGGCACGCTGGCTCCTGGCCCTCCTCAGCCGCGCCGCCGGGGATCACCCCCGGGCCAGGTCGCTCTGGGATGCGATCCCCGTCGGCTCGACGCGCTGGCTCGACGCTCGGCTCGCGCTCGCCGACCTCGACGTCGCCGACCTCGAGGCGCTCCTCGCCACCGCCGATCGGCCGATCCTCAAGGAGAGCTTCGACCGGGCGCGGAAGCACCTGGAGGAGGGCCTCAAGCTCGCTCGCACCGACGCCGAGCGCGCGGCCTTCCTGCTGGCCGATGCGCGGATCAACCTGGTCCCGGTCGTCGGCAATCCGCGGACCGCGCTCGAACGCCTCGATCGGATCACGGCCTTGCCCATGCGAGCCGCGGATCGCTATCGCGCCCGGCTGCTCCGGCTGGTCGCGACCGTCCAGACCGGCCCGCCCTATCTCCAGGCCGAACGCGAGGCTCAGGCGCATTCGACCTGGGCGGAGGCGTCGGCCCACGCTCCCTTCTTCGAGGCGGTGCGGCTCCTCGACGAGTGTGCCTCGAACGCCGAGGAAGCCCTCCACGAGCGGCGGCTCGGGCTCGTGATCCGGTTCCTCGTCCAGCCCATGGTCCAGGACGGCGACGAGGACAAGTGGACCCCCAGCGAGCGTGCCGAGCTCCGGATGCGGCTCGTCCGATCCCACCTCTTCCTCGGCGACGAGCGAGGGGCCCGCGCCGCGTTCCGCAGCTCCGCCGGCCCCCCCCGCGACGCGTCCGACTCCATGCTCCGCGACCTGGCGGATACCTACAATCGCCTCGAGGCCTTCGAGCTGGCCATCGACGTCGAACGGCTCCGGTCGAAGACGCTTCAGCCGGGCTCCCCCGCCTGGTTCGAGACCCGCTACGGCCTGGCCCTCGCCTATTTTCGGGCGGGACAGCTCGCCGACGCCGCCCAGCTCATCAACGCCACCGCGATCCTTCACCCGAACCTCGGCGGCGGTGCGATCGAACAGAAATTCATCCGGCTCCGGCATCGCATCGGGGCGCAGCACTGACGGACCGCCGCGGGGCCGTCAGGCGAGGGCCTCGCGGAGCGCGATGCTGATCTCGGAGATGGCGGCCCTGCCCTGATCGAAGAACGGGAACCGGCGGATGAAGCCGTGGATCATCCCGTCGTACCGGCTCAGGGTCGTCGGCACCCCCGCGGCCTCGAGTCGATGGGCATAGGCCTCCCCCTCGTCGCGGAGGACGTCGCAGCCGGCCGTGATCACCAGCGCCGGCGGCAGGCCGCGCAGGTCCGTCTCCCGGAGCGGGGCCGCGTGCGGCCGACTCCTCTCGGAGACATCCGGCACGTACTGGTCCCAGTACCAGGCCATCTCCTCGGCCGTGAGGAAGTAGCCGTCGGCAAACTCCCGATAGGATCCCGTGCTCAGATTCGAGTCCGTGATCGGATAGAGGAGGACCTGCATGGCCGGGGCCCGCCCTCCGTGTTCTCGGGCCATGAGGCACGCCACCGCGGCAAGGTTCCCCCCCGCGCTATCGCCGCCGACGGCGATCCGGTCGGGATCGAGCCCGAGCTCCTCGGCGTGGTCGATGGCCCACGCGGTCGCGGCATGCGCGTCCTCGGCCGCCGCCGGGAATCGGCTCTCCGGCGCGAGCCGGTAATCCACGGCGATCACGACGAGATCCGCCTGGCCGGCGATCGCCCGGCAGATGTGCTCGTGCGACGAGAGATTCCCGAGCACCCAGCCGCCCCCGTGGAAGTAGACGAGGGCCGGCGACGCTCCCGCCTCGTCGAGGGCCTTCGGCCTGAGTATCCGGACGCGGATGGCCCCCCCGGGGCCGTCGATCTCGCGATCCTCGACGCGGCCGATCGGTGGGAGCGGGCCGAGGAAGCGGGTCGAGAGATCCTGCTGGGCGCGGGCCTCGGCGATCGGAATCGACTCGATCGGCTTGAGGGCCGCCGCGGCGAGCCGATCGAGGAAGTCCCTGGCCTGGGGGTCGAGCGTCATCGAGGATACCTTTCCGTGTCGGGGTGGCCCGGCTGTCCTTCGCACTCAATGGGAGCCGGTCGCGCGGAGGACCAGTCGCGTCCCCTGGCCGTAAGCCCGGATCGCCGGAGCATAGGCGCCCTCGAGCGACGTCTGCGAGATCGGCTCTCCCAGGGCGTCGACCGGAGATCGAATCGTGAGCGCACGCGGTTTGAGCCGAGCGGCCAGCTCCGGCAGGTCATAGACTTCCAGGACATTCGGGACTGCATTCCCGAGCTGCTCGCGGCTGATCCCACGCTCGACGACGTCCGCCCACGAGACGAGCGATCGATCGAGGTCGACCGCCACGATCTTCCCCCCCTCATCGATGGCCGCGGCATGGAGCGCCACCGGTCCCGTCGCGCCGGACGCGTGGAGTTCGAAACCGCGGCCTCGAAGCTCGTCAGTCGCCGCCAGCGACTCGATCAGGTTCAGCATGTCCGTCGCCCTCTGGCCCAGCAGCGGACGCCCGAGGTGGAGCGACAGGAAGGCGGCCTTCCAATCGATCCCGATGATCTTGTCGAGGCCGGAACGAGCGTTCGTCGGCGTGGCCGGCTCGGCCCCGCGGACCCTCGCCTGCACGACTCGCCGCCCCGCTCGGAGCCATGAATCCAGCTCGCCGCCGACCTTCGGTTCGGTGTCGAGGAGGGTTCCCGCCTGGATCAGCACCGGCGCGGACCGATCCTCCTTTTCGGGGATCCAGTCGACCGCGGCGATCGCCACTCCCGGTTCGGTGGAGACGGCGACCTCGCGTCGGATGAACCCCGATCCGGGCTGCCGCCGGTGCTCGACAATCGGGGCGGCGGAAGGCTTCCAGCCGCGGAGTCCGAGCAGCTCGCGGACGCGATCCCGGAACGCCTCGGGGGATGAATTCGACGCGAATGCCGCGCGTGCGGCCGCCAGCTCGCGGGCCCGCTCGGCATTGAGGTCGAAGGCGGAGACGCCGTGCAGGTCGCTCAGTACCTGGCCGGTCGTAGTGCACTGGAGCTCGGCATCGGGGACGGTGGCCAGTTCGGGCTCGACGATCACCTCGTCCTTCCGCAGCAGCCAGCGGCAGAACCATCGCGTCGCGGCCACGCGCCGGGGCGAGGTATAGCCGTGCGTCTCGTCGGATTCGAACAGGTCGATCCGCTCGCCGAACCCGAGCCGGCCATACAGTTGCTTCGCCTCTCGGAATGTATCCCAGCTCCCCTGGATGTCGAAGAAATCGCGGGTGCCGGTGCACAGGAGGGTTGGCTTCGGCGCCCGCATGGCGATGTAGTCCGCGTGGTCGAGGCCGGCCGCCACCTGGCCGGTGATGTTCTGCTCTGCATCCTGGGGGCCGATCGTGGCGAAGAGCCGCTCCAGCGAAGTGATGTAGCACGAGGGGGCGGCGACCGCGATCCGATCATCGAGCGCCATCAGGTACGACGTCAGCGTGCCGCCGCCGGAGTTGCCGGTGCAACCCAGCCGCGTGGCATCGATCTCCGGCCGCGAGGCGAGGTAATCGAGCGCGCGGATGCCGTCCCAGACGCGGTAGCTGGCCGCTTGCCGGCCGACGAGGATCGCCCCCGTCCCGACGAGGGTGTGCTCGACGGTCGACCCGTCGTGGACGGCCGGCTTGCCGCCGTCGTCCAGCCTCTGGTATCGCT
The DNA here is from genome assembly GCF_011064615.1 of Aquisphaera insulae. Lineage (GTDB taxonomy): Bacteria > Planctomycetota > Planctomycetia > Isosphaerales > Isosphaeraceae > Aquisphaera > Aquisphaera insulae. Next base: position 38,081 of record NZ_JAALJH010000006.1, on the reverse strand, counting down.
CCCCCTGCCCGATCGGGTCATAGGTCAGGACGGCCAGGCCGTTGCGGGCGTTCAGGATGCAGGCCCGCTGATAGGTCGCGTCCGCCTTGCCGTTCTCCGAATGCCCGCACGGCATGAGCACGCCGGGGACGCGAGCGTCGGACCGGGGCAGGTAGAGATTCGCCGTGACGTGGTGCCGGGGGCGGCTCTCGAAGACGATCCGCTCGATTCGATAGCCCGGGTAATCGCGAACGCCGACGACGCGAGCATTCAGGGGAGTCCGCTCCGGGTAACCCCCCAGAGACCGGACGAAGAAGCCCCGGAGTCGCTCGGCCCGCGCGGCGATCTGCTCCGGCGTGGTCGTCCTGGCCACCTCTTCCCGGCGCCTCCGGAACTGGATCTGGGTCTGGCCGTTGAGGTAGGCCTCGAGCTGGGCGGCCGTGGAGAGGGTATGCGGCCGGGGCGTGGCCTCCTTCGCGGCGGGCTCCTCGAGGGCGGTGAGGGCAAGCACGACGGCCAGTGCGGTGTGGATCATCGGTGAGGACTCCTCGGCGAGCCCGGCGGGGTCATCCCGGCCGGTCGATCAGAGCTTAGCGTCGGGGTGGTGCATCCGATAGGTCTTGTAGCCGCCGGCCAGGTTCGCGGCATCGATCCCGTGATCCCGGAGGACCCGTGCGGCCATGTATCCGCGCATGCCGACTTGGCAATGAACGACGACCGGCCGGTCGCGGGGGATCTCGTCGAGGCGGCCGCGCAGCTCCTCGAGGGGGATGTTGGCGGCCCCCTCGATGCGACCGGCGGCGTACTCCTTCGGCGTGCGAACGTCGACGATCGAGGCGACGGCGAGGTCGCCGGCCCCCAGGTCCTCCGCATGGACCTGCCGCACCAGGCCGCGGAGCACGTTCGAGGCCACGAATCCGGCCATGTTCACGGGATCCTTGGCCGATCCGAATTGGGGCGCGTAGGCCAGCTCGGATTCCTCGAGGTCGAACACCGTCAGGCCGGCCTGGATGGCCATGGCGAGAGCATTGATCCGATTGTCCACTCCCTCCTGGCCGACCGCCTGCGCCCCCAGGATCTTCCCCGAGGGGGCCTCGAACAGGAGCTTGAGCGTCATCGGCCTCGCGCCCGGATAATATCCGGCGTGCTGATTCGCGTGAATGTAAACTTTCTGATGCGATCGCCCTTGCTTCCGGAGGGCCTTCTCGCTCGCCCCGGTGATCGCGGCCACGTGTTCGAAGAAGCCGACGATGGCCGTCCCCTGGGTGCCCCGGTAGCGGCTATCCAGGCCGAACACGTTGTCGGCGGCGATCCGCCCCTGACGATTCGCTGGGCCGGCCAGCGGCACCTGAGCGGGGGCGCCGGAGGGGAAGTCGCGGACCTCCACGGCGTCGCCGACCGCGAAGATGGACGGATCCGAGGTCCGCATCCGGTCGTCCACGCGGATTCCGCCCCGCTCGCCGATCTCCAGGCCCGCGGCCTTCGCCAGCGCATTCTCGGGGCGGACGCCGACGCCGACGACGACCATGTCGGCTCCGATCGAGACGCCGGATCTAAGGCCGATCGCCAGGCCGTCTCCGGTCGCGCGGATGGCCTCGGCGGAATCTCCCAGGAGGAGCCTCACTCCCCTGCCCCGCACGGCCGCGGCGAGCGGCGTCGACATCTCGCGATCGAGCGGGGGAAGGACCTGGTCCTGGAGCTCGACGAGCGTCGTCTCGATCCCCCTCCGGATGAAATTCTCGGCCAGCTCCAGGCCGATGAATCCGCCGCCGATGAGCGTCGCGCGGCCGGCCCCGCGGTCCATCGCCGCCTTGATCCGGTCCACGTCCGGCAGGTTCCGGAGCGTGAAGACGTTGGGCAGGTCAATCCCCGGGATCGGCGGCCGAATCGGCTCGGCGCCCGGGGCCAGGATCAGGGCGTCATAGGACAGGTCGTAGGTCGAGCCGTCGGCCGCTCGCCTCGCCGTCACCGACCGCGCGGCCCGGTCGATCTTGACGACCTCGGTGTTGGTCCGCAGATCGAGGTTGTATCGATCCTTCAGGACGGCGGGGCTGGTCACCAGGAGCTTGCCGCGATCGGGGATCTCGCCGCCCAGATAATAGGGGAGTCCGCAGTTCGCGAACGAGGCGTCCGGCCCGCGCTCGAACAGGACGATCTCGGCCGCCTCGCTCAGTCGCCTGGCCCGGGCCGCCGCCGAGGCCCCGCCGGCCACACCGCCGACGATCACCAACCGCATGTTGAATCTCCAGGAATGGAAGCTCGTCGCGGGCGCGTGACGATCGAATTCCTGGCGGCCGCGAACGGTGCCGCCCCGGGCCCGATTGTATCCGAACCGGAGCCGGGGCGAATGCGCCTTCGCGGGGTTTTTCCGGCCTCCGGGCCAAGCGAGGTGTCCTGCCGCGTCGACTACCGATTCTCGACGATTCGCGACAGGACGCGCCCGAGGCCGCAAGGGGAAAGGTGGGGAGCCAGGTCGCTCCAGCTCAGGACGCCCACCAGGACGCCATCCCCGTTGACGACCAGGAGCCTCCGGATGCCGTGATCGCCGAGCAGGTCCATGGCGACCGAGATCGTGTCATCCTGATTGACGCTGACGATCTCCGGGGTCATCAGGTCCCCGACCGGGAGCCGGGCCAGGTCGGACGGGTAGGACGCCAGGGCCAGAGCCACGTCCCGGTCCGTGAGGATGCCGAGAGGCTTTCCCATGTCGACGATCGGGATCGCGCCGCAATCGGCGTCCCGGAAGAACATCACCGCCTCGAGGACGGTGCTGTGGGGCGAGCAGGTCCTCAGGTCCGTGGTCATGACGTCGGCGACGCGAATCAAGGGATTCACGAAGTCCGACTCGGCGGGCGCCCGCTCAATGGTTGCCACCGCGGGGCCGGACGGCTCGCCCGCGGATATGGGCTCGGGCATCGGCGTGTCTCCGGGGGGATAGAAGGGGGTCGAAGGGTCCGAATCCGCGAACCTCCCCGCCCCATGTTGTGGGACGGGGAATGTTGCGGATTCCAGGTCTAGCGGGTGTCCTGCCGTTTGGTCCTCAGCGAGGCGAGGCCAGGCTGGAATTGGCCGGGGGCGCCGGCGCGGGAGTCGACGGCTCGGTCAGGCGGCGGACCTGATTCGGGATCGAGTTGGCCGGCTCGGGCACCCGCATCGCCTTGAATTCGCGGAGCAGGAGTTGGCTGCCGCTCCGGAGCTCGTCCTGCGAGATCTGATTGTCATTGTTCGCGTCGAGGATCCGGAACATCACGTGGGCCGGATTGATGATCGCGCGATCGAATTCCTCCTGGCTCACGGCCCCGTTCTTATCCGCGTCGGCGCTGTTGAAAGCCGCCTGGATGCCGGTCCTACCCGCGTCAACGACCGCCTGGTTCACCTCGGCGACGTCGAGCTGATTGTCCGCGTTCTTGTCCGCGACCGTGAAGAGCCCCTGGATCGAGGTCTGGACCGCCTGGCGAAGCTCGGTCGCGGAGATGTTCCCGTCGGAGTTGGAGTCGAAGACGCCGAAGACGTTCACGGGCTTCGGGGCCACGCCCTGGGCGGCCTGATTGTTGATCTCGGCCTTGCCGCGCTCCAGGACGAACCGGAGCAGGGGTTTCTGGGCGTAGAGGGCCTCGCGGGCCGCGTCGGCCTCGGCCTTGGTCACGGTCCCGTCGCCATTGGCATCGGCCCGGAAGAAGAAGCCGCCCGCCAGCAGATTGCCGGCGTCGATGGCCTCCTTCTGGGAAATCTGGTTGTCGTTGTTGGTGTCGGCGAGCTTGAAGAGCATCTTACCGAGGCTTTGTAGGTCCTCGGCGCTGTCGATCGGGCCGGGGACCTCCTTATCCGCGGCCCGGGCCGAGCCCAGGAAGAGCAGGCCCGTCAGTGCCGCCGCGGTGCCGATCTTCGAGATGTCCTTGCGTTGCATTCCTCGTCTCTCCTGCTGGCATGGATCCTGAACATGTTCAAGGCGACGAGGCCGGCTCCCCGTGCCAGGCGGCAGGGAATCCGGTCCGACCGTCGCCTCTCACGTCGGAGGGATTACCTTGCAATACCAGTACCAAGCCGGCGAAACCGTGGGGTTCGAGCCCGGGACCACGATCCCGGCCGGCATCCGAGCCCGCGGGAGCTAGAGCGACGGCCATCGGGGCCTCGGCACGGGCGGAGAGGACCCTGCGGTGGGAATGGCGTTTCCGGCCACCGCGAAGGCACCTGCTCACGAAAATCAATTCTTGATGAATGTTCAGATGATTTTGCGTGGCGGGATACCGGCGGGGTGGTTCAGCGGGGGGGCGGGTCGGCGTCCGGGTCCGGCACGCCGGCGTGCCCTGCCGGGGCCCTCGGGGCCGAGATCGATATGGCCGCGATGAGGACGACCCCGAGGAAGAAGGTCAGGAGCCCCGTCCATTCCTGCATGCCGTAATCGTCGATGGGCAGGGTGGTGCACAGGACGTCGAAGGTCCCCAGCCACGCGAGATAGGGGACCAGTGCGGCAACGAGCAGGCTCCGTTTCCAGGAAGGTGGGGGATCGGTCGCCAGCCACCACGTCAAGAGGAGCAGGCCCACCATGTGGTATTGCGTGAATCCGGCCTGATAGAGGAGCGCGGTGATGACCATCGCCAGGGCGCCGGCGGGGAGCGTGGCGAGCCGTTGTCGTTCGCTCCAGGCCAGTGCGATGCCCAGGGCCAGGATCAGGAAGGCAGGAGCCCAGTTCGCGGGGTTCTCGTGCAGAACCAGGCCGCTCAACGGCGAATAGCGGCCGTTGAGGAACCGGAATATCGAGAGATGATGCGAAGGCCGCTGGGCCGCGAAGACGATGGGACGAAAGGTGGAGGGTCCCCAGATCAGGACGCTGATGGCCAGGCCGGCCGCCGTGATCCCGGCGGCCGCGAACGCGATCCGCCAGCGATGCCGAGGAGGGACGAGGGCCACGAATGGGACCAGCAAGAGGGGGACATACTTGAGCAGGGCCCCCAGGGCCAGGTAGGTGCCCGAGCTCAGGTCGCGATCACGCGCTCGCGCGGTGACGGCCGCCACGCAGAGGATGCCCACGATGACGTCGAAATGTCCGAAATGGGCGATCTCCACCCAGAAGTAGGGATTCGCCACCAGCAAGAACCAGGCGGCGAGTTCGCCTCGCGACCGGGTTTTCGAGGGCCCCGGGGTGCTGAACAGCCGTCCGACGAACCCGAGGTACGCGATCGCGAAGCAGAGTTTCGGGAGCAGCGGATTGAGCAACGCCGGGAAAGCGAAGACGTTGAAGAGCGGCCCGTACGCATTCAGCGGGTAGGTGCCGAAGACGCCCGTGGTGAAATACCAGGGGTCATTCCCTCTGGCCACCTCCTGCCAGCAGACGAGGTACAGGACATAATCCTGGATCGCTCCGGAGGCGGCCGTGTAGATCAGGAAGAAGAAGGAGAATACCGCGACCGCCCGGCTACTGCCGTCGTCTGCGAGCCGTCTCGAATCCCGCCGCGCCCCGAGCCATACGACCAGCAAGAGGTGGAATGCCAGCGCGATCGCCACCGCGGCCGCCTTGTCATCCCAGTGGGAGAAGCTCCCCGTGGTGTCCGTGTACTCCGGGAGGCCGAGGACCGCCCGCCTCAGCCATGGCGCCCCGGCGCCCTTTTGGAGGGCGTACACCAGGGCATGCCCCGGCCACCTCGAGAGGATGAGCCAGGCGACGATGGCGATGGCGTAGGCCGGGCCAAGCCGCCTGAATCGCCCTGCAAGCAACTCCCTCATGAGAGGGCCTCCGCCCCTCCAAATCGATCAACGCCTCAGCGACTTGTACTTGATCCGGTGGGGCTGATCGGCGTCGGTACCGAGCCGTTCGTGCCGCTGGGTTTCATACGCGTCGTAGTTGCCGTCGCACCAGACGGCGGTGCTGTCTCCCTCGAAGGCGAGGATGTGGGTGGCGATCCGATCGAGGAACCAGCGGTCGTGGCTGATGACCACGGCGCAGCCGCCGAAATCCACGAGCGCCTCTTCCAGGGCTCGAAGCATGTCCACGTCCAGGTCGTTCGTGGGCTCGTCGAGCAGCAGGAGGTTGCCGCCGCTCTTGAGGAGCTTGGCGAGATGGACGCGATTCCGTTCGCCGCCGGAGAGCTTCCCGACCTTCTTCTCCTGGTCGGGCCCCTTGAAGTTGAAGGTCGCCACGTAGGCCCGGGCCGGGATCTTCCGCTTGCCGAGGACCACCGGATCGATGCCGCCGGTGATCTCCTGGAAGATCGTGTTCTCCGGATTGAGCGCGTCGCGGTTCTGGTCGACGTAGGAAATCGAGACCGAATCGCCGACGCGGAGGACGCCACGGTCCGGCTTCTCGTCGCCGACGATCATGCGGAAGAGCGTGGTCTTCCCCACGCCGTTGGCGCCGATGACCCCGACGATGCCCCCCGGGGGGAGGCGGAAGTTCAGGTCCTCGAAGAGGAGGTTCTCCCCGTAGGACTTGGCCAGCCCCTCGGCCTCGACGACGAGCGACCCGAGGTGCGGGCCGGGCGGGATCTGGAGCACGATGGCCTCGTCGCGACGTTCGGCCTCCTGCGCGGCGAGCTGTTCGTATCGCTGGAGCCTCGCCCGATTCTTGGCGACGCGGGCCCGCGGCGACATCCGGACCCAGTCGAGCTCGCGAGCGAGCTGCTTGCGCCGAGTGCTCTCCTGCTTCTCCTCGAGCGCGAGCCTGGCCTGTTTCTGCTCGAGCCAGGACGAGTAATTCCCCTCCCAGGGGATTCCCTGCCCCCGGTCGAGCTCGAGGATCCACTTGACGACGTTGTCCAGGAAGTAGCGATCGTGCGTGACCAGGATGACGGTCCCGGGATATTCGGAGAGGTGCCGTTCCAACCAGGCGACGCTCTCGGCGTCCAGGTGGTTGGTCGGCTCGTCCAGGAGGAGGATATCGGGCCGCTCGAGGAGGATCTTGCAGAGGGCGACGCGACGCCGTTCCCCGCCCGAGAGCTTCGAGACGTCGGCATCGCCCGGGGGGAGCCGCATCGCATCCATGGCGATCTCGATGCGTCGATCCAGGTCCCATCCCTCGTGCGCCTCGATGGCGTCCTGGACCTTCGCCTGTTCCTCGAGCAATTCGTCGAGCTCGTCGGAGTCGGGGCCTTCTCCCATCCGTGCGTTGATGGCGTCGAATCGTTCGAGGAGGGATCGCGTTTCGGCCACGGCGGCCTCGACGTTGCCTCGAACGTCCAGGCTCGGATCCAGGGTCGGTTCCTGGGGGACGTAGCCGATCGTGGTCCCCGGGGCGGGCCTCGCGGTCCCGATGAAGTCATCGTCGAGGCCGGCCATGATGCGGAGGAGGGTGCTCTTGCCCGAGCCGTTGCCGCCGATGACGCCGATCTTGGCCCCGGGATAGAAAGAGAGCCAGATATTCTTGAGGACTTCCTTCTTGGCGTAAGCCTTGGAGAGTTTCTCGATCTGGAAGATGTACTGCGGAGGCATCGTGGTGATCGCTCAGGGGTCTTGGAAGCGAGCCGGCCCGCCCGTGCGAGCATCCGAGCCGGTGTGGGGGAGCGGCCGTCGCGGTGATCGTCGCCAGGGAGAAGTAGAAACGATCCCGGACGCCCTGAACAGCCCGGATGCGGTCCGATCCGGGAGGGGTCGCCGCATCGAGCCGACCCAGGGCAGGGAGTTGCTCGACCGACGAGGCACCGGCGCGCTGATGATCATTTGGCTAGAAGTCTCCGCTTGCTTGAAGTGACGGCCAAGGTCTGATATTCTCTTTCCCCAGGGCGAACGATCTTCGATTCGCCATGCCGGGGTAGCTCAGTTGGTCAGAGCGGCGGTCTCATAATCCGCAGGTCTGGGGTTCGAGTCCCCACCCCGGTACTTCCCCTGCCGTCGGAGGATCGCTGCATCCCCTCCTGATCCTGGGGACAACATGGGCGGGATCTCGAGGAGAAACTGGCTGGGGTCGACGATCGGCCCGATCGTTTATGGCGCGGCGGGATGCGGTCGCCCCGAGGCGCCGCCACCGAGCCATGAGCCGGTCGACGTGGCCGGGACGACTCCCCCGGAGGCGGGGCCGGCCGAGCGAGGCTCCGCTCGCACGGCACACGCCTACCGACTGGTCCCGTGCCCCAGGGGGGCCGAGGTCGCCGCCTGGATCAACGAGCACGGTTGGGTCTGCGGGACGATGACCGTCGGGGCCCGGGACGGGAAGGTTCACGACGAACCGTCTCACGCCGCCATCTGGCACGTTGATGAGAAAGAATGCCGCGATATCGACATGTCGTCCTCGACGTGGAGCCGGGCCGTCGCGCTCAATCGTCGCGGACACGTGGTCGGCGAGGCTCGGCTCGCCCCCGGGGAGCAGCTCGGCGGCTTCCTCTGGCCGAACCGGCCCGATGAGCCCCCCTCGCAATGGCGATGGGACGCCCTGATGCCCGAGGGATATCAGGGGAGCCACGCCTACGCGATCAACGAGCATGGGTCCATCGCCGGCTATGCCGAGGCCCCACCCGCCCGGATCCGCGGCTTCCTCGTCGAATCGGGCGGGGGCCGGTGGCGCGAGCTCAGCCCGCTCGCGGACGATACCGGCTCGCTCGCGATGGCACTCAATGGAGCGGGCCATGCCGTGGGCAATAGCTACTCGGCGCGCCGCAATCACGCCGTGATCTGGCCGGCCCCGGATGGACCCGTCCGGCTGAAACTCCCGACCGAATTCGAGGCGAACGATGCCGATTCGTTCGCGGCCTCGATCGCCGGCCACGGGGCGATTGCCGGGGCCTGCTGGAAATTCGACAAATTCCCGCGGCATGCCTGCCTGTGGGGGGGCCGCGACGAGGTCGCACGAGACCTCCACGACAAGAAGCTCGGCTGGACCTCGGACGCAACGTCCGTCAATCGGCACGGGCACGTGGTCGGCAATTACCAGACGACCAGGGGGGAGCTGCGCGGCTTCCTCCACGACGGCTCGCGGATGCTCGATCTCACGTCGCTGGCCAGGACGCCCGAGAAGCTCGTCCTCCGCTCCCCGAGGATGATCGACGATCGCGGCTGGATCATCGGCACCGGGAGCCGCGGACCCGGTCGTCCGCCGGAGGCTTTCGTGCTCCGCCCGGCCTGAGGCCGAGACGCTCCGCGAACCGGGCGGCGGACGACGTGGCCTCTTCGAAAGCTCGGCTTCGTGGGGTTCAAGGGAATGAATGCCGGGCGTTGAATCCTGATCCGCAAGGCTGGGAGGTTTCCTCGATGTTCGACCTCGACGCGATCCAGCGCAGTTTGCGCCAATTCGGCCTCGACGGCTGGCTCCTGTACGACTTCCGGGGGAGCAATCTTCTCGCCCGGCGGATCCTCGACCTGGACGCGAAGCCGCCCGGGTCGCGGAGGATCTTCTACATGATTCCCGCCCGGGGAGAACCGAAGAAGCTCGTCCATCGAATCGAGCCGGCCGCCCTCGACCACCTCCCGGGTGAGAAGTCGATCTACCTGACCTGGCAGGACCTCGAAGGGGGCGTCGGCCGGATGACCGCGGGGACGACGCGGGTTGCGATGGAGTATGCCCCGCGGGTGTCCAATCCCTACATTTCGAAGGTGGATGCCGGGACGATCGAGATGGTCCGCGCCCATGGGATCGAGGTTGCATCCTCGGGGGACCTGGTCCAGGAATTTGAGGCGACCTGGGACGAGGACCAGTGGCGGATGCACCTCGAGGCCGAGGCCTGCACGACGTCCGCCTACGACATGGTCTGGAAGCTCATCGCCGAGAGGACCGGAGGCGGAGGATCAATCCGGGAGACCGAGGTGCAGGCCGCGATCATGGACCATTTTTCAGAGCACGGGATGACGACCTACGCCCCGCCGATCGTGGGCGTCGGCCCGCATAGCGGCGACCCGCATTATGAGCCGGTCGTCGGCAAGGATTTCGAGATCCGTCGCGGCGACTTCGTCCTCGTGGACCTGTGGTGCAAGGTCGATCGCCCGAGGGCCGTCTACAGCGACCTCACCCGCGTGGGATTCGTCGGCGAATCGGTCCCCGAAAAATACGAAACGATCTTCGCCATCGTCGCAAGGGCGCGGGACGCCGCGGTCTCGCTGGTTCGTTCCGCCTTCGCCGAGGGGCGGCCTCTTCAGGGCTGGGAGGTCGACGACGCCTGCAGGAAGGTCATCGCCGATGCCGGGTACGGAGACTACTTCGTGCACCGGACCGGCCATAATATCGGCCAGGAAGTCCACGGGAACGGAGCCCACATGGACAACCTGGAGACCCACGAGGAACGTCTCGTACTCCGCCGGACCTGCTTCTCGGTCGAGCCCGGGATCTATCAGGCCGAATTCGGGGTCCGAAGCGAGATCAACGTCTTCGTCGATGCCCAGGGGGCCGTCCACGCGACGGGCGGACTCCAGAGGAGCGTGGTGCCGATCCTCGCCCCCTGACCTGCGGGGAACCGGGTCGTCGATTCGAACTCCTCGAACCGGGACCAGGCCGGGCTTGATCCGCCACCCCGTCCGGTCATCATCGCGATCGATGAGGGCCGGAACTCAGGTTGGGAGCCTGCGCATTCGGTGATTCCGCGAATCAAGCGATGCGCCGGTGCACCCGCGAATCGTGCCAAAGTTGCCAAGGTACGCGCGCGTGTTTCTGATTAGGCGGTCTCTGTCGGATCAAGAAATCCCCACTTGACGGCCCCTGTCCGTTTCTGGACATTCATGTCTGTCTGGTGTCATCTCTGGTCGTAGCTGGCATGGCGCAGCTTGAAGGAATCCTGTTCCGGTCAATTTGTATGTGGGGGGGAGCCGTGGATCGTGACGCGGGGTCAACCTGGCTTCGATTTGTGGCCGGAGTGGTCGTTGTGCTCGCGAGCGCGAGCTTCTGTTCGTCGGTTCGTGCGGACCAGATCTTCGGCGATGCGACGGGGTTCTTTCAGTACGCCAAGAAGGTCCAGGGTGGCGATCCTCCCGAGACGAGTTGGAACGTCACGCCCGGCCCCGCGAGTCTGGTTACCTATGTAAGTGGCTGGGACTATGCCGGAACGGGGCTTTACACGAAGGGTTGGTCATCGGTCAGCTTCGATGTCTCGGATCTCGACCCGGACGCGCCAATTTCCTTGTATGTCCCCATCATTTTTGTACAGAGCAATTACGCCACGGCGACCGTTACCCTGAGCGCCTCGGATTCACGCCTGTGGACCAATACTGGTCCGCCGGTGCTGTCCCCGTCGGATCCGACATATCAGCTCTCCCTTTGGGACCTCAATCCCGAGATTGATCTCGGAATGCTGAGCGACCTGGGGTTTCTGGCGGGGCATTCGCATCTGGTCGTGACGGTTACCCTGAACGATGGCTTCGCGGAGACCCCTTTTGGCGCAACGGGTCTATTCGATGCGCCGTACCTCGAGGCAACCCGTTCGCATGTTGCCGTCTGCGAGCCGTCCAGCCTGTCGCTCGCCGCGCTGGGGATGGCGGGCATGGCATCCTGGCGGAGGCGGCGGCGCCGGCTCTGAGGTGACCGCCATGGAACCGGGATGTGTCCCCGGAAATCGGCCCGATGGGGAGACGATCCGGGGATGCACGTGGGATGGGGCGGAGAAGCTACCCGGCCAGGATTCGAACCTGGAAAAACAGGACCAAAACCTGTTGTGATACCGTTTCACCACCGGGTAACGATGGAGCGATTCTAGCGATCCGACAGGACGGCGGGAAGGCTTCCTCGGGCCACGATACCCTCCTGGGTCTTGAGGACCTTGTAGGCGAGGTTTTCGAGCTGGACGCTCAGATCGACGTTCACGACGTTCACGTGGGGAGCGACGGTCAGGGGCACGGGGGCGAAATTGAGAATTCCCGAGATGCCGGCGAGGACCATCTGGTCGGCGACCTTCTGGGCCGCCTCGGCGGGCACGCACAGCAGTCCCAGGTGAATCTTGTGATTTGCGGCGGACCTGCGGAGTGATTCCAGGGGTTCGACCGTGAGTCCTTCGTACTTCTGGCCCAGCTTGCCCGGGTCATTGTCGAAGATCGCGACGATCTTGAACCGACGGGACCGGAAGCCGCGGTATCCGAGGAGCGCGCGGCCGAGGTTGCCGAGGCCGACGACCGCGAGCGGCCAGTCGCGGTCGATCCCCAGCGCCTGCCTGAGTGCCGTGGTCAGGTCATCGATCCGGTAGCCGACGCCGGGATGCCCGAACTGACCGAAGCACGCCAGATCCTTGCGCACCTGGGCGTTCTTGATGGCGAGCGGGGCACCGAGCTGGCTGCTCGAGATCGTCGTGTGCCCCTGGCGCTGGAAGGCCTCGAGCTGGCGGAGGTAAAGGCTCACCCGGCCGACCACCACCCTCGGGGCCAGCTTCACGCCTTCGGTATCGCGTCCCAGCTCCCTCACGAGGGGCGTCTCCGGTGAATCTCCCGGTTCGGGATGCTCCATGTGATCGGGTCGACAGACTGTAAATCGCGGCCTCGGGCCCGGTCAAGTGGGATCGGAGCGGGGGAGGCCCAGCTCCTCGAGCGCGGATCTCCACGGCCGGGGGAGCACCGCCTGGACGCGAAGATCATCGTCCACCCGGGAGCAGCGGCGGAGCGCCAGTCTCGTGGAATCGGCCATGCGTTCGAGGCCCCGCCCCCGGATGGGCGTCCGAGCATGGTCCCCGCCCTCGATCGTCGGTGCGAGGTAGATATCGACCTCATCCACCTGGCCGGCGTCGAAGAAGGATCCGAGGAGAGATCCACCTCCTTCGACGAGAAGGTTCGTCAGGGATCTCCGGCCGAGTTCCTCGAGGAGGGGAACCAGCGCCACCTGCGACGATTCGGCGGGGAGGATGAGGACCTCGCAGCCAAGCTCTCGGAGGGCCCGGCATCGGTCCTCGGGTGCCCGCTCGGAGGCGGCGATGAGGACGGGGACCGAGCGGGCCGTGGAGACCAGCTTGCTCTCGAGCGGGAGCCTGGCGTGGGTGTCGACCACGATCCGGAGGGCCGTCCTGGGCCCGGGGGGCCGGGCCGTCAGCTCGGGATCGTCCGCGATCGCGGTGCCGATCCCGACCAGGATCGCGTCCATCCGACCTCGAAGCTGATGCACGAGCCTTCGCGAGGCTTCTCCGGAAATCCACCGGCTGTCGCCGTTCGCGACCGCGACCTTGCCGTCGAGGGTCATCGCCCATTTCGCGATCACGTAAGGAAGTCGCGTCAGGACGAGCTTGAAGAAGGGGGCGTTGAGGGCCACCGCCTGGTCCGCGAGGGGGCCCAGCTCGACCTCCAGCCCGGCCTCGCGGAGCCTCGCCAGGCCGCCTCCGTCCACGCTCGGGAATGGGTCCCGGACGGCGACCACCACCCGGGCGACTCCCGCCGCCAGGATCGCATCGGTGCACGGCGGCGTTTTCCCGTGGTGGCAGCACGGCTCGAGCGTGACGTAGAGCGACGCCCCTCGAGCCTGTAGGCCCGCTTCCTTCAGGGCCACGACCTCGGCGTGAGGGCCCCCGAACCGGGCGTGATGCCCCTCACCGACGATTCGACCGTCCTTGACGACGATCGCGCCCACGACCGGGTTGGGCTCGACGGACCCGCGGCCTCGCTCGGCTTCCTGGATTGCCCTGGCCATCCAGACTTCGTCCGTGTTGTTCAATTCCGCGGGTCCTGTTCGGGAGGGGCGCGGGGGATTGGCGTTAGAAGGGGGATTCGGCCGACTTCGGCACGACCCCGGGCTTCGTCTGCACGGGTGCGGGCCGCGACGTCGCCGGACGACTCGGGGCGGCCTTTCCGGCCGGGCCCGTCGCGGGGGCCTCGGGATGATATTCCTCGGGATGAGGATAGACCAGGCGGTAGACCAGGATGAGCCTTCGCCTCGCCTCGTCCGCGGAGTAGGAATCGAAGCTCGACTGGATCCAGGGAGGGAGGGACTGGAAGAACTCGACGAGTCTATCTGGGGAGACCGGTGGGGGCGGGGGTTGGGAGAGGAAGAAGAGGTTCAGAGCCAGGCGTTCGAGGACCTGAGCATGGATCACGGCCTTGGCGGCCTCTCCCTTCGTCCTGGCGGCCTCTCCCTTAGCCTCCGCCCGCGTGAGCGGGGCCTGGAGCTCTCCGTCGACGAGCCGCAGCTCCTCGATCCGGGCCTCGGCCTTCGGGGTCCATTCCTGGGGGTTGTAGTTCGGAGGGCGGATCTCCCTGGGGATCTTCAAGGACTTGCCGAAAAGCAGGAGTCGCTGCCGTTTGCCGAAGACGGACGGCAGGCTGTCGACCTCGCGGCGTTCCTCCGGGGTGAGCTTGTTCCAGATCTTCGAAGCGGCGGCCAGCTCCGTCGGAGATCCGCCGCCGATCTCGGACAGACGCAACCAGTAGGGAGCGTCATCCGACGGCACGGGATACTTGGGCGTCAATCCTTGGATGACGGCCAGCCGCTCCGACGGCGGGGCATCAAGGACCTTCTGCCTGGGCGAGTCGGGCAGCATGGCCAGCCAGTTGTGGTAGCGCCTCATAACGTCCAGGAATTGCGATCGTTCGTCCGGTCCCAGGCCGGCCAGGCGGGCATCCAGATCCCGAATGGACTCCTGCTCCGCCCGGGAGAGCCGCAGGTCGAATCGATTGAGCGCGGCGGACAGGGAGCGATAGGTCTCCGCCGACATGGCGCGGCTCGGGGCCCGATCGCCGTCGGGCGAATCGGCCCCCGTCGCCGCGGCGAGGAAGGTCCCGAGCCCGGCGATCATCGTCACGGTCTTGGATCGGACCAGCTTCATGGCAGCTCGCGTCCCGGGCTAGCGCGGGTCGTCGCTCATCTCCCGGGAGCGGACCAGCGCCTCGAGGAATTCGAATGAGCCGACCTCCTGATATTCGTCCAGGTGCTCGGCGATGGATCGGTCCCGGGCGAGTCGCTCGGCCGGGTCGGGGAGTCCCCATCGTGAGAACGCATAGCCTGAGGCGAGCGCGGCGAGCGTGACGGCCAGGCAGAGCGTCAGCTTCCATCCCTGCCGGAACCAGAAGTCCGCATCCTGCGTCCAGGAGGTCGAGGGTGCCTCGATCGCGCGGATGGATTCCATCGTGCGATCGGGGAAGCCGTCGGAAGCCGGAGGTCGGGGGAGATACTCGAGCAACTCCCAGGTCTTCTTGAGCGACTCCAGCTCGCGTCTCGCCGTCCCGCTCAGGCTGAGCTTGGTGGCGATCGATCGAGCCTCGTTCTCGGTGAGCTCGCCGTCGATGTAGGCGGTGAGATTCCCTCGCTCCTCGGGATTCAGACGTTGCTCGGGCCCGACCGACATTCCAACCCCTCGTCACGGACAGGTGCTTGTTCGAGAAGCGGGTGGATTCACCGGCGCGGTGATCCGCGAACGTCGACCTCTTAACACCATCACATGAAGCCGCCCATGCCGCCCATGCCTCCCATGCCGCCCATGCCGCCGCCGCCCATGCCGCCCATGTTGCCTCGGCTGGCGCGATGTGAGCCGATCTTGGAGACGTTGGCGTTGGGTCCGCGCCCGCTCCTCATGGTCGGATAGTAGCCCCTCGCTCTCTGGTAGTAGAGGGCGGGGCCGGATCCGTCCGCGTTAGACGTGTCCTGGGCGAAGCGGAAGGGGCGGGCGACCTTCTCCTGGCCCTGGTTTCGCGAGTAGGGGCGAAGGGGATCGAATGCCTCGGTATATGGCGAGTTGGGATTGTAGAGCGACTGCCGCTGCGTCTGCGCATAGTACTGGCGATTCTGAGCGGCCTGGTTCAACTCGTCGATGGGCTTGGGCCGGAGCGACTGCACCTGCTGATTGGGGAGGTAGAAGGCGTAATAGAACGTGAACGGGTCGGCGGTGATGTCTCCGATGCTGGACTGGGCCCGTGCCTGTCCCGCCGAGCCGATCGACGCGAGGGTCAACGCAGCGACGATGCCGAAGGTGCGTGCTCCAAGCTTTCTCATTGAACCAACCTCCCTCGACCTTGGCATGGAAGTCCTTTCCCCAGAATCGAGTAATCGGAAAAAGGGGGTCGAGTCGCCAGGTGATCCCGATTCGACGATCGGGCGGATCGGCGCTAGCCCGGTCTTATCAGTATAATCCAGATGGTCGGCGAATCAACGCGGCAAGATCGCGCAATGAGGCGATCGTTCATCGCGAGGAGCGGGCTCCGGAGTCCGACGAGGCGGCCTCGCGAGGAGGAACGGGGGAGGGCAAGATGGCAACCTGGTTGAAGGGAGTCGGCATGGACTCGCCGGCCTACTATTACGGGGGCCTGGCGCTACTGATCGCGGCGTTGATCTACGGACTGGTCGTGGCACGAAGGGCCTGGGAAGAGGCCCACGAGGATCTCGAGCCGGCGAGCCTGGACGAGCTCCTGGAGGACCTGAAGCAGGCGAAGGCCGATGGCGAGCTCGACGACGGCGAATTCGCCCGGGTGAGGGCCGAGCTGGG
Source organism: Aquisphaera insulae (assembly GCF_011064615.1). Taxonomy (GTDB): domain Bacteria; phylum Planctomycetota; class Planctomycetia; order Isosphaerales; family Isosphaeraceae; genus Aquisphaera; species Aquisphaera insulae. The sequence goes on along the minus strand of NZ_JAALJH010000006.1, from coordinate 21,804 downwards.
GAAGCACTCCCCCCCCGCCGAGCCTCGGAAGGACCGGTTGCACTAGGCCGGTCGCGAAGCCGGGCCGTGGCGAGCGACCGGATTCGTTCGGGGCTCTGATGATTCAGTGGATGTCGAAGCTCTCGCGATCCTGGGAGCGCGCGGGATTGATCCCGATCTTCGATGCCCTGATGAAGTCGACGAACTCCCTCACCACCTCGAACTCGCCGAAGTCGGCGTCGATGCGGTCGAGGGCCCCCGACAGGGGCCGCCCCTCGCGGTAGAGGATCCGGAAGACCTGCCTCATCGCGTTGATGGCATTGGCGGAGAAGCCGGCCCGCCGCATCCCGACCAGGTTCAGGCCGGTGACGCAGTTGTAGCCCTGCTGGAGGATGAACGGGGGGATGTCCTTCGATGACGCCCCGAGGCCCCCGAGCATGGCCAGGCGGCCCACTCGCACGCGCTGCTGGATGGCGGTGTGACCGGACAGGATGCAGTCGTCGCCGAGCTCGACGTGGCCCGCGACGAGGGCATTGTTGACGATCGTGCAGCCGTTCCCCACCTGGCAATCATGCCCCAGGTGCGCCCCGACCATCATCATGTTCCGATCGCCGACCGAGGTCAGGCCCCGGCCCTGGACGGTCCCGCGGTGGATCGTGACGAACTCCCGGATCACGTTCGAGTCGCCGATCTCCAGGCCGGTCGGCTCGTCGCAATAGCCGCGGTGCTGCGGGCTCTTCCCCAGGACGGCCCCGTGGCCCACGAGGTTGTCACGCCCCATGACCAGCGGGCCGCTCAGGCAGGCATGGGCCGAGATGATGCAGCCGGGCCCGACCTGGACCGGGCCCTCGATGATCGCATACGGGCCGACCTGTACGTCGGGCGCGAGGATGGCTTCGGGGTCGATGATCGCCGTGGAATGAACCTGCTCGGAATAGGCCAGCGACATATCCGCTCCCCTCCTGTGCCGCGACTTCCTGGACGTCCTGTCCTGGACAACGAAATCGGTACAGGCTCTTCATCCGCTTGAACGAATCTGACCGGCGAGTGTCGATGCGGCGAGTGATCGCGGACGGCCGTGATGCCGGCCATGCCATCCGCCAAATCGGCTCGGCGTCCTTCGCCGCCCTGATATAATCCCGGGCGGCCAGGATGGTTCAAATCCGTGACGTCTGACGCCGGGAGGCAGCATGTCGATCCGAAAGCGCGGCCTGCGATGCATCGCCGGGTTCATGGGATGCGTTGCCGTGCTGGGACTGGCGGCGTACCTGGGGATCTCGCTCTTCACGGCCGACCGCCTGACGCGGGCGACGACTCATCCCCTCCTGATCGATCCCACCAGGGTGAGCCGAGACGCCAGGGCCTGGACGGCGCGCACCTCGGACGGGCTGACGCTCCGCGGCTGGTATCTCCCCACGGCCGAGCGACGGCATCTCATCGTCCTGGTCCACGGGATGTGGAGCTCCTGGGTCGAGATGGCCGCTCTCGGGCGCGATCTCCATTCCGCGGGTTATGACGTGCTCCTGTTCGACCTCCGGGGCCACGGCCAGAGCGACGCCACGAGGCTGACGCTCGGCCGGCGCGAACGTGGCGACCTGCGCGCGGTCATGAGCTGGGCGGCCGCGGAGGGATTCTCTCGGGATCGGATCGGCTGGCTGGGCTATTCGATGGGTGCATCCACGCTCCTTTTCGAGGCGGCCCAGAATGCCGACATCCGGGTGGCCGTGATGGACAGCCCCTATGGCGACCTCCCCGACATCCTCAGGGTGCAGCTCAGCAAGCACAGCAACCTGCCGAGCTGGTTCAACCCGGGTATCCTGGCCGCCGCGCGGTGGATCTTCGGCGTTCGGACCGATGACCTGATCCCGATCCGCGCGGCGCGATCGTGGGGAAACCGGCCGCTCCTGCTGATCCACGGGGAATCGGACTCGATCGTGCCATTGAGCCAGGCCTATCAGCTCGCCGGGGCGGCCGGCTCGACGTGCCTGACGACGACCCTGCCGGGGGTCGAGCATGTCGGCGCGTATGACGCCGATCCCGAAGGATACGTCTCGCTCATCCAGTCGTTCTTCGCCAGCCATCTGAGCCCGTGAAGGCCCTGCCGCGACGGAAAAAGGCCGGCCGAGCTACATCAGCAGCTCGCCGGCCCTGTCCATTGAGGCGGGAATAGCCGGGGATCGATGAAGTGACGACCCGGGAGACGCCTGGCTCGCTAGCCGAGGGGGACCCTCCGGCGATCAGGGCCCGAGGCCGCCATGGGTGCGGAATGGCGTCATGTGAGACGGCTGATCGAGGAGCCATGCACGCTCCCAGTCGTCCCCGGCCTGGCGTAGGTTTTCCGAATCGGTGAGGAGCTCCTCGACCCGCTTCGGCTTCCAGGCCGCGTAATGCGGCAAGGGTACTGGTGCACACCCCTCGAACAATGCGAGGGAAGCGACCATGATCGTCAAGGCCGCCAGGATCTTTCGCATGTCGGGCTCCTCCCGCAATCGATCTCGCTCGAGCCGGTCCGTCCGCTCACTCCATGGGCGGGTCCGGCTCGGGGACTCGTCGCCGGGGGCTCCGCCCTCGGCCCGAGCGAGATCGCCTCGCCACACCATCCTTCGGTGCGGCCACGCGAGGACCGCCGCGATACCCCGCTCCATCCGGGCTCACGAGGCCGACCTCATCCGAGGGGCCTCAGGCTTCCCGGCTCGGCACCACGATCATCCCGTGGCGCTCGGGGGTTCAATCGGCGGACGTCCGGGCGTGCGGTTCGGCGACCGGCTCGACGGGTCCGTTGTTTTCTAGATCGGCATCGGAGCCCTCTTCCAATAGCGGAAGATTTTCCGGATTCATCTTTCGAACCAGTTCTTCCATTTCTTTGCCCGGTTTGAACGTGACGACGTTCTTCGAGGGCACGTAGACCTTATCTCCGGTCCGCGGATTCCGTGCCTTGCGCGGAGCGCGCCTCTTGACTTCGAAAACGCCGAAATTCCGCAGTTCGATTCGGCCTTCGGAAACCAGGGTCTGAATAATCGCGTCGAGCGTCCGTTGGACGATGTCTTTGGTCTTGAGCTGCGTCAGCCCGATCTCCTCGGAGATCTTCTTGACGATTTCTTTCTTGGTCACTGTGTCGATCTCCACGGGAGCGTGGACCGCAAGGGCGCGTCGCGAGTGGCTCAAATGTATTTGCAGCTTGGAGTAATGTCAAGCAAAAAAGGGGCTGGCGGGCCATCCGCGGGGCCTCGGCGGGGTGTCCGGTGCGGACGGATCGGACGATCGGCGGCGGCGTCAGCCGGGCTCCGGGGTTGATCCGCCAAGGTGGTGATGGAGCGGGCGGTAATTCCAGGGAATGTTCCGTCGGTCGGCGATCTCGCGGAGCCTGGCCAGGAAGCGCTCGGAGAGTTCGGGAGCGTGAACCTCGTAGGCGGGGTCGCAGAAATAGACGCGACAGCCGAGCGGGCGGGCCTCCCGCGCCTGGCAGCGCCCTTGTAAATCCTGCCAGGGGCACGTTTCACCGTCGTCGAGCGGGCGGATCGGAGGGGGGGCGTCCGCCAGCAGGATCGCGGCCTCGGGGCCCGACAGGAAGAGGGTGTGGTCGTACTCCTTGAAGCGGCAGCAACGCCCGCTCAGGCTGCACCTTGGGGCGAGCACGGAGAGGGCCTCCTCGAGCTCCCGGTAGACCTCGCGGACCTCGCGGCGCAGCGCGTCGATTCCTCCCTCCGCATCGGTGGTCGCGGCGGAAAGCGGGCGGTCGTCGTGGCCGGAGGTCATTGCTGGACCATCCCGATCGATTCGATGATCTCGGATTCGGAGTGATGGCGGCCCTGGCCCGCACCCGGGCAGCCCTTCCGGATCCGCTCCCAATCCGCCGGCGTCTCCACGTTCTCGGGCCAGAACGGCCAGGTCCGGCACTGGGCCGGGCGGGCCTCGTAGACCGTGCACCCAGCCTTGCGGTCCCAGAAGATGCAATCTCCCCCCGGACGTTCGGTCAGGCTGTAGTGGACTCCGACCTGGCGAACGAATCGCCGCGAGAACGCATCGACCGACTCGCCCCGGTGAGCGGCGAGGGTGGCGATCTCCTCCGGGGAGACCCAGACATAACCGGGAGCCCCGGTGCAGCAGTTGCCGCATCGCGTGCACGTAAAGGAGAGCCCATCTCGATACCAGCGCTGATCGGGCGTCGAACCTGCCATGACCTCTCCCATCGTGAACGCCACCGGACATCGGCACGGCGACTGCTCTCGCAGTGTATCCCCGGGAGGTCAGGAAGGGCAACCCGACTCACGATTTAACTTGATGACATTTCACGCTTTGTGTGATACCGTGGGGTCAAGGTGAGGGATCCGGATCGCCGCGGCGGGCCGAGGGACGCCGAGACTTGCCCCGCTCCGGGGCGGTCGGACGGCTTCATGGAGCGTGACGCGAGGGTTTGCCGATGATCGCGACGAGTCCCATCGAGCGCGTGGTGCTGACGCACATCCAGATCCCGCGGAAAGAACCGTACGGAAGGCAGGACGACGAGGTCGCGATCAAGGACGCCGTCGTCGTCGCGGTCGAGACCGCGGATGAGCGGGCACACGGCGAGTGCTCGCCTTCGACCTCGGGCCAGGAGAACCTCGCCGCCCTGGTCGAGGAGTGCTGGGCGGACCTCGAGCACCGGATCGCCCCCTCGCTCCTCGGCACGTCGCTCCAGACCGTCGAGGACATCGCGACCACGGCGAGCCGGTGGCAAGGCCGTTCGTTCGCCGTCGCCGGCGCGGAGACCGCCCTTTGGGACCTGCTCGGGCAGTCCCATCGGGCGACCGTGGCCCAGTTGCTGGGCTCGATCGACGAGCAGATCAATCTGGGCGTCGAATCCGGCTTCAGCGTCGCGAACTACCCCTCGATCGTGGAGCTGCTGCGGACTATCGAGAGCCACCTGGCCGAGGGCTATCGCCGGTTGAAGCTGGCGATCCGACCGGGCAGCGACCTGGAGCCGATCAAGGCCATCCGCCAGCACTTCGGCGACATCCCGCTGATGGTGGACGCCAACGGATCGTATTCGAGCTCCGACCTCGATCTCTTCCGCGAGCTCGACGACCTGGACCTGCTCATGATCGAGCAGCCCACCGCGCGCGGCGATATCGAGGGACTGGTGGCGATCCAGACGGAGCTGGCGACTCCGATCAGCATCGATGAATCGGTGGGGACCTCCGCGGAGGTGGAGGAGGTCATCCGGCGCGGCGGGTGCCGGATCGTCAATCTCAAGATCCAGCGCGTGGGCGGGCTCGGGCCTGCCCGCTCGCTGCACGACCTCTGCTATCAGCATGGGGTGGCCTGCTGGGTCGGGTCCATGCCGGAGCTGGGGCTCGGCCAGGCCTTCGGGATCCACCTGGCCACGCTCGCGAACTGCAAGTACCCGACGGGCGTCCAGCCGTCGGCACGCTGGTACGTCGACGACTACATCGCCCCGGCCCTCGAGCTTTCCTCGCCGGGCGTCTTCAGCATCCCCCGGCGTCCGGGCGTCGGCTACCAGGTCGACCCCCTGAAGCTCAGGCGTTACCAGGTCCGGCAGATCGAGGTGACGAAACAGTCGATCGCTTGAGAATCACCGGAGTCAATCATGGATCACCACGACACCCTCACGAGGCGCGAGGCCATGCAGATTGGCGCGATCACGGCCGGCATCGCGCCGTTGCTCGCCGCGTCGAGCGGGCCGGGGCACGCCCTGCCGATCATCGACACCCACGTCCACCTCTGGGACCTGAAGACGTTTCGCCTCGCCTGGATCGACCGCGGGTCGGCGCTGGACCGCAGTTTTCTCCCCGCCGACTACGCGGCGGCCACCGAGGGCCTCAACGTCGTCAAGGCCGTCTACCTGGAGGTGGATGTCGACCCGGCGCAGCAGGTGCTCGAGGCTGAGACGGTGGTTGCCCTCTGTCGGCGGCGGGACTCCCCGCTGGCGGCGGCGGTCATCTCGGGCCGGCCCGCGGATCCGGGGTTCGCCGCGTACATCAAGGCCCTGGCCGTCCACCCGGAGATCAAGGGGGTCCGCCAGGTCCTCCATGGCGGCACCCCGCCGGGCTATTGCCTGTCCGAGGCGTTCATCCGCGGCATCCGCCTGCTGGGCGATCTCGGCCTGAGCTTCGACCTCTGCCTGCGCGAGGGCGATCTCGGCGACGGGACGAAGCTCATCGAGGCGTGTCCGGAGACGCCGTTCATCCTCGACCACTGCGGCAATCCGACGATCTTCGGGGCCGAACTGGGCCCGTGGAAGCGGGCGATCGACGCCATGGCCAGGCGTCCGAACGTGAGCTGCAAGGTCTCCGGGATCGTGGCATCCGCGAAAGGCCGGCCCTGGAAGCCGAGCGACCTGGCCCCCGTCGTCGACCATGTGCTGGACGCCTTCGGGCCGGATCGAGTCCTCTTCGGCGGCGACTGGCCGGTCTGCACCCTCGGCTCGCCGCTGGCCGGCTGGGTCCGTGCCCTCTCCGAGATCGTCGCCCACCGGCCCGAGGCCGCCCGGCGCAAGCTCTTCCACGACAACGCCGTCCGCGTGTATCGCCTGGGCTCCTGACCCAGGAGCCCATGGATCGCGGCGGGCGGGAACGCCACTAACCCCCGATCGAGTGCATCAGCCTGCCGGGCTGGATGAACCGCGACGAGTTGATCTCGTGGCCCTCCCACTTGGCCGCGACCGAATCCCGGACGGCGCGGGCGATCTCGGCGTCATCGGCCCCCCCCCGCAGCAGGGTGCGGAGGTCCGTCTCGTCGAGCGCGAAGAGGCAGTTCCGGAGGCGGCCATCCGAGGTCAGGCGGATCCGGTTGCAGCTCATGCAGAACGGCCGGCTCACCGAGGCGATCAGGCCGATCCGGCCGCCGCCGTCGGCGAAGTCGAAGTCCGCCGCGGGGGCGCGATGATCCGGATCGGCGACAGGGATCAGGGCGCCGAACTCGCGGGTCAGGATCTCGAGGATCTCCTCGGCTAGCAGGACCTTGCCGCGCTCCCAGGTGCCGCCGTCGAGGGGCATGTACTCGATGAACCGCAGCTCGAGGCCGTTCTCGCGGGCCAGGCGTGCGAGCGGGACGATGTCGGGCTCGGACGTGCCCTTGATGGCCACGGCGTTGACCTTGACGGGCTCGAAGCCCGCGGACTTCGCGGCCATGATCCCCTCGATGACCTGGTCCACTCCGGTCCGCCGCGTGAGCTCGAGGAATCGGCCCGGGTCGAGGGTGTCCAGGCTGACGTTGATCCGCCGCAGGCCGGCGTCCCAGAGCGGGCGCGCCAGCGGCGCGAGCAGGATTCCGTTGGTCGTGAGGCCGATGTCCCGAATCCCCGGGATCCCGGCGAGTCGCCCCACCAGGTCGGGGAGCCCGCGACGGACCAGCGGCTCCCCTCCGGTGAGGCGGATCTTGTCGATGCCCATCGGCACGACGATTCGGACGAACCGCTCGATCTCCTCGAACTGGAGGAGCTGGTGGCGCGCCATGAACTCCGGATTCTCCGGCATGCAGTAGACGCAGCGGATGTTGCAGCGGTCCGTGACGCTGATCCGGAGGTTGTTGTGCCGCCGTCCGAAGCGGTCGATCAGCGGCGAGGTCGCTGGGTTCATGGACGGGTCCTGTGGCCTCATCGGTTCGACGTGAAGGTTGCCCCGCCGGATCAGTATGGAAGCAAGGTCAAGGCCCACCCAGGCCGGGATGGATCCACTCCTCGCCGCCGTCTTCCCAGGACTCGCGCTTCCAGATGGGGACGACCTCCTTGAGCGTGTCGATCAGCCAGCGGCAGGCCTCGAAGGCGTCCGTCCGATGAGGGGTGCTGACCGCGACGACCACGCTGATCTCCCCCAGCTCGAGGGCGCCGACACGATGCACGAGCGACACATCGATGATCGGCCAGCGGGCTCGCGCGGCGGCCTCGAGCTCCGCCAGCTTCTTGAGGGCCATCTCGGGATAGGCCTCGTATTCGAGGCGAATCGTCCGACGTTCACCGGTCATCTCGCGGACGGTCCCCAGGAAGGTGCAGACCGCGCCCGCGGACGTCGACCGCACGCGATCCGTGATCGCCGCGTGGTCGAGCGGAGACTCCGTGATCTCGATCATGGCCTCGATCCTCCGCTCACCGGAGGTATCAGCGCGACCCGGGAGCCGGCGTGAACCTCCCGCTCATCGGCCGCAAGGTCGTCGTCCACCGCGATCGGTATCCTCGACGCCAGGTCCGCCAACGCGGGGTGCTGGAGGATGATCGCGCGGCGGAGGTCGGACACGGTTCCGGACGCCGGGACGCGCACCTCGATCTCCGCCCGCCCCGCGCGCTGGCGTCCGACCGCGAACAGCCGGACCTTGACCGAGATCATCGGCTCGCCGAGACGCTCACGCCAGCGCGCCAGGTCCTCCGGGGTGTCGAGATCGTCGGGGCCGACGTCCTCCGAGACTTGCTCCTCGACCACCCGGTCGGCATGGCTGCGGATCAAGGCGTTGATCCCCCACCCTTCGGGCATCCGCGCGATGCCGTCCGCGACGTCCCAGGGGAGGATGGTCGGATGGGACCGGGCTCCCCCCGATCGGCCAACCACGATGGACGTGGGCGAAACGGCCCATCGCTCGCGGACGAGCCGGACGGCCTCGGCGGTCAGCCCCGGCGAATCGCCCGGGGTGAGGAGGATACCGTCGCGCTCGCCGTCCACGCGTAGCCGCTCGAGCCCGATCTCCACCGATCGGCGCATCTCCGGAGGGCGAGTCTCCGGGGAGACCGCGATCGCCCCGGCGGCCGAGGCGACGGCCGCGATCTCCGGCCCTTCCGGGGAGCTGATCGGCGGCCCGACGACCGCGATCGACTCCACGCCGCCCTCGCGCAGGGCCTCGAGCACTCGACCGAGGAGCGTGCGACCGCCGAGCCGGAGCAGGAGCTTGGGGCGGCCCATGCGACGGCTCTCCCCCGCGGCCGGGACGATGGCGGACAGGCGCGGGGTGCTCATGCGTCGATCCGCATCCCAGGGCGTTGGGCCAGGCCCTTCGGCCCGAGGTTCCGGCGGGCGATCAGCTCCGCCACGACGCTCACGGCAATCTCGATCACGCTCTGCGAGCCGATGTCCAGCCCCACCGGCGCCGCGACGCGGTCCAGGTCGGAGGCCGAAATGCCCGATTCCATCAGGCTCTCGAAGATGAGCCGGATCTTGCGACGGCTGCCGATCAGCCCCACGTACGGGGCGGACGTGGGCGCAAGGTGCTGGAGGGCCTCCTGGTCGTGGCCATGCCCCCGGGTCACGATCAGGGCGTAGGTCTGGGGCGTCATCTCCAGGCCCTTGAGCACGTCCTCGATCGGCCCGACGAGGATCTTCTGGGCCGACGGGAACCGCGACGCGTTGGCGAACTGCGCCCGATCGTCGACGACCCAGACGTCGAAATCGGCCTCGGCCGCCAGGTTCGCGACGGCCTGGCCGACGTGCCCCGCCCCGACGATCACCAGCCGGACCCGGGGCCACTGCGCGATCCAGGCGATGCCGCCCCGGACCTCGGGACGGGGGCGATCGGCCGGCGCGGGGACTCGCGACCGGACCGCCTCGGGAGGAGTCACCTCGGGCCAGGCCGCCGCCAGCTCGCCGGAGGGACCGACGAGGAACCGGGCCCCGATCCGCGACAGGCCGGCCCGCTCGGGCTCGACGACGATCGCCTCGGTGAAGCCGTCCCCACGCTCGAAATGGTCCAGCAGCGAATTGAAGTATCGCAGCGGCTCCGGGCCCCGCATCGACTCGACGAGCGTGACCATCTTGCCGCCGCAGATCAGGCCGTCCGCCCACGCGTAGTCGTGATCGAGCACGAAGGACTGGAGGACCGCACCCGTGCTCCCGAGCTGGCGGATCGCGCGCTGCTTGACCTCATTCTCGACGCAACCCCCGCCGAGCGTGCCGACCTGGCCGCCCTCGGGCTCGACGACCATCAGCGCGCCGGCCTTCTGAGGCGTCGAACCACGGGTCTCCACGACCTGGCAGACGAGCGCCTCGCGGCCGGCCTCCAGAATCCTGACCAGCGATCGGACGACGTCCCGCATGTTGACCCTGCCTCGAGCGAAGACGGCGTGGTGCGGCCGACGAACGGCCCGCGCGATCCCACCCAGGCTAACGCGTCGCCGGACGTCTGACAATCCACGCGGCGACCGTCACGGGGCATCCACGGCCGGCCGGGGCTCTGCGACGATTCCGAGCGGACATTTCGCCGGCCTGCGGGCCCCCTGCCCCGCGGCGACCCATCCTTCCTCCAGCCTCACCGCCGCCGGCTCCTCGTGGAACGGAGAGAGCCTCAGCAGGAAGCTGAGGAAGGGAGGCTGATCGGTCTCGAAGTCGAACTCCCCGTGCTTCCACTCGGCCGAGTGCCCGGGGTCGATGTCCGGGTCGGCACAGCACTCGTTGCGGAGCCAGAGGGGCAACGGGACGCGCGGCCGGGTGCGCCGGAAGTAGGCCCCGAGCGGTTCGGGATCGCCCGACTGGTCGAAGGTATAGATGCCGTTCACGCCCTGGAGGAAGGTGTACAACTCCGCCAGGTAGTCGCCGGGGGGGATGTCGAGGGTCTGGGTGTACTCGTCCGAATCGTCGTCCCAGAGGAATTCCGATCCGCCGCCGGTGATCTCGAGCTTCCCGTCGGGGATCCGGAGCCGGTGAGAGGAGCGGCCGATCCACTCGGCGTCCTCCTGGGCGGAGAGCGGCTCGTTGACCAGGACCCGGATCAGGAACGGCTCGTCCTGGGCGAGCTCGATCGGCAGGATCACGCCATCCCTCGTCGCGGCCAGCCAGGCCTCGTCCCCCCCCTCGATCTTCGAGAAGTCATGCCCGCAGAGGCCCCTCGAAGAGATCATGAATCCCGTGGCCTCGTTCCGGACCTCCAGGTCGATTCGACTCATGACGGAGCTTTCCCGGGCGATTGCCGGTCCTCGGACCCACGGACGTCGATCAACGGTCCACGATCTATAGCACGAGCGGGTCGCCGATGTCGATCCTCCAAGCTTCCCTCGATCCTCCTGTCGGACGTCTGATCTTGAAAATCCGACGTTCTTGCCGGCCCCCGCCCCGTACTGGGTGTAGAATCATGGGAAGATGACATTCCCGCTCACCCGGCCCCCACCCGACCCTTTTCGTCGGAATTCGCCGGAGTGACGTTCCCCTTGATTCATCCCGTCTGAATGCGTCAAAATTCCCATTTTGCCTGGCTTGACTACTCCGGTGATGTCAGGTACGGATTGAGATGGCACATTCCAGGCGGTTACTACCGGGCACTTGAAAGGAGCAGGACATGTCCTGCCGACGCATCGCGGTCTGGACGCTCGCGCTCCTGACCCTTGGCTCGACCGCGGTCCGGGCACAGATCCCCTACACCAAGGACCAGATCCCGACCCGGACCCAGCTCGCGAGGGTGGGATTGGAGCGGCAATGGATTGCCGTCGTGGCTCTCTCGGAGACGGAGCGCGTCCTGCGGGTCAGTCGCAGCGCGGACCTCGTCTTCGCCCAGACCAATAACGGCGGCCTTCACACCTACGACGCCGACACCGGGAAGTATCTCTGGACGGCGAATCTCGGCGGCTACACGCCGTTCGCGCGGCCGGTCTCGTCGAACTCGTTCGCGGTCTTCGGGACGGTCGCGGATTCGCTCCTCGCCTTCGACAAGAAGACCGGTCGGGTCATCTGGCGGGCCTCGCTCGGGACGGTGCCCACGAGCGGTACGGTGGCGGATGAGGATCGCGTCCTGGTGGGCACGTCCGAAGGGCGCGTCAACGCCTACAGCCTGAAGATCAAGGACACCAAGGGCAATTCGACCATCCGCGACAAGCCGGCCATGGAATGGGGCTGGCAGACGAGCGGTCCGATCGGGACGCTGCCCCTCATCGCCGAGCACATGGTGGCGTTCGGTTCCAGCGACGGGCGGGTTTACGTCGTCGCCAAGGATGAGCAGACCACCCTCTACCGGATCCGGACGGGGGGCCCGATCGGCGATGGGCTGGGGGGATTCGGCACCCGGACTCTCTTGATCCCCTCCGCCGATAACAACCTTTACGCGGTGGACCTGCTGACGTCCCAGAATCAGTGGGTGTTCCCCTCCGGGGCCCCCATCCTTCAGGCCCCGCTGGTCGCGGGTGAAGAGATCCTGACGATCAACGAGAAGGGCGTCCTGTCCTCGCTCGACCCGGCATCGGGGAGCGCCCGCTGGAGCGCGAATACGCCCGAGGCGACCCTCCTGTCGATCAGCCCGCAGCGAATCTACCTCCGCTCCTGGGCCCACGACCTGATCGTCGTCGAGCGCGCCACCGGCAAGTACCTGGCGGATGCGGCGGCCACCTACCAGAGGGCCGGCCTGAACCTGCGCGAGTACGAGCTCTCGATGCTCAATCGCTACGACGACCGGCTTTGCCTGGGCACCGGCTCGGGCCTGATCGTCTGCCTGCGAGAGATCGGCGCCAATCAACCCCGGCCGATTCGCGATCCCAAGGCCCTCCCCTTCGGCTACATCCCGCCCGAAGGCTTGAACAAGACCCCGCCGCCGGTTCCTCCCGCCGAGGCGACCGAACCCGCCGAGAAGAAGGAAGGCGAGCCGGAGAAGCCCGCCGACGGGGCCGAAAAACCCGCCGATGAGCCGAAGCCCGAGGCGGAGAAGCCTTGAGCGCGGTCGGCAAGCCTGTCTCCCGAAGACAACGTTTTCAGTTCGACCTGAGCGCGCGATCCTGATCTCGGTATCCTGGAATACGTGACCCCCGGCGCCCCCCGATTGCGAGGGGCGCCGGGGATTCTCGTTTCTGCCCCGGCCCGACCCTGACCTCCTATCAGCGAGACCTGAGAGCACACACGAATGGCAAACCTCGAGACCCATCCCGACGGCCTGGTGGCGATCCGCCGCGCGATCCTCAGCGTATCGGACAAGACGGGCCTGGTGAACCTGGCCAGGGTCCTCTCCGCGAAGGGGGTCGAGCTGCTGGCCAGCGGCGGGACCCATGCCGCCATCGCCGGCGCCGGGATCGCCGTCACCGAGGTGGCCGACTACACGGGCCAGGCGGAGATCCTGGGCGGCCGGGTCAAGACACTGCACCCCAAGATCCACGGCGGAATCCTCGCCCGCCGCGCGCTGGAGGAGGACATGCGGACCCTGGCCGCACAGGAGATCGCGCCGATCGACCTCGTCGTCGTGAACCTCTATCCGTTCGCCGCCACCATCGCCAGGCCGGGGGCGACCTTCGAGGAGGCAGTCGAGAACATCGACATCGGCGGCCCTTCGCTCATCCGGGGCGCCGCCAAGAATCACGACCACGTCGCCGTCGTCACGAGTCCCGCCCAGTATGAGCTCATCCTCGAGGAGCTGGAGGATCTCGGCGGGACGACCCTGGCGACCAGAAAAAGGCTGGCGCTGGAGGCGTATCGATCCACGGGGGAATACGACGCCGGCATCGCCGCGTATCTTTCCGGTGTCTTCGACGAGAAGGTCGCGAGCCCCCAAACGGAGCTTCCCGGCGAGCTGACCCTCCGATTCCCGCTCCGGCAGCCGCTCCGCTACGGCGAGAACCCGCACCAGCGCGCCGGGCTCTACGTCGATGAATCGGCCGCGGGCCCGAACCTGGCCACGGCCCGGATCCGTCATGGCAAGGAGCTGTCGTACAACAACCTGCTCGATCTCGACAGCGCACTGAAGCTCATCCGGATGTTCGAGGGCCCCGCGGCCTGCATCCTCAAGCACAACAACCCGTGCGGGGCGGCGATTGCGGACGAGCTCGAGGCCGCGTTCGAGCGGGCCTACGAGGGCGACCCCGTGAGCGCCTTCGGCGGCATCGTCGGCCTCAACCGTCCGGTGGACCTGGCGACGGCGAAGCGGATGTGTGCACCCGGGCGGTTCCTGGAGGCCATCCTTGCCCCGGGCTTCGAGGCCGGCGCGCTGGAATGGCTCACCACCAAGCCGACGTGGAAGAACAGCGTCCGCCTGGTCGATCTCGAATCGCCGATCGGCCCCGCGGCCCCTGCTCCGTCGGGATTCGACCTGCGTCGGATCGAGGGGGGGATGCTCGTTCAGGACTGGGACCTCGTCGAGCACGCGCCCTCCGAGGGCCAGGTTCCCACCCGTCGCGGCCCCGACGACCGGGAGAAGACCGACCTGGCGTTCGCCTGGCGGATCTGCGCCATGGTCAAGTCGAACGCGATCGTGGTGGCGAAGGACGGCCAGCTCCTGGGCGTGGGGGCCGGCCAGATGAGCCGGGTGGACTCGGTCCGGATCGCCGTGTCCAAGGCCGGAGACCGCGTCAAGGGAGCGGTCCTCGCCTCCGATGCCTACTTCCCCTTCCGCGACGGCCCGGACATCGCCGCGGCGGCCGGAATCACCGCCATCATCCAGCCCGGCGGCTCCCGCCGCGACGACGAGACCGTCACCGCCTGCGACGAGCACGGCATGGCCATGCTCCTGACCGGCCGACGCCATTTCCGCCATTGATCGACGGGTCGATGGGTGAAGATACGACCGGTCCTCTGTATTGACGGCTTTCGGGCGCGGCATCAGGACGACGCAGGCTACGCCCAGGACCGGCAGCAATCAGATTGACCCCTGCCGTCCACCCCCGGGGCCGCTTTGAAACTGCGGCTACCGGACTGGTTGTCTCCTCGACCGACCAATCCGAGGAAGACGCCCCCGGCCGCGCTGCGACCGGGGGCGACTTTCGTCAGTCGATCAGCTCGGTCACGATCCCGGAGCCGACGGTCTTGCCGCCCTCACGGATGGCGAACCGGCTACCCGGCACCAGTGCGATCGGCTTGTCCAGGTTCACGTCCAGCGGGGTGTGATCGCCCGGCATCACCATCTCGATGCCCTCGGGGAGGGAAAGCTCGCCGGTGACGCTGGTCGTGCGGAAGAAGAACTGCGGCTTGTAGCCGCTGAAGAAGGGCGTGTGCCGCCCGCCCTCGTCCTTGCCCAGCACGTACACCTCGCCACGGAAGCGGGTCCGGGGCGACATCGACCTCGGGGCCGCCACGACCTGTCCGCGCCGAATCTGATCCGACTTCACGCCCCGCAGGAGCAGGCCGACGTTCCAACCGGCGGGGGCCCGGTCGAGTTGCCGGTTGAATTGCTCGACGCTCGTCACGACCGTCTCCAGCACATCGCCCAGGCCGAGGACCTCCACCTTCGTGCCGGGGGCGATCACGCCCTGCTCGACCCTGCCCGTGGCCACCGTGCCCCGCCCCTCGATCGTGTGGACACCCTCGACCGGCATGAGGAACGGCCGGTCGGTCGCCCGCGTCGGGTCCGGGACGTATGTGTCCAGGGCAGCGAGCAACTCCGTGATGCACCGGCTCGCCTCGGGGTCGCCGGGGCGCTCCAGTGCCGCGCGGGCGTTGCCCCGCACGAACGGGGTGTGCTCGCCGTCGAAGCCGTACTTCGCCAGCAGGTCACGGGCCTCCATCTCCACGAGGTCGATCAGCTCGGGGTCGTCCACGAGATCGACCTTGTTGACGAAGACAACGAGGTCGGGGACGCCGACCTGGCGGGCCAGGAGGATGTGCTCCCTGGTCTGCGGCATCGGGCCATCCGCCGCCGAGATCAGCAGCACGGCCCCGTCCATCTGCGCCGCCCCGGTGATCATGTTCTTCACATAATCGGCGTGGCCGGGGCAGTCGATGTGGGCGTAGTGCCGGCGCTCCGTCTCGTACTCGACGTGGCTGGTGACGATGGTGACCGTCTTGGTGGCGTCACGGACGGTGCCCCCCTTGCTGATGTCCTGGTAGGACTTCAGCCGGGCCAGGCCCCTGGTCGCCTGGACGGCCAGGATGGCCGCGGTGAGGGTGGTCTTGCCGTGGTCGATGTGACCGATGGTGCCGACGTTGACGTGAACCTTCTGCTTCTCCACGGGACGTTCTCCCGGTCGCCTCGCTCGGGCGACCGTTCGGGTGACGGCCCCCTCGTCCCAATCTTGAGCGATCTTTTTACCACTCCGAGTGGAACCAGGGATTCGGGGGCCACAGCGCCCAGGGTGGGGGTCGAACCCACGGCGGGGCCGAAGCGCGGTCCTCGCCTTCCGGGCCTATGTCGCCTGGGCCAGAGTCGTCGTTCATCGGGGAATCTCCGAGTTCGGGACGCGACCAGGGCTTCCGGGGCGCACAACCCATACCGGTGCCGCAGTCCTGTCCCGAGACGCTCGACCGGCACAGACACCGGACAGGACTCGATGGTTCGGCGGAATTCGATCCGGTTCAGAACCAGACCTGGCCCGCGGTTGATCTTCCTGCGGTCATGGGCTGGATTGCGGCCCAGTTGGACCGCTAAGGCGTGTCTTGTTCGGCCGCGCGACCTCGCCATGGAATTCCCGCAAGCGTCGATCCGCCCGCGGCTGGATAGACCCCAGCCCTCTGGATACCGGTCGCCAATCAGAACGACTCCTCACAGACTCCCGAACCAGAATGACGTATTACAGGATCCTCAGAATGACCCCTAACAGAATCCTTACAGAGTCCTTCGTCACTGACGGTTTGAGGGCTGCGAGGCGAGTCACCAACCCGCCTCTATCATCCAGATGTAAGACCTATAAAAACAGCATCCCGCAGTAGAATATCACTGCAATCAGGGCTATCGCGGCCATCCAGGTCCTGATGTCCCAACGGTCGTTTGCTCCAGGCATCCCGCTGCTCCTCGTGTCCATAGCCGCCGCCGATTTTCGGACCACTCGAGAGCTCATCCTCGAGTGTAACTCATCGAGGGCACGACATGGGACCGGCGCTCGACGGCCAGGCACACAACGAGTGCGATCCGGGCAAGAAGGAGATGATAAAGTGTCGATTCGATCGGGATGGTCGCCGACCGGGTCAAGAGTCCATGGCCACTCATTCCGGACTACTTAGCTCTGGATTCCGATGAGGAATCGACAAGCGTTCAATCCATGGTTTTCCCTGGCTGCCCAGCTTGTCTGTCTTGAGCGCGTGGCCAGGGATTTCCGCAAGGATTTCCCGTTCTGTTGCGGGCGGCCATTGAATAAACAGAAGCACGGTGTATTTAGTTCTTTTGTCCATGTTTCAAATTCGCGACCTCCCTTGCGGCAGGTCTTTCCTGAGTCCACAATCCAGGGGTATCCACTTTCCGCGGATGCGGCCTGTCAACCGCATGCCACCAGGGACGGCGATCTTACGTCCAGTCCGACAACGACTTCCCATCCACGCTCAGGCAGCGAGGCTCACCGAAGAGGGTCCCCTATTCGATCATGAGAGAGACGTTGTGGTCTCTCCAATTCGAGCCGACGCGACTGGCTACATCCGATGACAGGAGCCGCTTTGATGTACGTGATTCAGCCGAACTCTCGGCCCGCTCGTCGGGCACGTCAGGGGCGTCGCAAGACTTCACGAGGGGCCCGGACGGGCGTGGAGAGGCTCGAGGATCGGCTCGTCCTCAGCTCGACGACCGTGACCCAGCAGGTGGCCCTGGTTTCGCCGGTGATCACGGTCGAGTCCACCGATGGCTTCCCCACGACCGGCGACATCGCGGTGCAGACGAACAACGGCAGCGTCGCCGTGATCAACTACACGGGGATCAATGCCGCGGCGCACCAGTTCACGGGTTGCGACATCGTGACCAATTCGGCCAAGGGCGGTGATGCCCTGCTGGCCGGCGCGGTGGTGAAGAGCTACGACCTGCCGATCACCAAGGTCGCGGCCGCTTCGGACGGGCAGACCGTCATCAACGACGCGGGCACGATCGTCCTGCAGTCGCTGAGCGGATTTGCGAAGTCGGGGGACGTGGCGATCCAGACGACGAGCGGCGTCGCGACCGTGAGCTATACGAGCATCGACACCGCCACGAACACGCTCAAGGGATGCACGCTGGTGCCCGGGGGCGGCACGGCGACCTGGAAGCTGGCGACCGACGCGCAAGCCTATGCGACCATCCCGTTCCGCGTGCACCGCCAGACCGGGCTGGCCGCCGACGTGCCGGTGTATTACGTGCTGGCATGGAACACCGTGCACACCCAGACGTCGTACGTCTTCAAGAGCGGCGACAACGGCGCATCTGGGCTCTATGTGTCGACCGCGGGCATCGATCCCGGCCGGGACGCGTTGAAGGATTTCTCGTACAAGCTGAACTTCTCCGCGTCCGGCGAGGCGATCATCGACGTGCCGGCGATACCCACCAACTCGGCGCGAATGATCTTCGGCATCAACACCCCGCCGTCGGTGGGCATCAATGCGGACCGGCACTCGATCGCGGCGCCCAACCTGGGCGATCCCGGCGACCCGAACGTGCAGAATTCCAGGATCGTCGACTTCATCGAATACGCCTACAACCCCGTTTTCGCCGCCAACTCGTTCGCGATCGATCATCAGGGCCTGAACATGGACACATCGCTTGTGGACCAGTTCGGCTTCCCCATCTCGCTCCAGGCCACTCCGCCGGACGCGAATGTGAATGGGGGCGACGGGGTGGGAGTTCAGATCGACCGGGCAAACGTCGTCGACGCGTTCAAGTCTTACATCACCAACACGGTCTCGTCCGCCTATCAGGACGCTTTCCTGCGCGGAGTGGTCGGCGGCGGGACGATCGATGGCACGAGCTATCCGGTGCGGATTGTCGCGCCGTATAACCAGCTTTCCCTGGACTACAACGCCGGGACGTTCGATCCGCTGCAGAGCTACTTCAACTCGGCGATCGCCGCGTTGTTCGGGGGCAAGACCGCGTCCAACCCGCTCAAGGTGGTCCCCGGTTTCGATCCTCAGAATCCTGATCTGAGCAAGATCTACACGGCCACCACGATCACGAATTACTCCCCGGCGATCCCGGATCAGACGGTGACCGGGACGATCGACGCCGCCGACCTCACGACGCTGAAGGTGAGCGCGGATCCTTCGCGGAACGTCATCGGGCTGGTGGTGACCGGGCCGGGGATCGCGCCCGGGACGACCGTGGTGGGGATCGCCGTCGGCAGCCCCCGCAGCCTGATCCTGAGCCAGAAGGCGGAGGCCGGCGCCAACCTCTCGTTCAAGCTCAGCTCGCCGTATGTCTACACCGTGCTCGAATTCCGGGACTCGTCGGGGGCGCTGGTGGGGGACGTTTACGAGCCGTTTTTCAGCACGAATACGGCGGTGGACGTGGCATCCACGTCGCTCACGAACAACGTCGTGACCGTGAACACGAAGCAGCCCCACGGGTTCTTCACCGGCCAGATGGTCACGCTCAAGGGGACGAAGCAAGCCGACGGATTGCTCAACGGCACGTACAAGATCACGTCGGTCCCTAGCACGACGTCGTTCACCTTCACGCTGGTCCACGCCGGTGATCTCGCCGAGGCGACGGAGCCCGCGGCGCTCGCGTATTTCGGCAGCGACAACGTGGTCCAGGTGAGCAACGTCTCGCTGACGGGGAACGTGGCGACCGTGACCACGTCCGCCGCGCACAGCCTGTTCGTGGGCGAGGTCGTCACGCTCCAGGGGCTGTCGAACCAGGAATTCAACGGCACGTTTACCGTGACCAAGATCGACGCGGCGTCGAAGACGTTCAGCTTCGCGCTGGTCCATGAGGATGTGGCGGCGACGACCGATTCGGGGACGGTCGCGGTCGGCAGCTCCCCGCCCCTTCCCTGGATCGCTCAGGACGCGAACGCGCCGGCCAACCCCGTGGTGAACAAGTCACGATCGCCGGGCGAGATGGTGTTCGCGAACAACGGCGTCTTCGCGGATAACGGCCCGAACCCCGACCCGAAGGGGGACCTGGGGAACATCGAGAATCAGATCGTCTCGGCGCTCAGCCGTGGCGTGGCGAACATCGCGCCGGGGACCAAGACGAGCTCGGAGGTCTGGGCGGATCCGGCGAATTTCTACAATCAGGGCCTGTCGAAGGGTTCCCCGGCGAACTTCTACGCGGGCTTCTGGCACCTGGGCTCCTATCAGGGCGTGCCGATCAGCAAGGGCAATCTGGCCTACGGTTTCCCATTCGACGATCAGGGCGGCAAGTCGACCGATTTCACGAGCATCGATCCGACCAACATCGATATCGTGCTCGGGGACTGGCTGCCCGTCCCCACGTTGCAGAAGGTCGATCCGGCCAGCGCGAAGGTCGGGGCCACGGTGACCATCACGGGCTTCAATCTCGCCAGCGGCGGCACGACGCCCAAGGTCGAGTTCGTGCCGGTGGCCGGCGGCACCGCCACGACGGCGACCGTGACGTCGTTCACGCCGAACAAGCTGGTGATCACGGTCCCCGCGGGCCTGACGGCGAACTCACAGTATCACATCGTGGTGACGACGCCGGATGGGACTTCACGCACCACGAATAAGGACCTGTTCACGGTCCTGGCGGATTCGCAGCTCGGCGGATTCGCGCTCATGAAGAGCGTGGCCGACAACTCCACGGCCCTGGAAGTCGATGAAGTGCGCGTGGCGTTGCGGGACGTGAAGTCGCCCTCGAAGCTCGCTGCGGACGTCCTCAAGCTGAATGCGGATACGTCCAGCGAAGGAGAGGCGATCTACGCCATCGCCTCGGGAATCGAATCGAGCAGCACCTCGACTCGCAAGCAGGTGGTCGCGGCCCTCAACGCTCAAATTGAAACGTCGAAGATGTTGCAGCGAGTCGCGACCCTCACACGCGACATGCTCCAGCATCTCAAATCACCCCGCCGCCTCAAACAGGACCTGCGTCTTCTCCGCGAGGCGCTCGTCCGCTTCGACAGGCACCTGGACCAACTGGCGGCACGGTTCCTCGTCACGGCCGCAGTCAGGAAGAAATGACCGAGATCCGTCGGCACGCGTCACGGCTTTCTCCACGAGGAGCCGCGACGACGGCGAGGTGAGGGAGTATTCTCCGCCCGCGTCCGAGGACGCGGGCGGAGGAGGCCGTCAACCGAGTAGGCCTGAAATTGGGGCCTGAGAATAGGACACACCACGGTTTCCTGGTGATCGAGACGGGAGAGATGCCATTCGTGGATCGGGTCCCGTGGCGGACTGGTTGGATTCTGACGATTCTTCGGGGTGCCTTCGGGATCCGGCCCGGAAAATCATCGGGGAGGCGAACGAAAAATCCGAAACATGGCGCACTCTCTCAATAGAGGCTTCCTTCGCCGGGAGCGTGCGCGCCCAGGGTCACCCGACGAAGAGGCGGGGGGGATCTGCCGCGATGATGTGCGGCCGGGACGATCGATGGGGACGCCTTGAGTCCGTCGCGAACCGTCGGGACGTGGAAGGTTCGTTCCACCCTTGCGGGACCAGGCGGAAGCAGGCGGACTTTCCCGGCGGGCGAAAAACGTCAGCGCGGCCATCGGCGACCACGCTCGCGAACCTCACGAGAGCAAGCCGAAGCAAGCTCTTCCGGTTCCGGCCGGGTGGCGAAGCGGCACCCTCCCAGATGCGGAAGACACGGATGGGACCGTCCCAAATCCCGAGGGCGATTCTGGACACTCCTGGCCGCCAGGCCGGAGCTCCGGGTGGCCGTGGTGGAACACCACGGGACCGGCTCGGCCCCGGAGCAAAGCCTGTCCAACCACTCGGCCTGCTCTCCGTGGTGTTCCACCACGGCCACCCGCTCCATCTGTCAGGCTCTCTGAGTCCCGAAGCCACGCAATCTGCGATAATCCCCCCGTCGACAACCCGATTTTTCGACGTAAAGTGTTTATGGTAAAAGGGAAGAGTTTCGTTGGGTTCGGTCGTCAAGGCGACGACCGAACCCAATCTCCGGGGCCGGATCGTCCGGATGGCGGTGGTGGAACGCGACGGGACCGGCTCCGATCCACGGCAAGTCCTCCACGCTCTGCGGGCATGACAACGCCGTTGGGAACCAGGCCCCGGCGCGATCGCCAGCCTGCGCCTGGCTCGGCAGGAGCCTCGCCCTCCCATTCGGTGAAGCGCCGCTCCGGGGACCGGGAGGGCGAGG